>NZ_WCIM01000029.1:0-213731 GCF_009025585.1 Enterobacter sp. 198 | reverse complement strand
CCTTCACGGATTGCGAAACGCAGACCGTCGTCCATCGCGATTGGGTGGATCAGCGTCACAACCATCTTGATGTTGTCGCCTGGCATTACCATCTCAACGCCTTCTGGCAGTTCGATGGTACCGGTCACGTCAGTTGTACGGAAGTAGAACTGTGGACGGTAGCCTTTGAAGAACGGAGTATGACGGCCGCCTTCGTCTTTGGACAGGATGTACACTTCAGATTCGAACTTGGTGTGTGGCTTGATTGAGCCTGGCTTAGCCAGTACCTGACCACGTTCGATTTCTTCACGTTTGATACCACGCAGCAGAACACCTACGTTCTCACCAGCACGGCCTTCGTCCAGCAGTTTGCGGAACATTTCAACGCCAGTACAGGTAGACTTAGCAGTCTCTTTGATACCAACGATTTCAACTTCTTCGCCAACTTTGATGATACCGCGCTCAACACGACCGGTAACAACGGTACCACGACCGGAGATGGAGAATACGTCTTCGATTGGCAGCAGGAACGGCTTGTCAATCGCACGCTCTGGTTCTGGGATGTAAGAATCCAGGAAGCCAGCCAGTTCGATGATTTTCTCTTCCCACTCTGCTTCGCCTTCCAGCGCTTTCAGCGCGGAACCACGAACGATTGGGGTGTCGTCGCCTGGGAAATCGTACTGAGACAGCAGTTCACGAACTTCCATCTCTACCAGTTCCAGCAGCTCTTCGTCATCAACCATGTCACATTTGTTCAGGAACACGATGATGTAAGGAACGCCTACCTGACGACCCAGCAGGATGTGCTCACGAGTCTGAGGCATTGGGCCGTCAGTCGCAGCAACAACCAGGATCGCGCCGTCCATCTGCGCAGCACCGGTGATCATGTTTTTAACATAGTCGGCGTGGCCTGGGCAGTCTACGTGTGCGTAGTGGCGAGTCGGGGTGTCATATTCAACGTGAGAAGTGTTGATGGTGATACCACGCGCTTTTTCTTCTGGTGCGTTATCGATCTGGTCGAATGCACGAGCAGCACCGCCGTAGGTTTTAGCCAGTACGGTAGTGATTGCAGCGGTCAGGGTAGTTTTACCATGGTCAACGTGGCCGATAGTACCAACGTTGACGTGCGGTTTTGTACGTTCAAATTTTTCTTTAGACACGGCTATATTCCTTACTATAGTGCTCTCCCCTTCGGAGAGAGCACGGGACTTAGGTTTTAATCCTGTGGATTACTTACCACGGGCTTCGATAACGGCCTGAGCAACGTTGTTAGGCGCATCATCATACTTCAGGAATTCCATGGTGTATGATGCACGACCTTTGGTCAGAGAACGCAGCTGAGTTGCATATCCGAACATTTCAGACAGCGGAACTTCAGCATGGATCTTAACGCCAGTTACTTCGGATTCCTGACCGCGCAGCATACCGCGACGACGGCTCAAGTCACCGATAACGTCACCGGTGTTCTCTTCAGGAGTCTCTACTTCAACCTTCATGATTGGCTCAAGCAGAACTGGTTTTGCTTTCTTAAAGCCTTCTTTAAAGGCAATAGACGCAGCCAGTTTAAACGCCAGTTCAGAGGAGTCAACGTCGTGGTAAGAACCGAAGTGCAGACGGACACCCATGTCAACAACCGGATAGCCAGCCAGAGGGCCCGCTTTCAGCTGTTCCTGGATACCTTTATCAACGGCTGGGATGTATTCGCCAGGAATTACACCACCTTTGATGTCGTTGATGAACTCGTAACCTTTAGGGTTAGAGCCCGGCTCCAGTGGGTACATGTCGATCACAACGTGACCGTACTGACCGCGACCACCAGACTGCTTAGCGTGTTTACCTTCAACATCGGTAACTTTCGCACGAATCGCTTCGCGGTAAGCAACCTGAGGTTTACCCACGTTCGCTTCAACGTTGAATTCACGCTTCATACGGTCAACGATGATGTCCAGGTGCAGTTCACCCATACCAGCGATGATGGTCTGGTTAGATTCTTCATCAGTCCATACGCGGAATGATGGGTCTTCTTTCGCCAGACGGCCCAGAGCCAGACCCATTTTTTCCTGGTCAGCTTTGGTTTTTGGTTCAACCGCGATGGAGATTACCGGCTCAGGGAATTCCATACGCTCCAGAATGATCGGGTGATCCGGGTCACACAGGGTGTCACCAGTGGTCACGTCTTTCAGACCGATTGCTGCAGCGATGTCGCCCGCACGAACTTCTTTGATCTCTTCACGTTTGTTAGCGTGCATCTGTACGATACGGCCAAAACGTTCACGCGCCGTTTTCACGGAGTTCAGGATGGTGTCACCGGAGTTAACCACACCAGAGTAAACGCGGAAGAAGGTCAGGTTACCCACGAATGGGTCGGTAGCAATTTTGAACGCCAGTGCAGAGAACGGCTCTTCGTCGCTTGCGTGACGTTCAGCCGGAGTATCTTTACCGTCGTCCAGGATGCCGTTGATCGCAGGAACGTCAACCGGGGATGGCAGGTAATCAATTACCGCATCCAGCATCGCCTGAACACCTTTGTTCTTGAATGCAGAACCACAGGTTACCAGGATGATTTCGTTGTTCAGAACACGCTGACGCAGAGCTTTTTTGATCTCTTCTTCAGTCAGTTCTTCACCACCCAGGTATTTCTCCATCAGCTCTTCAGAAGCTTCAGCAGCGGATTCGATCAGGTTCTGGTGCCATTCGTCAGCCAGGTCCTGCATCTCAGCTGGGATATCTTCGTATTCGAAGGTAACGCCCTGGTCTGCATCGTTCCAGTTGATGGCTTTCATTTTCACCAGGTCGATAACGCCGGTGAAGCCTTCTTCAGCACCAATTGCCAGCTGCAGCGGAACAGGGTTCGCGCCCAGACGGGATTTGATCTGACCAACAACTTTCAGGAAGTTAGCACCCATACGGTCCATTTTGTTAACGAACGCGATGCGTGGAACTTTATATTTGTTCGCCTGACGCCATACGGTCTCAGACTGTGGCTGAACACCACCAACTGCGCAATAAACCATTACCGCGCCGTCAAGAACACGCATGGAACGTTCTACTTCGATGGTGAAGTCAACGTGCCCTGGGGTGTCGATGATGTTAACGCGATGCGGTTCGTACTGCTTAGCCATACCTGACCAGAATGCAGTAGTCGCTGCGGAGGTGATAGTAATACCACGCTCCTGCTCCTGTTCCATCCAGTCCATGGTGGCTGCGCCGTCATGAACTTCACCGATTTTATGGTTTACACCGGTGTAGAACAGAATACGTTCGGTAGTAGTGGTCTTACCGGCGTCGATGTGCGCACTGATACCAATGTTACGGTAACGTGCGATGGGTGTTGTACGAGCCATTTGATTCCTCGTTTGTTTCTTTAGGCGTTCAGTTAAGTAACCCAGGACGGGCAGCTTCGCTGAAGCGCCCGCCTGGTGACTAATACTCCGAAGGGATTACCAACGGTAGTGTGCGAACGCCTTGTTGGCTTCTGCCATACGGTGAACGTCTTCACGTTTCTTAACTGCAGTACCTTTGTTTTCTGCAGCATCAGAAAGTTCGTTCGCCAGACGCAGAGCCATGGATTTATCACCGCGTTTACGAGCAGCTTCAACGATCCAACGCATTGCCAGAGCATTACGACGAACCGGACGAACTTCAACTGGAACCTGATAAGTAGAACCACCAACGCGGCGAGACTTAACTTCTACAGTCGGGCGCACGTTGTCGAGAGCGACTTCGAAAGCTTCCAGTTCATTTTTACCAGAGCGCTGAGCCAGGGTCTCCAGCGCGCTGTATACGATTGCTTCTGCAGTAGATTTTTTACCATCTACCATCAGGATATTTACAAATTTTGCCAGCAGTTCTGATCCGAATTTCGGATCTGGAAGAATTTTACGCTGACCAATGACGCGACGACGTGGCATGGGAATACTCCGTTGTTAATTCAGGATTGTCCAAAACTCTACGAGTTTAGTTTGACATTAAGATAAATCAGTTTGGCCTTACTTAACGGAGAACCATTAAGCCTTAGGACGCTTCACGCCGTACTTGGAGCGAGCCTGCTTACGGTCTTTAACACCTGAGCAGTCCAGCGCACCACGAACGGTGTGGTAACGAACACCCGGAAGGTCTTTAACACGACCGCCACGGATCAGGATCACGGAGTGCTCCTGCAGGTTGTGACCTTCACCACCGATGTAGGAAGTCACTTCGAAACCGTTAGTCAAACGCACACGGCATACTTTACGCAGTGCGGAGTTTGGTTTTTTAGGAGTGGTGGTATATACACGAGTACATACGCCACGTTTCTGCGGGCAGGCTTCCAGTGCAGGCACGTTGCTTTTTGCAACTTTGCGCGCACGTGGTTTGCGTACCAGCTGGTTAACTGTTGCCATTAAATAGCTCCTGGTTTTAGCTTTTGCTTCGTAAACACGTAATAAAACGACCTCATACAATATGAGGACGCGAAATTTTAGGGCTACGTCGAAAAGGTGTCAAGAAATATACAGCGATCTCGGATCACCAGTTCATTTGACTGGCGTGCGTCACAGTAAGATTGACGAAATCAGTATAGCCAACCACGTCAATTTTGGCTGAAATTTGACCAGAAAGACCTCGCGCCTCAAGATCGTCTTTCAGCGCAGAGACGGATATGGGGGCATTGCTGAGAATTTCAACGAAACGACTCCCTTCAAGCGCAGCCAGTACGCCATCCTGAATCAGCAGCAGGTCATCACCTTCGCGCAGCATACTCAGTAATGCGTCGATATCACAATGCCACGGTGAACGGCTCAGGGTATGGAGCATGTCAGCCTCAGAAATTCAGAACAGTGTCGTAATGGGAAAGTTGGTCGCGCAGCGCGTCGGCCGGGAGGAGTGTTACATCCAGCACGAAAGACGTCTTATCGCTCAGACCGCGCGCAGCAAGAGAATCAGCGCAGACAAAAAAGGTTTCAATGTCGTAAAGCGGCAGCACTTTAAAGGTCGCGATGTAATCCCGCGCCAGAATAGCCTGCGGCTGCTGGCCTGCCAGAAGCTGAAACACGCCATCCCCTAAAAAGAAGACACCGATGTCTTCGGTCAGTGCTGATGTTGCGAGCAACGCATCCAGCCCTTCTCTGCCGGACGCACTACCGTGCGGAGCAGATGAAAAAACAAACGCCACGCGTTTCATCAGAATTGCACCACTCTGTCGCAGGTTAACGCAGCCTGTGCCAGTGCGCCCAGACCGCTCAACGAAAACCCCGGCTGCAGGTTGGCCCCTGGCAAGCCAAGACGTTCAGCTTCGGTGGCATCGGTCACGCCGCGACGCAGGGCTGCCGCCACGCAGATATGCAGGGCAACCCCCCTTGTCTCGTTCAACGTCTGCCAGGCGCGCACCAGATCAAATTCATCGCTGGCCGGTGAGGTAAACTGGTTGGCGTTATACACCCCTTCCCGATAAAAGAAGACGCTCACCAGCTCATGTCCGGCAGCCAGTAACGCATGCGCAAACTGCAGCGCGCTGCTGGCCTGCTGAGTACCATACGCCGGGCCTGTCACCATCAGCGAAAAACGCATTACTTGTCTTGCCCCTGGAAATCACCGCTTTTGAACTGGCGGATGTACAGGTAGACCGTATGCTTGGAAATGTTCAGGCGATCGGCCACCTGGTTAATGGCGTCTTTGATGTCAAAAATCCCTTTCTCATAGAGATTCAGCACGATCTGACGATTCTTGGCGTTGTTCGATACGTTGCGATCGGCATTCACCTCTTCGATAGTGAACTCAAGCGTCTGCGTCACCAGATCTTCAACCGAGGAGGCAAAGTTAACTGAGGAGCCAACGTCCGGCGTTTCAGGCGGTATGAAAGTGCTCATGATTTGCGAGAACGGCACATCAAGGTTCATGTTGATGCACAACAGACCGATCACGCGATGCTCGCGATTTCGAATCGCGATGGTTTCTGATTTCATCAGTACGCCGCTTTTGGCGCGGGTGAAATAACATTTGGAGACGCTGCTGTCCGCGCCGGTCATGTCATGCAGCATACGCAATGCAAGGTCGGTGATTGGCGAACCAATTTTACGGCCAGTATGCTCACCATTAGCAATGCGGATGGCGGAACACTTAAGATCTTGCAGGGAGTGCAATACGATTTCGCAGTGGGACCCAATGAGCATCGCTAACCCGTCCACTACCGCCTCGTAGGATTTCAGAATATCGAAGTCGGTCTGGTCGAAAGGACGTTGATCCAGTAAATCAAGTTCACTGGTTTCGTTGGTTAAAAGCGACCTGGACATGAAAAAAACACTCCTTTTCAGGAGCCTGTCGTTAGGTTTTCAGGGCAGGCTCATTATCTACACGGACAACTAAATTAATACAGCGTGCATAACGCTTTCCAGTGTTAATTATATCTGCCCCACAATAAAAAAAACCGCCGCCTTAAAGGCGGCGGTTTTCATTCCATTACTTCTTCGCGTCTGTCGCAGCTTTCTGTTCTGCCTGCGCTTCTGGTTTCGCATCAGCTTTCGGCGCTGGTTTGATGTCCAGCAGCTCTACGTCAAAGACCAGGGTAGAGTTAGCAGGGATACCTGGAACGCCGGTTTTGCCATATGCCAGATCCGGTGGAATAACCAGTTTGATCTTGCCGCCTTTCTTGATGTTTTTCAGACCTTCAGTCCAGCCTGGGATCACACCATCCAGACGGAAGGAGAGAGGCTCACCACGGGTGTAAGAGTTATCGAACTCTTTACCGTCGATCAGCGTACCTTTGTAGTTAACCACGACAGTATCGCTGTCTTTAGGCGCGTCACCGGTACCTTCTTTCTCAACTTTGTACACCAGACCCGTCGAGGAGGTTTTCACGCCCTTCTCTTTAGCAAAGGTATCGCGGTAGGCTTTGCCTTTCGCTTCGTTGTCTTTTGCATCCGCTTCCATCTTAGTCTGAGCGGCACCTTTCACACGTGCTTCGAACGCCTGCAGAGTCTGTTCAATTTCCTGGTCAGACAGTTTGCTCTTATCTGCAAATGCGTCCTGAACGCCCGCGATCAGCTGAGCTTTGTCCAGTTTAATGCCCAGTTTCTCTTGTTCTTTCAGAGAGTTTTCCATGTAACGACCCAGAGATGCGCCAAGTGCGTAGGCGGATTTCTGGTCGTCATTTTTGAACGCCGCTTTGCTGTCTGCAGTTGCAGCAGGCTTCGCAGCAGTATCAGCAGCGAAGGACAGCGGCGCGTTCAGCGCAACAGCCATCGTCGTCGCCAGCAGCGTTACTTTAAACAGTGATTTCATCCATATCTCCAGGGCCTGGGGACTCTCACCCCAGCGTTAAACGTAAATGAGTTACGTACTATAAAACGTTGCGGAAGAAATCTACAGACAGACTCTCCCGATTCTCGCCACTTTTCAGACTATTTTTGTTTAAATAAGTTTCTTGCCAAGGGGATAGATACTGAACTTAAGGATAAACTCAGTTAAACTTCGCCGCCGCTGGCCGATTGTGGTTAATGAGATACAACGAGGTGAATGATGAAGGACACAATGTTAGAAGCGAGAATGGCTGAGCTGGAAAGCCGCCTGGCTTTTCAGGACATCACCATCGAAGAGCTAAACCAGACCGTGACCGCACATGAACTGGAAATGGCGAAACTGCGGGATCTCATGCGCCTGCTGACGGACAAACTGAAGGCCACACAGCCGTCACATATTGCCTCTCAGTCAGAAGAGACGCCACCACCTCATTATTGAGGCGTAAAAAAAGCGGGATTATTATCCCGCTTTTTTATTTTCCGCATAACGGAATTAGTGGCAACCGCAGCCGCCGTTACCGCAACCACCTTTACCGTGGTCGTGACCATGGTCGTGATCGTGGCCGTGACCACCGCAGCAGCCGTCGTGGCCGTGATCGTGGTCATGGTCGTGACCGTGCGCACCGTGAACGTGGCCATGAGCCAACTCTTCTTCGGTCGCTTCACGGATCGCAACAACTTCTACGTTGAATTTCAGGTTCTGGCCAGCCAGCATGTGGTTGCCGTCAACCACAACGTGGTCGTCTTCCACTTCAGTGATTTCAACAGGAACCGGACCCTGGTCAGTTTCCGCCAGGAAGCGCATGCCAACCTGCAGTTCGTCAACGCCCATGAACACGTCTTTAGGAACGCGCTGCACCAGGTTGTCATCGTACTGACCGTAAGCGTCGTTCGCGCCAACAGCAACGTCGAATTTGTCGCCAACGTCGTGACCTTCCAGCGCGTTTTCCAGGCCGGAAATCAGGGAACCGTGACCATGCAGGTAGTCAAGCGGCGCACTCACCGGAGACTCATCAACCAACACACCGTCTTCTGTACGTACCTGATAGGCCAGGCTGACCACCAGGTCTTTTGCTACTTTCATGATATCTCCTGAGCAAGGGAAAATTGCTGGCGCAGATTGTAGCGGAAATCTGCACCCGTGTACCCTTTAGCTTAAAAAAACTCAGGGCATATCGCTAGTCCGGATGAAAAATCCCGATAACTTGCTCTTCTTTGCGAACATGATCGCGGGCTTCTTTATCCGCCTCGCGCATCTGATGACCGCACTTAACACACTCTACGACATCAATATTATTTTCCCGCCACATCGCCAGCGTATCTTGCGCCTGGCAGCTCGGGCATTTTGCGCCCGCAATAAAGCGTTTACGTACAGCCATCTTTCGTTACCCTTTATTCAAATTCATCCCAGCCATCGAGCTGGCGTCGTTCCTGTTGCATCTCTCGCTGGAAAATTTCTTCCAGCTCGCGACGCGCTTCCCGCACGCGGGAGATCTGCGCCGTATCAGAGTGTACCGGCATTAATTCGCGCAGCATTCGCATGTCCAGCCGGCGAAAATGCATCTGGGCCCGCTGAGCCTGATGGGGATGCATGCCCAGCGAAATCAGCGCTTTACGCCCCAACTCCAGCGCACTGGAAAATGTCTCACGGGAGAAGTGTTTCACACCTGCCTGCAGCAGTTCGTGCGCTTCAACACGTCCACGCGCACGCGCCAGAATATGCAGATGCGGGAAATGCTGCTGGCACAGTTCCACCAGTTTCATCGTATCTTCCGGATCGTTGCAGGTAATCACGATGGATTCTGCCGCTTCTGCTCCCGCTGAACGCAACAGTTCGAGCTGGGTCGCGTCGCCGTAGTAAACCTTGTAGCCGTATTTACGCATTAGGTTCACCGCGCTGATATCGCGCTCCAGCACCGTGATGCGCATTTTGTTCGCCATCAGCAGACGTCCAATCACCTGCCCAAAGCGGCCAAAGCCCACCACAATCACCTGCGGCTTATCATCCTCCACCCACGGCATCTCATCTTCATCCTCTGTCGGATTTAAACGCCGTGAGAGCAGCTTATCCACCAGCCTGATGAGCAGCGGGGTGGTCATCATCGACAGCGTGACCGTCACCAGCAACAGCGCCATCTGATCGTCTTTAAACAGCTTCTGGGAGGAAGCGGTGGAGAACAGCACGAACGCGAACTCTCCGCCCTGACTTAAGACGCTGGCAAACTGCATGCGCTCGGAACTGCGCAGCCCGTATATCCGTGCCATGACGTACAGCACCAGCGTTTTTACCGCCACCAGCACAACGACGCTCATCACCACCCACAGCAGATGGGTATAGAGCACGCCCAGGTTGAGCGCCATTCCCACCGAAATAAAGAACAGCCCTAACAGCAGCCCTTTAAACGGATCGATAGCCGTTTCCAGTTCGTGACGATATTCGCTTTCGGCAAGGAGCACCCCGGCGATAAACGTACCGAGCGCCATCGACAGCCCCAGCGCGTCCATAAACAATGCCGAGCCCAGCACCAGCAGCAGCGTCGCGGCAGTAAACACCTCGCGCACGCCAGAGGCGGCAATAAAACGAAACACCGGCCGCAGCAGGAAACGTCCGCCAATCAGCATGCCGGCGAAGGCCAGCACCTTCATGGAGATTTTGACCCAGTCAAAATGATCGTCACCAGAGCCTGCCAGTAACGGCACCAGTGCCAGCGCCGGGATCACGGCCAGGTCCTGGAAGAGCAGTACCGAAAAGCCCAGCTGTCCTGCCTCGTTGCGGTTCATCCCTTTGTCACGCATTAACTGCAGCGCCATCGCTGTCGACGACATCGCAAGACCTATTCCGCCGATCACCGCCGCCTGCCACGAGAAGTTGGTCAGCATTAACAGCCCGGCCAGAATCGCGGCACTGAACAAGACCTGCGCCGCCCCCACGCCAAATATCGATCGCCGGAGCTGCCACAGTTTTGACGGGTTCAGTTCGAGGCCAATGATGAACATCAGGAACACCACGCCCAGTTCAGAGAAGTGGAGAATTTCATCCACATCGCTGATGAATCCCAGCCCCCAGGGGCCAATGGCGATCCCGGCCAGCAGGTAGCCCAGCACCGCGCCAATGCCCAGCCGGGCGGCCAGCGGAACCGCCACCACTGCGGCAAATAAAAACAGCACGCCGGCCAGGAGTAAATTCGAGCCTTCCATTAGCGACCTCCCGCCGATATCGGTGATGCCAGCCAATCGCCATACGCTCTGGCGTGGCTCGCCAGCGCTTCAGGCTTCTGGCGACGCGCCCAGTAGACAATAATCGGGCTCATCCAGTGCATGCGGCACATCGCGGCCGTCAGCTCAAACGGCCGCAGGATATCGCTCATGGGATAACGGTTAAGACCGTCGTGGCGGTAAGCGCTCTCTGGCTCACCGGTCGTAATGACACTGCGCCAGTACTTTCCCGCCAGCTGGTTGCCCCCCACCCCGCTGTAGAATCCCCGGCTCAGCACACGGTCCAGCCACTCTTTCAGCAGTGCCGGACAGCTATAGGTATAAAGCGGATGCTGGAACACAATCACGTCATGCTGACGCAGCAGTTCCTGCTCGTAAGGAATATCAATAAAGAAATCAGGATAGTGCGCGTAGAGATCGTGCACCGTCACATTGCTGAGCTGAGTAGCCGGCTTAAGCAGAACCCGGTTTGCCACCGAGTCCTGAGATTCCGGATGGGCATACAGCAGCAGCACTTTCGCTGTCTGAGACATCACTCCCCTCCCGGTTCTGTTTCTGTTTTTGTGTATCGTCGTTGTTTTGGGCTACCATGGCGGCCCGGTGCGGAAAATGGCCCACACCTTACATTATCATAATGACAAATTAACATAGTCGGAACATACGGCGCTTCTATGATTGTTTTCTCCTCGTTACAAATTCGCCGCGGCGTGCGCGTCCTGCTGGATAACGCCTCCGCCACCATCAATCCCGGTCAAAAAGTGGGTCTGGTCGGCAAAAACGGCTGCGGAAAATCGACCCTGCTTGCGCTGCTGAAAAACGAGATTAGCGCTGACGGCGGTAACTTTACCTATCCGGGTAACTGGCAGCTTGCCTGGGTAAACCAGGAGACGCCTGCCCTGAGCGAACCCGCTCTCGACTATGTTATCGACGGCGATCGTGAATACCGTAAGCTGGAAGCTGAACTGAACGCCGCCAACGAGCGAAATGACGGTCATGCTATCGCCACCGTCCACGGTAAGCTGGACGCCATCGACGCATGGACCATTCGCTCCCGCGCCTCCAGCCTGCTGCACGGTCTGGGTTTCAGCAACGAACAGCTTGAACGCCCCGTCAGCGACTTCTCCGGCGGCTGGCGTATGCGCCTTAACCTGGCGCAGGCACTGATTTGCCGTTCCGACCTGCTGCTGCTTGATGAACCCACTAACCACCTCGATCTCGATGCGGTTATTTGGCTGGAGAAGTGGCTCAAGAGCTATCAGGGCACTCTGATTCTGATCTCCCACGACCGCGACTTCCTCGACCCGGTGGTGGATAAAATCATTCATATCGAACAGCAAAGCCTGTTTGAATACACCGGCAACTACAGCTCATTCGAGCGCCAGCGCGCGACGCGCCTTGCTCAACAGCAGGCGATGTACGAAAGCCAGCAGCAGCGCGTGGCGCATCTGCAAAGCTTTGTTGACCGCTTCAAGGCTAAAGCCTCTAAAGCCAAGCAGGCCCAGAGCCGCATCAAGATGCTGGAGCGCATGGAGATGATCGCCCCGGCGCACGTCGATAACCCGTTCCACTTCAGTTTTCGCGAGCCCGAGAGCCTGCCGAACCCACTGCTGAAGATGGAAAAGGTGAGCGCTGGCTACGGCGATCGCATTATTCTCGACTCCATCAAGCTCAACCTGGTGCCGGGCTCACGTATTGGTCTGCTGGGGCGTAACGGCGCCGGTAAATCGACGCTGATTAAACTGCTGGCGGGCGAGCTTAACCCGGTCAGCGGCGAGATCGGCCTGGCAAAAGGCATTAAGCTTGGCTACTTCGCCCAGCATCAGCTGGAATTCTTACGCGCGGATGAATCGCCCATCCAGCACCTCGCGCGACTGGCGCCGCAGGAGATGGAGCAGAAGCTGCGCGATTACCTTGGCGGCTTTGGCTTCCAGGGCGATAAAGTCACCGAAAACACCGAACGTTTCTCCGGCGGCGAGAAAGCGCGTCTGGTGCTGGCGCTTATCGTCTGGCAGCGCCCGAACCTGCTGCTGCTCGATGAACCTACAAACCACCTCGATCTCGACATGCGTCAGGCGCTGACCGAAGCGTTAATTGAGTTTGAAGGCGCGCTGGTTGTCGTCTCGCACGATCGTCACCTGATCCGCTCTACAACGGACGATCTCTATTTAGTGCACGATGGCAAAGTCGAGCCGTTCGATGGCGATCTGGAAGACTACCAGCAGTGGCTGACGGACGTGCAGAAGCAGGAAAACCAGCCGGACGACTCGTCGAAAGATAACGCCAACAGCGCCCAGGCGCGTAAAGACCAGAAGCGCCGTGAAGCGGAACTGCGTACTCAGACCCAGCCGCTGCGTAAAGAGATTGCCCGTCTCGAAAAGGAGATGGAGAAACTTAACGCTCTGCTGGCTACCGTTGAAGAGAAGCTGGGCGACAGCGGTCTGTATGACCAGAGCCGTAAGGCGGAACTGACCGACTGCCTGCAGACACAGGCGAAGACGAAATCCAGCCTCGAAGCGTGCGAGATGGCGTGGCTGGACGCCCAGGAACAGCTGGAAGCCATGCTGCAGGCCGACTAAATCCCCGGGAGGGTTATGAGTTTCGATATCACGAGCGACATTACATTTCGTAAACTCAGCATCTTCATGACCTTTATGGAGAAGGGCAATATCGCCCGTACCGCCGAAGCGCTTGGCCTGAGCGGCGTTAGCGTGCACCGCGCGCTGCATACTCTCGAAGAAAATGTGCGCTGCCCGCTCTTTACGCACAAAGGTCGCAATCTCATTGCGCTGCCTTCGGCCTGGACGCTGCTGGAATATTGTCAGGAAGTGATGCAGGTAATGGCGCGCGGGCTGGAAGAAGCGCGCAAAACGGCCGGCGTTGGCCAGGGACGACTGCGCGTCGGCACGCTCTACTCGCTGACGCTGGAAACCGTGCCACGCCTGATTATGGGGATGAAACTGCGCCGTCCGGACCTGGAGATGGACCTGACGATGGGCTCTAACGAGACCCTGTTGCGTATGCTGGACGACGGTTTGCTCGACGCCATCCTCATCTCTATTTCCGAAAGCGATATCGATCGCAACAGTCTGGAAGTGCTCCCCCTGTTCCATGACGACATTTTTCTTGCCGCGCCGGCCTCTGCCACGCTGAACACCAGCGGGCCTGCCGACTTACGTGATTACAAAGACCAGAAGTTTGTCGCGCTGTCGGAAGGGTTTGCCACCTACGCCGGGTTTCAGGAGGCGTTTCATATTGCCGGTTTCGAACCGGAAATCGTCACCCGCGTAAATGACATTTTCTCGATGCTGAGTCTGGTGCAGGCGGGCGTGGGCTTTACGCTCATGCCCGGCAGAATGAAGAAAGTGTATGAGAACTCAGTACAGCTACTGAAGCTGGCCCAGCCGTATCAAATGCAGCAGTTGATTGCCATTGTGTTTGCCCGCAACCGCGAGCAAGACCCCAGCCTGCGGGCACTGGCAGCCGAAGGGCGAATGTATGCCCGCAGTATCGCCACCGACCCTGCGCAGACCCTACCGCTGTAGCCGCTTAGCTAGGTGTACCGCCACGTCAACACCACTGCGCTCCAGCGAAACTGACTCCCCTTCCCAGGCCGCCTGACGCGTCAGGCAGGTCAGTACTCCGCCAGGTGGCATTTCAATCGCCAGCCGAGCTTCACGCTCGTTGGCAGAAATCACCGCTTCCTGCCAGCGCACCGTGCGCGCCATATTCATCGCCAGATCGTCCGCGATTTTCTCAGGCGTCCAGAGCACGCGTCCTGTGCTGCCGCTCAGGTAAGCACAGCGCGGGCGTGTGAGCGTGACGGATGTGAATGCCTCCACCAGCTTGTGCGCCGGCTCCGC
Organism: Enterobacter sp. 198; assembly: GCF_009025585.1. Lineage (NCBI taxonomy): Bacteria > Pseudomonadati > Pseudomonadota > Gammaproteobacteria > Enterobacterales > Enterobacteriaceae > Enterobacter > Enterobacter sp. 198. The sequence continues at coordinate 199,402 of NZ_WCIM01000029.1, read as the reverse complement.
CAACAGCTCGCAATGGGAAGGCACGCTGACGGTCAGCCGATGCGCCTTATTAGCCCCTTTTGCCAGCGCGCGTTTCGCCACCTGCGCCATCCCCTCATCGGTGCCGGCGATCACAATCTGCGTTTCCGCGTTCAGATTGGCGATATACGTTCCGGTGCCTTCCAGCAACGCTTCAACCTGAGGCAGGGTCAGACCCATTATCGCGGTCAGGCCATAACCGTGCGGATAGGCTTGCTCCATGAGATCGCCACGCAGCGCGACCAGCTTCAGCGCGTCGGCAAATTCCAGCGCACCGGCAATGACCGCGGCCGGATACGCGCCAATAGACAGACCGCTGACGATATCCGGTGCCACGCCGCGTTGTTCAAGCTCACGCGCCCAGGCAACACCGGCAATTAACAACGAAAGCTGAACGGCTCGCGTGTGGGTTAACGCTGCCGCGGTATCCAGCGTATCGACTTCGCCACCCAATACCTCGCGGGCCTGCTCCAGCGTCGTGCCAGGCAGGTTTTGCAGCATACCGACATGCTGGGTGCCCTGCCCTGGAAAGGTAAACAGTATTTTCATCACTCCTCCCTGTGCCACGGGTCCGCCACCAGGCGCGGCCCACGGCGGGTCTTCAGCAACGTTTTGCCGTCGCGCAGCCACTCCGTCAGCGCAAAGCCGCCTTCAGGGGTGTCGACCTGGGTGTCTGCCCGACATAACGCGCGGCTGAGCTGTGACGCCCAGACACGAAAAGCGTCAGCTGACAGAGGCTGAGGGGCTCGCACCAGCAGATCGAGATCGCTGTCGGCATGAATGACCGGGATACCGGTCGCCAGGGCGTAGCCCGTGCTGCCCGTAATTCCCCACGTCCACGGCCATGACTGCTGAGAAAGTTGCAACGCCACCTGAACCGGTGGCTGAGTCACAAACGGTGAACGCAGAAGATCGGCGGTCACGCTCAACGCCTCGGGTGAGACCACCCGCACGACGTTGTCTGGCTTCACCCAACCGGCCGCCCGCTGGTCGCGGCGTAAACCGCGTACGCCAACGGGAATACGGCCAGCATTATCAACATCACGCCGCACGACCACCGGTAAACCGGTATGCCATACCGCATCCACCCAGTCGTCAGTGATGCCTTCCAGCGCGTCACGCGCGTTAAGCCAGATGAGGTCGTGAGGGCGTAATGTTGTGGTCATAATTACATTCCTGAAGTCAGCGAGATAAACAGTGGCAGCGACAGGATACACAGTACCGAGCTTAACAGCAGCACCGCTTCCGCATCCGGAGACTGCACGCCAAAGCGGTTACCGAACACCACGCCGAAGAAACCGGCAGAGAGCGCAATCATCAGGATAGCGGTGATCGCCACGGAGCCGTGCAGACCGAAGATCAGAACGATACCCCAGGCAATCGCAGGCTGGATCAGCAGCTTGGCTACGGTTGAGGTAATCACCATGGTGTTGATCTGCAGCTTACGCGCAGAAAGGATCACCCCGGTCAGGAACAGCGCGGCAGCCGTTGCAGAAAGGCCCAGTGGCTTAATGGCGGCCAGAACAAGTTCAGGCATTTTGATGCCGATAGCAGACAAAATCACACCCAGCAGGGGACCCATCACAATCGGTTTTTTAATCGAACGCCACATCAGCACCGGCAGCATCGAGAGCGTTGAACCGGAGTTATTGCCTTCGGCACGCGCTTTTTCACGTTCCAGAATCAGCAGGCAGAACGGCGTCATCAGTACCGAACCACAGGCAATAGAGACCGCCACGGACAGTGAGGTTGAAGAGCTCTCACCCAGCACGCTGCCCAGAATCGGCAAGCCAAGCGCGGCATAGTTTGGCAGCGCAACCGTCAGCGTAAGCACGGCGGCATCCTGCGGGGATTTTTTAAAGACGCTGGTCGCGAGGAAGTAAATGGCCGCGTAGGTTATCCACATCGCCAGGGTCAGCACCAGAATCAGCGGTGACTGGGCTACGATGCCGGTCCACGGGGTTTGCACCGTAGCGCTGAACAGCGCGGCAGGCAAAGCAAAATCCATGACGAAGATATTAAGCAGGGAGACATTTTTGTTATCGACCATCTTTGCCTTACCGGCCCAGAATCCCAGCAGCATGATGACGAAAATCGGTGCAAGAGCATGAACAATTACGTAAGTCATAATTCACCTGTAGTAAAAAAGTTTAAGCACTGGCGCGATGATTATTATTTTCAGGATGCAGGTTCCCGCGCGGACGTAACGGTTACGTCCGCGGGGAGTGCATCTGGCAGGTCTCTTTTTACTTACCAGCTTGCCCGCATGCGTTCGCGTACGAGGGCAGAGCTGCGGCGATTGTCAGCACCGAGACGGTTTTTCAGGGTGTTGTCCTGACGAGCGTCATGGATGGCCTGTTGCAGCGTGGTTTTCACCTGCGTCAGATCGTTTTCAGAAGGGGCATCCGGGTTGCTGATGTCCAGCAGGTTGGAAAGCAGCCCCAGTGTGGCGTAGTTGCTGATGTCATAGGCCATTGGCGGGATCGTTGCCGCCAGTTTTTCCAACGCGTCCACGGTACGTAGCGTAATACGCGCCGCAGACTCTTTACCCATGGCATGGATCAGCACGCCTTTATCGTTAAAGGCAATCAGGCGGTTTGCCTGGTACCCGTGCGCCAGAAACGCGCCGGACATCGCTTTACCAACGATAAGCCCAATCACCGGATGGCCGGCCAGACGCGCGTTAGCATAGGCCGCCGCCGCGCCGGCCAACGCCTGGTGAATACCAAATGCCTCTTCACGACGGCCATAGGCCTGGCTTGGCACGTCAATCACCGCCACGATCGGGCGCTTCACGGCGCTGTTGGCATCGGCGGCAACGGTTTCGCTCACCACTTTTGCCAGCGTCCAGCCTTCCAGCAGACCGACTTCCCCTTTCGCCGCGCGCGGGAAGTGGTTGTTGGCATCCGGTACCACGGCAACAAAACGTACCGTTTCACCGTTAAGTTCACCATCGGCCGCCTGTACGGACGGGCATAACCCTTCCAGGCGTCTGGCGTTCGGCGCGAGCGTTTGCAGCCAGAGTTCGCCACGGCTTACTGAGTTAGTCATCATTTCACCTCCCGGGCAAAGAGCGCTTTAATCTGTTCGGCATCGGCCTGTTTGCGGGTGTCGAAATTCGTCAGACGGTTCAGGTAATCGTCATAGTTATCGGTGCGATGTTTTGCAGGCACGCCTTTGGCAATCGCGTCGTTCATCGCCGCTTTCACCGCATTCACGCCATCGCCAACCAGTGCATCTACCAGGCCGCTTTCATAGCGGACTTCGCCACCGGTCATGCTCCAGATAAACGGACGGTCGCGGGAGTCATACTCTTCAATCCCCGCTTCCTGCTCGATAACCTGAGGACCATTCAGACCGAGACGCGCTTCGCGGGTGACAATCAGGTAGCTGCACAGTGCAGCAGCGATAGACATCCCACCGAAGCAGCCCACGGTCCCGGCCACAATCCCGACCACCGGGGTGTAACGGCGCAGGTCAACAATTGCTGCATGAATATCGGCAATGGCCGCCAGGCCCAGGTTGGCTTCCTGCAGACGCACGCCGCCGGTTTCGAGACACAGTACCGCCTGCGTCGGGATCCCGTTGCGGTTATCTTCTGCCGCCAGCTCCAGCGCGGCCGCCATTTTGGCGCCGGACACTTCGCCCATGCTGCCGCCCTGGAACGCACCTTCGATCGCCACCACTACCGCAGGCTGACCGTTGAGGGTGCCTTTGGCGACCACCATGCCGTCATCGGCCTGAGGAACGATGCCCTGCGGCCCCAGCCACGGGGAGATAATGCCTTCAAAAGGATCCAGCAGTTCGCGATAGCTCCCGTCGTCCAGCAATGCCTGCGCACGCTGGCGAGCTTTTAATTCAATAAAACTCCGATCATCACGCATGGCTCACCCCTTCAAAAACCTGTTCGATACGAATGCGTGCCACCCCCGGCGTCGCGCCAAAGTCGTGGATCGTCAGTTTTCCTGCAGGCAGGCTGCTGACAGTGTGCAGGCGGTTGAACAACGCCTCCCAGCGACCGCGGCTGTTGTCGACGGACGTGGTGATATCAATGGTTAACGTCTGGCCCGGTTCGGCGGCAAACAGCACCTCCATATCCCCGGAACCAACAACCCCTGCGAGCGCTTTGCCGCTTAACGCGCGGCTCGCTGGCATGGTTAATGTGATTTTTTCCATAACATCCTCTTAATGCTTTGAATAAGGCGTTTCGATGCGATCGAGAAACAGCGTGGCGGCAAGCAGGTCGGCTGCTCCGCCCGGTGAGGCATTGAGTGCCAGCATGTGACGGTCTAATCTCGCCAGCGCCATCTGGCCTGCGGATGTCGCGCATCCTCCGGCGCTCAGCACCGCACGCGCACCGTTCTGCATGGCCTCCAGCCCCGCCATCCCGGCGCGCGACAGCACGCAGGTGTCGGTAAGCGACGTCATGATGGCCATCAGCGCATCGAGCCTTGCGTACGTTTCGCTGCTGCCGTTAAGACGGCTCAGACGAAGCTGCGGCAGAGCACGCTGCATCACGTGTGGAAATGCCTGCTGAGCCTCTTCACGTGCGCCCGGAACCCGGTAGCGGCGCGTGGCGCGTAGCCCTTTGCTGAACACTTTCGGTGCCGCGTCATCGGGCAGTTTCGCCAGCTGTGCCGCGGTATTCGCTACCGCCTGCGCGCTGGCATCGCCACCGAGCATCGCCACGGCACTGACCAGCAGCCCCAGCGCCCAAATCGCGCCGCGGTGGGTATTTACACCGTCGGTAGCCGCCATCATCTGCTGCTCACCTTCACGGCTGAGCCGCCCTATGGTTTGCCTGAGCGCAATATCCGCCGGACGCTGCCAGCTGTGTTGCGCCAGCGCCTGAAACGTGGGGGTCAGGCTGCGCGCGGAACGCTCCATCAACGCGAGCGACAGATCGTGGTGCGCGCCGTTCCCCCGACTGTCCACCAGACCGGGTTTCGGGCTTAACTGTGCTTCGTCAATCAGACACTGCGTGGCGGTTCGCGCCAGCCATTCGGCACCGCCTTCAACCTGAATCTGGGGCAGAAGTTTCATTACCAGCTCCGGAATTTCGCAGGTGGGTTGTAAAGACCGCCAGACCATTCAACCAGGTCTGACACGCTGCCTGCTGCCAGCAGAGAACGGGTGGCATCGGTGCGGCGAATCCCCATATCTTCCGGGTAAACCACTTTGCCGCTCTGGCGCAACTGCGCCACACGCTTGGCATCGACGCCCAGACCGATATCGGTGATCCCCGCGACGGCCGCAACCATCGCCCGGCGCTCTTCAAGACTTTCTGCGCGATAGAGGTAAGCAATCCCCTCTTCCGTCAGCACATGTGTCACGTCGTCGCCGTAGATCATGACCGGAGCCAGAGGCATCCCGGACGCTTTCGCAACGTCAACAGCATCGAGTTTTTCCACAAAGGTCGGTTTCACGCCTGCCTGGAAGGTTTCCACCATCTGGACGACGAGTTTTTTACCGCGCTGCATCGGATCAGGTTCGGTGATCATGTTCAGCCAGGCCGGGGTGGCATGACGACGACCATGCGGGTCATGGCCCATGTTTGGCGCACCGCCGAAACCAGAGAGACGACCACGGGTCACGGTTGAGGAGTTGGCATACCCGTCAACCTGCAGGGTTGACCCGATGAACATATCAACGGCGTACTGGCCTGCCAGCTGACAGAAAGCGCGGTTGGAACGCATAGAGCCGTCGGCACCGGTAAAGAAGATATCCGGACGTGCACGAATGTACTCTTCCATCCCCAGCTCACCGCCGAAGCAGTGCACGCTTTCCACCCAGCCGCTTTCAATCGCCGGGATCAGGGTTGGGTGCGGGTTAAGGGTCCAGTGTTTACAGATTTTGCCTTTCAGGCCGAGCTGTTCACCGTAGGTCGGCAGCAGCAGTTCAATCGCCGCGGTATTGAAACCAATCCCGTGGTTCAGGGATTGCACCTGATGTTCCGCATAAATGCCCTTAATGGCCATCATCGCCATCAGGATATGTTCCTGTTTGATGAGACGCGGGTCGCGGGTAAACAGCGGTTCGATAAAGAACGGTTTGTCGGCCACCACCACGAAGTCAATCCAGGAGCCGGGAATATCAACGCGCGGCAGGTCGCATTCGTCGTCCACCAGCTCATTCACCTGTGCGATGACAATGCCGTCATGGAATGCAGCCGCTTCCACCAGCGCGGGGGTATCTTCGGTGCTTGCGCCGGTATAAAGATTACCTTTTCGGTCCGCTTTAAAGCCGGCAATCAGCGCCACGTTTGGCGAGAGATCCACGTATAGACGTGAATAGAGTTCTATGTAGGTATGGATAGCGCCAATTTCGAGCTGACCATCTTCCAGCAGCTGCGAGATGCGCAGGCTCTGGGTACCGGAGAAGGAGAAGTCCAGCTTGCGGGCGATACCTTTCTCAAAGATATCCAGATGCTCGCTACGGCCCACGCTTGGCATAATCATGTGCAGGTCATGCACGATTTGCGGGTTCACTTCAGCCAGCGAGCGTGAAAGGAAATCGGCCTGCTTCTGGTTATTACCTTCCAGAACGACTTTGTCGCCAGGCGCGATCAGTTTTTCCAGCATGGCGACAAGATCGCCGGTTGGCAGTACCTTGCCCTGCACCGGTACGGAGGCCAGACGACGCGCTTTCTCGGTGCGTCGTGTGTTCCATTGCCGGGTGGGTGTTTGCCCAGATAACATTATTAACCTCCTGATTCAGCACATCATTCTGATTTTCTTAACGTTGAGTAAAGTGTGCGCTGTGGCGAGGAAGTCATCAATTAAGCGCAGGGCGGAATCATTAGCCTGAGAGTAATAATCAAGGTAAATATTTGTGATCGAGATCAGTTCATGTTTCGGAAAACCAGGCTAAACGGGGTACAATTCGGAAAGAACAGAAAATAACTGACAAGAATTAGCATCGCCGTTATGAGCCAAATCATCCCATCAGACTTCGATATCATCGCCGAAGACAGCACCGAGTTCGTGCCCATGCGCGGCGTGGCCAATTGCCATCTGCAGACCATGCTGCCGCGACTCATCCGCCGTAAGGTTCAGTTTACGCCGCACTGGCAACGGCTGGACTTACCGGACGGTGATTTTCTGGACCTGGCATGGAGCGAAGAGCCAGAACAGGCGCGCCATAAGCCGCGTCTGGTGGTCTTTCACGGTCTGGAAGGCAGTCTGCACAGCCCCTATGCACACGGGCTCATCCAGGCAGCCAAAGCGCGGGGCTGGCTCGGCGTGGTGATGCACTTTCGCGGCTGTAGCGGCGAACCGAATCGCCAGAAGCGCATCTATCACTCGGGTGAAACCGAAGACGGCACCTGGTTTTTACACTGGTTACGGGAAAACTTTGGTACCGTCCCGACAGCGGCCGTGGGCTACTCGCTGGGCGGCAATATGCTGGCCTGCCTGCTGGCAAAAGAGGGCGACACCGTGCCGCTGGATGCGGCCGTCATTGTCTCCGCGCCCTTTATGCTGGAGCAGTGCAGCTACCATATGGAGAAAGGCTTTTCCCGGGTCTATCAACGTTACCTGCTCAACCTGCTGAAAGCCAACGCGGCGCGCAAGTTGAAAGCCTATCCGGATACGCTGCCGGTGAGCCTGCGTCAGTTGAAAAAGGTCCGTCGCATCCGCGAATTCGACGATCTGATCACCGCCAAAATTCACGGTTTTGCCGATGCGATTGACTACTATCGTCAGTGCAGCGCCATGCCGCTGCTCAGCAAGATCACGCAACCGACACTTATCATTCATGCCAAAGATGACCCGTTTATGGATCATCACTCTATCCCCGCGCAGGAATTTTTGCCTGCCAACGTTCACTACCAGCTGACAGAGCATGGTGGTCACGTGGGGTTCATCGGTGGAACGTTGCGCCGCCCGAAAATGTGGCTGGAGTCGCGTATTCCTGACTGGCTTACCCCTTATCTGGACGGTGCAAAATGATTATTCCGTGGCAGGATCTCTCCCCCGAAACGCTCGATAATCTGATTGAAAGCTTTGTCTTGCGCGAAGGTACCGATTATGGTGAACATGAACGTTCGCTTGAGCAAAAGGTCAACGATGTGAAGCGCCAGCTCAAAAGCGGCGACGTGGTGCTGGTATGGTCTGAACTGCATGAGACGGTCAATATCATGCCCCGCAACGCGTTTCATGGCTGATCTTTAAACCTTTCCAGTCAGGGAGTTGCTATGTCTGCCAGACATCCGGTTATTGCCGTTACGGGTTCGAGTGGTGCGGGAACCACCACGACCAGCCTCGCTTTTCGTAAGATTTTCGCCCAACTGAATCTCCGCGCGGCGGAGGTCGAAGGCGATAGCTTTCACCGCTACACGCGCCCGGAGATGGATATGGCTATCCGCAAGGCGCGCGATCTGGGTAAACACATCAGCTACTTCGGCCCGGAGGCCAATGACTTCGGCCTGCTGGAGCAAACCTTTCAGGAGTACGGCCAGAGCGGCAAGGGGCAGTCACGCAAATATCTGCACACCTACGATGAAGCCGTTCCCTGGAACCAGGTGCCAGGCACCTTTACCCCCTGGCAACCGCTGCCGGAACCGACCGACGTCCTGTTTTACGAAGGGTTGCACGGTGGCGTGGTGACGCCGCAGCATGACGTGGCGCGTCACGTGGATCTGCTGGTTGGCGTGGTGCCCATCGTGAACCTTGAGTGGATCCAGAAGCTGACGCGTGACATCAGCGAGCGCGGCCATTCACGCGAGGCGGTGATGGATTCCGTCGTGCGCTCCATGGAAGACTACATTACTTATCTGACGCCGCAGTTCTCCCGCACGCATATCAACTTCCAGCGCGTACCGACAGTGGACACCTCTAACCCGTTCGCGGCCAAAAGTATCCCGTCGCTGGATGAGAGCTTTGTGGTTATCCATTTCCGCAATCTCGACGGCATTGATTACCCCTGGCTGCTGGCGATGCTGCAGGGCTCGTTTATTTCGCACATGAATACGTTAGTGGTTCCGGGCGGAAAAATGGGGCTGGCAATGGAATTAATTATGATGCCGCTGGTGCAGCGGTTGATAGAAGGGAAGAAAATCGCCTGATGATTTCCCTCTCCGCGTGGGAGAGGGTTTCGGTGAGGGCATCGGGGTGAACGATGCCCCCAATATCAGGCGTCGATCACTTCATACGAATGCGTAATTTTTACCGCTTTCTCGAGCATTAAGGCGACCGAGCAGTATTTCTCCGCTGAAAGATCGACCGCGCGTGAGACCGCCGCGTCTTTCAGTTCTTTCCCGCTGACGATGAAATGCAGGTTAATGTGGGTGAACAGGCGTGGTGCCTCTTCGCGGCGTTCTGAGGTGAGTTTTACTTCGCAGTCGGTCACATCGTGCCGGCCTTTTTGCAGGATCGACACCACATCAATTGCACTGCATCCACCTGCTGCCATCAGCACCATTTCCATTGGGCTTGGTGCTTTATCGCCGGAGTTACCATCCATCAAAATCTGGTGTCCTGAAGCGGACTCGCCCAGGAACGTTAAACCTTCAACCCATTTCACACGCGCTTGCATATTCACTCACTCCAACGTTGCATTTTTGGTGACAGATTACGCGTGCGTTACATTTCTCGCAATGGAAGGCGACCTGCGTCATGCTGAAGCGAGACACCAGGAGACACGCGGCGAAAGCTATGCTAAAACACTCAGGATGCTACAGTAATACATTGACGTTACACATGTATGCAGAGGACATCAAACTTTACTGGCTGCGAAACGTTACGATAGCCGACTTCCCAGGGTATGGGTAAGAATTCGATTGCAACCCCAGAGTCCGGATGCATCTTATGACTCTGGTGACAGCTTATAACAGAGGATAACAGCGCATGGTGCTTGGCAAACCGCAAACAGACCCGACTCTCGAATGGTTCTTGTCTCATTGCCACATTCATAAGTACCCATCGAAGAGCACGCTGATTCACCAGGGTGAAAAAGCGGAAACGTTGTATTACATCGTCAAAGGCTCGGTGGCAGTGCTGATCAAAGATGAAGAAGGGAAAGAGATGATCCTTTCTTATCTGAACCAGGGCGATTTCATCGGTGAACTGGGCCTGTTTGAAGAAGGCCAGGAACGTAGCGCCTGGGTTCGTGCAAAGACAGCATGTGAAGTGGCTGAAATTTCCTACAAGAAATTCCGTCAGTTGATTCAGGTTAACCCTGACATCCTGATGCGTCTTTCTTCGCAGATGGCGCGCCGTCTGCAGGTGACATCTGAGAAAGTGGGTAACCTCGCCTTCCTGGACGTGACCGGCCGTATCGCTCAGACCCTGCTGAATCTGGCGAAACAACCCGATGCGATGACTCACCCTGATGGCATGCAAATTAAAATTACCCGTCAGGAAATCGGTCAGATTGTCGGTTGTTCCCGTGAAACAGTGGGCCGTATTCTGAAAATGCTGGAAGATCAGAACCTGATCTCCGCACACGGTAAAACCATCGTGGTTTACGGAACGCGTTAATTCCGCTCAAACGGCGTGCCATCGCAAGGTGTCACGCCGTTTTTGTCTCTATTCCCCATGTGGCGCAGGCTGATTTATCACCCGGAAGTTAACTACGCACTGCGACAAACGCTGGTGTTGTGCCTTCCTGTGGCCGTAGGCCTGATTCTGGGCCATCTTCAGCAAGGTCTGCTCTTCTCTCTCGTTCCCGCCTGCTGCAACATTGCCGGTCTGGATACACCGCATAAGCGCTTTTTCAAACGGCTGATCGTGGGCGGCTCGCTGTTTGCGGGTTGTAGCCTCGCCGTGCAGCTTTTGCTGGCCCGCGATATCCCGCTGCCGCTGATCCTCACCGTCCTGGCGATGACCCTGGGCGTAACCGCTGAAATCAGCTCACTGCACGCACGTTTGCTTCCCGCGTCGCTGATTGCCGCCATCTTCACGCTGAGCCTTGCGGGCAACATGCCGGTGTGGGAGCCGCTGCTGATCTACGCCCTCGGTACGCTGTGGTACGGGCTGTTTAACTGGTTTTGGTTCTGGCTGTGGCGGGAACAGCCGCTGCGGGAATCCCTGAGCCTGCTCTACGTGCAGCTGGCGGATTACTGTGAAGCCAAATACACCTTGCTCACCCAGCATACCGATCCAGAAAAATCACTGCCGCCGCTGCTGACGCGTCAGCAAAAGGTGGTGGACCTGATAAGCCAGTGTTATCAGCAGCTGCATATGCTCGCCGCCAATAAGAACCACGAATATAAGCGGCTGCTGCGCGTCTTTCAGGTGGGGCTGGACTTACAGGAGCATATCTCCGTGAGCCTGCACCAGCCGCAGGAGGTGCAAAAACTGGTCGAGCGCAGCCATGCCGAAGCGGTGATCCGCTGGAACGCGCAAACCGTCTCCGCGCGCCTTCGGGTGCTGGCTGACGATATTCTGTATCACCGCTACCCCACGCGCTTTAACATGGACAAACAGCTCGGCGCGCTGGAGAAGATTGCCCGTCAGCATGAAGACAACCCGGTGGGTCAGTTTGCCGCCTGGCACTTCAGCCGTATCGCCCGCGTGTTACGAACCCAGCGTCCGCTTTATCCGCGCGACCTGATGGCCGACAAACAAAAACGCCTGCCGCTGCTGCCGGCGCTCAGAAGCTACCTCTCCCTTAAATCATCTGCCCTGCGCAACGCCGCGCGAATTAGCGTGATGCTGAGCATTGCCAGCCTGATGGGCATGGCGCTGCATCTGCCCAAACCGTACTGGATTTTAATGACCATCCTGTTTGTCACCCAGAACGGCTATGGCGCGACGCGGGTGCGCATTCTGCACCGGGCAGGCGGAACGATGGCGGGGCTGATCATTGCGGGCGTTACGCTGCACTTTCACGTGCCGGAAGGCTATACGCTGGCAGGGATGCTGGTGATCACGATGGTGAGCTACCTGATCATCCGCAAAAACTACGGCTGGGCGATGGTGGGCTTTACGGTAACGGCGGTGTATACCCTGCAGTTGCTCACGCTCAACGGCGAGCAGTTTATTATCGCCAGGCTGGTCGATACCCTGATCGGCTGCCTGATTGCCTTTGGCGGCATGGTCTGGCTGTGGCCTCAGTGGCAAAGCGGGCTGCTCAGACAGAACGCCCACGATGCGCTGGAGGCCGACCAGCAGGCCATTCGCCTGATCCTGAGTGACGACCCGCAGCCCTCCCCGCTGGCGTATCAGCGGATGAAGGTCAACCAGGCGCATAACGCCCTGTTTAACTCGCTGAATCAGGCCATGCAGGAGCCCGGCTTTAACTCGCACTATCTGGCGGACATGAAGCTCTGGGTGACGCACAGCCAGTTTATCGTTGAGCATATCAACGCCATGACCACGCTGGCGCGGGAACATACGATGCTGACGCCCGATCTGGCGCAGCGCTACCTGCAGTCGTGTGAGATTGCCCTGCAGCGGTGTCAGCAGCGACTCGAGTATGACGCGCCTGGCGAGTCAGGGGATTCGAACATTCTGGAGGCGCCAGAGACGCTCACCCACGGGCCAATGAGCACCCTGGAGCAGCATCTGCAGCGCGTTCTCGGGCATCTGAACACCATGCACACCATTTCGTCGGTAGCATGGCGTCAGCGCCCTCACCACGGGATATGGTTAACCCGTCGCTTAACGCGAACGGAGTCTTAAGCGTTTACGATCTTCGCGACCGCCGCGGCAAAACGGTTTAATCCGTCTTCAATGTCCTGATTTTCGACCACCAGCGACGGCGCAAAGCGCATCACGTCCGGCCCGGCATTGAGCACCATCACCCCTTCATGGGCGGCGGCGTGCAGGAAATCGCGCGCGCGGCCTTTGTACTGTGGCTTCAGCTCCGCGCCGATCAGTAACCCCATCCCGCGGATCTCGCTGAAGACGTCATACTGGTCATCAATCTGCTGCAAATGCTTCACGAAAAGCTCACGCTTCGCGTTGACGCCGCTCAGAACCTCAGGGGTGTTGATAATGTCGAACGCGGCACCCGCGACGGCACTCGCCAGCGGGTTGCCGCCGTATGTGGAGCCGTGGGAACCCACGTGGAACGCGGAGGCAATCTCCTGCGTCGTTAATACCGCACTGACCGGGAAGCCGCCGCCGAGCGCTTTGGCGCTGGTCAGAATATCCGGCGTCACGCCGTAATGCATGTAGGCAAACAGGGAGCCGGTACGGCCCATCCCGCACTGCACTTCATCAAATACCAGCAGCGCCTGATGCTCATCGCACAGGTCGCGCAGCCCTTTCAGGAACTCAGGCGTGGCAGCCGTTACGCCGCCTTCTCCCTGGATCGGCTCCACCACCACCGCACAGGTGTGATCATCCATTACCGCTTTTACCGCATGGAGATCGTTAAACGGCACATGGATAATATCGGCCGGTTTTGGTCCAAAACCGTCGGAATACTTTGGCTGTCCGCCGACGGAAACGGTAAACAGCGAGCGACCGTGGAAGGCGTTGTGGAAAGCAATGATTTTGGTTTTGTACGGGCTGTGGCGCGTGGAGGCATAGTAGCGCGCCAGTTTGAAGGCGGTTTCGTTCGCTTCTGTACCGGAGTTCATAAACAGCACGCGTTCGGCGAAAGTCGCGCTGATTAACTTACGGCCCAGACGCAGCGCCGGTTCGTTGGTAAAGACGTTGCTGGTATGCCACAGGGTTTCCCCCTGGGTTTTCAGCGCCTCTACCAGCGCAGGATGGCAATGACCCAGCGCCGTCACCGCAATCCCACCGGCGAAATCAACATACTCTTTCCCCTGCTGATCCCAGACTCGGCTGCCTTTCCCTTTTACCGGGATAAACTCAGCCGGTGCATAAATCGGCAGAATGACTTCATCGAATGTCGCGCGGGTAATTGCAGATTGTTCAGTTGCCATGTCATGACCATCCATTTTATGTCACAGTGATTGTGAAAATATAATCACAAAATATGCATAAAAAATCACAGCAAGGCAACCACTATTCAACGATTGAGGAAATTTGCCAGCAGCTGGTGTCCCTGCTCGCTGAGGATACTCTCCGGGTGGAATTGCACCCCTTCGAGGTCCCATTCACGATGTCGGATCCCCATGATCTCCCGGGTATCGCTCCAGGCGGTAACCTCAAAGCATTCCGGCAGCGTTGACGGGTCAATGACCAGCGAATGGTAGCGCGTCACGGTAAGCGGATTATTAAGCCCCGTAAACACGCCCGTGCCGGTATGGGTCACCGGCGCGGTTTTGCCATGCATCACTTTGGCGGCGCGCACAATGGTGGCACCAAACACCTGCCCAATGGCCTGGTGGCCCAGGCAGACGCCAAGAATGGGCAGCTTACCGGCGTAGTGACGAATGACATCCAGCGAAATGCCCGATTCCGACGGCGTGCAGGGCCCCGGCGAGATAACGATTTTCTGCGGGGCAAGCGCGTCGATTTCGGCCAGGCTGATGTCGTCGTTGCGGCGGACCACCACCTCTGCACCCAGTTCACAAAAATACTGGTAAAGGTTCCAGGTGAAGGAATCGTAGTTATCAATCAGCAGAATCATGGCGGCTCCCGAAAAACGTGCCGCCCTATTCTACTCAGTTTCCCGCGCTTCGCTCACTACTTTGGCAAAGATGGCGTTCAGGGCCGTTAAATCGCCCATTGCGCCGCTCTGGTTGGCCGCCGCCCATTTGCCCGGGTCGATATCTTTCCAGCTCAGCTGATAGCCTGCATGGATGGCGAGCTGTTCGAAGAAGATCCGCTGAGCGATACCGTTGCCAATCCGGAAGGGATGGAGCACGTTGATCTCACAGTAGTAGTGACTCAGGCGGGCCACAAACTCCTCTTTCTGCAGACCGTTGAGATACCCCTCTTCCTCGAGATCCTGCATCAGGACATTGCCCTCTTTCTCGATGTAGGCGAAGTGGCAGAAGCGGGTGTCGCCCTGATAAATATCGATTTCGCGGATATCGCCCGCCCAGTCAAAAATATCCTGATAAAGGTGGCGGTGGATTGCACAGAGATGCGGTAACCCCGGCGCCGACGGGCCTAAGCCGAGCGACGCCACCCGCAGCGCGGTGATCTCATAGGATGCCTTTGCAAGACGGTCAGCCTGGCGGATATTCAGACGGTTACGCATCACATTCAGACCCGGGTAGAGATACGGGTCGCGATCGTCACCGATTTTATCGCTCATAGTGCCTCCTGAGTTCTTCAAGACGGCTTTGCGCATCCTGGGCATTTAGCGTAACGAGCGGGCTATCAACCCCCTCAAGGCGGCGGCTGGCCTGGAAATTACTGTTTCGCTGCTGCTCCCAGAGACGGGATTTTTGCTTATCGGTGAGTTTTTTCACTTAACGCCTCCCTGAAGATGTCCGTGTGCCACAAGTATAAGCAGCAAAACGCGCTTTCGCAGGGAGGGGAGCGAAACACGGGCGAGAAGCGCCCGTGTCAAAGAAGGTTACGGCAGAACTTTTGCAGAGAGGATCACAACCGGTTTTGTCGGCACATTCTGGTACGGGCCAACGTCATGGGACTGCACCTGAGAAATCTTGTCAGCCACTTCCATCCCTTTCACCACTTTACCGAAGACCGCATAGCCGAAGTCGCGCTGGCCGTGGTCGAGGAAGGCGTTATCCGCCACGTTGATAAAGAACTGGCTGGTGGCGCTGTCTTTATCCGCCGTACGCGCCATTGAGATGGTACCGCGAGTGTTGCGCAGGCCGTTATCCGCTTCGTTTTTAATCGGTGCGTTAGGCTGCTTTTGCTGCATTTGCTCGTTAAAACCACCGCCCTGCACCATAAAGCCCGGGATCACACGGTGGAAAGTGGTGCCGTTATAGAAACCGTTATTCACGTAGTCGAGGAAGTTTTTCACAGAAACCGGAGCTTTCTGGCTATTCAGTTCCAGCTCAATATTCCCGGCGGAGGTGGTCAGCAGAACGTGAGGGTCTCCTTTGGCTGCCAGCGCAGCAGGGGAAACGGCAGAAAGAGCAAACACAGCTGCGACAGCCGCCAGCGTTGATTTGAGCATGAGAATTCCTTAACAAAGCGCAGTATAAAAAGCGAATGGCTTGATTCTAAAGAGCAGTATGAACGGAGACCAGCCTTTTACCTAATTTTACGAAATTGAAACAGTTGTAACCACGCAAACGATTGGTTATGACGCCTATTAATGTGATCTGAATCACATAAAAACCTGCAATAGCGATCGAATTTCTCTTAAAAGATATGAATGGATCACTTTAATGTCTAAAATCTGCCCGCTCTCAGCGCCCCTCGGGCGCTTTTCTTTTCCTGAACAGGCCAGACATGACTAACAGCAATCGTATCAAGCTCACATGGATCAGCTTCTTCTCCTACGCCCTGACCGGCGCGTTGGTGATCGTCACCGGGATGGTGATGGGTAATATCGCAGACTACTTCCAGCTGCCCGTTTCCAGCATGAGTAACACCTTTACCTTCCTCAACGCCGGGATCCTGATCTCCATTTTCCTGAATGCCTGGCTGATGGAAATTGTTCCACTGAAAACGCAGCTGCGTTTTGGTTTCGTGCTGATGGTCGCCGCGGTAGCGGGTTTAATGGTGAGCCACAGCATCGCCCTGTTCTCTGCCGCCATGTTTGTGCTAGGGCTGGTGAGCGGTATCACGATGTCCATCGGTACGTTCCTGATTACCCACATGTATGAAGGTCGTCAGCGTGGTGCACGTCTGCTGTTTACCGACTCCTTCTTCAGCATGGCGGGGATGATTTTCCCGATGGTAGCGGCCGTTCTGCTGGCACGCAGCATTGAGTGGTACTGGGTTTATGCCTGTATCGGTCTGGTCTACGTGGCAATCTTTATTCTGACCTTCGGCTGTGAATTCCCGGTTCTGGGCAAAAAAGCGCAATCCACGGACGAGCCGGTCGCGAAAGAGAAATGGGGTATCGGCGTACTGTTCCTCTCCGTTGCCGCACTGTGCTACATCCTCGGTCAGCTGGGCTTTATCTCCTGGGTACCGGAATACGCCAAAGGCCTGGGCATGAGCCTGAACGACGCGGGTAAACTGGTGAGCGATTTCTGGATGTCTTACATGTTCGGCATGTGGGCGTTTAGCTTCATCCTGCGCTTCTTCGACCTGCAGCGCATTCTGACCGTGCTGGCAGGCATGGCAACCGTGCTGATGTACCTGTTCATTAACGGTTCACCGGAGCATATGCCGTGGTTCATCCTGACCCTGGGCTTCTTCTCCAGTGCGATTTACACCTCTATCATTACGCTGGGCTCTCTGCAGACCAAAGTGGCGTCACCGAAACTGGTGAACTTCGTGCTGACCTGCGGCACCATCGGCACCATGTTGACCTTCGTGGTCACCGGCCCGATCGTCGCCCACAGCGGCCCGCTGGCCGCGCTGCATACCGCTAACGGTTTGTACGCGGTGGTGTTTGTGATGTGCCTGGTTCTGGGCTTTGTGACCCGCCACCGCCAGCATAATACGGCAGCGGCGTCCCACTGATCCCCTACGCCCCTTTGCGCTCAGCGAAGGGGCTGTTTTTCGTGAAGATGTGCTCTTCGGCAACGTCGTCCATTTTGATCCACGTCTGCGCAAGCTGCGTCGTGGCAATCACACGCCCCTCCCGAATCGACCAGCGCGCCGGCACCTGGCAGCGCACCGCTTCAAACCCGCTCTCCGCAGGCAGCACGATCAGGTTAGCCAGATTTCCCGTTTCGATACCGTAATCCGTCAGGCCGAAGGTTCGGGCGCTGTTGTGGGTTATCAGGTTCAAACCGTTGTCGATTTGCGAATACCCCATCATCTGACACACATGCAGCCCCATATGCAGTACCTGCAGCATATTGCCGGTGCCAAGCGGGTACCACGGGTCGAAGACATCATCATGCCCGAAACAGACGTTGATCCCCGCCTCCAGCAGCTCCTTCACTCGGGTAATCCCGCGTCGTTTGGGATAATCATCAAAGCGTCCCTGTAAATGGATATTCACCAGTGGATTGGCGACAAAGTTGATGCCTGACATCTTCAGCAGGCGGAAAAGCCGCGAGGTGTATGCCCCGTTATAGGAGTGCATCGCCGTGGTATGGCTGGCCGTGACCCGCGGGCCCATCCCGGATTCATAAGCCAGAGTGGCCACCGTTTCCAGAAACCGGGACTGCTCATCGTCAATTTCATCGCAGTGGATATCCAGCGGACGGTCATATTTCTTCGCCAGTTCAAAGGCAATGTGCAGCGATTGCACGCCATACTCGCGGGTGAATTCAAAATGCGGGATTGCCCCGACCACATCGGCGCCCAGCTTCAACGCCTCCTCAAGCAGCGCCGCGCCGTCCGGGTAAGAAAGGATGCCTTCCTGCGGGAACGCCACGATTTGCAGCGTGATCCACGGCGCAACTTCCTGCTTCACCTCCAGCATGGCCTTCAGGGCGGTGAGCGTCGGGTCAGAGACGTCCACGTGGGTGCGAACAAACTGAATACCATTGGCAATTTGCCCTTTCAGCGTCTTCCAGGCGCGCGCTTTTACATCCTCATGGCTAAGCAGTGCCTTACGCTCCGCCCAGCGCTCAATGCCTTCAAACAGCGTACCGGACTGGTTCCAGCTCGGCTCGCCTGCCGTCTGGGTGGTATCAAGGTGGATATGCGGTTCTATAAACGGGGGGATGGCAAGGCCGCCACGCGCGTTTAAGATTCTTACGTTTTCGTCTTCGGTATCGCCCATCGGCGTTATGCCACCAAAACGGCCCTGCTCAATGGCGATTTGCCACAGCCCTTCGCGACCCGGTAAGCGAACATTCTGAATAAGCCCAAGCGGTGTTGTAGACATGCCTTTCCCCTGAAAAACGCGGCTGATATTTGGGAGTACGCATTTTTGACAATGCGCCCCTTAATTTGTACACAAAATCGGCGACCTCGAAAAGCCAGCGATTTCCACAACTTATAAAAATCCTGACAAATCAGTCATATACCACCTAAGGAGTAGGCGAAGGCGTATTTGATTTGCATCAATAAGTGCCACTGCTGAATCGTTAAGGTAGGCAGTAATAGAAAAGAAATCGAGGCAAAAATGAGCAAAGTCAGACTCGCTATCATCGGTAACGGCATGGTCGGCCACCGCTTTATTGAGGATCTTCTCGATAAAGCCGATGCTAACCAGTTCGATATTACCGTGTTCTGTGAAGAACCCCGCAAGGCGTACGACCGTGTGCACTTGTCTTCCTACTTCTCCCATCATACCGCTGAAGAGCTCTCTCTGGTGCGCGATGGTTTCTACGAGAAGCATGGCGTGAAAGTGCTGGTGGGCGAACGCGCTATCACCATCAACCGTCAGGAAAAAGTGATCCACTCCAGCGCCGGACGTACGGTTTTTTACGACAAGCTGATCATGGCGACTGGCTCATACCCGTGGATCCCGCCGATCAAAGGCTCGGAAACGCAGGATTGCTTCGTTTATCGTACCATCGAAGATCTCAATGCGATCGAATCATGTGCCCGCCGCAGTAAACGTGGCGCCGTGGTCGGGGGGGGGCTGCTGGGTCTGGAAGCCGCCGGTGCGCTGAAAAACCTCGGTGTTGAAACCCACGTCATCGAATTTGCCCCGATGCTGATGGCAGAGCAGCTTGACCACATGGGTGGTGACCAGCTGCGCCGTAAAATCGAAAGCATGGGCGTGAAGGTTCACACCAGCAAAAACACCAAAGAGATTGTGCAGGAAGGCACCGAAGCGCGGAAAACCATGCGCTTTGCCGATGGCAGCGAACTGGAAGTGGACTTCATCGTCTTCTCTACCGGTATTCGCCCGCGCGACAAGCTGGCCACCCAGTGCGGTCTGGCCGTCGCTCAGCGCGGCGGGATCATGATTAACGATACCTGCCAGACCTCCGACCCGGATATCTACGCCATCGGCGAATGCGCCAGCTGGAACAACCGCGTGTACGGTCTGGTCGCGCCTGGCTACAAAATGGCGCAGGTTGCCGTTGACCATATTCTCGGCAACCAGAACGCCTTCGAAGGGGCTGACCTGAGCGCCAAGCTGAAACTGCTGGGCGTAGACGTAGGCGGTATTGGCGATGCGCATGGCCGCACCCCGGGCGCACGCAGCTATGTTTACCTCGATGAAAGCAAAGAGGTGTACAAACGTCTTATCGTCAGTCAGGACAACAAAACCCTGCTCGGCGCGGTGCTGGTGGGCGATACCAGCGACTACGGTAACCTGCTTCAGCTGGTCTTGAACGCCATCGAACTGCCGGAAAACCCGGACGCGCTGATCCTTCCGGCGCATGCGTCCAGCGGTAAGCCGTCCATCGGCGTGGATAAACTGCCCGACAGCGCGCAGATTTGCTCCTGCTTCGATGTGACCAAAGGCATGCTGATTTCGGCCATCAATAAAGGCTGCCATACCGTCGCGGCCCTGAAGGCAGAAACCAAAGCCGGTACCGGCTGCGGTGGGTGTATCCCGCTGGTCACACAGGTTCTGAACGCAGAACTGGCGAAACAGGGTATCGAAGTCAACAATAACCTGTGCGAGCATTTCGCTTACTCTCGCCAGGAGCTGTACCACCTGATCCGCGTGGAAGGCATCAAATCCTTCGACGAACTGCTGGCGAAACACGGCCAGGGTTATGGCTGTGAAGTGTGTAAACCTACCGTGGGTTCCCTGCTGGCCTCCTGCTGGAACGAGTACGTTCTCAAACCAGAGCATACGCCGCTGCAGGATACCAACGATAACTTCCTGGCGAACATTCAGAAAGACGGGACTTACTCCGTCATCCCACGCTCCGCCGGTGGCGAAATCACCCCGGAAGGGCTGGTCGCCGTTGGCCGTATCGCGCGTGAATTTAACCTGTATACCAAAATCACCGGCTCTCAGCGTATCGGCCTGTTTGGTGCGCAGAAAGATGACCTGCCTGAAATCTGGCGTCAGCTGATTGACGCGGGATTCGAAACCGGCCACGCCTACGCGAAAGCGCTGCGTATGGCGAAAACCTGTGTGGGCAGCACCTGGTGCCGTTACGGCGTAGGCGACAGCGTCGGCTTCGGTGTGGAGCTGGAGAACCGCTACAAAGGCATCCGTACACCGCACAAAATGAAGTTTGGCGTCTCCGGCTGTACCCGCGAATGTGCGGAAGCGCAGGGTAAAGATGTGGGTATCATCGCCACCGAGAAAGGCTGGAACCTGTACGTCTGTGGTAACGGCGGCATGAAACCACGCCATGCAGACCTGCTGGCTGCAGACCTCGACCGCGATACGCTGATTCAGTATCTCGACCGCTTTATGATGTTCTACATCCGTACCGCCGATAAGCTGACCCGTACCGCGTCCTGGCTCGATAACCTGGAAGGCGGCATCGAGTACCTGAAATCGGTCATCATTGACGACAAACTGGGCCTGAACGACCATCTGGAAGCGGAAATGGCGCGCCTGCGCGAGGCGGTGATCTGCGAGTGGACTGAAACCGTCAACACCCCGGCGGCGCAGACTCGCTTCAGACACTTTATCAACAGCACCCAGCGCGACCCGAATGTGCAGGTTGTGGCAGAACGCGAGCAGCATCGTCCGGCGACACCTTATGAACGTATTCCGGTGACTCTGGTGGAGGAAAACGCATGAGCCAGTGGGTAAACATCTGCAACATTAACGACATTCTGCCTGCCACCGGGGTCTGTGCCCTGCTGGGTAACGAGCAGGTCGCGATATTCCGCCCTCGCCATGATGAACAGGTTTTTGCCATCAGCAATATCGACCCGTTCTTTGAGGCCAGCGTCCTGTCCCGGGGATTAATCGCAGAGCATCAGGGTGAACTCTGGGTCGCCAGCCCGTTGAAGAAACAGCGTTTTCGTTTACGCGACGGGTATTGCATGGAAGATGAGCGTTATTCCGTGAAGCCCTACGATGTCCGCGTGAAGGACGGTAAGGTGCAGCTGAAAGGCTAATCTCTCGCCTTTTCAATATGAAAAGCTTATGACCCCTTATGGGTAACGGCAGGAAAAACCGTATGTTCTGTACGATTCCTGCTGTTATCCTGACCTCAATTTCTTACCCCCTCCTTGAATGCTGTGAGGTAATGTCGTGGACCACCTGCCGATTTTCTGTCAATTACGCCATCGCGACTGTCTGCTTGTAGGCGGTGGCGATGTGGCTGAACGCAAAGCGCGCTTGCTGTTAGAAGCAGGAGCCCGACTCACCGTTAACGCCCTGGCTTTTGCCCCGCAGTTTGAGGCCTGGGAAAAAGAAGGGATGCTCACGCTGGTGCAGGGGGGGTTTAATGAATCCCTGCTTGATACCTGCTGGCTGACCATTGCCGCCACGGATGACGATGAAGTGAATCAGCGCGTCAGCGACGCCTGTGAAGCGCGCCGCATCTTCTGTAACGTGGTGGATGCCCCGAAGGAGGCCAGCTTTATCATGCCGTCGATCATTGACCGTTCGCCGCTGATGATTGCGGTATCGTCCGGCGGCCGCTCTCCCGTTCTGGCCCGCCTGCTGCGGGAAAAACTGGAAGCCATCCTGCCGCAGCATCTTGGCCAGATTGCCCACTATGCCGGGCAGCTGCGTTCCCGGGTTAAGCAAACCTTCGCGACCGTGGGTGAACGCCGCCGCTTCTGGGAAAAATTCTTTGTGAATGACAGGCTGGCCCAGTCGCTAGCGAATCAGGATCATAAAGCGGTGGAAGAGACGACGGCGCAGTTGCTCTGCGAGCCGCTGGATCATCGTGGTGAAGTGGTGCTGGTGGGTGCCGGCCCGGGCGATGCCGGTTTGCTGACGCTGAAAGGGCTGCAGCAGATCCAGCAGGCGGATATTGTGGTTTATGACCGTCTGGTCTCCGATGAGATAATGAACCTGGTCCGCCGCGATGCTGACCGCGTATTTGTCGGTAAACGTGCCGGGTACCACTGTGTGCCGCAGGAGGAGATTAACCAGATCCTGCTGCGCGAAGCGCAAAAAGGAAAACGCGTGGTACGCCTCAAGGGTGGCGACCCGTTTATCTTTGGTCGCGGCGGTGAAGAGCTGGAAACGTTGTGCAACGCGGGTATTCCGTTTTCCGTGGTGCCGGGCATCACGGCAGCCTCCGGTTGCTCAGCTTACTCGGGCATTCCGCTGACCCACCGTGACTATGCCCAGAGCGTACGCCTGGTGACGGGACACCTGAAAACCGGCAGTGAGCTGGACTGGCATAACCTGGCCGCCGAAAAACAAACGCTGGTGTTCTATATGGGGTTAAACCAGGCCGCGACCATTCAGGCCAAACTGCTTGAGCACGGCATGGAAGAGGATATGTCCGTCGCGCTGGTGGAAAACGGCACGTCCATTAAGCAGCGCGTGGTGAACGGCGTGCTGACCCAGTTAGGTGAGCTGGCACAGCAGGTTGAAAGCCCGGCGCTGATTATTGTCGGACGCGTGGTGGAGCTGCGCGATAAACTGAACTGGTTCTCGAATCACTAACGCATATTCCCCCTTCCCGGAGTAGTCCTTATGCGGACTACTCCCCTCTTACCGCTCCCGATAACATACCGCCCGCGAAATGGAATTTTTCCATTTATTCCCTCACGTTAGATCCAATTTTCGTTTTTTCAGACAAGGAATGCGTATGTTTAAACTGGCAAAAGCCGCCGTTCTGGTAGGCATGTTATCGACTCTGACCGCCTGCACCGGTCACGTTCAAAATACCAAAAATAACTGCAGCTATGATTACCTGCTGCACCCGGCAATTTCCATTTCGAAGATCATCGGTGGCTGCGGCCCGGCCGCACAGCAGTAAGCGTTTTTCAGGCGTAAAAAAACCGGGAATGTCCCGGTTTTTTGTCTGGCTCAGCGCGTTTTTTGTCGGGGAGCGCTCATGCTTACCCGACAAAACAGGGTTATGGTTTACCCACAAACCCAATCGCCTGGTACACCGCTTTAAGGGTTTCAGACGCGCGGGCACTGGCTTTTTCCGCGCCCTCTTTCATTACTTTCTGCAGGAAAGCTTCGTCGTTACGGTAGCGGTGATAACGCTCCTGCAGCTCGGTCAGCATGCCGGAAACGGCATCCGCCACTTCCCCTTTCAGGTGACCATACATCTTGCCTTCGAAGTGTTGTTCCAGCTCAGGAATGCTCTGACCCGTCACACCGGAGAGGATATCCAGCAGGTTGGAGACGCCCGCTTTGTTCTGCACGTCGTAACGCACAACAGGTGGCTCATCGGAGTCGGTCACCGCACGCTTGAGCTTTTTAACCACCGATTTCGGATCTTCCAGCAGGCCGATAACGTTGTTGCGGTTATCGTCAGACTTGGACATCTTCTTGGTTGGCTCCAGCAGCGACATCACGCGTGCGCCGGATTTCGGAATGAACGGCTCAGGCACTTTGAACACGTCGCCATACAGCGCGTTAAAGCGCTGGGCGATATCGCGGCTCAGTTCCAGATGCTGTTTCTGATCTTCGCCAACCGGCACCTGGTTGGTCTGGTACAGCAGAATGTCTGCTGCCATCAGTACCGGGTAATCAAACAGACCGGCGTTGATGTTTTCTGAGTAGCGCGCGGATTTATCCTTGAACTGCGTCATGCGGCTCAGTTCGCCGAAGTAGGTGTAGCAGTTCAGCGCCCAGCCCAGCTGCGCATGCTCTGGAACGTGAGACTGAACGAAAATGGTGCTCTTCTCAGGATCAATTCCGCAGGCCAGATACAGCGCCAGGGTGTCCAGGGTGGCCTTACGCAGCTTCTCAGGATCCTGACGTGCAGTGATAGCATGCAGATCCACGATGCAGTAAATGCAATGGTAATCATCCTGCATGCTGACCCACTGACGTAACGCACCCATGTAGTTACCAATGGTCAATTCACCTGACGGCTGTGCGCCACTAAAAACGATGGGCTTAGTCATTATTCAATTCCTGATTATCACTGTGCGAAAGCCCGAGTGCGGGCAACAAATCTTTGAAGTGGTCGAACACGACGTCCGGCTCACTCAGCGTGATGGCCTCACCGTAGTTGTAGCCATAGGTTAATCCCACTGAAGGACAACCCGCCGCTCTGGCAGCCAGAATATCATTGCGGGAATCACCGACAAAGAGCAGCTCCGCGGGCGTTAAGGATAATTTTCCTGCCACCAGCAGTAACGGTTCCGGATGCGGCTTTTTGTTCTGCACATCATCACCGCCAACAATGACGGAAAAATACTTCGCGATATCCAGCGCTTCCAGCAGAGGGGCGACAAAAGGTGTCGGTTTGTTTGTCACCAGCCCCAGCGGAATGCCGTTGGCATGAAGCGCACTCAGCGTTTCTGCGACATCCGGGAACAGGAAACTGCCCTCTTCGACCGTCTCTTCATAGAAACGATTGAACAATTTACGCAGGATACGCAGCTGTTCTTCCTGGGGGATATCCGCATGATCCACGCTCGGTTTACCCTGTGCGGAACGCTGGGACACACGCTCCTGGCGGGCCCATGTCAACGCGCGCTCCATCAGGACATCGGCGCCATTGCCAATCCACGTGATGACACGCTCTTCGCCCGCAACGGGCAGTTCAAGAGCATACAGCGCCTGGTCTACGGCGCTGGTTAAGCCCGGCGCGCTGTCGACCAGCGTGCCGTCGAGGTCAAATGCGATACCCCGGGTTGCCTGCAATTTATCCATGACTTACCTTCGCCAGTTCACGGCGCATTTCATCAATGACTTTTTTGTAATCCGGTTGGTCGAAAATCGCTGAACCTGCAACGAACATATCCGCGCCCGCTGCCGCAATTTCACCAATGTTATTCACTTTTACGCCACCGTCGACTTCCAGACGAATGTCGTAACCTGACTCATCAATACGACGGCGCACTTCACGCAGTTTATCCAGCGTATGAGGGATAAACGACTGACCGCCAAAGCCCGGGTTAACGGACATCAGCAAAATGACATCCAGCTTATCCATCACATGGTCGAGATAGCTCAGCGGCGTAGCCGGGTTGAAAACCAGACCCGCTTTACAGCCATTCTCTTTGATGAGCTGCAGCGTGCGATCCACATGTTCAGACGCTTCAGGGTGGAAGGTGATGATACTGGCTCCCGCAGCGGCAAAATCAGGCACGATACGGTCAACAGGCTTCACCATCAGATGGACGTCAATCGGCGCGGTAATACCGTAGTTACGCAGCGCTTTAAGCACCATCGGGCCAATGGTCAGATTAGGAACGTAGTGGTTATCCATAACGTCGAAATGGACGACATCCGCGCCCGCCGCGAGTGCTTTTGCAGTGTCTTCACCCAGGCGGGCAAAATCGGCCGACAGAATTGAGGGAGCAATCAAAAACTGTTTCATCCGCATCTCCTTGAAATGTGTTTACCGGCGGGCAAAACGGCTCAGGGGCGATAAAGAGCCAGGAGTTCGTCCACCTTTTTACGTGTGCCGCCGTTGCTGCTTATGCTACGCCGCACTTTAACCTGAAAATGCTTCGCGGCTTTGTACCATTCGCGCGTATCAGGGGTATCGTGATTCGAAATTAACACCGGAATTCTTTTGCTGACCAGCTTTTCCGCCATCTCCGCCAGACGGGCCTGCTCGGCCGGACTGAAGCTGTTGGTGTGATAAGCGGTGAAATTTGCCGTCGCAGACAGCGGTGCGTAAGGCGGGTCGCAATAGACCACCGAGTTTACGCCTGCCAGCTCCATGCACTCTTCATAGGAGAGGCAGTGGAATTCGGCATTCTGCGCTTTTTTAGCAAAGTGATACAACTCATCCTGTGGGAAATACGGACGCTTATAACGGCCAAACGGCACGTTAAACTCACCACGAAGATTATACCGGCACAGGCCGTTGTAGCCGTGTCGATTGAGATAGAGGAACAACAGCGCCCGGCGGAACGGATCCTGACTCTGATTAAACTCAGTGCGGAACTGGTAGTAAACGTCCGGATTATTGTGCTCGGGTGTAAACAGCTTCCGAGCCTCTTCCACGTACTCGTCGGTCCGCAGCTTGACGATGTTGTAGAGGCTGATAAGGTCGCTGTTGATATCCGCCAGGATATAACGAGAAAAATCGGTATTCAGGAATACCGATCCAGCGCCCACAAAGGGCTCGATAAGACACTCGCCTTTCGGCAGGTGCTTTTTAATATCATCGAGCAGGGGGTATTTCCCCCCTGCCCATTTCAGAAAAGCGCGATTTTTTTTCATGCTGACTAACTGATTACACCTTCTCCGGCTGTGGAGAAAGCTCCGACAGCATCCTGCGCTTTAAACATTACTTCAGATCAGCCTGAACCTGATGAATTGGCTTAGCCCATGGGTTTTTCGCCTGAACGTCGGCTGGCAGCGTTGCGACAGCACGTTTTGCTTCATCTTTTGAAGCATAAACGCCACTTACCAGCACGTACCACGGCTGACCATTACGGGTCGTCTGATAAACCACATAGTTTTTCAGATTTGTTTTCTTCGCCCAACCGTTGAGGTTGTCATAGTTAGACGAACTGCTCAGCTGCAGCGTGTAATTGCTGGACGGGGCCGACTTCAGCGAACCGACGTTACCTGCAGTCTTGCCTGCTGCGGCGCTGGTTGTTGCCGTCGCTGCAGGTGCAGTTGCAGTAGGTGCAGTTGCAGCTGGTGCCGAAGTGGCAGCCGGTGCCGTGGTGGTCGCCGTTGCTTTCGGTGCTGTCTGCGTAACCGGTGCTTTTGCCGGTTCGCTCACCGTGGCCGTTTCAGTACGTTTTGTCTGAGCTGGCGCTTTCACTTCAGGCGCTTTGACGACTGCCTGAGGTTTGGTTTCACGCTTAGGTTCAATCACAGCCTGCTTACGTTCAGGACGGGTCGCAGGTTGCGTCTGGCGCGGTTTGGTTTCGGTTGCAGCCGTTTGCGGCTGAGCGTTACCACCGCGGATCGGTGCAACGGTCGCAGGTTCAGTTGGCAGCGTAGAGTTAACCACGGCATTGTCCACCTGCGCCTGATTTTGCGGCTGCGTCAGGGCATTGTTCAGGTCGCCCTGAACTTCTACACGCTGCTGGCCTTCCGGCGTGGCAGGTGCCTGACCCTGTGCGGGGGTAGAAGAAACTGGCGGCAGAGAAACATCCTGCGGCTGTGTTGTATTTCCGGCAGTCTGCTCGGCGGAGGTGGTACCCGGCGCTGGCTGTGCACCATTCGCCTGATCGGTCGCATCGTTACCAGAGAGGCTGATGCTCTTCTCAGTGGATGCCGCTTGCTCACCGGAAGGGGTCGAAGGCGCTTTTAGTGCAGAACCAATACCGACAATCAGCAGCACGAGCACCAGAACGCCGAGTCCCATCATGATGTACTGGCGGGAGGCGGGTTTCTGCGCAGCGGCTTTTTTACGTTTACGTGGGCGACGCTCTACAGGCTCTTCGTCCATTGAATCTTCTTCGGACTCATAACCCTCTTCTTCTCGCTCATCACGCGCGTTGCGGCTACGCGAAGGGCGACGATCGTCTGCATCCAGATCAACATCGTCAAAGTTGATCTGCGGCTCGTTATCACGTTCTGAAGATTGACGAGAACGACCAGTACGACGATCGCTGGGATCGGGTTTCAGCTCGTCTTCTGGTTTGAATTCATCCATTTAACACCCCACTCAAAGGCTTATGCCAACGACTTTGCATTTCGCCTGAAGCTAAACGACCACCTGTAACAGTGGCCTGACCTTTCTAGTTGTTACGCCTGCTGACAGTCAGCAATAGCGCCAAGAACCACATCATGCGGCACTCCGCCGCGTACTTCACTCTTCCCTATTGCAAGCGGGAGTACAAGACGCATCTCACCTGCCAATACTTTTTTATCGCGCATCATGTGGGGTAAATACGCTTGTGCCGACATCTCTTTCGGCCCGGTTACCGGCAAGCCCGCACGCTCAAGCAGCGTGATGATGCGTGCCGTCTCTTCCGGTTTAAACTGCCCCAGACGTTCAGAAGTGCGGGCAGCCATTACCATTCCGGCAGCGACTGCTTCACCGTGAAGCCAGTTACCGTAACCCATTTCGGCTTCAATCGCGTGACCAAACGTATGCCCAAGATTCAGTAAAGCACGTAAGCCCGTTTCATGCTCGTCTGCAGCGACAACTTCCGCTTTCAGCTCACAACAACGACGAATGCAGTAAGCCAGTTTCGCCTCATCCAGGCGCAGCAACGCATCCATATTCTCTTCCAGCCAGTCAAAGAACTCGCCATCCAGAATAATGCCGTATTTGATCACTTCAGCCAGGCCAGAAGCCAGCTCGCGTTTCGGTAGGGTTTTCAGACAGTCGAGATCCACCACCACCGATGCCGGCTGGTAGAACGCGCCAATCATATTTTTACCGAGCGGATGGTTAACGGCCGTTTTGCCGCCGACAGAAGAGTCGACCTGAGACAGTAACGTGGTAGGGATTTGAATAAAACGCACACCACGTTGATAACTTGCAGCCGCAAAGCCCGTCAGATCGCCCACAACACCGCCGCCCAGGGCAAGCAGTGTTGTATCGCGACCATGCGGTTTTTGCAGCAATGCGGTAAAGACGGTATCCAGTACCGCCAGGCTTTTATACTGCTCGCCATCGGGCAGAATCACACTGTCGACTTTAACGCCCGCCTGTTCAAGCAGGTGGCGAACGCGGTCGAGATAAAGCGGAGCCAGCGTCTCATTGGTGACCAGCATCGCCTGATCACCCGCTTTCAGTGGTAAAAAGGAAGCTGGGTCGTTAAACAAACCAGCCGCGATGGTGATTGGGTAACTACGTTCCCCGAGAGTAACTGTAATCCTCTCCATGACGCGACATCCACCTTTAATGCTTTTACCCGCAGGCGATTGTATATAAAGCCAGAATCAGTTGCTTTCCAGCATATGAATAATCTGGTTTGCAACCACTTTAGCACTCTGATCGTCAGTACGAATGGTCACATCAGCAATCTCTTCGTACAGCGGATTGCGTTCATCGGCCAACGCTTCCAGAACTTCGCGTGGTGGCGTTTCAACCTGCAGCAGCGGGCGCTTTTTATCGCGCTGCGTACGTGCCAGCTGTTTTTCGATGGTCGTCTCGAGATAGACCACTACGCCACGGGCGGAGAGACGGTTGCGGGTTTCGCGAGATTTGACAGAGCCACCGCCTGTTGCCAGAACAATGCCCTGCTTTTCCGTGAGTTCGTTGATCACTTTTTCTTCTCGGTCACGGAAACCTTCTTCGCCTTCTACGTCGAAAACCCAGCCCACATCAGCTCCGGTTCGTTTCTCAATCTCTTGATCAGAATCGTAAAATTCCATATTGAGTTGTTGAGCTAACTGACGCCCAATAGTGCTTTTGCCGGCACCCATAGGCCCAACCAGAAAGATATTGCGTTTCTCTGCCATTTTATCGGTACTACTAAGACTATTCGTTAATGGTAATCCCCGCTTCGCAGACACCCGGCGTAGCAGGACATGAACTGAAACCTCATATGCAATAGAGCGAGAGTCAGACTAAAAATTATCTCAATACTCCGGCTTGTTTGGCAACTGATTAAATCACCGCACCAGACGCATAAGGCAATAAGACGTAAGTCCAACTCAAATCGGTACTCCTTGTATGCTAATTCATGCCCCACGTCAAACATCTGCAACAATCTGAATGCAAAATCATTGGGAGGATCGTGACTCTTCAGCGAATACCGACCAGTCGTGGTGTAATAAACACCACTAACTCCCGTCGTTCATTGTCCTTTCCGTCATGGCGAAAAAGCTGTCCAAGCCACGGGATATTGCCCAGCCCAGGCACGCGATCGCTTCCGGTTTTATTCTTTTGCGAAAAAATTCCGCCCAGCGCCAGCGTTTCTCCACTTTTTACTTCCACCTGGGTTTCAATTTCTTGTTTATCGATGGCGAGCGTTTCACCATCGGCCTGCTGCAGCACCTGTCCTGGCATATTTTCACTGATGTGCAGCTTCAGGCGTACGCGACCGCCGGGCAGCACCACCGGCGTCACCTCCATGCCTAACACCGCCTCTTTAAATTCCACGGAGGTCGCCCCGCTGTCACCGCTGGAGACCTGATATGGGATCTCACTGCCCTGCTTAATACTGGCCGGTTGCATATGCGAGGCCAGCAGTCGTGGGCTGGCGATGATATCGACCTGCTGCTTTTGCTCCAGCGCCGACAATTCCAAATCCAGCAGCCTGCCGTTAATCCGCCCAATGTTAAAACCCACATGGGTGGTGGCGTTTGCCACGGACAGATCGCTGCCAAGCGTTGTGAGTTGCCCGACCTTGCCCGCCTCCGTTGCGTCGGCGAGATTCCACTTCACCCCCAGCTCACGCAGGCTTTTTTCATTGATGGTCACGATATGCGCCGCCAGTTCCACCTGCTCGACAGGGATATCCATCTGTGTCGCCCAGTGCTGCAGCGTATCAAGCACCGCCTGGTTATCCCGTATCAGCAGACGGTTCGTGCGCTTGTCGACAGACAAACTCCCCTTTGGACTGAGCAGTTTTTCCGCCGCTTTTTGCAGCTCCCCGGCGTCAGCGTAAGAAAAAGGTATGCTGTGCGAGACCAGCGGCGCATCAAGCTGTCGGCGTGTCCGCTCCTGCTCTTTGCGTTCCAGCTGTTCACGCTGCCAGGCTGCGGTGTGAACATAAAAAATGCCCCCTTCTTCATGCAGAACAAGCCCGGCGCTGGTGACGACCGTCTGTAGCGCCTGTCGCCAGGGAACGCGTGTCAGATTGAGCGACAGCGTGCCGCTGACATCTGGCGATACCACCAGATTACGGTTCTCCTGTGCGACCAACGCCTGTAGCACCTGCACCACCGGTACCTCATCCACCACCAGCGTGACCGGCTTTGGCGCGGCGGCCCACAGCGGATGACTGAACGCCAGCAGCCACAGCGTTATCCTTATGTTCATTCTTTTTCGTTCCTTCTCGTTGCCACATCCATTGTCTGGGTTCACATGCATCCCCCACATCGACGACCAGCTCCCTTTCATTGAGGGCCGTTACCCGCCAGCCCACCGGGAGATGCTGTTGCGGTGTCAGGCGATGCCAGCGCTTTTGCCCGTCCTGTAAAATGCCGGTGTCCTGAGTGCCGCCCACCATCCCGTGGTAATGCCACTGCGCCAGTTGCCCTACCGCACAAGGGTCATCCGGCGGGCGAAAAGGATCCCGCATCCCGGTCACTAACAGGGCGCAACACACCAGCAGGCAACGCGCGCTATTTCGCATGCTGCTCCTCCAGCTCCACCCGCAGGCGTAATGCCGAACCCTGCGCAGAGAGAGCAAAGGCGGCAACCTGAACATCCCGCTGCGCCAGTCGGGTGAAAACAGTCGGGATGGCCTGCCACTCAGCATCCAGCGTCAGTTCCCCTCCGTTTTGCAACGGCTTCCAGTGAACCAGTCTTGTGCCCACCCCCTGAAACTCGAGTGGCGAAAAAGGCGTCATTACCGTGGCTTCACGGGGTGCGTGATGCCGCGGCACCTGACTGGCGGCGGGCCATAGCGAGACATTAGCCTGTGCGGCCTCGCTGACCTGCCGCTGAAGTTCAGCCACCTGCTTTGTTACCGGTCGAAGCACCATGCCCCACGTCGTACTCCCCAGAAAGAGAACGCTCAGACACCAGCACAGCACCCGCCATCGGGGGCTGCTTTCGCACCAGCGTTCGAACAAGGTTTCCACGTATTAGCCCTCGCTTCGCAGATGAAAGGTGAACCTCCAGCGCCCCTGGTCGTCCTGCTGTAATTCCCCCGTCGGCCCCGGGGTAAACCCCGCCATCTTTCCGAGCCCATCCCGCAGAGCAGAGAGCGCGGGGAGTGTTGCGGCATATCCGGTTAACATCAGTGAAGGGGGGTGATAGCGCAGTTCGGTCAGCCAGACCTGGGATGGCATCATCCCGGCAAAGGACTCCAGCACCGGCTGCCAGGCGCGTCGTTGAGGCGCTGGCGCGGGCATTGGCGTCTCCGTGCCTGACCTTGTACGAGACACCAGCACCTGCTGCACGGACTGCATGCCCGCCAGTTGAATATGCAGCGCACGCGACATCACGAGAGGGTTCATCCGCAGGCTGAAAACCCCTATCAGTATCAGCAGCCACGTAGCGACAAACAGTACGCCCCAGAATCGCAGGCAGCGCACGCGCCGCTGCCGCCGCCACGGCAGAAAGTTCGTCATGCTCATTCCGGCACCTCACTCATGGCCAGCGCCAGCGCGACGGTATAATCAGCGCCGCACGCCGGCAGAGGAGCATGGCAACGAACCAGCGCGTCCCAGGGGTCTCGCTGGCTATCAAAGAGGGCAATGTCCTGCGGCGTGAGGGCCAGTAGTGCCGCGAGATCGGCCACGTTTTCCGCTTCCGTGGTAAAACGCCGTCCCCACTGATGGCGCATCGCCCACAGCCACTGATGCCCATCCCGCCAGGCGACACACTGCGCCGGCGCTACCGCAGGGAGAAGGTTCGCCAGCGCACTGGCATCCGGGGTGATCGTCACGAGCCGTAAACGCAATATCTTTGCCAGCGTCAGCAGGGGGTGAATCTCGTTGTTTTGTGCAGCGGTGACATGGAATGTATTGCTGAACGTATCCTGCGCATAATCAAAACAGAGCGTGTCAGCAGCCATCTCCAGTTCACGCGCGAGCGTCGCCCCCAGCCAGGAGAGCTGTTCGCTGTCGCGCAGCGCCACGCCCGGACGGGGGAGCGATCGTTGCAGCGTGCGGGCCGCCGGAAATGAGAGAAACACCCGGTGGGAGTGTGGCAACGTTTTCCGCCAGTCGCGCAGGGCGTCAACCAGTTGTTCAGGCTGGCAAATTTTGCCATCCCGGATAATCCCGTCGGCCAGAGTGATAGCCCACCAGCGGCACAAACGCCAGCCCGACCGCTCCCGGGCCAGCGCCACTATCTGCACCCTATCCTGTTGAATATGAACGCCTGTTTGCCATGTTTTGAAAGCCATGCTTCACGATCTCCTTATCGCCCGTCAGGTGACGGCTATATCAATGAATCAGGCTTGCCTTTATACTACCGCGCGATTGTTTAGAAACTGCCCAAGTGAAACCAAATGGGAAATCTCCGGTGAAGTTCGTAAAGTATTTATTAATCCTTGCAGTCTGTTGCATTCTGCTGGGAGCAGGCTCGATTTATGGTTTGTACAAATATATTGAGCCGCAGCTGCCTGATGTCGCTACGCTTCGCGATGTGCGACTCCAGATCCCGATGCAGGTCTACAGCGCCGATGGCGAGTTAATGGCGCAGTACGGCGAAAAGCGTCGTATCCCGCTGACCTTAAATCAAATTCCGCCCGTGATGGTCAAAGCCTTTATCGCTACCGAGGACAGCCGTTTTTACGAGCACCACGGTGTCGATCCGGTGGGGATTTTCCGTGCTGCAAGTATTGCGCTGTTCTCCGGTCATGCCTCTCAGGGGGCAAGTACCATTACACAGCAGCTGGCGCGTAACTTCTTCCTTAGCCCAGAAAAGACCCTGACCCGTAAGATCAAAGAGGTGTTCCTTGCGATCCGTATTGAGCAGTTGTTGAGCAAAGACGAGATCCTTGAGCTGTACCTCAATAAAATCTACCTCGGCTACCGCGCCTACGGTGTTGGTGCGGCCGCGCAGGTGTACTTTGGTAAACCTGTCGAGCAGCTGACGTTAAGCGAAATGGCGACCATTGCCGGTCTGCCTAAAGCACCATCGACCTTCAACCCGCTCTACTCGCTTGAACGCGCTACGGCGCGTCGTAACGTCGTCCTGTCACGTATGCTGAGCGAAGGCTATATCAGCCAGAGCGAGTACGAACAGGCGCGCAACGATGTCATCGATGCCAACTACCATGCGCCGGAAATTGCCTTCTCTGCCCCTTATCTCACCGAAATGGTGCGTCAGGAGATGGTGAGCCGCTACGGCGATAAAGCCTACGAAGATGGCTACCGCGTTTACACCACCGTGACCCGCAACGTTCAGCATGCGGCTCAGGAAGCGGTGCGTAACAACGTGATGGATTACGACATGCGCCACGGTTATCGCGGCCCGTCGAATGTGCTGTGGAAAGTCGGCGAAAGCGCCTGGGACAGCAAAAAAATCACCAGTACGCTGAAAGCGCTGCCCACCTATGGCCCGCTCCTTCCTGCCGTGGTGACTCAGGCCGATCCGCAGGAAGCGGTGGCAACGCTGGCGGATGGAACGTCTGTCTCCCTGCGTATGGACGGGATCCGTTGGGCTCGCCCGTACCGCTCAGACACCCTGCAAGGCCCGACGCCGCGTAAAGTGACGGATGTCGTCCAGACCGGACAGCAAATCTGGGTACGCAAGGTGGGCGACAGCTGGTGGCTGGCGCAGGTCCCAGACGTTAACTCGGCCCTGGTGTCCATCAATCCGCAGAACGGTGCCGTGCTGGCCCTGGTCGGTGGGTTCGATTTCAACCAGAGCAAATTTAACCGCGCCACCCAGGCGTTGCGTCAGGTTGGCTCCAACATCAAGCCGTTCCTCTACACCGCAGCCATGGATAAGGGCCTGACCCTCGCCAGTATCCTGAACGACGTGCCTATCTCCCGCTGGGATGCCGGTGCCGGTTCTGACTGGCAGCCGAAGAACTCACCGGCGGAATATTCAGGCCCTATTCGTCTTCGTCAGGGTCTTGGGCAGTCGAAAAACGTGGTGATGGTGCGCGCAATGCGTGCGATGGGTGTCGACTATGCCGCGGAATATCTGCAACGCTTCGGTTTCCCGGCTCAGAACATCGTGCGCACCGAATCGCTGGCGTTAGGGTCTGCGTCCTTTACGCCGCTTCAGGTGGCGCGGGGGTACTCGGTGATGGCTAACGGCGGCTTCCTGATTGACCCGTACTTCATCAGTAAAATCGAGAACGACCAGGGTGGCGTGCTGTTTGAAGCGAAGCCGAAAATTGCCTGCCCTGACTGCGATATTCCGGTCATTTACGGCAATACGCCAAAATCTGAAGTGATTGAAAACAAGGACATGGAAGACGTTGCCGTGTCTCAGGAGCAGACGAACCCTGTGTTGCCGCAGCCGCAGCTGGAACAGGCTAACCAGTCGCTGGTGGCGCAGAGCGGGGCGCAGGAGTATGCACCGCATGTCATCAACACGCCGCTGTCGTTCCTGATAAAGAGCGCGCTGAACACCAACATCTTCGGCGAACCTGGCTGGCAAGGGACCGGCTGGCGGGCAGGACGTGATTTACAGCGCCATGATATCGGCGGTAAAACGGGGACAACAAACAGCTCGAAAGATGCGTGGTTCTCCGGTTACGGCCCGGGCGTGGTGACGTCAGTCTGGATCGGTTTTGACGATCATCGCCGTGATTTAGGCCGCACCACGGCTTCAGGCGCGATTAAAGATCAGATTTCTGGCTACGAAGGCGGCGCGAAGAGTGCGCAACCGGCCTGGGATGCCTATATGAAATCCGTGCTGGAAGGCGTTCCGGAGCAACCGCTGACGCCACCACCGGGCGTGGTTACCGTCAATATCGACCGCAGCACCGGGCAGCTCGCCAATGGCGGCAATAGCCGTGCAGAGTATTTCATCGAGGGCACGCAGCCGACCACACAGGCGGTGCATGAGGTGGGTACAGAAATCATTGATAACGGCGAAACGCACGAGTTGTTCTAACGGGCAACGTAAAAACGGCAACCTCAGGTTGCCGTTTTTTTTGTTCTCTCATACGTTGCGGACATCAGGCTGCTATAAACGCCCCTGCCCCTTCAGCCATTCGCGTACCAGGAACAGCGCGCTCACGTTGCGGGCCTCGTTAAAGTCAGGGTCTTCAAGCAGGTCCATCATATGGGCCAGCGGCCAGCGAACCTGTGGCAGTGGCTCCGGCTCGTCCCCTTCCAGCGATTCTGGATAGAGATCCTCAGCAACCACAATGTTCATTTTGCTGGAAAAATAGGAGGGTGCCATGCTCAGTTTTTTCAGGAACGTCAGTTCGTTCGCGCCAAAACCGACCTCTTCTTTCAGCTCGCGATTGGCCGCCTCAAAGACCGTTTCACCCGGATCGATGAGCCCTTTCGAGAACCCAAGTTCGTAAGATTCGGTTCCCACGGCATACTCGCGGATTAAGATCAGATGGTCGTCGACGACAGGAACAATCATCACCGCTTCGCGCGAAGAAGGGCGCATACGTTCGTAAACGCGACGCACACCGTTGCTGAACTCCAGATCCACACTTTCGACATTAAACAGGCGCGATTTTGCGACTGTTTCAACATTCAGAATGGTGGGTTTTTGTAGTGGTTTGCTCATCGTGATGGGGTCTTAGCAGTGGGAACTGGCTTTATTGTGCGATACGCCGCACGGTTTCGGCAATGTCAATTGTTCTGTATTTACATTTATGCAACGTAACAGGAATCAATCCTCAATTCAAAACAAATGTCAAGAGGTTGAAATGTTTCCAGGAATTTGCTGATATCGCGCCATAACAGGCTTTGCTATCATCATCGGTCACTGGGATGCG
Source organism: Enterobacter sp. 198 (assembly GCF_009025585.1). Taxonomy (NCBI): domain Bacteria; kingdom Pseudomonadati; phylum Pseudomonadota; class Gammaproteobacteria; order Enterobacterales; family Enterobacteriaceae; genus Enterobacter; species Enterobacter sp. 198. Next base: position 162,092 of record NZ_WCIM01000029.1, on the reverse strand, counting down.
CTTCAGAATGCTCAAGTTCGACTCCATACTTGCCGATAGCCAACCACAGACTCTCATTCAATGTTAAAGGTGCTACTGACTACACCTGTAAGAAGATAAGTAAGATGGGGAAAGCATGAGCACCATTTTGATTGTTCTCGCTGCTATGCTGGCCGGCGCATTGGTTGCAGGGTGGGTATACAGGCGTCGCGTAAGGCGTCGTTACCGGCTGCCCTTTTTAAACGCCTTTGCCGGTGCGACGACGCGTAAACTGACGCAAGAAGAGCGCGATGCAGTAGAAAACTATCTCGAAACACTGAACCGTTCTCAGTTAACACCTGGGCCGACGGGGGCAACTGCTGCGCCGGTGGCGCTCAAGTTAAATGCGCAAAGTGACACAGTGCTCAGTGTGACGCGCTCGATCACCCGCTATGGCATCACCACAGACGATCCCAATAAATGGCGCTATTACCTGGATTCGGTTGAAGTGCATCTGCCCCCGTCCTGGGAGCAGTACATTAATGACGAAAACAGCGTGGAGCTGATCCATACCGATTCGTTGCCGCTGGTTATCTCACTCAACGGCCATACGTTGAATGAATATCTTCAGGAAGCCCCGCGTTTTGCGCTGGAACGCGCAAGCTCAACGCAGGCCTCCATTCGTGGCGAAGAGACAGAGCAGATCGAGCTGCTGAACATTCGCCAGGAGACGCATGAAGAGTACGCCCTGAGCCGCCCTGACGGCATTCGCGAAGCGATTCTGATCGTGGCCGCGTTCCTGCTCTTTTTCATCTGCCTGCTGACACCGGATGTGTTTGTCCCCTGGCTGGCTGGCGGTGCGGTGCTGTTGCTGGCAGCCGGGCTGTGGGGGCTCTTTGCCCCGCCGGCAAAAACCTCGCTACGTGAGATCCACTGCCTGCGCGGTACTCCTAAGCGCTGGGGTCTGTTCGGTGAGAGTGACCAGGAGCACCTCAATAATATCTCGCTCGGTATTATCGATCTTATCTACCCGCGCCACTGGCAGCCGTGGATTGCCCAGGATTTAGGGCAGAAAACCGATATTGATATCTACCTTGACCGCCATGTGGTGCGCCAGGGGCGCTTTTTATCCCTGCATGATGAAGTAAAAAATTTCCCGCTTCAGCACTGGTTACGCAGTGCGGTCATTGCCGGGGGGGCAGCGCTGGTGTTTATCATGCTTCTGCTGTTTGTCCCGCTGGATATGCCCATTAAATTTACCCTGTCATGGATAAAAGGGGCGCAAACCATTGAGGCAACCAGCGTCAACCAACTGGACGAGGCTGGCGTGCGGGTCGGTGATACGCTGCGCCTGAAGGGCACCGGGATGTGTAACATTCATACGCCTGGCGCATGGAATACGCGTCAGAGCTCGCCGTTCATGCCGTTCGATTGCTCGCAAATTATCTGGAATGATGCGCCGCCGCTGCCGCTGCCTGAATCTGAGGTTGTCAATAAAGCCACGTCGCTTACCCAGACGGTCAACCGCCAGCTGCACCCAAAACCCGATGACGACTCACGCGTGAGCCCTGCCCTGCGCTCGGCCATTCAGAAATCGGGGATGGTGCTTCTGGACGACTTTGGTGACATCGTTCTGAAAACACAGGATTTGTGTTCCGCTCAGGACGAATGCGTACGTCTCAAAAACGCCCTTGTGAACCTGGGTAACAGTAAAGACTGGGATTCGCTGGTGAAACGCGCGGAAGCGGGCCGGCTGGATGGCGTTAACGTGCTGCTGCGTCCGGTCAGCGCCGAGTCGCTGGATAATCTGGTCGCCACGTCAACCGCACCCTTCGTGATGCGCGAAACCACCCGCGCGGCGCAGGCGCTGAACAGCCCGGCACCGGGCGGCTTTGTGATCGTCAGTGATGAAGGGAGCGACCTGGTCGATCAGCCATACCCGCAGGTCGCACTTTATGACTACCCGGCTCAGGAACAGTGGGGCCAGTTCCAGCGCCTGGCGCAGATGCTGATGCAGACGCCGTTTAGCGCTGAAGGGATTGTGACGAGTATCTTTACCGATGCCAACGGCACGCGCCACATCGGCCTGCACCGCATGCCGGACAGCGCAGGCCTGTGGCGCTACATCGGCACCTCGCTGCTGATGATTGCGATGCTGGTATGCATTTGCTGGAACGGTTTTATGGCGCTGCGTCGCTATCAGCGCTCTCGTACCAGGCTTGCCGACATCCAGCAGTATTACGAAAATTGCCTTAACCCTAAGCTGATCCCCTCCTCTGAGAGCCTGATCTGATAACGTCGATGCGCGACAAGATGTGCTACCCTGTCGCGCACGTTTCTTCAGGCTGGAGTTCCCCCTTATGCATCTTGATATCGCCTGGCAGGAGGTTGATACCGTTCTGCTGGATATGGACGGCACGCTGCTCGATCTCGCCTTTGATAACTATTTCTGGCAAAAGCTGGTTCCGGAAACCTATGGTGAACAGCAGGGGATCTCCGCGGCAGAAGCGCAGGAATTCATTCGTTCGCAATATAGCGCGGTGCAGCATACGCTAAACTGGTACTGTCTTGACTACTGGAGCGAGCGCCTCGGTTTGGATATTTGTGCCATGACCACCGCCCAGGGCCCGCGCGCCGTACTGCGTGAGGATACCGTGCCTTTTCTGGATGCGCTGAAAGCGAGCGGAAAGCGCCGTATCTTGCTGACCAACGCCCATCCTCACAATCTGGCCGTGAAGCTGGAGCATACGGGTCTTGCTTCGCACCTTGATTTATTACTTTCCACCCACACATTTGGTTATCCGAAAGAGGATCAGCGGTTGTGGCATGCGGTGGCGGAAGAGACCGGTTTGCAGCCGGAACGTACGCTGTTTATTGATGACAGCGAGCCTATTCTGGATTCCGCGGCCAGGTTTGGCATTCGCTATTGTCTGGGCGTTACCAATCCTGACTCTGGCCTGGCTGAAAAAAGCTATCTGCGCCATCCGGGGCTGAACGACTATCGCCAGATGATCCCCTCACTGACCGTGAAGGAGAGGCCATGAAAGAAAAACCCTCTGAAGGGGTAAGACTGGATAAATGGCTGTGGGCGGCCCGTTTTTATAAAACGCGCGCCCTTGCCCGCGACATGATCGACGGCGGTAAAGTGCATTACAACGGCCAGCGCAGCAAACCGAGCAAGCTGGTCGAACTGAATGCCACCTTAACGCTGCGTCAGGGCAACGATGAACGTACCGTGGTGATTAAAGCCATTACTGAACAACGACGGCCCGCAACCGAAGCCGTCCTGCTGTATGAAGAGACGGCTGAGAGCATTGAAAAACGCGAGAAGACCGCGCTGGCGCGCAAAATGAATGCGCTGACAATGCCCCACCCGGACCGGCGTCCGGATAAAAAAGAGCGCCGCGATCTGATGAAATTTAAACACGGTGAGACCGAGTAACCCTCACCTGCACGAGAGACTATTATGGCCCAACACGACCAATTACACCGCTATCTGTTTGAACAATTCGCCGTGCGCGGCGAGCTGGTCACCGTATCCGAAACCTGGAAACAGATTCTGGAAAACCACAACTACCCGCTGCCGGTGAAAACCCTGTTGGGCGAACTGCTGGTTGCCACCAGCCTGCTGACTGCCACCCTGAAATTTGCCGGGGATATCACCGTGCAGTTGCAGGGTGATGGCCCTATGACCCTGGCGGTCATCAACGGTAATAACCAGCAGCAGATGCGCGGCGTGGCGCGCGTACAGGGCGATGTTCCTGAAAACGCGGACCTGAAAACGCTGGTGGGTAATGGCTATCTGGTCATCACCATCTCCCCGGAGGAAGGTGAGCGCTATCAGGGCGTGGTTGGCCTCGAAGGCGATACGCTGGCGGCCTGCCTGGAAGATTACTTCATGCGTTCTGAACAGCTGCCGACGCGTCTGTTCATCCGCACCGGTGAAGTAGACGGTCAGCCTGCTGCTGGCGGTATGCTGCTGCAGGTTCTGCCTGCGCAGGACGCGCAGACCAACGACTTCGAGCACCTCGCGACTCTGACGGAAACCGTCAAAGCAGAAGAGCTGTTCACCCTGTCGGCGACCGATGTCCTGTGGCGTCTTTATCACGAAGAAGAAGTGACGGTTTACGACCCACAGTCGGTGGAATTTAAGTGCACCTGTTCACGTGAACGCTGCGCTGGCGCGCTGAAGACGCTGCCGGATGAAGAGATCGACAGCATCATGGCGGAAGACGGCGAAATCGATATGCACTGTGACTACTGCGGTACGCACTACGTGTTCAATTCGATGGATATTGCTGAGATCCGCAACAACGCCTCCCCGGCGGATCCTCAGGTCCACTAAGCAAAGCCTGCCCTCACCTTGCCCTCTCCCTTTTGCGAGAGGGCAAAGTGCAAAAAAGCCCTCTCTGGCTGAATCGTTTTTAACACTGTAACTCTTACGTAATTTTCTTACGTGTATGCGATTACATTCACATTCCTTCCGATAAAATCACCAGCCATTAACCTTTTCGGAACATTTTCCCCAACCAAAAAGCGATTCCTGCGATAATCCGCCTGCCCTGTGACTGGAGTCGCAGCGTTTTCCGTTAGTAAGGGTTTTGTCCAGATGCGTAAATCTATGAGCCCCGTCGCGGTTAACAACCTCACAAAAACCCTACAATTTCAGACAGTACATATTGGCTAAGGAGCAGTGATATGCGTGTTACTGGTTTAACCCCGCAAGATCTCAAGGCTTATGGTATTCACGACGTCCAGGAAATCGTCTACAACCCCGATTACGATACGCTGTATCAGGAAGAGCTCAATCCAGCACTGGAAGGATACGAGCGAGGTGTGTTGACTAACCTTGGTGCTATCGCCGTCGATACCGGTATCTTTACCGGTCGTTCGCCGAAAGATAAATACATCGTCCGAGACGAGACCACCCGCGACATACTGTGGTGGGCTGATAAAGGCAAAGGGAAGAACGATAACAAACCGCTCTCTCCGGAAACCTGGCAGCATCTGAAAGGGCTCGTTACCCATCAACTTTCCGGCAAGCGTCTGTTCATCGTTGATGCTTTCTGCGGCGCTAACGCCGATACCCGCCTTTCCGTGCGGTTTATCACTGAAGTGGCCTGGCAGGCGCATTTCGTGAAAAACATGTTTATTCGTCCTGACGACAAAGAGCTGCAGGATTTCACCCCTGACTTCATCGTGATGAACGGGGCGAAATGCACGAACCCACAGTGGAAAGAGCAGGGTCTTAACTCCGAAAACTTCATCGCCTTTAACCTGACCGAGCGTATTCAGCTGATCGGCGGTACCTGGTACGGCGGCGAAATGAAGAAAGGGATGTTCTCGGTGATGAACTACCTGCTGCCGCTGCGCGGTATCGCTTCCATGCACTGTTCGGCAAACGTCGGTGAAAAAGGGGATGTGGCGGTGTTCTTCGGCCTGTCCGGCACCGGTAAAACCACCCTTTCTACCGATCCGAAACGTCGTCTGATTGGCGATGACGAGCACGGCTGGGATGATGACGGCGTGTTTAACTTCGAAGGGGGCTGCTACGCGAAGACCATTCGCCTGTCTGAAGAAGCGGAGCCAGATATCTTCCATGCCATCCGCCGCGATGCGCTGCTGGAAAACGTCACCGTACGTGCCGATGGAACGATCGACTTCGACGATGCCTCGAAAACCGAAAACACCCGCGTGTCTTACCCTATCTACCACATCGACAACATCGTGAAGCCGGTGTCAAAAGCGGGCCACGCGACGAAGGTGATTTTCCTGACGGCAGATGCGTTCGGCGTGTTGCCTCCGGTGTCCCGCCTGACCGCCAGCCAGACGCAGTACCACTTCCTGTCTGGTTTTACCGCCAAACTGGCCGGTACCGAGCGCGGCGTGACGGAGCCAACGCCAACCTTCTCCGCCTGCTTCGGCGCAGCGTTCCTGTCGCTGCACCCGACGCAGTACGCGGAAGTGCTGGTCAAACGCATGCAGGCGTCCGGTGCACAGGCGTACCTGGTGAATACCGGCTGGAACGGCACCGGCAAACGTATCTCCATCAAAGATACCCGCGCCATTATCGACGCCATTCTGGATGGTTCACTCGATAACGCCGAAACCTTCACGCTGCCGATGTTTGATCTGGCAATCCCGACGGCGCTGCCGGGCGTAGAGACCCGTATTCTCGACCCACGCAATACCTACGGTTCACCGGAGCAGTGGCGTGAGAAAGCAGAATCGCTGGCGAAACTGTTTATTGAGAACTTCGAGAAGTATACCGATACCCCGGCAGGTGAAGCGCTGGTGAGTGCGGGTCCGAAGCTGTAACAGCTGACACGACCTGCAAAAAAAAGGGTGGCTTTTGCCACCCTTTTTTAACTCTCTCTCACCTGCCCGCGCGTCACCGGCACCGGTAACCATGCGCGAATGCTTAAACCGCCCCGCTCACTGGTCCCAATCTCCAGCAAGCCGTTATGGTTATCCACAATACGCTGCACAATCGCCAGGCCTAAGCCGGTTCCGCTGGTACTGCGCGCGCTATCACCCCGCACAAACGGCTGGAACAGATGCTTACGCTGCTCTGGCTTAATGCCCGGACCGTCATCTTCGACCTGGAACCAGGCGCGGTTGAGCTCAGACCCGCTGCTGACTTTAATCCAGCCATTGCCATAACGGGCCGCGTTAACCACCATATTGGCCACCGCACGTTTAATGGAAAGCGGGTGCATCCGCACCTGAATTTCACCGGCCTGCAGATCGGTATCGATTTCCCGCTCGTAGCCGCTTTCCGCCGCGACCACTTCACCGAGTACCGCATTCAGATCGGCCATCTCCATCGGCATCTCCTGCCCGGTACGCAGGTAGTCAATGAACTGCTCGATAATGGCGTTACACTCTTCGATGTCCTTGTTAATGGACTCCGCAAGATAACCATCCTCTTCGCCCATCATCTCCGTCGCCAGACGGATACGCGTGAGCGGCGTGCGCAGGTCATGACTCACGCCCGCCATCAGCAGCGTACGGTCGTCTGCCAGCTGCTTCACGCCGGCCGCCATATGGTTAAAGGCCCGCGTCACGGAACGCACTTCTGAGGCGCCGTACTCACGCAGTGGCGGGGGAATAATCCCTTTACCGACCTGCAGCGCAGCGTGCTCCAGGTCGACCAACGGTCGGTTCTGTATACGAATAAACAGCCACGCGCCGCCTATCGCCAGCAGCATAATGGCAAGGGTGTAACGGAACAGCGGTGAGAAGTCACCCTGATGAATTTCGGTCAGCGGGACGCGCACCCAGATATTGGGTGACAGCCAGGTTTTCAGCCAGACGACCGGTGAGCTTTTGTTGACCTCAACGCGCACTTCCGTCGGGCCACCTAACTGCTGCGCCATCTGCTGGCTGAGGAACTCATAATGCTGCGCCCAGCGCAGGCCAGCGTCTTCTGCCGCTTCGTTGGAGTAAAGCGAAATACCCAGCTCACGGTAGATTTCACGGCGAAACGCCGGGGGAACAACTAACTGCGTGCCGTCCTCCAGTTGCAGTTTATCGGTCATCAGCATACGCACTTCGTATGCCAGAACCTTATTGAACTGCTGGAGGCTCGGCAGGATCGCAAAGTTCAGCACCACCAGATAGGTTGTCACCAGGCTGACGAACAGCAGGGTGACAATCAGTAACAGCGTACGGGCAAATGAGCTTCGCGGAGAGAAGCGCATTCGCCTCATGCTTTAGCGCCGTCCGGGACAAACACGTAGCCCAGACCCCATACGGTCTGAATATAACGAGGATGCGCCGGATCTTCTTCCACCATGCGGCGCAGACGGGAGATCTGCACGTCAATGGAACGTTCCATTGCGGAGTATTCACGGCCGCGCGCCAGGTTCATCAGCTTGTCACGTGAAAGCGGCTCACGCGGGTGGCTGACCAGCGCTTTCAGCACCGCGAACTCACCGCTGGTGAGCGGCATAGGTTCATCTTCACGGAACATCTCACGGGTACCGAGATTCAGCTTGAACTTACCAAACGCAATCACCGCTTCTTCCTGCGACGGTGCGCCAGGCAGTTCGTTCGCCTGACGGCGCAGCACGGCGCGAATACGGGCCAGCAGTTCTCGCGGGTTGAACGGTTTTGGAATGTAGTCGTCAGCGCCGATTTCCAGACCAACGATGCGGTCAACCTCTTCCCCTTTCGCCGTCACCATGATGATCGGCATAGGGTTGCTCTGGCTACGCAGACGGCGGCAAATGGAAAGCCCGTCTTCACCAGGCAGCATCAGGTCGAGTACCATAAGATGGAAAGATTCGCGGGTCAGCAGACGATCCATCTGCTCAGCGTTGGCCACGCTACGAACCTGGAAGCCCTGCTCGGTCAGATAACGCTCAAGCAGCGCACGCAGGCGCATGTCGTCATCCACGACCAGAATTTTGTAGTTCTCTTGCATTGTGTGTACTCCCAAAGGTTCGGATAGTCTAATAACAGCGTATTCTAAAAAAGTGCACGTGTTCGACCAGCTAATTCTGGTATAAATTCTAGTCGAAATTGTTACAAAGCATATTTAACAGCAGCTTATCTGCACATTTCATCACATAAATCATTATTAACGTTGTCTGTTAGACTACGTGATACGTAATGTGCGCAAAGAATGCAATGATGTCGAGTCTTAAGGTCACCCCATGAAAACGCCCCTGATCACCCGCGAAGGGTATGAGAAACTCAAAAAAGAGATGGATTACCTGTGGCGCGAAGAGCGTCCTGAAGTGACCAAGAAAGTGACCTGGGCCGCAAGCCTGGGCGATCGTAGTGAAAATGCTGACTACCAGTACAACAAAAAACGGTTACGTGAAATCGACCGCCGGGTCCGCTATCTGACCAAATGCCTTGAGAACCTCAAAATAGTGGATTACTCCCCACAGCAGGAAGGCAAAGTGTTTTTCGGCGCGTGGGTCGAGATTGAGAACGACGATGGCGACACCCTGCGTTTTCGTATCGTCGGCTATGACGAAATTTTTGGTCGTAAGGATTACATCTCTATCGACTCACCAATGGCCCGTGCGCTGCTGAAAAAGGAAGTGGGCGATTTGGCCGTCGTGCAGACCCCTGGCGGCGAAGCCAGCTGGTACGTCAACGAAATTACGTACGTTAAATAGTCCGAGAGCGCCCTCCGCGGCTGGCATTTTGCCGTGTCAGCCCGTATAACTATCCCCTGATTTTTTCGACTCAACAGATGATAAAGCCATGATGAAAGATTCGCTCTGCCGCATTATTGCGGGTGAACTTCAGGCCAGAGCCGAACAGGTAGAAGCTGCCGTTCGCCTGCTTGATGAAGGGAATACCGTGCCGTTTATTGCACGTTATCGTAAGGAAGTCACCGGCGGTCTGGATGACACGCAGCTGCGTAACCTGGAGACCCGTCTCGGTTACCTGCGCGAACTGGAAGACCGTCGTCAGGCGATCCTCAAATCCATCGGCGAACAGGGAAAACTGACCAGCGAGCTGGAAACCGCAATCAACGGCACCCTGAGCAAAACCGAACTCGAAGACCTTTATCTGCCGTATAAACCGAAGCGCCGCACCCGTGGACAGATTGCCATTGAGGCAGGCCTGGAGCCGCTGGCCGAACTGCTGTGGAACGAACCGTCCCACGATCCGGAAACCGAAGCCGCGAAGTTTATCGATGCCGATAAAGGGGTCGCAGACACCAAAGCCGCACTCGACGGCGCGCGCTACATTCTGATGGAGCGCTTCTCCGAAGATGCCGCCCTGCTCGCGAAAGTGCGTGACTATCTGTGGAAAAACGCCCACATCGTCTCTACCGTGGTCAGCGGGAAAGAGGAAGAAGGCGCCAAGTTCCGCGATTATTTCGATCATCACGAACCCATCTCTACCACCCCTTCACACCGCGCGCTGGCGATGTTCCGCGGCCGCAACGAAGGCGTGCTCCAGCTCTCCCTGAATGCCGACCCACAGTTTGACGAGCCACCAAAAGAGAGCCACTGCGAGCAGATCATTATCGACCACCTCGGTCTTCGCCTGAACAACGCGCCGGCAGACAGCTGGCGCAAAGGCGTGGTGAGCTGGACGTGGCGCATCAAGGTGCTGATGCACCTCGAAACCGAACTGATGGGCACCGTGCGTGAACGCGCCGAAGACGAAGCAATCAACGTCTTCGCCCGTAACCTGCACGACCTGCTGATGGCCGCACCTGCCGGCCTGCGCGCCACCATGGGGCTCGATCCGGGTCTGCGTACCGGCGTAAAAGTGGCCGTGGTTGACGGTACCGGCAAGCTGGTGGCTACCGACACCATTTATCCGCATACCGGCCAGGCGGCGAAGGCTGCCGTCGTGGTTGCGGCGCTGTGCGAGAAATACAACGTGGAGCTGGTAGCCATCGGCAACGGTACGGCCTCCCGTGAAACCGAGCGTTTCTACCTCGACGTGCAGAAACAGTTCCCGAAAGTCACCGCACAGAAAGTGATTGTCAGCGAGGCGGGCGCTTCCGTCTATTCAGCGTCTGAACTGGCCGCCCTGGAGTTCCCGGACCTGGACGTTTCCCTGCGCGGTGCAGTTTCTATCGCCCGTCGTCTGCAGGATCCGCTGGCGGAGCTGGTTAAGATCGACCCGAAATCCATCGGCGTCGGCCAGTATCAGCATGACGTGAGCCAGACTCAGCTGGCCCGTAAGCTGGATGCGGTCGTGGAAGACTGCGTAAACGCCGTCGGCGTTGACCTGAACACGGCCTCTGTTCCCCTGCTGACCCGCGTGGCGGGCTTAACCCGCATGATGGCGCAAAACATCGTTGCCTGGCGTGATGAGAACGGCCAATTCCAGAACCGCCAGCAGTTGCTGAAGGTGAACCGTCTGGGGCCAAAAGCGTTTGAGCAGTGCGCGGGCTTCCTGCGCATCAACCACGGCGATAACCCGCTGGATGCCTCAACCGTTCACCCGGAAGCGTACCCGGTAGTGGAACGCATTCTGGCCGCAACCCAGCAGGCGCTGAAAGACCTGATGGGCGACAGCAGCGCGCTGCGTAACCTGAAGGCGGTCGATTTTACCGACGAGCAGTTCGGGGTGCCGACGGTCACGGACATCATCAAAGAGCTGGAAAAACCGGGCCGCGATCCGCGTCCTGAGTTTAAAACCGCGACCTTCGCCGACGGCGTTGAAACCATGAATGACCTGCTTCCAGGCATGGTACTCGAAGGGGCGGTCACTAACGTCACCAACTTTGGCGCGTTTGTCGATATCGGCGTGCACCAGGACGGTCTGGTCCACATCTCTTCCCTTGCCGATAAATTCGTTGAAGATCCGCATACCGTGGTCAAAGCGGGCGACATTGTGAAGGTGAAGGTGATGGAAGTGGATCTGCAGCGTAAGCGTATCGCCCTGACGATGCGTCTGGACGAGCAGCCAGGTGAAACCAACGCGCGCCGCGGCAGTAACGGCGGCGGTCGCGAGCACCAGCGCCCGGCGGCAAAAGCGGCGAAGCCACGCGGACGTGACGCCCAGCCTGCAGGCAACAGCGCCATGATGGATGCGCTGGCGGCAGCAATGGGTAAGAAACGCTAACCGCATAAAAAAGGCCCGGTGATGCGTCACTCACCGGGCCGTTATCCCGCCGAAATTAATTGTAAAATATGAAACCGGTTGTATATCTATATTTCAACCACCAGTGATCACACTATTAACAAATAAGCCTTTCCTCTCCCTGCCGCAGAATCAGTAAATATTGAGCAAGGTCAAACAGGCCGTAAATTAATACCGCAAACAACATTCCGTCACAGTTTTATTATTGCTGATAAAAACTATTCTCATTATCATCCCATAGTAGATATTTTAACCTCTCGTGGAATCAGGCATTATGCAATTCACTCCAGACAGTGCATGGAAAATTACCGGTTTTACCCACGAAATTAGCCCGGCCTACCGACAAAAGCTGCTGTCGCTGGGCATGCTGCCCGGCTCGTCATTTCAGGTCGTGCGCGTCGCCCCGTTAGGTGATCCGGTGCATATCGAAACCCGACGCGTAAATCTGGTATTGCGTAAAAAAGATCTCGCATTAATAGAAGTCGAAGCCTTATCCCGATAACAAGCCAGCGGTTTCAGTGAGTCCAGAAAAATGAAAAAATTAACTATTGGCTTAATTGGCAATCCTAATTCCGGCAAGACAACGCTATTTAACCAGCTCACGGGTGCGCGCCAGCGCGTCGGTAACTGGGCTGGCGTAACGGTTGAACGTAAAGAAGGCCTGTTCTCAACAACAGATCACCAGGTCACGCTGGTTGACCTACCCGGCACGTACTCCTTAACCACGATCTCCTCGCAAACTTCGCTCGATGAGCAGATTGCCTGCCACTATATTCTTAGCGGCGACGCGGATCTGCTCATCAACGTGGTTGATGCCTCAAACCTTGAGCGTAACCTCTACCTGACGCTGCAGCTGCTGGAGCTGGGCATTCCCTGCATCGTGGCGCTCAACATGCTCGACATTGCAGAGAAACAGAAACTGCGTATCGACGTCGATGCCCTCTCCGCACGGCTGGGGTGCCCGGTCGTTCCGCTGGTGTCGACGCGCGCCCGCGGTATTGATGCCCTGAAACTGGCTATCGATCGCCACGCGGGAAATCGTAACGTTGAGCTGGTGCACTACGCCCAGCCACTTCTGCGCGAAGCGGATCTGCTGGCACAAGAGATGGACCAAAGCATGCCCGCGAAACAGCGCCTGTGGCTCGGCCTGCAAATGCTGGAAGGGGATATCTACAGCCGCGCCTATGCTGGTCATGCGGCAGATAAACTGGACGTGGTCCTCGCCCGTCTGAGCGACGAGCTGGATGATCCGGCCCTGCATATCGCTGATGCTCGCTATCAGGCCATCGCCGCGATTTGCGACGTGGTCAGTAACGCCCTGACGGCGGAACCGAGCCGCTTCACCGCGGCCGTGGATAAGGTTGTGCTTAACCGCTTCCTCGGTTTGCCGGTCTTCTTGCTGGTGATGTACCTGATGTTCTTGCTCGCCATTAACATTGGTGGCGCACTCCAGCCGATTTTCGATGCCGGTTCCGTTGCTATCTTTGTTCATGGCATTCAGTGGGTGGGTTACACCCTGCATTTCCCGGAATGGCTGACCATCTTCCTTGCCCAGGGGATTGGCGGTGGTATCAACACCGTACTGCCTCTGGTGCCGCAAATCGGCATGATGTATCTGTTCCTCTCCTTCCTTGAGGATTCCGGTTACATGGCACGCGCCGCCTTCGTCATGGATCGCCTGATGCAGGCGCTCGGTCTGCCAGGCAAATCCTTCGTGCCGCTGATCGTGGGCTTCGGCTGTAACGTGCCCTCGGTTATGGGTGCCCGTACGCTGGATGCACCGCGTGAACGTCTGATGACCATTATGATGGCACCGTTTATGTCCTGCGGTGCACGACTGGCTATCTTCGCGGTCTTTGCCGCGGCCTTCTTTGGGCAGCAGGGGGCGCTGGCGGTCTTCTCGCTGTACGTGCTGGGTATCGTCATGGCCATTCTCACGGGGCTGATGCTGAAACACACCATCATGCGCGGCGAAGCGTCGCCGTTCGTTATGGAACTGCCGGTCTACCACGTCCCCCATCTTAAAAGCCTGGTGATCCAGACCTGGCAGCGCCTGAAAGGCTTCGTCCTGCGTGCCGGTAAAGTGATTGTTATCGTGAGTATTTTCCTGAGCGCGCTGAACAGCTTCACCCTGAGCGGACAGGCTGCGGATAACATCAACGACTCCGCCCTCGCCTCCGTCAGCCGCGTCATAACCCCGGTCTTCAAACCGATCGGCGTCCATGACGATAACTGGCAGGCGACCGTCGGTCTGTTCACCGGTGCGATGGCGAAAGAGGTGGTCGTCGGGACCCTGAATACGCTCTACACCGCGGAGAACATCCAGGAGCAAGCGTTCAATCCGGCAGAGTTTCATCTCGGTAACGAACTGCTGGGCGCCGTCGAAGAGACATGGCAGAGCCTGAAAGACACCTTCAGCCTGAGCGTGCTGGCGAACCCTATCGAGGCCAGTAAAGGTGACGGCGAAATGGCAACGGGTGCCATGGGCGTGATGAGCGAGAAATTTGGCAGCGCCTCTGCGGCCTACAGCTACCTCATCTTTGTTCTGCTCTATATTCCGTGCATCTCCGTCATGGGCGCGATTGCCCGCGAGTCCAGCCGTGGCTGGATGGGCTTCTCCATTCTGTGGGGGCTCAACATCGCGTACTCGCTGGCGACGCTCTTTTATCAGACCGTTAACTTTAGCCAGCACCCGCGTTATAGCCTGGTGTGCATCCTGGCGGTTGTGCTGTTTAACGTGCTCGTTCTCGGCCTGCTACGCCGGGCACGCAGCCGGGTTGATATCAACCTGCTGGCAAACCGCAAAACGGCTGCCACCTGTTGCAACAGCCCGGCGGGCGACTGTCACTAAGGGGTAAGCCATGGCATCGTTGATTCAGGTACGTGATCTGCTGGCGTTACAAGGGCGAATGGAGGCGAAACAGCTGAGCCTCACCCTGCATACGCCACAGCCGATGATCGATGCCATGCTGGAAAGACTGGAAGCCATGGGAAAAGCGGTGCGTATTCAGGAAGAAGCGGAGGGCTGCCTGTCCGGCAGTTGTAAAAGCTGCCCGGAAGGAAAAGCCTGCCTCAGAGAGTGGTGGGCACTGCGCGCATAAAGCCGGGCATCGCTGCCCGGCATTATCGTATTACTTATAGACGTCCGCCGTTGCGCGCACGTTTTTGGTCTGTTTTTCGGCACTGGTGACGACGTAGTACTTCCCACCCAGCTCATCCGCTTTCTTAGACAGCTCTCTTTTGGCGTCCATCGGCGCGGTCGTGTCAGACGTAGAAATCTCACCAACTTTGGTCAGATTCATCCCGGCAACTTTATCTTTTTCCAGCTCTTGTGCCGCAAAGGCGCCAAATGAAAGTGACCCAATAACCAGAGAAGTGACGATACCTGTAACAAGTTTCATAGCCTGACTCTCCATAGGATTGTTGTTTTGATTATCGTAGGCAGAACAACCGCAACGACATCTGGAGTATGGTTGCGGTGTGAAACTTTTTCCAGGCTGGATAGAAAATAATCAGTCTAAACGTTGACTTAACGCAATCAGCGCTGAACAAAACTCCGCCGGATGAGAGATAAACGGCGCATGCGCGGCTTTGTTTATCACCAGAGACTCACTTTGTGGCCAGAGTGAATCCAGTACTGGAACCACTTTGCGCGGCACCAGCCCGTCGAGGTAGCCGTAGATACGCAGGTGCGGCATCGCCAGCGCGGCCAGCGGCTCACGCAAATCGACGGTTTTGAGGATCTCAAGCCCCCCGTTAAGCACCTCAACGTCCGGCATCGGCAGGGAAAGCACGGTCTGCTTCAGCGCTCTGGCATCCTGACGCGCGGTGTCGGTTCCCATTGTCTGCAGGGCCAGGAAACGCTCAACGGTCCGCTGGAAGTCTTCGCTCAGCTGTTTCTGGAACCCGGCCAGCACATCCGGTTTTATGCCCGGCCAGTCGTCCTTTGCACTGAAGCACGGTGACGAGGCTACCGTGACCAGCGCACGCACGCGCTCGGGATGGGTCAACGCAATCTGGCTCGCCACCAGCCCGCCCAGGCTCCAGCCCAGCCAGATGGCGTGTTGCGGCGCAGCGTCCAGCACCTGCTGCGCCATCTCCTCGACCGACATTGCCCCAAAGCCGCGGCTGCGGCCAAAGCCCGGTAAATCCACCAGATGCAGGGTAAATTGCGAGGCGAGTTCCCCGGTTATGCAATTCCATACTTCGGCATTCAGGCCCCATCCGTGCAGCAGCACAAGATGGCAATTTCCCGTCCCTACGGTCTGCCACCACAGCGTCTTCATCAGTTACTGTTCTCTTTTTTCACATGGAGGTTGCACATGTTAACAGTGCCTGGCTTGTGCTGGCTATGCCGGATGCCGCTTGCCCTCAGCGCATGGGGCGTCTGCTCCGTTTGCACCCGCTCGCTGAAAAGGCAGGCGATGACGTGTCCGCAGTGTGGGCTAAATGCCACCGGCCGGGACGTTCCCTGCGGCCGCTGCCTGAAAAAAGCGCCGCCGTGGTGTGCCCTGGTGGCTGTGGATGATTATGTTGCGCCGTTAAGCGGCCTTATACATGCGCTGAAGTTTGCCGGCCAGAGTGTGCTGGCGCGCCCCCTCGCCCGCCTGTTACTGCTGGCCGTTTTACAGGCGCGACGCACCCGCGGCCTGCCGAACATCGACATGGTGGTTAACGTGCCTTTATACCGTCGCCGACACTGGCGACGCGGCTACAACCAAAGTGACTTGCTTTGCCGCCCGCTCGCGCGATGGCTCGGTTGCCGGTACGACGCCCTTGCGCTCAAACGCGTCCATAATACGGCTATCCAGCATCAGCTCACGGCCCGGCTTCGCAAAAGGAACCTCAAAAATGCCTTTCGTCTTGAATTCCCGGTCAAAGGCCTCCATATCGCGATTGTGGATGATGTCGTCACCACAGGCAGTACCGTTGCTGAACTTTCCCGACTGCTTTTGCAAAGCGGCGCCGCGTCGGTTCAGGTATGGTGTCTGTGCCGTACCTTGTAGCCCTTCTTCAATGGGCGTATGATTATACCCAGGTAATTTAGTCAACTATTAGGCCAAAGCTATGATCCGTATTTCCGATTCTGCACAAGCGCACTTTGCCAAACTGCTGGCAAATCAGGAAGAAGGGACGCAGATCCGCGTGTTTGTGATCAATCCAGGCACTCCGAATGCAGAATGTGGTGTCTCTTATTGTCCTCCGGACGCAGTGGAAGCGACTGACACTGCCCTTAAATTTGAACAGCTCACGGCTTACGTTGATGAGCTGAGCGCACCGTATCTTGAAGATGCGGAGATCGACTTCGTCACCGATCAGCTGGGTTCTCAGCTGACCCTGAAAGCGCCAAACGCCAAAATGCGTAAAGTGTCTGACGATGCCCCCCTGATGGAGCGCGTCGAGTACCTGCTGCAGTCTCAGATCAACCCACAGCTGGCGGGCCACGGCGGTCGTGTTTCCCTGATGGAAATCACTGAAGACGGCCTGGCGATCCTGCAGTTCGGCGGCGGCTGTAACGGTTGTTCAATGGTTGATGTCACGCTGAAAGAAGGGATCGAGAAGCAGCTGCTGAACGAATTCCCGGAACTGAAAGGTGTGCGCGATCTGACCGAACACCAGCGCGGCGAGCACTCTTACTACTAAGCGTCCGCCTGCTTTTGCCCGGTGGCGCTATGCTTACCGGGCCTGTTTTCCCCTCCCTGCCTTGCCTCCCCATATGTTGACCTGCGTCTCATAATTCAAATTTAGCCCCCCAGGGTGATTCTCAACCACGACATGTTACCCGTATCATTCTCGTGGGCACTAAGCACCTTCATAACAGCCGACTAAACTTAATAGTTTCCAAGGCAACAGTATTAGTGCCGTTAACACTCTGTTCCCAGTTGGGACAATCGGAATTTGTCGTTGAAACAATGACGTTACCCATAACAATTCAAAGGCCAGGTAAATCATGCCATTAGTCATCGTTGCTATCGGTGTTGTGTTATTACTGCTCTTGATGATCCGTTTCAAAATGAACGGGTTTATCGCTCTGGTTCTGGTGGCACTTGCAGTCGGTCTGATGCAAGGGATGCCGCTGGTGAAAGTCATCAGCTCCATTAAAGCCGGTGTCGGCGGCACGCTTGGTAGCCTGGCACTGATCATGGGCTTTGGCGCTATGCTCGGCAAAATGCTGGCAGACTGTGGGGGCGCCCAGCGTATTGCCACCACGCTGATTGCCAAATTTGGTAAGAAGAATATCCAGTGGGCGGTCGTGTTAACCGGGTTTACCGTCGGTTTCGCACTGTTCTATGAAGTGGGCTTCGTGCTGATGCTGCCACTGGTGTTCACCATCGCAGCGGCAGCGAACATTCCACTACTGTATGTCGGTGTACCGATGGCCGCCGCGCTGTCCGTTACGCACGGTTTCCTGCCACCACACCCGGGTCCAACCGCGATCGCCACCATCTTCCATGCCGATATGGGTAAAACCCTGCTGTTCGGTACGATTCTGGCAATCCCGACGGTGATCCTGGCCGGCCCGGTTTATGCCCGCTTCCTGAAAGGGATTGATAAGCCTATCCCGGAAGGTCTGTACAGCGCGAAAACCTTCACGGAAGAAGAGATGCCTGGTTTTGGCGTCAGCGTCTGGACCTCTCTGGTACCGGTCATCCTGATGGCGATGCGTGCCGTGGCGGAAATGATCTTGCCAAAAGGCCACCCGTTCCTGTCCGTTGCCGAATTCCTGGGCGACCCGGTGATGGCGACGCTGATTGCGGTGCTGATTGCGATGTTCACCTTCGGCCTGAACCGTGGTCGTTCAATGGATCAGATTAACGACACCCTGACCTCTTCCATCAAAATCATTGCCATGATGCTGCTGATTATCGGTGGTGGCGGTGCGTTCAAGCAGGTGCTGGTCGACAGCGGCGTGGATAAATACATCGCGGCCATGATGCATGAAACCAATGTGTCACCGCTGCTGATGGCGTGGTCTATCGCTGCGGTGCTGCGTATCGCGCTCGGCTCTGCAACCGTTGCAGCAATCACCGCCGGTGGTATCGTTGCACCGCTGATTGCGACGACGGGCGTGAGCCCTGAGCTGATGGTTATCGCGGTAGGTTCCGGTAGCGTGATTTTCTCTCACGTGAACGATCCGGGCTTCTGGCTGTTCAAGGAATATTTCAACCTGACTATCGGTGAAACCATCAAGTCCTGGTCTGCACTGGAAACCATTATTTCGGTGTGTGGTCTGGTCGGGGTTCTGCTGTTGAACATGGTTATCTGATATCAAAAAGCCGGGTAGCTTGCGCTTACCCGGCTTTCTTCACTCTGTGAGACTACCGCGTTTTACCCACCGCTTTTCTGCGCTTATCCAAATCCTTAATCAGTCTGTTCACCCCGTCATCGGCAAACATCTTCTCAAGCGTGATGGACAATTTGCGACGCCAGTTCTTGTACTGATAGCTGGTGCCCGGAATGTTTACCGGCTCCGCCATATCAATCCAGTCTTCCGGCTGCAGACCCAGCAGGGCACTGTTGCTGTCGGCAATATAGCGCTGCAATCCGCGGTTGAGCGTAGGCGTCATCGACATCAGTGATGCCTTATGCCCGGCGCGTTTCGGCAGGCAGCCATGCTTGTGTAACGCATCAAGCAACCCTTGCTTCGCCAGCTCGCGATCCTGATACAGCCCGCGTAAGACCTCTTCATCCGGATACAGACCCAGCGTTTTACCGAGCGTCAGATCGCCGCTTTCCCAATAGCCACGAAGCGTAGGAAGGTCATGCGTCGTCGCGACTGCCATTGACTGTTCAGGGTACGCTTTCGGCGCGCGGAAGGTTTTCTCATGGTCGTTTTCAAAATAGAGCACTTTATAGGAGTAAACACCGCTGTCGCGGAGCTTACTGACAATCTCAACCGGCACGGTACCGAGATCTTCGCCGATCACCATGCACTGATGACGTTTACTCTCCAGCGCCAGGATCGAGAGCAGATCGTCAACCGGATACTGTACATACGCGCCGTGGTCAGCCGTTTCACCATAAGGGATCCACCACAGACGCAGGACGGACATCACGTGGTCAATTCGCAGCGCGCCGCAATTTTGCATGTTGGCGCGCAGCAGGTCGATAAACGGCTCGTAAGCCCGCGCAGCCATGACGTGCGGATCCATCGGCGGCAAGCCCCAGTTCTGGCCGAGCGGGCCAAGAATATCCGGCGGTGCGCCCACGGAGGCCTTCAGGCAATAAAGCTCGCGGTCACACCAGGTTTCCGCCCCGCCTTCCGCCACGCCAACGGCCAGATCGCGGTACAGGCCGATCGGCATTTTATAGCCCTGGCTCACCTGCCAGCAGGCGGCAAACTGGCTGTAAGCCAGCCACTGCAGCCAGAGGAAGAAATCCACCTCGTCAGCATATTTTTTGCAGAACGCCTGCACTTCGGGCGTATCGACAGATTGATACGCTTCCGGCCATACCGGCCAGCCCCAGCGCATTTCGTCCTCTTTAACCTGATAAGCATGCAATGCATCGAACGCCGCCTGCCAGTAAAGGCTCTCGCCTTCCTGAGCTACAAACTGGCGGAAAGCCGACATCTGCTCGTCATCACGCTGCGAAAAACCTTTCCACGCCAGACGTAACGCGGCCATTTTCAGTGCGGTGACGGTGGCATAGTCTACCCAGTCCGTCTCGCGCGCCTGCTTCAGCGCCTGCTGAGTGGTCGTGAGGTTCCACCACGCCTGCGCCTCTTTGCTGCTTTTGAAATCGTCTAAGGCATTCACGTCAATGTAAATCACGTTCAGCCAGCGACGGGATGACGGGCTGTACGGACTGGCACTTTCCGGGTTCGCCGGATAGAGCGCATGAATGGGGTTGAGGCCGATAAACGCACCGCCGCGCGCGCCCACATCCGCCAGCATCTTTTTCAGGTCGCCAAAATCGCCGATACCCCAGTTGCTGTCAGAGCGCAGCGTGTAGAGCTGCACGCAGGCCCCCCACAGCTTTTTACCCTCGAGCAACGCCTGCGGCTCATAGCAGCGTTTTGGCGCAACAATCACCCGACAATGAAAACGCTGGTCGTCCTGCGTGAGGGTTAACGTGTGATAGCCCTCCGGCAGTTTTGCCGGAAGGTTAAGTGCTTTGCCACCGGTGGCGTGGCCTTTGTGCTGTTGCCCCTCTTCGGTCGTGAGCAGCCAGCTAAATTCGCCGCGCCCGTTTACCGTAAGCGGCATCTTCTTACCGGCGGTAAACACCTTCACGTTCAGCACCGGAGCAACCGACGCTTTCGCGTCGGTCTTGTGCATGGCATCCAGCAAACGTCTTTTGGTGTCGGCGCCAATAGACTGTGGTTTGCCGTGAGCATTAATGTAACTGAGGCTGATCCCCGCCGCCTGCGCGGCACTGTCCAGACGTTTACTCTCCATCGCGCTTCCTTAGCGTTTTGCCTGCCAGATACGAGCCTGATAATCACGGATTGAGCGGTCAGAACTGAACATCCCGCAGCGGGCGGTGTTCAGAATGCACGCCCGGGTCCACGCTTCCTGGTCGCGATACAGCACGTCGACCTGTTTTTGCGCGTCCACATAGGCCGTAAAGTCCGCCATGACCAGATACGGGTCACCGCCGTGTTTGTCCATGCTGTGCAGCATCTGGTCAAAGGCATGTTTATCGCCATCGCTGTACTTCCCGCTTTCCAGCTCTTTCAGAACCGCATCAAGAACTTTGTCTTTCTTACGCCATTTCACCGGGTCGTAACCTTTGGCCTTGAGGGCTTTCACTTCTTCGACGGTATGGCCGAAGATAAAGATGTTCTCTTCCCCCACCTTTTCGGCGATCTCGACGTTCGCGCCGTCGAGCGTACCGACGGTCAGCGCACCGTTCAGCGCCAGCTTCATGTTGCCGGTACCGGAAGCTTCTTTCCCTGCCGTGGAGATCTGCTCGGAGATATCCGCCGCCGGGATCAGCATCTCAGCTGCAGAGACGCAGTAGTCCGGCAGGAACACCACCTTCAGCTTGTCACCCACTTTCGGATCGTTATTGATGGCCGCGGCCACTTTATTAATGGCGAGGATAATGTTTTTCGCCAGGTAGTAGCCCGGTGCGGCTTTCGCCCCAAACAGGAACACGCGCGGTACGCGGTCAGCCTGCGGGTTCTCGCGGATCTCTTTATACAGCGCCAGAATGTGCAGCAGGTTCAGATGCTGGCGTTTGTACTCATGCAGACGTTTGATCTGAATATCGAAAATGGCGTTCGGGTTGATCTCAATGCCGGTACGCGCTTTGACAAAATGCGCCAGACGCACTTTGTTTTCGAGCTTAATGGCGCGGTACTGCTCGCGGAATGCCGCGTCGTCGGCATACTTTTCCAGATTGATAAGCTGGTCCAGATCGTTGGCCCACTCTTTCTTCAGGGTTTTGTCCAGCAGGCCGGCCAGCAGCGGGTTGCACTGCTTAATCCAGCGACGCGGCGTGATGCCATTGGTCACGTTATGGAATTTGGTCGGCCACAGCTGGTGGTATTCCGGGAACAGGTCTTTCACCACCAGATCCGAGTGCAGCGCCGCCACACCGTTCACCGCAAAACCGCTCACCACGCACATGTTCGCCATGCGCACCTGTTTGTCATGTACCACAGCCAGCTTCGCCCACACCGCTTTGTCGCCCGGCCAGGTTTTATCCACTTGCTTTTTAAACGCGTCGTTAATCTTGTTGATGATCTGCATATGACGCGGCAGCAGGGCTTTCACCAGCTTCTCATCCCAGCACTCCAGCGCTTCAGGCATCAGGGTGTGGTTGGTGTAGGCAAACGTACGGCTGGTGATCGCCCACGCGTCATCCCAGCTCAGCTGGTGCTCGTCAATCAGCACGCGCAGCAGTTCAGGAATCGCAATCGTCGGGTGCGTATCGTTAAGCTGGATCACTTCGAAGTCCGGCAGCTGCGCCAGCTTGCGGCCCGCCAGGTGATGACGACGCAGAATATCCGCAATGGAACAGGCACACTGGAAGTACTGCTGCATCAGACGCAGTTTCTTGCCCGCCAGATGGTTGTCGTTCGGGTAAAGGACTTTGGTCAGTTTCTCAGCGTCGATCCCCTGCTGCTCGGCACGCAGGAAATCGCCGTCGTTGAATTTGGTCAGGTTGAAGGGATGAGCGTGCTTTGCCTGCCACAGACGCAGCGGTTGCGCCACGCCGTTACGGTAGCCCAGCACCGGCAGATCCCAGGCTTCGCCGGTCAGGGTAAACGCAGGCTCCCACAGCCCCTGCTTCGTGACTTTACCACCAATGCCTACCTGCACATCAAGCTGTGCATTGTGGCGGAACCAGGGGTAAGTATTGCGGTGCCAGTCATCCGGCGCTTCCATCTGATGACCATCAGCAAACGACTGACGGAACAGGCCGTACTGGTAGTTCAGACCGTAGCCAATGGCCGATTGACCGACGGTGGCCATCGAGTCAAGGAAACAGGCCGCCAGACGTCCCAGACCACCGTTACCCAGCGCCGGGTCAATCTCTTCTTCCAGCAGGTCGGTCAGGTTAATGTCATGCTCTTTCAGCACATCACCCACCTCCTGATACCAGCCGAGGTTCAACAGGTTGTTACCTGTCAGACGGCCAATCAGGAACTCCATTGAGATGTAGTTAACGTGGCGCTGGTCTTTCGCCGGTTTTGCCAACGGTTGAGCATCCAGCTGCTCCGCGAGCGCACCGCTCACTGCCTGCCACCACTGGTGAGGCGTCATCTCGTTTGCAGCGTGAAGGCCAAAACGCTGCCACTGACGCGTCAGGGCAGCCTGGAATTGAGCTTTGTTAAAGGTAGGCTGTGACATAGGGAATTGGCATCCTGTAGAGAGAAAACACATGTTGGCGCTAGTGTGCCAGGCTCATTTCGCCTCTTCCTCATCCCGCAGGGGATTAGGCAGGGAGGAGTAGCGGGGATGAGCATAAAAGTGTGATCAAGGCCACTCTGAGAGCATAGTGTGAGTGTGCCAGGAAGAAAAAAAGATAACCGGGGAGAATGTCAAAAAAATGAAATACAGTTTCGGATGAAATTAATCCGCGCCGAAATGATTACTTACGCAGAATAATATTTCTGCAATGGGGCCTTACCTAAGGGGATTATTAATCTCACTCAACTTTACCCGAACTTTATTAAATTTGACGTCACTATACCTTTCTGAAACCAGTTTCAGCGTAACCGTGTGACACTGGGGCAAGCCAGCGCTGACGCGGTGTTAAAGCCATTCTGGAAAAGTTCCGGTACTCGCCTGAATGTTTTGTGACAGAGTGCAAATTCAGAGCCACAAAACCCAGACATAACTTGCAATAGTTCTCTTTCTGGCCGACCTTATAGCTATTAATTACGAAGCGCAAAAAAAATAAATTCTCTCGTTCCCCACAGTGAAGTGAAAACTATGTTGATTCCGTCTAAATTAAGTCGCCCGGTTCGTCTTGACCATACAGTGGTCCGCGAGCGTCTGCTGGCTAAACTTTCCGGCGCGCATAATTTCCGACTGGCGCTGGTTACGAGCCCTGCAGGTTATGGAAAAACAACGCTCATTTCGCAATGGGCCGCAGGTAAGAGCGACCTTGGCTGGTACTCCCTTGATGAGGGCGATAACCAGCAAGAGCGTTTTGCCAGCTATCTGATTGCTGCCATTCAGCAGGCAACCAACGGACACTGCGTCGCCAGTGAGGTCATGGTGCAAAAGCGCCAGTACGCCAGCCTGTCTTCCCTTTTCTCGCAGCTGTTTATCGAACTGGCCGAATGGCATCGCCCGCTGTACGTGGTGATTGATGATTATCATCTCATCACTAACCCGGTTATCCATGAATCGATGCGTTTCTTCCTGCGTCATCAGCCGGAAAACCTGACCCTGGTCGTGCTGTCGCGTAACCTGCCGCAACTGGGCATCGCCAACCTGCGCGTGCGCGATCAGCTGCTGGAAGTCGGCAGCCAGCAGCTGGCCTTTACCCATCAGGAAGCCAAACAGTTTTTTGACTGTCGACTGAACTCGCCAATTGAGGCCTCCGAAAGCAGCCGCCTGTGTGATGATGTCGCCGGCTGGGCGACGGCGCTGCAGCTGATTGCTCTCTCTGCCCGGCAAAATAACAGCCCGACGCACCAGTCTGCGCGTCGCCTGGCGGGGATTAACGCGAGCCATCTTTCTGATTATCTCGTCGACGAAGTGCTGAACAGCGTTGATCCGTCGACCCGAAATTTCCTGCTCAAAAGTTCTCTGCTGCGTTCCATGAACGACGCGCTGATCGTGCGCGTGACCGGCTGTGAAAACGGTCAACTGCAGCTGGAAGAGATTGAACGCCAGGGCCTGTTCCTGACCCGAATGGACGATCCCGGCGAGTGGTTCAGCTATCACCCACTGTTTGGCAGCTTCCTGCGCCAGCGCTGTCAGTGGGAGCTTGCAACGGAACTGCCGGAAATCCATCGCGCCGCCGCCGAAAGCTGGATGGCACAAGGTTTCCCGAGCGAGGCGATTCACCACGCGCTTGCCGCCGGTGATGCCGGCATGCTGCGCGATATCCTCCTTAACCACGCATGGGGCTTGTTTAACCACAGCGAGCTGACGTTGCTTGAAGAGTCACTGAAAGCCCTGCCGTGGGAGAGCCTGCTGGAAAATCCGCGCCTGGTGCTGCTGCAGGCCTGGCTGATGCAGAGCCAGCATCGCTACAGTGAAGTAAATACCCTGCTGGCACGTGCCGAGCAGGAGATGGAAAGCGATATGGATGCCACCCTGCACGGCGAATTCAACGCCCTGCGAGCGCAGGTGGCGATTAACGAGGGTGACCCGGAAGAGGCTGAGCGCCTGGCGATGGTTGCGCTGGATGAACTGCCGCTGGCCAATTTCTACAGCCGTATTGTGGCCACCTCGGTACACGGTGAAGTTCTGCACTGCAAAGGCGAGCTGACGCGGTCCCTTTCGCTCATGCAACAAACTGAACAGATGGCCCGCCGCCACGATGTCTGGCATTACGCGCTGTGGAGCCTGATCCAGCAAAGTGAAATTTTGTTTGCGCAGGGGTTCCTGCAGGCCGCCTGGGAAAATCAGGAAAAGGCCTTCCAGCTGATTCGTGAGCAGCATCTGGAACAGCTGCCGATGCACGAGTTCCTGCTGCGCATTCGTGCACAGCTCCTTTGGGCATGGTCGCGTCTGGATGAAGCGGAAAGCTGCGCCCGTCAGGGTGTGGACGTTCTCTCCAGCTTCCAGCCACAGCAGCAATTGCAGTGTCTGGCGCTGTTGGTTCAGTGCTCGCTGGCGCGTGGCGATCTCGATAACGCCCGCAACCACCTTAACCGTCTGGAAAACCTGCTCGGTAACGGTCAGTACCACAGCGACTGGGTGTCCAACGCCGATAAGGTGCGGGTGATTTACTGGCAGATGACCGGCGACAAAAAATCCGCCGCCAACTGGTTACGTCAGACCCCTAAACCGGAATTTGCCAACAACCACTTCCTGCAGAGCCAGTGGCGCAACATTGCCCGCGTCCAGATCCTGCTCGGTGAATTAGAACCTGCCGAAATCGTGCTGGAAGAGCTTAATGAAAACGCCCGCAGCCTGCGGCTAATGAGCGATCTCAACCGCAACCTGCTTCTGCTGAACCAGCTTTACTGGCAGGCGGGCCGCAAAAACGATGCCCAGCGCGTCCTGCTGGAAGCGCTGCAGCTGGCGAACCGCACCGGGTTTATCAGCCACTTTGTCATTGAAGGTGAAGTGATGGCCCAGCAGCTGCGACAATTGATTCAACTCAATACGCTGCCAGAGCTGGATCAGCATCGTGCCCAGCGTATTCTGCGCGAGATTAACCAACACCATCGCCATAAGTTTGCGCACTTTGATGAGAACTTCGTTGAACGTCTGCTGAACCATCCGGAAGTACCGGAACTGATCCGCACCAGCCCGCTCACTCAGCGCGAATGGCAGGTGCTGGGGCTGATCTACTCAGGCTACAGCAACGAGCAGATCGCCGGTGAACTGGCGGTGGCGGCGACCACCATCAAAACCCATATCCGCAATCTCTATCAGAAGCTGGGCGTCGCCCATCGTCAGGATGCGGTGCAGCATGCACAGCAGCTGCTGAAGATGATGGGGTACGGCGTGTAATTCTGGTGCGCGTGGGTGCCCTCACCCGGCCTGTTTTGCACAAACTAAAAACGGCAACCTTCGGTTGCCGTTTTGCTTTTACGTCAGCACAGTTCCAGCTGCAGATTATTATCCTTAATCACCTGCATCACGCCTGCCGGCGGCATCACGTCGGTATAAACCGCATCAACCATGCTGATGCTGCCCATATTCACCATCGCGTTACGGCCAAACTTGGAGTGGTCCACCACGAGCATAACGTGGCGTGAATTCTCAATAATCGCGCGCTTGGTGCGGACTTCATGATAATCAAACTCCAGCAGGGAGCCATCGCTGTCGATACCGCTGATCCCGAGAATGCCGAAATCGAGACGGAACTGAGAGATAAAGTCGAGCGTCGCTTCACCGATGATGCCACCGTCGCGGCTGCGTAACTCGCCGCCCGCAAGAATGATGCGGAAATCGTCTTTCTGCATCAGGGTATTCGCGACATTCAGGTTATTGGTCACAACGCGCAGGTTTTCATGATCCAGCAGCGCATGGGCGACCGCTTCCGGCGTGGTGCCGATATCAATAAACAGCGTCGCCCCGTTAGGGATCTGGCTGGCGACTTTCCGCGCAATGCGCTCTTTCTCCGCCGTTTGCGTGGCTTTACGGTCATGCCATGAGGTGTTGACCGAGCTGGACGGCAGCGCCGCCCCGCCGTGGTGGCGCAGAATACGGTTTTGATCGGCAAGGTCGTTCAGGTCACGACGAATGGTCTGCGGGCTGACGGCAAACTGCTCGACCAGCTCTTCGGTGCTGACATATCCCTGTTTTTTAACCAGTTCGATAATGGCGTCATGACGTTGTGTTTGTTTCATCAATTATCCCTGAGAATTATGTTCGTTTTCGCGCATGGAGCGTATCGGCAAACGCCATCGCCAGCCCAACGGCCAGCCCGGTGACGTGTGCACCATTGGCGATAGACATACCAAACAGATCAAACCATCCGGCAATTAGCCATATTAACGCAAAGGTTATTAACCCGCGTTGCAGATAGATGCCACTTTCAGGATCGCGCTCACCTCTGAGCCAGACATAGCCCATCAGGGCATACACAACACCTGATAATCCGCCAAACCACGGGCCGCTGAATTTGTGCTGCACATAGCCACTCAACAGGGCACTGATGACGGTGATCACAATCAGCTTCCCGCTGCCAAGACGCTTCTCGACGGCACCGCCAAGGTACCACCACCACAGCAGGTTAAAGAGAATATGCATCACCGAGAAGTGCATCAGCGCGTGGGTAAAATAGCGCCAGACGTCAACGTCCAGTGAAGGGTCATAGGGCCATGCCAGGGCGATCATGACGCTCTGGTCGCCGACCACGTTCATCATAATGAACACGATAATGCAGGCCGCCATCAGCAGCAGCGTAAACGGACCCGCGCGTTCGCGCACGGTGGCAAAGAAGGGAAAACGACGATAGTGCAGCCCGCTGCCCGTCTGGCCTGATTGCCAGCTTGCGGCCAGATAGCGCGGGTCGCCGGGGTTCTCAAGGAATCGCGCCAGCTCCTCATTTACCCTCGCGGCCTGGCTCTCGTCGGCCAGCCACACATCGGTCTGATGATGTTGCTGGATGGTCAGAATAACGCCCTGCGTCGCCATATAGTCGACAAACGCCTGGGCGACGCGCGGGTTGGTAAAAGAGGTGATCATCAACATGGGCAGCCGTCGCTTATTTCCACACAAAAGGGGACAGTATAGCGGTATCAGCGCTCAAACGCGTATTCAACTTCTGCCGGGAAATGACGATGCCAGGCATCGAAGCCGCCATCAACGCTGTAAACCGCATCGTAGCCCTGCTGAAGCAGGTACTGCGCTGCACCTTTACTGCTGTTGCCGTGGTAGCACATGACCATCACCGGCGTGTCGAAATCGTTATCGCGCATAAACGCGCCCAGGGAGTCGTTGGTCAGGTGGAACGCGCCTGGCGTGTGGCCCATCGCAAAGCTCTGTGGATCGCGGATGTCCACCAGCACAGCCGTTCCCTGGTGCATTTTCTGATGGGCTTCTTCTACGTTAATACATTCAAACTGATCCATGGTGCTCTCATCTTATATTCAGGTGTGGTGCGCTTCCTCTCACCCCCACTCTCTCCTGAAGTGAGAAGGATGGGCGAGGGCATCAAGCGGCACTATTTTACCCCGTAGTGTACGTCCTGGCGGCGGGTAAACGCCATTATGTTATCCATATCACTCTAAATTGTTTTTTTGATGTTACCAAAAGCGCGTTCCTTTGCTATTATGAGCGATATCGAACATTTCTGAGCTTTAACGAAAGTGCGTGAGGGTGTTATGGAAACCAAAGATCTGATTGTGATAGGCGGTGGCATCAACGGTGCCGGGATTGCGGCCGATGCTGCAGGACGCGGTTTATCCGTGCTGATGCTGGAAGCTAACGATCTCGCCTGCGCGACCTCGTCCGCCAGCTCCAAACTGATCCACGGTGGCCTGCGCTACCTGGAACACTACGAATTCCGCCTGGTCAGCGAAGCCCTGGCCGAACGTGAAGTGCTGCTGAAAATGGCCCCGCATCTGGCGATTCCGATGCGCTTTCGCCTGCCCCACCGCCCGCATCTGCGTCCGGCGTGGATGATTCGAATCGGTCTGTTTATGTACGATCATCTGGGCAAACGTACCAGCCTGCCAGGATCGACCGGTTTGCGTTTTGGCTCAGAATCGGTCCTTAAACCTGAAATCGTGCGCGGATTCGAATATTCCGACTGCTGGGTAGACGATGCGCGTCTGGTCCTTGCCAATGCGCAGATGGTGGTGAAAAAGGGCGGCGAGGTGAAAACCCGCACCCGCGCCACGGCTGCCCGTCGTGAAAACGGCCTGTGGGTTGTTGAAGCGGAAGACGTGGATACCGGCGAGAAGTTCAGCTGGAAAGCGCGCGGCCTGGTAAACGCCACCGGTCCGTGGGTGAAACAGTTCTTTGATGAGGGAATGCACCTGCCTTCGCCGTACGGCATCCGCCTGATCAAAGGCAGCCACATTGTCGTGCCACGCGTGCATACCCAGAAGCAGGCCTATATCCTGCAAAACGAAGATAAACGTATCGTGTTTGTGATCCCGTGGATGGACGAGTTCTCCATCATCGGCACCACCGACGTGGAGTACAAAGGCGATCCGAAAAATGTCGAGATCGACGAAAGTGAAGTCAGCTACCTGCTGAAAGTGTATAACGCGCACTTCAAAAAACAGCTGGCACGCGATGACGTGGTCTGGACTTACTCCGGCGTGCGTCCGCTGTGTGATGACGAATCGGACTCACCGCAGGCCATCACCCGCGACTATACGCTGGATATACATGACGTGGACGGCCAGGCACCGCTGCTGTCGGTCTTTGGCGGCAAGCTCACTACCTATCGTAAGCTGGCCGAACACGCGCTGGAAAAACTGGTGCCGTACTACAAAGGCATTGGCCCGGCCTGGACTAAAGGTGCCGTATTGCCTGGCGGCGATATCGGGGATAACCGCGATGATTATGCCGCGAAACTGCGCCGTCGCTACCCGTTCATCACCGAAGGGATGGCGCGTCACTACGCTCGTACCTACGGCAGTAAT
Source organism: Enterobacter sp. 198 (assembly GCF_009025585.1). Classification (NCBI taxonomy): domain Bacteria; kingdom Pseudomonadati; phylum Pseudomonadota; class Gammaproteobacteria; order Enterobacterales; family Enterobacteriaceae; genus Enterobacter; species Enterobacter sp. 198. Next base: position 131,875 of record NZ_WCIM01000029.1, on the reverse strand, counting down.
ACGGAATGGATCCTGGGTGAAGCCAAAACGCTTGCCGACCTGGGTGAACATTTCGGTCACGAACTCTACGAAGCCGAACTGCGCTATCTGGTTGAGAACGAGTGGGTGCGCCGCCTGGATGATGCCATCTGGCGTCGTACCAAAGAAGGGATGTGGCTGGATGCCGAGCAGCAGTCGCGCGTGGCGCAGTGGCTGGCGCAGAACGCGGGAAAGCGTGAGCTGTCATTAGCATCGTGATGTAAAAAGGCCCGGTGGCGTTACGCTTCCCGGGCCTGCAGATCGCACAAGCCGGGTCAGGCGAAGCCGCCACCCGGCTCTGTTTTTTTATAACCGCACGGGATCGATATGCCAGATAGTTTCAGCATATTCTTTGATAGTACGGTCTGATGAGAAATAGCCCATATTGGCGATGTTATGCATTGCGGCGCTGGTCCACTTCTCCTGCTGACGGTACAACTCGTCCACGTTGTCCTGGCAGTCGACATAGCTGCGGTAATCCGCCAGCACCTGATAGTGGTCACCAAAGTTAATCAGTGAATCGACCAGATCGCGATAGCGGCTCGGCTCTTCAGGGTTAAACACGCCGGTGGCGATTTGCGTCAACACCTGGCGCAGCTCTTCATCTTCTTCGTAGTACTCGCGCGGCGAGTAGCCCTTCCTGCGAAGCGCCTCCACCTCCTCCGTCGTGTTACCGAAGATAAAGATATTTTCTGCCCCGACATGCTCCAGCATCTCAACGTTCGCGCCATCCAGCGTACCGATGGTCAGTGCGCCATTCAGGGCAAACTTCATATTACTGGTGCCGGAGGCTTCCGTACCGGCCGTGGAAATCTGCTCAGACAGGTCCGCCGCCGGAATGATCAGCTGCGCCAGACTCACACTGTAGTTCGGGACAAAGACCACCTTCAGCTTGTCACCGATATCCGGATCGTTGTTGACCACCTTCGCCACATCATTGATGAGATGAATAATGTGCTTCGCCATGTAGTATGCCGACGCCGCCTTACCGGCAAAGATTTTCACCCGTGGCACCCAGTCGGCCGTTGGGTCGGCTTTGATGCGATTGTAGTGCGTGATGACGTGCAGCACGTTCATGAGCTGTCGCTTGTACTCATGGATACGCTTGATTTGCACATCAAACAACGCTTTCGGGTTGGCCACCACGTTCAGGTGCAGCGCAAGATACACCGACAGCCGCTTCTTGTTCAGAAGCTTGGCTTCACGCACGGCTTTGTTCACCGCTGGGAAATCCAGGTGCTGTTCAAGCTCGCCCAGCTGACTCAAATCGGTACGCCAGGTGCGGCCAATATGTTCGTCCAGGACGTCGGAGAGCGGCTGGTTAGCCAGCGCCAGCCAGCGACGCGGGGTAACACCGTTCGTCACGTTGCAAAAACGCGTCGGGAAGATCTTCGCGAAATCAGCAAACAGCGACTGCACCATCAGGTTCGAGTGCAGTCCGGAAACCCCGTTCACCTTGTGACTGATCACCACCGCCAGCCAGGCCATACGCACGCGGCGACCGTTGGATTCATCAATGATTGAAGCCCGGCTCAGCAGGCCAGTATCGTTTGGATACTGCTCCTGCAGCGTCTTCAGGAAGTAGTCGTTAATCTCAAAGATAATCTGCAGATGGCGCGGCAAAATTTTACCGAGCATGTCGACCGGCCAGGTTTCCAGCGCTTCGCTCATCAGGGTGTGGTTGGTGTACGAGAAGACCTGGCAGGTCACTTCAAACGCATCATCCCAGCTGAATTTGTGCTCGTCGATCAGCAGACGCATGAGCTCGGGGATCGAAAGCACCGGGTGGGTGTCGTTGAGGTGAATGGCGGTTTTTTCCGCCAGGTTACTGTAGGTTTTGTGCAGCTGATAGTGACGGCTCAGGATGTCCTGAATCGTCGCGGACACAAGGAAATACTCCTGACGCAGACGCAGTTCGCGTCCGGAATAGGTCGAGTCATCCGGATAAAGCACGCGGGAGACGTTTTCAGAGTGGTTTTTATCTTCCACCGCCGCAAAATAGTCGCCCTGGTTGAATTTACCGAGGTTGATTTCGCTACTGGCCTGGGCGCTCCACAGGCGCAGGGTGTTGGTGGCATCGGTGTCGTATCCGGGGATAATCTGGTCATAGGCCACGGCCAGGATCTCTTCCGTCTCAACCCAGCGGGATTTTTTTCCCTCCTGCTGAATACGGCCACCAAAGCGCACTTTGTAGCGCGTGTTGTGTCGTTTGAATTCCCACGGGTTGCCGTACTCAAGCCAGTAGTCCGGAGACTCTTTCTGTCGGCCTTCCACAATGTTCTGTTTGAACATGCCGTAGTCGTAGCGAATCCCGTAGCCGCGGCCCGGCAGGGCCAGCGTCGCCAGCGAGTCCAGGAAACAGGCGGCCAGGCGCCCCAGGCCGCCGTTACCGAGGCCCGGGTCGTTCTCTTCGTCAATCAGCTCTTCTAAATCTAACCCCATCTCTTCCAGTGCGGTTTTGACGTCGTCATAGATACCGAGCGACAACAGCGCATTGGACAGCGTGCGGCCAATCAAAAATTCCATCGACAGGTAATAAACCTGACGCGTTTCCTGCGAGAGCTGGGCGCGGTTAGAGCGCAGCCAGCGTTCCACTAAGCGGTCACGCACGGCAAACAGCGTGGCGTTCAGCCACTCGTGTTTGTTGGCGATGACCGGGTCTTTCCCGATGGTAAACATCAGCTTATAGGCGATAGAGTGCTTTAACGCCTCAACGCTGAGCGTGGGTGAAGAATAGCTAAAAGGAGCATTCATATCAGTAACTTCGCCTCGTTACATCAAGCGTTGATAAAGGTCGCGGTATGACTGCGCCGCAACGTGCCAGCCAAAGTCCAGGGACATCGCCTGACGCTGAACGTAACGCCACAGAGATGGACGGGACCACAAGACGAAAGCACGCCGAATCGCCCGCAGCAGCGACCAGGCATTACTGTCCTCAAAGACAAACCCGCTGGCGATACCGTCCGCAAGGTTTTCCAGAGAACTGTCCGATACGGTATCCGCCAGCCCGCCGGTACGACGTACCAGCGGCAGCGTGCCGTATTTCAGGCCATAAAGCTGCGTCAGGCCACACGGTTCGAAACGGCTCGGCACCAGAATGACGTCAGCACCGCCCATAATCCGGTGCGAAAACGCTTCGTGATAGCCAATCTGCACCCCTACCTGCCCGGGGTGTTCCGCCGCTGCCGCAAGGAAACCTTCCTGCAGCACCGGGTCGCCGGCACCGAGCAGCGCCAGTTGTCCCCCCTGCTCCAGTAAGCCCGGCAGCGCCTCCAGCACTAAATCCAGCCCTTTCTGGCTGGTCAGACGGCTGACGACGGCGAACAGCGGCACTTTATCGTTCACCTTCAGCCCCATCGCAATCTGCAGCTGGCGTTTGTTTTCCGCTTTGTCTTCCACGGAATCGCGGCCATAGCGTGCCGCCAGCAGAAGATCGGTCTCCGGATTCCAGATCTGCTCATCAACGCCGTTGAGGATCCCCGACAGGCGGCCCTCACGATGGCGCTGTCGCAGCAACCCTTCCAGACCGTTACCAAACTCCGGCTGGGTAATTTCCCGGGCGTAGGTCGGGCTCACGGCCGTAATGTGATCGGCGTAGTAGATGCCGGCTTTCAGGAACGAAATCTGCCCGTTAAACTCCAGCCCGTGCATGTTATAGAACGACCATGGCAGATCGATGTCATTCATGTGATGGGCATAGTACATGCCCTGATACGCCAGGTTGTGAACGGTAAAGACCGATTTCGCCGGGTGGCCGCGCGCCGCCAGATACGCCGGTGCAAGCCCGGCGTGCCAGTCGTGAGCGTGTACCACATTCGGGCGCCAGAACGGATCCAGCCCGGTTGCCATTTCAGCACCGACCCAGCCGAGCAGTGCGAAACGCAGCACGTTGTCGGTATAGGCGAACAGGTTCGTATCGTGATACGGGCTACCCGGTCGATCGTATAAATGCGGCGCATCAATCAGGTAAATGCCTACGCCATTGTAATGTCCAAACAGCAGGGTGATGCGGCCGGCGAAGGTTTCACGACGAGTGACCACCTTTGCATCTGGAATACCACGCCGGATATCCGGAAAAGCGGGCAACAGAACTCGGGTATCTACACCCCCGGCGATTTGCGCCGCAGGCAATGCGCCAAGAACATCCGCCAGACCGCCCGTTTTTAACAACGGGAACATCTCAGAACATACATGTAAAACCTGCATTATCGCTCCTGTTTGACCTGCAGCTTCCGCAACATTTCCCGTGTTACTAACACGATCCCCTCTTCCGAACGGTAGAAACGACGCGCGTCTTCTTCCGCATTTTCACCAATCACCATGCCTTCAGGTATGACGCAGGCACGGTCGATAACGCAACGGCGCAGACGGCATGAGCGTCCGACCCAGACATCCGGCAACAGCACCGCCGAATCGATATTACAGAATGAGTTCACGCGCACGCGGGGGAACAGCACCGACTGCACCACCACCGACCCCGAGATAATGCATCCGCCGGACACCAGCGAGTTCAGCGTCATGCCGTGACTGCCGGAGCGGTCCTGAACGAATTTCGCCGGCGGCAGCGATTCCATGTGGGTACGGATTGGCCAGTTCTGGTCGTACATATCCAGTTCAGGCGTCACCGACGCGAGATCGAGGTTTGCCTTCCAGTAGGCCTCCAGTGTTCCGACGTCGCGCCAGTAAGGTTCAGCATTCGGATCAGACTGCACGCAGGACAACGGGAAGGGATGTGCATACGCCATGCCAGCTTTGGTAATTTTCGGAATGATATCTTTGCCGAAGTCGTGGCTGGAGTTTTCGTCTTTGTCGTCTTCTTCCAGTAGCGCGTAAAGATAATCAGCATCAAAGACATAGATCCCCATGCTGGCGAGCGATTTGGTATCGTCTCCTGGCATTGTCGGTGGGTTCGCCGGTTTTTCGACAAAATCGATAATCTTGTCGTCGGCGTCGACGTGCATCACCCCAAATGCCGTCGCCTCAGCAACAGGCACGGGCAGGCATGCCACGGTGCAACGCGCCCCTTTTTCGACGTGGTCGATCAGCATGTGGGAGTAGTCTTGCTTGTAGATATGATCGCCCGCGAGGATCACGATGTATTCCGCGTTATAACGACGAATAATGTCGAGGTTTTGCGTCACCGCATCCGCCGTCCCGCGATACCAGTTCTCACCGTGAACGCGCTGCTGGGCAGGCAGAAGATCGACAAACTCATTCATCTCTTCACTGAAGAATGACCAGCCGCGCTGGATGTGCTGCACCAGAGTATGCGACTGATACTGCGTAATGACGCCAATGCGGCGAATGCCTGAGTTCAGGCAGTTGGAGAGCGCAAAGTCGATAATACGGAACTTACCACCAAAGTGGACGGCAGGTTTGGCGCGTTTGATGGTCAAATCTTTCAGACGAGTACCACGCCCGCCTGCGAGTATCAGGGCAACAGTTTTTAATGGTAGCTGGCGTGCCAACATTAAGGGATCGTTCTTCTCTAATCTAACCATGACTAACTCCTTTTTTATCATCTTTGGAATACGCACACTCCGTGCGCAGGCCCGTGCCAGACAGCCATTACTACCGGATTATCCGCTCCGGCAAATGGGGGAACAGCGCGCCATTCCCCGTCAGGTAAAACAATCTCAGCGACGTCATCCGTCGCGTTCAGCGTGACCAGCCACCTCTCCGAAAGCAGGATTTGCAGGCGTGGTACGCCGTGTTGCCACTCTTGCGCGCTTAAGGGTTGCGCGTCTTGATTCAGCCAGCGGACATTACCGTCGCCCTCTTCCCACCAGCGATCGGCGGTGAGCGCGGGAATTTGCTGGCGAAGATGGATCAGCGCAGCGGTAAAATGAATCAACCCGCTGTTCGCTTCACCCCAGTCGAGCCAGGTCAACGTGTTGTCCTGGCAATACGCATTGTTGTTACCATGCTGACTGTGACCATGTTCATCGCCTGCCAGCAGCATCGGCGTGCCCTGCGACAATAACAGCGTTGTCAGCAGCGCATGCACGCTGGCGCGTCGCCGCTCGATAACATCAAGGCTTCCGCCTAACCCTTCTATACCATGATTGAAGCTATGGTTATTGTTAGTGCCATCGCGATTCTCCTCGCCGTTCGCTTCATTGTGTTTCTGATTGAAACAAACGCAGTCCCGGAGCGTAAAACCGTCGTGCGCCGTCAGCAGGTTGATCGTCGCAGACGGTCGTTTGCCATCGCGCTTAAAAAGATCGCTGGACCCGGCAAAGCGTCCGGCGAACTCCCCCAGCGACAGATTCCGTTCCAGCCAGAAGCGGCGCGCGGCATCGCGATAGTGATCGTTCCACTCGGCAAACAGGGGCGGGAAATTCCCGACCTGATAACCCCCTTCACCGATGTCCCACGGCTCGGCAATGAGCTTCACCTGTGACAGCACCGGACAGTTTTTGATCGCTTCAAACAGCGGCGCCTGCTGGCTGAAGGCCGGCGTACGCCCCATAACGGGTGCCAGATCAAAACGAAAACCGTCGACGTGGAACGTGTCCACCCAGTACTTCAGGCATTCATACGCGAAATGCATGACCGCCGGGTGGCTGAGATTGAGCGTGTTACCGCAACCGGTCCAGTTGAAGTAATCGCCATCGTCCCTGATCCAATAATAGCTACGGTTATCAATTCCGCGCATGGAGAGCGTCGGTCCATCGAGATCGCTTTCCGCACTGTGGTTCAGTACCACGTCCAGAATGACCTCAATACCTGCCGCATGAAGCGCCTTTACCGCATCACGAAACTCGTCCCGCGCCTTGTCCGGATGAGCGGCATAGCGGGGTTCGAGCGCAAACATCGCCAGCGGGTTGTAGCCCCAGTAGTTACTGAGCCCCAGCCGCTGCAGACGAGGTTCACTGGCAAAATGCGCGACGGGCAACAGCTCCAGGGCCGTGATCCCGAGGTGCTTGAGGTAGGCAATCATGGTCGGATGACCGAGCGCCTTGTAGGTGCCGCGCATCTCTTTCGGGATTGACGGATGCAGATACGTCAGCCCTTTGACATGCGCCTCGTAGATAACGGTGTTGCCCCACGGCGTGCGCGGCGGGGCATCGTCTTCCCAGTCGTAGAGATCGTTCACCACCACGCTTTTAGGCGCCACGGGGGCGCTGTCGCGGTGGTCGGGTTCACCGTAGCCGACATGGAAAATAGGGTCGTCTTTAAACTCGCCATCCACGCGGTGCGCACACGGATCGATCAGCAGCTTCGCCGGGTTAAACCAGTGCCCCTGCGCGGGTGCCCACGGGCCGTGTACGCGATAGCCGTAGTGCATTCCTGGCCGTCCCCCGGCCAGGTAGCCGTGCCAGGTATCTCCTGTGCGAGACGGCAGGTCGTAACGATGTTCATTACCCTCGCCGTCAAATACGCACAGTTCAACCCGCTCCGCATGGGCAGAAAAGAGCGTGAAATTCACCCCCTTTCCATCAAAACGTGCCCCGAGCGGTTCGGGTTTACCTGCCGTAAGCTGGGTCATTCCCCCTCCCGGATCAGCCAGATGGTACTGAGCGGCGGTAGCGTAAGGCTCAGGGAATTCGGTCGCCCGTGGCTTTCAATGGCATCGCTTTGCACCAGACCACCGTTACCGGCATTGCTGCCGTGGTAGTGCGTGGAATCGGTATTCAGGATTTCACGCCACTTGCCGGCCTGGTTAATCCCGAAGCGATAATGATGGCGCGGTACAGGGGTAAAGTTGCTGGCGACGATAATTTCGTTGCCGGCTTTATCCCGCCGCACAAAGACAAACACCGAGCGCTCATGGTCATCCACCACCAGCCACTCGAAACCGTACGGGTCAAAATCAAGCTCATGCAGAGCTTTGTGGTGACGGTAGGTCAGGTTCAGGTCCCGCACCAGACGCTGCACGCCGTGGTGCCAGTTGTCGCCCCCTTCCAGCAGATGCCAGTCGAGGCTGGTGTCGTGGTTCCACTCGCGCCCCTGGGCGAACTCATTGCCCATAAACAGCAGTTTTTTACCCGGGAAGGCGAACATCCAGCCGTAGTAGGCGCGCAGGTTGGCGAACTTCTGCCATGCATCGCCCGGCATGCGGTCGAGAATGGATTTTTTGCCATGCACCACTTCGTCATGCGACAGCGGCAGCATGAAGTTCTCGGTGTAGTTGTAGAGCAGCCCGAAGGTGAGTTTGTCATGGTGATACTGACGGTAGACAGGATCCAGCTTCATGTAGTCGAGCGTGTCGTGCATCCACCCCAGGTTCCATTTGTACCAGAACCCCAGTCCGCCGGTTGACGGTGGACGGGAGACGCCAGGGAAGTCGGTGGACTCTTCCGCCATCGTCACCGCACCGTCTACCTGCTCGCCGATAATACGGTTGGTGTTGCGCAGAAACTCAATCGCTTCCAGGTTTTCACGGCCGCCATACTCGTTCGGGATCCACTCGCCTTCTTTGCGGCTGTAGTCGCGGTAGATCATCGACGCCACGGCATCAACGCGCAGGGCATCAATGCCAAAGCGCTCAATCCAGTACAGCGCATTGCCCACGAGGTAGTTTGCCACTTCACGACGACCGTAGTTGTAGATCAGCGTGTTCCAGTCCTGGTGATAGCCTTCGCGCGGGTCGCTGTGCTCGTACAGCTTAGTGCCGTCAAACTCTGAAAGACTAAAATCATCGGACGGGAAATGGCCCGGCACCCAGTCGAGGATCACGTTTAACCCGGCGGCGTGCGCGGCATTGATAAAATAGCGGAAGTCATCGCGCGTGCCGAAGCGACGCGTCGGGGCATACATCCCGGTCGGCTGATAACCCCAGCTTCCGTCGAACGGGTGTTCATTAATTGGCAGCAGCTCAAGGTGGGTAAAGCCCATCCATTTCGCGTACGGAACCAGCTGGTCAGCAAGCTCCCGGTAGCTGAGCCAGAAGTTATTATCGGTATGGCGACGCCAGGAACCGAGATGCACTTCATAGACGGAGATTGGCGCATCAAAGCGGTTGGCCTGCTTGCGTTCTTCACTCTGAACAACTTTCTCCGGCAGGCCGCAAATCATTGACGCGGTTTCCGGACGCATCTGCGCTTCGAAGGCGTACGGGTCGGACTTAATACGCAGCTTGCCGTGCGCATCGATCATCTCGAATTTATACAGCTGGCCGTTGTGCGCGCCGGGGATAAACAGCTCCCAGATACCGCTTTCGCGGCGCAGACGCATCGGGTGACGACGGCCATCCCAGTAGTTGAACTGGCCGACAACGGAGACTCGCTGGGCGTTAGGCGCCCACACGGCAAACCGCGTGCCGGTGATGCCATCCATCGTATCGGCATGGGCACCCAGCGTTTCATAAGGTCGCAGGTGGGTACCTTCAGACAGCAGCCACGCGTCCATCTCCTGTAAAAGAGGCCCAAAACTGTAGGGATCATCGATGAGATTTTGCTGACCATGCCAGATAACGGCAAGCTGATAACGAAAAGGGTTTTTACGACGGGGCATTACGCCCGAAAAGAAGCCACGAGAATCGAGGCATTCCAGATTGCCGACCTTGCGGCCGGTTTTGGGTTCGATAACCCACACTTCTGTGGCATCCGGTAACAGTGCCCGGACTTCCAGCCCGGCCTCGGTACGGTGCATCCCCAGTACGGAAAAGGGGTCGGCAAAATGACCCGCAATAAGCGCATTAATCACGTCTCTATCCACACGATCGGACATGGTATTCATCCTGTTTTTTATGTCGTCCTTTTTTAGCGCCTGGGACGACTTTAATGTGACCTGAACGGGCATCCTCTCAGCCCCGTCCTAACCTCAGGTAAGAAATAACTCTTCCTTAAAGCATAGCCAACGCTCTAAATGACTCCTGATAAAAAATAAGACATATGCGTTTTACTCCATGTAGTACGCGGAAAAGGGGGTGAAAATCACCCCCCGGGGTTTAACAAATTATTACGCCAGCTGGCGCAGCATGCGACGCAGCGGCTCGGCTGCGCCCCACAGAAGCTGGTCGCCGACGGTGAATGCAGAAAGGAACTCCGGCCCCATGTTCAGCTTACGCAGACGACCCACCGGGGTGGTCAGCGTGCCGGTGACGGCAGCCGGGGTCAATTCACGCATGGTGATGTCGCGATCGTTTGGAACCACTTTCGCCCACGGGTTGTGTGCAGCCAGCAGCTCTTCCACGGTCGGAATCGACACATCTTTTTTCAGTTTAATCGTGAAGGCCTGGCTGTGGCAGCGCAGCGCGCCGATACGTACGCACAGACCGTCAACTGGAATGGTGTTCGCGGTATTGAGTATTTTGTTGGTCTCAGCCTGACCTTTCCACTCTTCGCGGGTCTGGCCGTTATCCAGCTGTTTGTCGATCCACGGGATCAGACCACCGGCCAGCGGTACACCAAAGTTATCCACCGGCAGCTCGCCGCTGCGGGTCAGCTCGGTGACTTTACGCTCGATATCGAGAATAGCGGAGGCCGGGTTTGCCAGCTCGGTTGCAACGCTGTGGTGCAACTGGCCCATCTGCGTCAGCAGCTCGCGCATATGACGCGCACCGCCGCCGGACGCGGCCTGGTAAGTCGCCACGGAGACCCACTCCACCAGGTCCTGCGCGAACAGGCCGCCGAGGGACATCAGCATCAGGCTGACGGTGCAGTTACCGCCGACAAAGGTTTTTACGCCGTTGTTCAGGCCGTCGGTGATGACGTCCTGGTTGACCGGGTCGAGAATGATGATGGCATCGTCTTTCATGCGCAGTGAAGACGCCGCATCAATCCAGTAGCCCTGCCAGCCGCTTTCACGCAGCTTTGGATAAATTTCGTTGGTATAATCGCCGCCCTGGCAAGTGACAATAATGTCGAGTGCCTTCAGCGCTTCCAGATCGAAAGCATCCTGCAACGTACCGGTGCTGCCGCCAAAAGAAGGTGCAGCCTGGCCGAGCTGGGAAGTGGAGAAGAAGACCGGGCGGATGGCGTCAAAATCGCGCTCTTCAACCATGCGTTGCATGAGAACAGAGCCGACCATACCGCGCCAGCCGATAAAACCAACGTTTTTCATAGCATTTTTTTCCTGCAGAGGGTGTGTGCTGATTGTGCAAACCAGTATTCAACTGGGATATGCTTCACATTACAAAATGCTGCCAAAGTCGCAAGCGAAATTAATCGATGATGGCCCCCCAATCAGAAATAGCGCTAATCATCATAATAACCATAGAGAGTTTCAGGGATAATTTTAATGAGTGAAATCATATCCGCGGCGGTTTTATTGATCCTGATAATGGATCCTCTGGGCAACCTGCCTATCTTCATGTCGGTGCTGAAGCACACCGAACCCAAACGCCGTCGGGCGATCATGATCCGCGAGCTGCTTATCGCGCTGCTGGTGATGTTCATCTTCCTGTTTGCCGGTGAGAAAATCCTCGCCTTCCTGAATCTGCGTGCCGAAACGGTTTCGATTTCCGGTGGGATTATCCTGTTCCTGATAGCGATTAAGATGATTTTCCCGAGCGCCGAAGGCAGCAGCAGCGGCCTGCCCGCGGGGGAAGAGCCGTTTATTGTGCCGCTGGCGATTCCCCTTGTCGCCGGACCGACGATTCTGGCAACGCTGATGCTGCTGTCGCATCAGTACCCCAATCAGATGAGCCATCTGGTGATTGCCTTGCTGATTGCCTGGGGCGGGACGTTTATCATTCTGCTGCAGTCGTCGTTGTTCCTGCGTCTGCTGGGTGAGAAAGGCGTAAACGCGCTGGAGCGCCTGATGGGGTTGATTCTGGTGATGATGGCGACGCAGATGTTCCTGGACGGGATCCGCGCGTGGATGAAGGGCTAGGTAAAAACAAAAAAGGACAACTCACGTTGTCCTTTTGCTTTTAGCCGGGTTTAACTCAACAGCGTAAACGCAATCATCCCGACAATGGCACCCGTCGTGCCGAGGATGGTTTCCATCAGCGTCCAGGTTTTCAGGGTTTGCGCTTCGGTCGCACCGGTAAATTTACCGAACAGCCAGAAGCCGGCGTCGTTGACGTGTGACACCACAATCGACCCGCCCGCAATACAGATTGAGAGCGCGGCCATCTGGGCACCGGAGTAGTTAAGCTGTTCAATCACCGGCATCACCAGACCCACGGCGGTTAAACATGCCACCGTCGCAGAGCCCTGGATGATACGCACCGCCGCAGCCAGTACGAAACAGGTCACCGCAATGGGCAGCCCCATGCCGGTCAGGGCTTCGCCCAGCGCCGGACCCACGCCGGAATCCACCAGCACCTGTTTGAACACGCCACCGGCACCGATCACCAGCAGAATGATACCCGCCGGCTGCAGCGCATGGCCGCAGATTTCCATCACTTTGTCTTTCGGCATGCCCTGGCGCATCGCCAGGCCGTACATCGCCACCAGACACGCCACCAGGATCGCGGTGAACGGGTGGCCGATAAACTCAAACCATTCGTACGCGGTAGACCCCACCGGCACGAAACGCGCGGCGATGGTTTTCAGCCCCACCAGCACCAGCGGCAGCAGGATCAGCGCCAGGCTGAAGCCGAAGGACGGCATTTTGCCTTCGCCAAGGTGCGGCTCGGTGACGTCATCCGGAATGTGAAGCTCAACGTAACGGCTGATGAAGTTGCCCCACAGCGGGCCGGCAATAATCATTCCCGGGATCGCTGCACACAGGCCAATCAGGATCATCCAGCCAAAATCGGCGTGCATCTGAGAAGCCAGCAGCATCGGCGCAGGCCCAGGCAGCAGGAACGCCGCCGCAGCCGCCACGCCCGCAAACAGCGGAATCACCAGCTTCACGAGGTTAGTGCCGGTATGGCGCGCCATCGAGAACGCCACGCTAATCAGCAGCACCACGGCCACTTCGAAGAACAGCGGCAGCGCACAAATCAGACCGGCGAGGCCAATCGCGTAGTGCGCACGGCTGTGTCCGAAGGATTTGAGCATTTTGACGGCAATCTGGTCGACTGCGCCCGTCTCATGCAGGATCTTGCCAAACATCGCGCCCAGCGCGACCACAATGGCCAGGAAACCCAGCGTGCCTCCCATCCCTTTTTCCATCGTCGCTGCGATCTTATCGAGCGGCATACCGGAAAAGAGACCTGCACCAATAGACACCACCATTAAGGCAACGAAAGCATGCATACGCGCTTTCATCACTAAAAACAGCAGCAGCAATACGGAACCAACTGCTGTTAAAACTAGCGTTAATGTACTCAAAACTTACTGCCTTTTATTAATGACCTCGATGGTGCTGGCAACAACACCCTCCAGTGACTGATCGATATCAACCACTAAGACGTCTTTCTCATCGTCACCCGGCTCCTGCAACGCTTCGAACTGCGTCACCAGCATCTGGGTTTTGAAGAAGTGGCCTTTACGCGCCTTCAGACGGCTCTCAATCACCTCGAAATCGCCTTTCAGGTAGATGAAAGAGAGGTTCGGGTTGCCGTCACGCAGCAGGTCGCGGTAGGTTTTTTTCAGCGCGGAGCAGACGATCAGGGAGACCTTGTTGGTACGCTGCATCGCGAACGCGGCGTCATTCAGCGCCTGCAACCACGGTTTGCGGTCGTCATCGTTCAGCGGCTCGCCGGAGGCCATTTTCATGATATTGCTGCGTGGATGGAGGAAGTCGCCATCAAGAAACGCCGCATGAAGTTGATGCGCCACTTCGCTGGCCACGGCAGATTTACCGCTACCGGAAACGCCCATCAGGACGTAAACGTGGTGATCATGATTAGTCGTGCTCAAAGGGTGTCCCTCAGTCAATTGTTACGGGTAACAGTTATCGGTAACATTGTCCTGCCGGGGCAAAAGAGAAGCAATATCCAAACGTGCGCGAAGTGAATAAGTGTGACCCACTTCAAATTTGTCAGCTTAAATAGATCCACCCGGTGACAAGGTGAAACCTAAATCTAACATTTTCGGCGTCACCGTCTCGCCACGTATGCGCGCCAGCAGGCGTTCTGCGCCAATACGGCCCATACGTTCACGCGGTGTCAGGACGCTCGCCAGACGGGGTTCCATCACCTGGCCGATGTCGTGGCCGTGGAAACCGGCAATCGCCATGTCTTCGGGGATCTTCAGCCCCAGACGCTGGCATTCGAACGCTGCACCGACCGCAAGGTCATCGTTGGTACAGAAAATACCGTCCAGTTGCGGATACTCGCGTCGTGCCTGACGCATCAGTTCAATACCCGACGTATAGGATGACGACTGCTCAACCATCACGCTGTACGGTGTTAAACCGGCGTCGAGCATTGCCTGTTCGTATCCCTTCTGTTTGATGATAGTACGTTCATCCAGACGTGCACCCAGGTAGGCAATATGCCGATGGCCGCGGGCGATGATAGCCGCCGTCATCTGGCGCGCCGCTTCGAAGTTATCAAAGCCCACCGCAATATCGAGACACGGCGACTGGCTGTCCATCAGCTCCACCACCGGAATGCCTGCCACTTCAATCATTTTTAGCGTACGGGGGGTGTGAGTACGTTCGGTTAAAATCAGACCGTCGATGTTCCAGGAGAGCATGGATTCCAGACGTTCTTCTTCCAGTTCCGGCTTGTACCCATAGTGGGCGAGCATGGTCTGATAGCCAAAGGCATCGGTCACGCTTTCAATGCCGCGCAACACTTCGGCAAAAACCTGGTTGGTTAAGGAAGGCAGGAGGACGCCAACCGCGCGGCTGGTCGCATTCGAAAGAATATCGGGGGCGCGGTTAGGGATATACCCCAGTTCATCGAGGGCAGCGGCAATCTTGCCACGCAACGCCACGGAAACCTGTTCCGGGTTACGTAAAAACCGGCTGACCGTCATTTTGGTCACACCGACGCGATCGGCTACATCCTGAAGTACGGGGCGTTTCTTTTTCATCGTCCTGAGAAATCGTAAGTGATAGATTTGCTCAGTTTATCACGGACAAAGCCCATCCTTCCCCTGTCAAAGGGAAGGATGGGCATTTATTTATGATTTATTACACCGGTGGCAGATCAAACAGCAGAATTTCGCTTTCACTGTCGGCATGCACGGACAGTGCCTGCTCATCCCAGATTGCCAGACCATCCGCCGTGGTAGCTTTCGTGCCGTTAATAGACACCTCGCCTTTCACCACCTGGATCCAGACGCGGCGGTTAGCGGCAATCTGATGGACAGACTGTTCGTCTTTTGCCAGCGCCCAGCGGTACAGTTCCATATCCTGGTGCACTTTCAGCGAACCGTCACGCGCATCCGGAGAGAGCACCAGCTGTTTGCCCTGTTTAGCATCAAAGCGGCGCTGTTCGTAGCGCGGGGTGATGCCGGTTTCTTCCGGAATGATCCAGATTTGATACAGGTGCAGTTTTTCCGTTTTGCTTGGGTTGTATTCAGAGTGACGCACCCCGGTACCCGCACTCATAATCTGGAACTCGCCCGCCGGAACCTGCTCTTTGTTGCCCATGCTGTCCTGGTGCTCAACCGCCCCTTCCAGCACATACGTCAGGATTTCCATGTCTTTGTGCGGGTGGGTACCGAAGCCCTGGCCTGCATCAATCACGTCATCGTTAATGACGCGCAGTGCGGAGAAGCCCATAAAGTTCGGGTCGTAGTAGTCAGCAAACGAGAATGAATGCCATGAGTCCAGCCAGCCATGATTCGCGTGACCACGTTCGTTTGCTTTGCGTAAGTAGATCATTATTTCACCCTCAGTTCGTTTCGATGGAGTAAGTGTGGACGCAAACGGCCTGGGATCATAGAGGGTGAAAATTGACTCCTCTGTTCAAAAATTTAGAACAAGCAAAGAGGAGTCATAATTTCTTATCTGGCGAGGGTTATCGTGGCAGGAGAGGCCTGTTCGAAGGCCCGTTCAAGGAGTTCGAGATTGGTCATAACTTCAGATTCATTGACGTAATTGGGCGCATCGTTAGTCAGGGTCTCATACAGCGCATCGTAAACGCGTCCGTAGTCACCCGCTTCGGGTTTCACGTCCTCTTTAACAGTGATGCCCTCTGCGTTGACGTACTCCAGCACGCCCACGGAGTCATCCGCCGCAAACCCCGGGTCACCGGGCATAATGTTCGCCTTCAGGCTGGTCTCCTGCTGGTCGATACCGTACTTGATAAACGAGCCTCTGGTGCCATGCACAATAAATTTCGGGTAGTCAATTTTCACCAGATGGCTGGTTTTGACGATGGCTTTCAGATCGCCGTAAAACAGCTGGGCTTCGAAGGTGTCATCCGGATTGGCTTTGTTGCGCAGGCTGCGGATGTCGTACGCCATGTGGTCCGGTCGGCCAAACAGAGAGATGATTTGATCGAGCGTATGCACGCCCAGACCATAGAATGAGCCATCCTGCGGCAGGCCGGGATGCGTTTCGGCCACCGGACGGTAGTAATCAAAGTGGCTTTCAATCTCGACGATGTCACCCAGTTTACCGCTCTCAATCACTTTTTTTGCCGTCAGGAAGCAGCTGTCAAAGCGGCGGTTTTGGTACGGCGTGACGGTCAGCCCTTTGCGCTTCGCCAGGTCAAACAACGTTTTCGCCTCTGCCATTGTCGGGGTAAACGGCTTTTCCACCAGCACGTTTTTGCCCGCCTCCAGCGCGCGTTTTGCGTACTCGAAATGGCTGTCAGCGTGGGTACAGACAATCACCAGTTTGACCTGCGGATCGTTGAGGACCTCATCAAGATCGCTGGTGAAATGAATATGGGAGTACTGGGGAGACTGCTCTTCCGGCTTCGCGCGACGCCGGTAGATATGGGCAACGTGCCAGCTGTCTTTGCGGTTGAGAACATACGGAAGGTGGTAACGCGTGGTGCTTTTGCCAAATCCAATAAATGCGCAATGTAATGTCATGGCTCAGTCCTTTTTAAGGTTACTGAGTGCAACCATAGCGCAAGTTTTGCCCTCACCCCAGCCCTCTTCCACGGGGAGCGGGCGAAAAAAGACAAAAAAAAGCCAGCGTAAAGCTGGCTAAAGTAATACTGGAAGCAATGTGAGCAATGTCGTGCTTTCAGGTTCCCGTAGGGGTCTTCCTGAACGCAGAGCAATAATAATCATTCTCATTCGCACTTGTCCAATCTTTTTTGCAAAAATTAGCAGTTGACTCAAATTTTAATCTCACTGATGTTGGAATGGACGTTTAACTGACTGAGGATGAAGGAATGAGTGAGATTGTGATACGCCATATCGAAGCCCGCGATGCAGAAGCGTTACGTGACATTATGTCGCATCCTGGGGTGTATCACGACACGCTACAACTTCCCCATCCCTCAATGGATATGTGGCATGACCGGGTCGCGACGAAACCGGGAAGACGGCATCTCGTCGCCTGTCTTGACCAGCGAGTGGTTGGCCATATGGCACTCGATGTGATGGAAAATCCCCGCCGCAGCCACGTTGCAACGTTCGGCATTAGCGTGGCCGCTGATGTACAGGGACGCGGTGTGGGTCGTGCGCTCATGCGCGAAATGGTCAATCTCTGCGACAACTGGTTGCGCATTGAACGCATTGAGCTCACGGTTTTTGCGGATAACCCTGCGGCACTGGCGCTGTATAAGAAGTTTGGGTTTGAAATCGAAGGGACCGGCAGGAACTTCGCCCTGCGTAACGGCGACTATGTGGACGCGTATTACATGGCCCGGCTGAAGTGATAAATTGCCCGGTAACGCGACGCTTACCGGGCAATAAAATCAGAACCCCGCCGTCAAATCATCCACCGAACGCGGATCCGAGGCCCCAAACAGCGTGCCGTCCGGGCCGACCATAATGCTCTGGGTGCTGCCCATTGCCTCTTTCAGCGCCACCTTCTGTCCGCGCTGCTCCAGCAGCTTGATGGTATCCGGGCTAAAGCCCTTCTCAACACGCAGCTCATCCGGCAGCCACTGATGATGGAAACGTGGTGCGTTCGTCGCTTCGGCAACATTCATTCCAAAGTCGATGCTGTTCACCACCATCTGCAGCACCGTGGTGATAATACGGCTGCCGCCAGGGCTGCCTGTCACCAGCCAGGTTTTACCGTCTTTGACCACGATGGTGGGCGACATGGACGACAGCGGACGCTTCTTCGGCCCGACTGCATTCGCATCCCCACCCACCAGCCCGTAGACGTTCGGCACGCCCGGTTTGGCCGAGAAGTCATCCATCTCGTTATTGAGCAGAATCCCGCTATTGCCTGCCACGATGCCTGTACCAAAGGTGGTGTTGAGGGTATAGGTCACCGCCACCGCGTTACCGTCTTTATCCACCACCGAGAAGTGGGTGGTCTGGTTGCTCTCATACGGTGCCAGCTTGCCCGGGCGGATCTCGCTCGACGGTTTGGCCTTGTTGATATCAATCTCATCAGCAATCAATTTGGCATAGGCTTTATTGGTCAGCGCCTGCCACGGCACCTTCACGAAGTCCGGGTCGCCCAGGTATTCTGAACGGTCGGCGTAGGCGCGTTTTTCCGCCTCTGCCATCACCTGCATGGCATCCGCACTGCCGAAGCCGAACTTGTGCATATCGAAGTTTTCAAGAATGTTGAGGATCTGCACGATGTGAATGCCGCCGGAAGACGGAGGCGGCATCGAGAAAACGTCATAGCCGCGATAGCTTCCGTGAATCGGCTCACGCTCGACGGCCTTGTACTCCGCGAGATCCGCTTTGGTGATAAGCCCACCGTTCTTTTGCATCTCTTCGGCAATCTGGTCGGCAATCGCCCCTTTGTAGAACGCATCCGGGCCGTGCTCCGCAATCAGCTCCAGACTTTTCGCCAGGTTCTTCTGCACCAGCTTATCGCCCTTCTTCAGCGGTTCACCGTCTTTCCAGAAGATAGCCTTGCTGTTTTCGTGATTCGGAATCACTTCGCTGCCATAGGTTTTAAGATCGTCAGCCAGGGCGTCATTCACCACAAAACCTTCGCGGGCGAGCTTAATCGCAGGCTGTACCACGTTGTTGAGCGGCAGGGTGCCATATTTTTCCAGCGCCAGGGAGAAGCCTGCGACGGTGCCCGGCGTACCGGAGGCGAGATGCGAAGTCAGGGATTTTTTGCTGTCCGGGTTGCCTTGATCGTCAAGGAACATATCGCGGGAAGCCTGTCCGGGGGCCATCTCACGGAAGTCGATGGCGGTGGTTTTGCCGTCTTTGGTCCGCAGCATCATAAAGCCGCCGCCGCCCAGGTTCCCCGCCTGCGGATGCGTCACCGCCAGCGCATAGCCCACCGCGACTGCCGCATCCACCGCATTACCGCCCTGCCGGAGAATATCGACGCCCACTTTCGTTGCCAGCGCATCCACCGACGCCACCATACCCTGCGTTGCCCGCACGGGATGAAAAACATCTTCCTCCACGCCGTACGAGACTGGCGGAGCCGCTGGCGGGTTGGCCGCCACGCTAAATGTGCCGCCTGCCATCAGCGCGGCGATCGCTATCCAGCGCAAAAACGTTGGTTTCATCATTATTGTTCTCCAGGTGAAGAGGGCCATATTCCCCGCTTAAGCCTGGTTCACAACTCCTAAAAAATCATCGTCATGGTGAAATCAGGGTAAACTTAAGAGAAGCCTCAAAAGAAGGGAGATGACAATGAAACGCTTACTGATTCTTACGGCGCTGCTTCCGTTTGCCGCGCTCGCACAGCCACTCAATACGATGAACAACCCGAACCAGCAGGGCTACGTCATTCCAAGCCAGCAGCGTATGCAAACGGAAATGATGAGCCAGCAGCAACAGCAGAAAGGGATGCTAAACCAGCAGTTGAAAACGCAGACCCAGATGCAGCAGCAAAGCCTGCAAAACCAGATGAACACCAACACCCAGCGCATACAGCAGGGTCAGGTGCGTGAGCAGCCGCTGCCTAACCCAAACGGCGGGATGCTGGGCGGAATGACCTCGTCGGGCAGCGGACAGCAGCATATGCTGCCGTCTCAGTCACCGTCGAATGGCGGGATGCTTAATTCTTCGCAGAACTAAAGTTCGGGCCGATCACGTCAATCGCATCGGTACAGATACTGTCCACCCCCCAGCGCAGCAGCTCCGCCGCACGCTGGGGTTTGTTGACGGTATAGACCAGGATATGCAGCCCCGCCGCTTTCAACATTTTTACCCGTGCCTCATCCAGCAGCGCGTGGTTCAGGTGAATCGACACACACCCTAAACGGCTGGTCAGTTCACGCCAGTCATCACGCCACGTGTCGAGCAGCAGTCCGCGCGGCAACGCCGGAACGGACGCCTGCGCCGCCTCCAGGGCATCAATGTCAAACGACGACAGCAGGGGTGGCGTCATGCCCTCCCACAGCTCACGCGCGGCCAGCGCAATGACTTTACCTGTGAGCGGCCCGGTGCCGGTGGTTGGTTTGATTTCGATATTGGCCATCATGCCGTGCAGGCGACAGCGGTCGGCCACTTCCGCCAGCAGCGGCAGCGGCTCGCCTTTGAACTCGCTGCTGTACCAGCTTCCGGCGTCGACGTTCAGCAGATCGCGCCACGGCAGGTCTCCCGCCACGCCCCAGCCATTGCTGGTGCGTTCGAGGTTGTCATCATGCAGAAGGAAAATCTCGCCGTCTTTCGATAGCTTGGCGTCGAACTCGATCATCGTGTGACCGTAATGCGCGCCCATATCGATAGCCGCCAGCGTGTTTTCCGGCGCCAGTTTACCGCCGCCCCGGTGGGCGACGATGTGGGGATAAGGCCAGTTACTCATATACGTTGTCCTGTTTCACCGTCGAATACGTGCAGGTGATTTTCCGGCAGATGCAGCCACAGCGTGCTGCCTGCTTTAGGGCGCTCCTGATGGGCCAGACGCACCACCATTTTTTGTTCACCCCAACGTCCGTGCGCCAGGTTGTCAGCCCCCAGCATCTCCAGCGTGTCCATGACCAGCGGCACGCCGCCTTCCGCCTGTGAGGTTAACCCAATATGTTCCGGGCGGATACCGAGCGTCATCTTACGCCCGGCATAGCCACGATAGTACCCGTTTACGGGCAGCGCCATCCCACTTTCCAGCTCAAAGTGCGTACCGGCGCTGCTGATCCGCCCTTCCAGCAGGTTCATCGCCGGGCTGCCAATAAAGCTTGCCACAAAGCGGGAGGCCGGTTTCTCGTATACCTCCACCGGGGTGCCAATCTGCTCGGCGACGCCTTTGTTCATCACCATCACGCGCTGGGCGAGGGTCATCGCTTCCACCTGATCGTGCGTCACATACAGGGAGGTGGTTTTCAGACGACGGTGCAGCTGCTGCAGCTCAAGGCGCATCTGCACGCGCAGCTTGGCATCAAGGTTTGAGAGCGGCTCGTCGAACAGGAACACCGCGGGGTCACGCACAATGGCGCGCCCCATCGCCACGCGCTGGCGCTGTCCGCCGGACAGTTCACGCGGACGTCGCTTGAGCAGGCCATCCAGTTCCAGAATACGCGCCGCCTCTTTCACGCGCTCATCGATATGGCTTTTGCCCATCCCGCGGATTTTCAGCCCCCATGCCATGTTCTCTTCCACGCTCATGTGCGGGTAAAGGGCGTAGTTCTGAAACACCATCGCGATGCCCCGGTCCTTCGGCTCCATCTCGGTCACGCGCTGGCGATCGATCCAGATATCGCCGCTGGTCACACGTTCAAGCCCGGCAACCATGCGCAGCAGCGTTGATTTGCCGCAGCCTGACGGGCCAACCATCACGATAAATTCCCCGTCCGCCACGTCGAGCGTTAACGGCTGAATGACCTGGGTTTTGTTGTCCCAGCTTTTGGTCACTGCCTGTAATTTTAAACCTGCCATCTTATTTCTCACTGTCCACTAAACCACGCACGAACGCACGTTGCATGGCTAAAACGATAACGACCGGGGGGATAAGGGTGAGCAGCATCGCCGCCATCACCTGATTCCAGAGCGTGGTGCCTTCACCGGTGGCGATCATGCCTTTGATGCCCGCCACGGCGGTGCCAAGATTGACGTCCTGAATAATCAGCAGCGGCCATAGATACTGGTTCCAGCCGTAGATAAAGGTGATGACAAACAGCGCCGCAAGGTTGGTTTTCGACAGCGGCAGCACGATGTCACGGAAGAAGCGCATCGGCGAGGCTCCGTCAATACGCGCGGCCTCAATCAGCTCGTCCGGCAGGGTCATAAAGAACTGGCGGAACAGGAAGGTGGCGGTGGCCGAGGCCATCAGCGGCAGGGTTAAACCTGCGTAGCTGTCCAGCATCTTCAGGTTGGCAATCACTTCCACCGTCGGGAAGATACGCACTTCGACCGGCAGCATCAGGGTGATGAAGATCATCCAGAAGAACAGGTTACGCAGGGGAAAGCGGAACCAGACGATGGCGAAGGCCGAGAGCATCGACACCGTGATTTTGCCCACCGTAATACCGAACGCCATGATGAAGCTGTTCAGCATCATCAGCCAGAATGGTGCGCTGTTAGCGCCCACGCCCTGGGTCCAGATGGTTTTCATGTTTTCGAAAAGATGCCCGCCTGGGATCAGCGTCATCGGCGTATCAAACACCGCTTTGGTGTCCAGCGTGGCGGCAACGAAGGCCACATATAGCGGGAACAGAATGACGATGATGCCCAAAATCAGCATGGTGTGGCTGAACATCGTCAGCCCGCGACGGTTCTCGATCATTGGTAGCGCACCTTACTTTCGACATAACGGAACTGCACTACCGTGAGAAGGATGACGAGGAACATCAGCACGACCGACTGGGCGGCGGATGCCGAGAGATCCAGACCGGCAAAGCCTTCGCGATAGATCTTATAGATAAGCGTCGTCGTGGCCTGCACCGGGCCACCGGCCGTGGCGGCGTCGATCACCGGGAAGGTGTCGAAGAAGGCGTAAACCAGGTTGACCACCAGCAGGAAGAAACTCACCGGGGCAATCAGCGGCAGTGACAGCCTAAAGAAACGACGGACCGGCCCTGCACCATCAATCGCCGCGGCTTCAACCAGCGAGCGCGGAATAGACTGCAGCGCAGCAAAGAAGAACAGGAAGTTGTAGCTGATCTGTTTCCACACCGACGCGAAGACCACCAGGAACATCGCCTGACCGCTGTTCTGGGCGTGGTTCCAGTCGTAGCCGAACTCCGCCAGGAAATGGGTAATCAGCCCGCGCCCTGGGTTAAACAGGAAGATCCACAGCACGGCGGCGACGGCAGGCGCCACGGCGTAAGGTAGCAGCATCAGCGTCTGATACAGACGGCTGCCGCGCACCACGTAATCCACCAGCGCCGCGAAAAAGAGCGATGCGACAAGACCGCTGACAGTGACCAGCGCGCTGAACTTCATGGTCGTCCAGAAGGCGTCGAGGTAATAGCTGTCGTGGAACAGCGCGGTAAAGTTGTCCAGCCCGACAAACTGGCTGGAAAGCCCAAACGGATCGACGCTTTGTACCGAGTACCAGAGCGCCTCGCCCGCAGGCCAGATAAAGAAGATAACGGTGATGACCAGCTGCGGCGCGACCAGCAAATACGGCAGCCAGCGCGAACGGAACACCGGACGGGATGAGGACATAGTTTAGCTCAGCGTAGGTAGCCCTCACCCCAGCCCTTCCCACAGGGAGAGGGACAGGATGAGGGTAAAATGATTAAGACTTTGTTGATTGCTCAAAGCGGCGCAGCAGCTGATTACCGCGCTCTACCGCAGAATCCAGCGCCTGCTGTGGGGTTTTCTTCCCGGTCCACACGCTTTCCAGCTCTTCATCTACGATGGTACGGATCTGCGGCATATTCCCCAGACGCAGGCCTTTGGTGAACGGCAATGGCGGCTTGTTGAGCATCTGACGCGTCGCGATATCCGCGCCCGGGTTTTTGCTGTAGAAGCCCTGCTCGCGGGTCAGGTCATACGCGGCCGTGGTGATAGGCAGGTAGCCGGTTTTCTGATGCCATTCGGCGGCATTCTCTGGTTTCGCCAGGAAGTCGAGGAACTCAGCCACGCCCTTGTAGGTGCCCTTGTCTTTGCCCTGCATGACCCACAGGCTCGCCCCACCGATGATGGCGTTCTGCGGTGCGCCTTTCACGTCAGCATCGTAAGGCATCATGCCTACGCCGTAGTTGAATTTTGCGTAATGACGGATATCCGCCAGAGAGCCGGAAGAGGCGGTCGTAATCGCACAGTCACCGTTGTAGAACTTCTCGGTGGATTCGTCTTTACGCCCGAAGTAGCTGAAATCGCCCTTCTTGTTGAGATCGGCGAGCAGAGCGATGTGCTTCACCTGCTCTGGCTTGTTGAACTCCAGTACCGCGTCGGTGCCGTCGAAGCCGTTGTTTTTGGTGGCCACCGGCAGGCCGTGCCAGGCGCTGAAGTTTTCAATCTGGATCCAGCCCTGCCAGCCGCTGGCGTAGCCGCACTTCATCCCCGCCGCTTTCAGCTTAGCGGTGTACGCCGCCAGGTCCTGCCAGGTTTTTGGCGGTTGTTCCGGATCTAAACCGGCTTTCTTGAAGGCGTCTTTGTTGTAGTACAGCACCGGCGTGGAGCTGTTAAACGGCTGAGACAGCAGATGACCGGTTTTGGAATCGGTGTAGTAACCCGCCACGGTCGGCACGAACTGCGATTCGTCGAAGTTGATACCTGCGTCTTTAAACACTTCGTAGACCGGTTTAATGGCTTTAGAGGCCATCATGGTCGCAGTACCGACTTCGTAAACCTGAAGCAGCGCAGGTGCATTACCGGTACGGAAAGCGGCAATGCCCGCGCTCAGGCTCTGCTCGTAGTTACCTTTGTACACCGGCACAATTTTGTAATCCGGATGGGTGTCGTTGAAACGCTGCGCCAGGGAGTCAACTTCTTTACCCAACTCCCCTTCCATGGAATGCCAGAACGGAATGGTGGTGACAGCCATTGCGTTCGCCGCAAAAGTCAGCCCCATTGCCAGACCCAAAGCTGTGTGTCGTAACGATGTCATTGTCATCTCTCTTATTGTGCCGGATGCGCGATATCACGCGTTTTTATGCTCGCGAGGTAACATGACATGCTCGAATGACAGAAAAATAACTGTTTCTTTACAGTGAGATGACAACAAGACGTCAGGCGGATGATGGTTGTGTGAAGGCGGTTGGGGTAAGTTCGGTACGGTCTGGTGCCCTGCATGAAAAAAGGCAACTGACGTTGCCTTTTTGCTTTTGCTTTTATCTAGCCGCCGAGATAGGCGCTTCGCACCGCTTCGTTTGCCAGCAGCGCGTCGCCGGTATCGGAGAGCACCACGTGGCCGTTTTCCAGCACGTAGCCGCGGTCGGCGAGCTTCAGCGCCTGGTTGGCGTTCTGCTCGACGAGGAAGATGGTCATCCCCTCTTTACGCAGCTGTTCGATGGTGTCGAAGATCTGCTGAATGATGATCGGCGCAAGACCGAGCGACGGTTCATCCAGCAGCAGCAAACGCGGCTGGCTCATCAGCGCGCGGCCAATCGCCAGCATCTGCTGTTCACCACCGGACATCGTGCCGGCCCGCTGAATACGGCGCTCCCACAAACGCGGAAACAGCTCATAGACCCATTTGATGCGGGACTGGTACTGGTCGCGGTCAGCAAAGAAGCCGCCCATCGCAAGGTTCTCTTCCACCGTCATGCGTGAGAAGACGCGACGCCCTTCCGGGACAATCGCTACCGCTTCACGCATGATTCTGGCGGTTTGCCAGTCGGTAATATCTTTGCCATCAAAGACAATCCGCCCGCTGGTGGCGCGCGGGTCGCCGCACAGGGTGCCGAGCAGCGTGGTTTTACCCGCACCGTTCGCGCCAATCAGGGTGACGATTTCGCCCTGATTGATATGCAGGCTGACGTCGTGCAGCGCCTGTATCTTGCCGTAGTGAGCATTAACCTTGTCGAACGTTAACATCGCTTTTTCCATCTTATGCCTCACCCAGGTATGCACGGATCACGTCCGGGTTGTTGCGGATCTCTTCCGGCGTCCCGTTTGCCAGCGGCGTGCCCTGGTTCACCACGTAGATACGGTCAGAAATGCCCATCACCAGCTTCATATCATGCTCAATCAGCAGGATGGTGGTGTCGTGATGATCGCGCAGTTCGGCAATCAACTCGTCCAGCTCTTTGGTCTCTTTCGGGTTAAGCCCTGCCGCCGGTTCATCGAGCATCAGGATTTCTGGCTGCGTCACCATGCAGCGCACGATCTCCAGACGACGCTGGTCACCGTAGGCCAGGTTGCTGGCCTGACGGTTCGCATGCTGCAGCAGGCCGATACGGTCGAGCCAGGTGGCGGCGCGGTCGAGCGCTTCATCCTGAGCACGGCGGAAGGCCGGGGTTTTCAGCAGGCCAGAGAAAAGACCGGTTTTGAGCTGCAGGTGTTTCGCCACCAGCAGGTTCTCTATCACCGTCATCTCGCGGAACAGACGCACGTGCTGGAAGGTACGCACCACCCCCATGCGGGCAATCTGCTGGCCCGGAAGCCCTTCCAGATGCTGGTCGCGCAGCTTGATGGTGCCACCCGTCGGCTTGTAGAAACCGGTCAGGCAGTTAAAGACCGTGGTTTTCCCCGCGCCGTTAGGGCCAATCAGGGAGACAATCTCTTTCTTGTGCAGATCCAGATTCACGTTGTTGACGGCCAGCAGGCCGCCAAAACGCATCATCAGGCCGTTAACGGATAATAATGGCTGGCTCATGCCTGCTCTCCTTTCGCTTGCCCGTTTTTCAGCTTCAGCTGTGGACGGGTCATCGGCAGCAAGCCCTGCGGACGCCAGATCATCATCAGCACCATCAAACCACCCAGCATCAGCATGCTGTATTCGTTAAAGTCACGCATCAGCTCACGGGAGACCACCAGCAGAATGGCCGCCAGGATAACGGCAAACTGCGAGCCCATACCGCCGAGCACCACAATCGCCAGCACAAAGGCAGATTCGGCAAAGGTAAACGATTCGGGGCTGACAAAGCCCTGACGCGCGGCAAACAGCGTACCGGCAAAACCGGCAAACGCGGCGCTGATGGTAAACGCGGTCAGCTTGATGCGGGTCGGGTTGAGGCCCAGTGAACGGCAGGCGATTTCATCTTCACGCAGCGCTTCCCACGCACGGCCCAGCGGCATACGCAGCAGACGGTTAATCACGAACAGGGTAAGCACCACCAGCAGCAGCGCCACCAGGTAGAGCCAAATCACCCGGTCGGACGGATCGTACTTCACGCCGAAGAAGTTGCTGAAGGTATCCCCCCCCCCTTCGCGAGCCGTACGGCTGAATTCCAGACCAAAGAAGGTCGGTTTCGGGATCTGGCTGATCCCGTTCGGGCCGCCGGTCACTTCGGTGTTATTGAGCAGCAGGATACGCACGATTTCGCCGAAGCCTAAGGTCACAATCGCCAGATAGTCACCGCGCAGGCGTAAGACCGGGAAGCCCAGCAGGAAGCCCGCCGCGGCGGAGACCAGGCCCGCCAGCGGCAGACAGGTCCAGAAGCCGAGACCGTAATAGTGGTTCAGCAGCGCGAAGGTATAGGCCCCGATGGCGTAGAAACCACCGTAGCCCAGCACCAGCAGGCCAGACAGCCCCACCACCACGTTCAGGCCCAGACCGAGGATCACGTAGATCATGGTCAGGGTCGCGATATCGACCGTACCGCGAGAAACCACAAACGGCCACGCCACCGCAGCCACCAGCAGCGCCACGAAGAACAGCTTCTGCTTAACGGTTGAACCGTCGAGAGCCGGCAGAACGAATTTCGGACCGGAGACACTTTTCAGCGTCTTCTGGAACACAGGACGCAGCATCTGGAACAGAAACACGACCGCGGTGCCAATGAATATCCACTGCCAGCGAATGTCGGCGGCGGTATCCACCACCAGTTTTGTGCCGTCCAGCTCTAACTGGACGCCCATAAAGACGCCTGCCAGCACGAAGAACATGGCGGCAGAGAGGAGCGCCATTGCGAAATGCATCGGTTTCATACTTTCTCTACCTCCGGACGACCCAGAATACCGGTAGGCATTACCAGCAGAACCAGAATCAGCAGGGCAAACGACACCACATCTTTATATTCCGTACTCAGATACGCGGAGGAGAGCGCTTCGGCCACGCCCAGGATCAGGCCGCCAATCATCGCGCCAGGAATACTGCCGATACCGCCCAGGACCGCCGCGGTGAAAGCTTTCATCCCGGCCATAAAGCCGATGTACGGGTTGATGACGCCGTAGAACTGCCCCAGCAGGACACCCGCGACCGCCGCCATCGCTGCCCCAATCACAAAGGTCAGGGCGATAACGCGGTCGGTGTTGATGCCAAGCAGGCTCGCCATCTTCAGATCTTCTGCGCAGGCACGGCAGGCGCGTCCCATACGCGAGTAGCGGATAAAGACCGTCAGGGCGAGCATCGCAACGAAGGTCACCACCCAGATCACCAGCTGCATGGTGGTGATAGAGGCAGAGAAGTTCTCGCTGGCACCGACCACCCACTGACCGTTGAACAGGCTTGGCAGCGCCACGTCGCGCGAGCCTTCCGTCAGGCTGACGTAGTTTTGCAGGAAGATCGACATCCCGATGGCGGAGATCAGCGCAATCAGGCGTTTGGAGCTACGCACCGGCCGGTACGCCACGCGTTCAATGCTCCAGCCATAGGCGCTGGCAATCACAATCGCGCCGACAAACCCGGCGGCGACCAGCAGCCAGCTGCTGTCGATACCCATCATCATCAGGGCGGCGATAATCATAAAGGAGACATAGCTACCGATCATATAGACCTCGCCGTGGGCGAAGTTAATCATGCCGATAATGCCGTAAACCATCGTGTAGCCGATGGCGATCAGCGCGTAGGTGCTTCCCAGCGTGACGCCGTTAAACATCTGCTGCAGGAAATAGAGAAACTGCTCGGACATATGCAAACCTTTTTATACCCGCCCGGCGGTCCGGGCGGTGGGATAATTATTTGGCGACCGAGGACGAACCGTCGGCGTGCCACTTAAAGACACCAAACTCAAATCCCTTCAGATCGCCTTTCTCATCCCAGTTCAGCGGCCCAATCACGGTGTTCGCCCCGTGTGCTTTTAAATCTTTCACCAGAGCCAGCGGTTCTTTGCTGCCGGTGCGATCCAGCGCGGTTGCCAGAGACTGCACCGCCGCGTAGGTGATCCAGACATACGGACCACTTGGATCTTTCTTCTGCGCCTTGAGCGCGTCTACGATAGCCTTGTTCGCAGGATCCTGGTCATAGCGTTTTGGCATCGTCACCAGCATGCCTTCGCCTGCGTCCCCGGCGATGTTCGACAGGGAGGCGTTACCGACGCCTTCTGGCCCCATAAACTGGGTTTTCAGCCCGACCGAACGCGCCTGACGCAGCATCTGCCCCATTTCCGGGTAGTAGCCGCCGTAGTAAACAAAATCGATATTCTCTTTTTGCAGGCGGGCGATCAGCGCGGAGAAATCTTTCTCGCCAGCGGTGATGCCATCAAAGAAGACGATATTCGCGCCGCCTTTTTTCAGCCCGTCCTGAACGGAGCGCGCCAGGCCTTCGCCGTACTGCTGTTTGTCATGAATAATGGCGATGCGCGTCGGCTTGACGGTGTCGAGGATGTATCGGGCGGCGGTTGGTCCCTGAGACGAGTCCAGACCGGCAGTACGCATGATGTGCTGATAACCGCGCTGAGTCAGTTCAGGGTTGGTTGCGCCCGGGGTAATCATAAGAATGCCTTCGTCTTCGTAGATATCAGATGCAGGCTGGGTGGACGACGAGCACAGGTGGCCAATCACGTACTGGATGCCGTCATTCACGATTTTGTTAGCGACCGCGACGGCCTGTTTGGGATCGCAGGCGTCGTCATATTCCACGCCAACCAGCTTGTCGCCTTTGATGCCGCCTTTGGCGTTGATGTCTTTGATTGCCTGGCGAGCACCGTTGAACTCCATGTCCCCCCACTGGGCAACAGGACCGGACATCGCACCCACTACAGCAACCTTAATATCTTCCGCCATGGCTGCATGCGAAATCGCCAATGCAACCATCCCCGCGAGTAACGTCTTCGCGTTCCTTTTCATCTCTGAATCCCCATTCGTGATGTCGTGTATATATTTTGTTTTATTATGGTTAAAAAGCATTCTGTACTTTTAATGCACAACGCTATTTTTACCAGCGCCTTTAATGGTTTAGCGCAGTTTTTTCATAAAAACCAGACTAAAATCTCTATTTTTCAGGCGATTAAGCAAAGATAATATTCTGAAATAGGGCAGAGATAAACAAATAAAATTGCAGTTTGCAGCATAAAATAACGGCACAAAGCGCCGAATAATTCACTGCCATTCAGGTTAAAATTCTGCTTATTTTTCGATCCATGTGTTTTCAAACTGCCCTTTGCGCTGCCAAAAAACTAATCACCTGGTGAGCCGTAATAAAAAGAGGAAGCCGCTGAGGGAATAAATTGAGTACACTGCCTCTACTCAATTTGATTTGGACAAGCAGCTAATGAAACTGACTATCGTGCGTCTGGTGACCTTTAGCGACCAGGATCATATCGACCTGGGCAAGATCTGGCCGGAATATTCCCCTTCATCGCTCCGTGTCGATGAGACACACCGCATCTACGCCGCGCGCTTTAACGAGCGTCTGCTCGCCGCGGTTCGCGTGACCCTGAGCGGCACCGAAGGGGCGCTGGACTCACTGCGCGTACGTGACGTGACCCGTCGTCGCGGTGTGGGGCAGTATTTAATTGAAGAGATAATCCGTGAAAACCCGAACGTCACCTCCTGGTGGATGGCCGACGTGGGCGTGGAAGACCGCGGCGTGATGGCGGCGTTTATGCAGGCGTTAGGGTTTACGGCGCAGGAGAACGGGTGGGAGAAACGTCAGGTTTGCTGAATGCCGCCTGATGCCCTCACCCCGACCCTCTCCCACAGGAGAGGGTGCAAATACTAAAACGGCAACCGAAAGGTTGCCGTTTGCTTTTATTTGGCGTCGGTCGCCGTTCCGTTAGCATGCCAGTCAAACACGCCGAACTCGAAGCCTTTCAGATCGCCCTTCGCATCCCAGGAAAGCGGACCCATCACGGTATCGACAGAGTGGGCTTTCAGCCAGGTGGCAATCTCAGCCGGATCGGCTGACTGGTTCAGACCCGCCTGCAGAGACTGCAGCGCAGCGTAGGTGGTCCAGACGAACGCGCCGCTTGGATCCTGTTTCTTCGCCTTGATGGCATCTACGATCGGTTTGTTCGCAGGCACCTGGTCGTAGTTCTTCGGTTTGGTCACCAGCAGGCCTTCAGCAGACTCACCGGCGATGTTAGACAGGGAAACGTTCGCAACCCCTTCCGGGCCCATAAACTGGGTTTTCAGGCCGGCCGCACGTGCCTGACGCAGGATCTGGCCCATTTCAGGGTGATAGCCACCGTAGTAAACGAAATCAATATTCTCTTTCTTCAGACGTGCCACCAGAGTGGAGAAGTCTTTCTCACCGGCGGTGATACCGTCGAAGAAGACCACATTGGCATTGCCTTTCTTCAGACCATCCTGCACGGCACGCGCCAGACCTTCACCATACTGCTGTTTGTCGTGAACAATCGCGATACGCTTCGGCTTCACGTTGTCCAGAATGTATTTTGCCGCGGTTGGACCCTGGTCTGAATCCAGACCGGTGGTACGCAGGGTCAGCTTATAGCCACGTGCGGTCAGCTCCGGCGCCGTTGCAGCCGGGGTGATCATCAGAATGCCTTCGTCTTCGTAGATATCAGACGCGGGCTGCGTGGAAGAGGAGCACAGGTGGCCGATAACGTATTTGATCCCGTCGTTCACCACTTTGTTCGCCACGGCAACCGCTTGTTTCGGGTCACAGGCATCATCATATTTTACGATCTGCAGTTTTTCGCCCTTGATGCCGCCCTTAGCATTAATGTCTGCAACCGCCTGTTCTGCGCCGGTAAATTCCTGGTCGCCGTACTGTGCTACCGGACCGGACATCGCGCCCACGACAGCCACTTTAATATCGGCCTGTGCCATCGTGCTGAATGCCAACGCAATACATCCTGCCAGTAACGCTTTACCCTTCATATTCATCCTGAGATTCCCCATTATTATGGTTATTACGATTGTCGTGATGTTGTTGTGTAGCGTTTTATTTCAGTTATAGGTATGACAGTCGCGCTTTTTCAGCATACTCTGCTAAAACATACCCCATTTTTATGATTTTGGAATAGCTAATTTGAAATGAATATATGATAAGCCCGGCAGGGATCACCGCCGGGCCAGGGCTTTAACGTGTCAGCGACGCGGAGATAATATCCAGCGCTTTACGGAACTGAACTTCGGGGATGGTAAGCGGATAGAGGAAACGGATAACGTTGCCGTACACGCCGCAGCTCAGCAGCAATAGACCTTCCTGTAACGCACGCTCCTGGACCTGACGCGTGAATTCCGGCGACGGCAGCCCGGTTTGCGGGTCATTAAACTCCACCGCCACCATTGAGCCCTGGGCACGGATATCGGCAATAAACGGACAGTCGCCCTTCGCTTTGTTCAGCACTTCCACCAGATGATGGCCAAGATGCGCCGCGCGCGTGCAGAGATCCTCTTCATCAATCACATCCAGCACGGCATGGGCTGCGGCAATCGCCAGCGGGTTGCCGGCGTAAGTCCCACCCAGCCCGCCAGGTGCGGGGGCATCCATCACCTCCGCCCGGCCAGAGACCGCCGAGAGCGGCATCCCGCCGGCCAGGCTTTTCGCCATGGTGATCAGATCCGGCTTCACGCAATGGTGTTCCATCGAGAACAGCTTGCCGGTTCGCGCAAAGCCACTTTGCACTTCGTCGGCAATCAGCAAAATTCCGTGCGTATCGCACAGTTCGCGCAGGGCCTGCATAAAATCGGCGGGGGCAATGTTGAATCCCCCCTCCCCCTGAACCGGTTCCAGGATAAGGGCCGCCACCTGGTCCGGCGCAATGTCGGCTTTGAAGATGCGTTCGAGGCTTTTTAACGCTTCTGCCGTGCTGACGCCGTACAGATCATTTGGATAGTGTGCGTGATAAACCGATCCGGGAAACGGACCGAAACCGAGTTTGTACGGCGCCACTTTCCCCGTCAACGCCATCGTCATAAAGGTACGGCCGTGGAAGGCACCGCCAAAGGCGATCAGGCCAGGACGACGGGTATACGCGCGGGCAATTTTTACCGCGTTTTCGACCGCCTCTGCTCCCGTAGAGAAGAAAGCCGTTTTGGCAGGCCCATCAACAGGTACACGTTGGTTGATGCGCTCGGCAAGCGCCACATAGCCTTCGTACGGGACAATCTGATATGCCGTATGGGTAAATGCGTGGAGTTGTTTTTCGATGGCGGCAATAACTTTTGGATGCCGATGGCCGGTATTCAGCACCGCAATCCCGGCGGCGAAGTCGATATACTCGTTACCCTCGACGTCCCACACCGTGGCATTTTCGGCTTTATCGGCGTAGAAGTTACACATCACGCCGATACCGCGCGGCGTCGCCTGCAAACGCCGGTCATTCAGTTCACTGTTTTTCACCCTGTCCCCCTGAGAAAGTCACCTGCTTAGCGCATCTGTAAGTGTTTGCCAGGGGGAGGGAATTCGCCAGAGCGGGAGATAAAAAAACAAAACCCCCGAATTTGCATTCGAGGGTTATCGGGAACATCGCGGAAATTACGCTTCGATAGCGGCGCGAAGTTTTTTCATGGCGTTCTTTTCAAGCTGACGCACACGTTCAGCGGAGACGCCGTAGCGATCGGCCAGCTCCTGCAGCGTGGACTTGTTGTCTTCGTCCAGCCAGCGGGCGCGGATAATATCCTGGCTACGTTCGTCGAGGCCTTCCATTGCTGAAGTCAGCTTGTTCGCGGCCTGATCTTCCCAGTTATCCTCTTCAATGCCGTCAGCAAAGTTAGAGGTTTTATCCTGCAGATACAGAACCGGTGCCATTGGCTGGCTGTCAGAGCCGTCGTCGTCGGAGGACATATCGAAGGTCATGTCCTGCGCGGCCATACGGGATTCCATCTCACGCACGTCTTTGCTGGATACGCCCAGCTCGCGCGCCACCATTTCAACTTCATCCTGATTGAACCAGCCCAGACGCTGCTTGGTTTTACGCAGGTTGAAGAACAGTTTACGTTGCGCTTTTGTCGTGGCGACTTTCACGATACGCCAGTTGCGCAGCACGTATTCATGAATTTCTGCTTTGATCCAGTGCACGGCGAAGGAGACCAGTCGCACACCCACTTCCGGGTTGAAGCGACGTACAGCCTTCATCAGACCGATGTTACCTTCCTGAATCAAGTCCGCCTGCGGCAGGCCATAGCCCGCATAATTACGAGCAATGTGAACAACAAAGCGCAGGTGAGACAGGATCAGCTTTTTCGCTGCTTCCAGATCGCCCTGGTAATGCAGCTTTTCAGCAAGCTCCTTTTCTTCCTCGGCCGTTAACATCGGCCAGGTGTTCGCAGCCCGGATATAAGATTCCAGGTTACCAACAGGGGCTAAAGCTAAAGTTTGCATTTCTTTGGTCATTCATTCCTCTCAATGTTTCTTCTGGTCCAGGCTGTCCCCATCAGGCAACAACCATGCCAAAGCGTTTGAGCCACGAGATTAGCATTCACTCTTTTATCAGACAGTGATTTTATCCACAAGTTCCAGGTGCAACGGTGAATAAATTACGCACAAATTGTGACATGGAGATGATAACAGGGGAAGAGACAACAGGGACGCTTTCCCTGCAGAGCGAACATCTCGGTGCAGGGAAAGATTATATCACGCTTTTATTAGTCGGGAGTAAAGTGACGTAAATGTTGCACGGTTGCCAGCCATGCTGCCACCCAGCCGATCATCGAGCACACCAGCAGCAGTAACAGGCACTCATCGAACCCTAAGCCGCTGATATCAAACTTCGTTCCGAAAACCTGCGCCACTTCGGTTACGGCAGAGGACAGCCGCATCACCAAAATTTCTGACAATATCAGTGAAAGAAATGCGCCGGAAAAACCGAGCAATGCGCCGCCGTACAGGAACGGACGCAGGATGAAGCCATCCGTCGCACCAATCAGTTTCTGCACGTTGATGGTGTCGCGACGCGCGAAAATGCTCAGGCGTACGCTGTTACCGATGACGAGGAAGACCGCCGCCACCATCAGCACACCAATCATCGCCGCCACGCGCCCTACCAGCCCGGTCAGCGCAGCAAGACGCGCAAACCAGCTGTCATCCATGCGCACTTCATCAATCCCGTTGATACGGGTGATGCGGTCACGCAGGGTGTTGAGCGAATCGGTCCCCTGGAAATCGAGTTTCGGGATCACCACCGCCACGGCCGGGAGGGGGTTCTCTTCAAGCATGTCCAGCGCACCGCCAAAGCCTGACCAGTTACGGAACTCACCCAGGGCTTCTTCACGAGAGAGATAATTCACTTTCTCTACGCCCTGTTCGGCCTGGATTTGCCCCACAACCTGCGCCGCTGCGTTATCGTCGAGCGCCTTATCCAGATAGACCGTGATCTGCGGAGAAGGATAGTACTGCGACGCCGCCTGGTTAACGTTTTTATAGACCATGTAGCAGACGCTTGGCAGCGTCAGGGAGATGGCAATCACCATCACCGTCAGGAACGTCGCCAGCGGTTTGCTTTTCAGGTCCTGCAACGCACCGTGGAACGCATAACGCACCTGCTCGTTGAACACGTTGGTTTTGCGGGAGTTCGGCTTAGGCGCCGCTTTCGCACGCTTTGGCGCATTACGATTGCCGTCACCGCCGCCCTGCGGCTTACGGAAGCGGTCAAACCGGTTTCCGAACTGCCGAATCTGGTTTATTGCATCACGCTTATTCACCGAGGCCTCCGTGCAAATGACCGTCGCTCAGGGTCAGCATGCGGTACGAACGACGGGAAATCAGCCCGATGTCGTGCGTTGCCATCAATACCGTCACCCCAACGCGGTTAAATTCCTCAAACAGACGCAAAATCCCTTCTGACAGGGCGTCGTCCAGGTTACCGGTCGGTTCATCCGCCAGCAGTACCGCAGGTTTGTTCACCACCGCACGGGCAATCCCCACACGCTGCTGTTCACCGCCAGACAGCTGGATCGGGAAGTTCTTCGCTTTGTCCAGCAGCCCGACTTTATCCAGCGCCGCAGAGACGCGACGACGGATATCATCATAGCTGGCACCGGCAATAATCAGCGGAATGGCCACGTTATCGAAAACGGTGCGATCCATCAGCAGGTGGTGGTCCTGGAAAATCATGCCAATCTGACGACGCAGGAACGGCACCTCACGGTTTTTCAGACGGCTAATATCATGGCCGCTGAACCAGATTTTCCCGGCGCTCGGCCGCTCGATCCCACAGATAAGCTTGAGCAGGGTACTTTTCCCCGCGCCGGAATGGCCGGTCAGGAATGCCATCTCGCCTGGCTGCAGGTGGAATGTCACCCCCTGCAGCGCTTGTCTCCCACCGAGATAGGCCTTGCTGACGTGTTCAAAGCGAATCATTGTTAGTCCTCTCGGGCAAATAGTGCCTCAATAAAGTCGTCCGCTTTAAACGGACGTAAATCCTCAATACGCTCGCCCACACCGATGTAACGGATAGGAATATTGAACTGATCGGCCACGGAGAAGATCACCCCGCCTTTCGCGGTGCCGTCCAGTTTGGTCAGCGTGATCCCGGTCAGCCCTACCGCTTCATGGAACAGCTTCGCCTGGCTGATGGCGTTCTGTCCGGTGCTGGCATCAATGGTCAGCATAATTTCATGCGGTGCCTCTTCGTCCAGCTTCTTCATGACACGGACGATTTTCTTCAACTCTTCCATCAGGTGCGCTTTGTTCTGCAAACGCCCTGCGGTATCGGCAATCAGCACATCCACGTTACGCGACTTCGCCGCCTGGATAGCGTCAAAGATAACGGAGGCGGAATCCGCACCGGTATGCTGCGCAATCACCGGGATGTTGTTACGCTGGCCCCAGACCTGCAGCTGCTCAACCGCCGCCGCACGGAAGGTATCACCTGCCGCCAGCATTACCGATTTGCCCTGCTGCTCAAACTGTCGCGCCAGCTTGCCGATGGTGGTGGTTTTCCCCACACCGTTCACGCCAACCATCAGAATAACAAATGGCGTTTTGCCTTCAATATTAAGCGGTTCGTCAACTTTTGCGAGGATTTCGCCCATCTCGTCTTTCAGCAGACCGTACAGCGCTTCGGCGTCACGCAGCTCCTTGCGGCTCGCCCCTTCGGTCAGACTGGCGATGATCTTACGGGTTGTTTCCACCCCAACGTCGGCGATCAGCAGTTGCTCTTCCAGCTCTTCAAAGAGATCGTCGTCGATCTTCTTGCCGCGGAACAGACTGATAAATCCGGAACCTAAGTTTTCTTTGGTTTTGAGCAGGCTACGCTTCAGGCGGGCGAAGAAACCTTCTTTGGTGGGTTTTTCCTGCTCCTGAGCAACCTCTTCACCCTGCTCTGGTTGCGCTTCCACCGGCACGACGATAACCGCTTCTTCCGCCGCGTCTGCCGCCAGCGCCTGGGCTTCCAGCTCTTCGTCGGTAAGCGCTGGCTCGTCTTGTGCTTCTTCTTCCACCGCCTCAACAATTTCGACGGTTTCTGCCTCGGCCTGCCACTCCTGCGCTGAAACCTCTTCGGTTTTCACCTCTTCCGGCAGTGGCAACGTTTCATGCTCGATAATCGCCTGCGGCGTATCGATAACGTCTTCTACCACAACGGGTTCTGGCTTCTCGCTTTCCTGAACCTGTTCGGTAACTTCCACCACCTCTTCAGCAAAGGCTTCGGTCTCTTCTTTGCTGTGCGCGTGCTCTTCCGCGTCGACAACGGCGGCAGTTTCTACCGGCGTTTCAGGCTGAGACTGCTCTTCAACGGCTTGTTGTTCTTCGGTTTTCTGCTCTGTTTCTTGCTCTTTTTCACCGAAGCCCAGCCAGGAAAAGAAGCCACGTTTTTTTTGTTTTGCCATCTGCGACTACACTCCTCGCGGCGCTATATACATGGAAGCTAAAAAAATGATGAAATAGTCTAACACTTTACTTAATTGACATCACCGCCCGCAATCGCAGGCCAATTGTTAACAGAGCTTTCCAGAGATGAAGAAACCCAACCGCGCCCCAGCCGGTCAAATTCGTATTATCGGCGGCCAGTGGCGAGGCCGGAAATTACCGGTGCCGGATAGCCCCGGACTACGCCCAACCACGGACCGCGTACGCGAAACGCTGTTTAACTGGCTGGCCCCCTCAATGGTGGATGCCCACTGCCTGGACTGCTTCGCGGGCAGCGGCGCGCTGGGTCTGGAGGCGCTGTCGCGCTATGCCGCCAGCGCCACGCTGCTGGAAATGGAGCGCGGCGTTGCGCAGACGTTGCAGCAAAATCTGGCAACGCTGAAAGCGACCAACGCCAAAGTAGTGAATACCAACACACTGAGCTTCCTCGCGCAAAAGGGCACGCCGCACAACGTGGTTTTTGTCGACCCGCCGTTCCGCAAGGGGCTGCTGGAAGAGACATTATCCCTGCTGGAAAACAACGGCTGGCTGGCGGATGACGCGTTAATCTACGTCGAAAGCGAAGTCGAAAATGGTTTACCGCCGGTCCCGGTACACTGGGATCTGCACCGAGAAAAAGTGGCAGGTCAGGTCGCTTATCGTCTGTATCACCGTCAGGCACAAGGAGAATCCAATGCCAGTACTGATTAATGTGGGACGTTTGTTGATGCTGGGCGTCTGGGCATTTCTGCTCCTCAATCTGGTGCACCCGTTCCCGCGCCCGATGAACATCTTTGTGAACGTGGCCTTTATCTTTACCACCTTCATGCACGCCCTGCAGATGGTGATGCTGAAAAACGGCCTGCCAAAAGACGGTCCGCAGATGACCGGCTGGCAGCAGCTGCGCGTGTTTATTTTTGGCGTATTTGAACTGCTGGTGTGGATGAAGAAATTTAAGGCCCAGGCGAAGAAGTAAGGCGCCTCAAGCCTCAGCCTACCCCTCTCCCTGCGGGAGAGGGAACATTACCGATCTGGCGTAAACCCTTCAAACCGCGACCCTTTGTAACTCAGCATCCCTTTTTCTCCCACCGTCAGTTGATGGTACTGCTGCGCCTCAAGACGGTAGGTCATCTCCAGCCCGCCGGTTTCCGGCTTAAAGCTCGCTTCATAGCGCATGGTGGCTCCCGCCGGCGTAACCTGCTGCTGGCGCGAGCGTCGGTCATTGAGGGCTTTCTCGCGTTTATTGCTTACCACCACGCGTTTTTGCATCAACGGCGCGGCATCGTTGTCCGCCTTCTCACGGCGCTGCTGCACGAAACGAAAGGAGGCGGCAATGACGATAATCGCCACCACGATAACGAAAAAAAGCGGCATCTTGCTCATTCAAAAATCCCATCAGATTATACGGAATTCAGGATACCTTGCCTTCCCCGGCATTGCCAAACGCCTGCCCCCATCACTACACTGAATAAGAAACTGATTATTCAGACTCAACAGTTACAGGGAGTTAATATGCTTTGGTC
This sequence comes from Enterobacter sp. 198, assembly GCF_009025585.1. Lineage (NCBI taxonomy): Bacteria > Pseudomonadati > Pseudomonadota > Gammaproteobacteria > Enterobacterales > Enterobacteriaceae > Enterobacter > Enterobacter sp. 198. The sequence goes on along the minus strand of NZ_WCIM01000029.1, from coordinate 92,567 downwards.
ATTTATCGCTGTCTGTTTTTCCGCATGGCTTTACGTCGATGCATCCTATCGCGGCCCTGCCTGGCAGCGATGGTTGTTTAAACCCGTCACGCTGTTGTTACTCCTGCTGCTTGCCTGGCAAGCGCCCATGTTTAACGCCGTCAGCTATCTGGTTCTTGCCGGTCTGTGTGCGTCCCTGATTGGTGATGCCTTAACCCTGCTGCCGCGACAGCGCCTGCTGTATGCCGTTGGGGCATTTTTCCTGTCGCATTTGCTTTATACCATTTACTTCGCCAGCCAGATGACGCTCTCCTTCTTCTGGCCGCTGCCGCTGGTGCTGCTGGTCATTGGCGCGCTGCTGATCGCGGTGATCTGGACGCGTCTGGAAGAGATGCGCTTGCCTGTCTGCACGTTTATCGCCATGACGCTGGTGATGGTATGGCTGGCGGGTGAACTGTGGTTCTTCCGTCCGACGGCACCGGCAATGTCCGCGTTCTTTGGTGCCACGCTGCTGTTACTCGGGAATATCGTCTGGCTGGGCAGCCACTATCGTCGCCGCTTCCGTGCGGATAACGCGATTGCCGCCGCCTGCTACTTTGCCGGGCACTTCCTGATTGTGCGTTCACTGTATATCTAAATAAGCCTTGACTCTGGAGTCGACTCCAGAGTGTATGCTGCGGTTAATGAGAAAATTATCATTACCGGAGACTGCCATGTCGACTCCAGAAACACCTAAAAAAGTTCCACAATTCTCGGCACTTAAGCTCAGCCCCGTTCCCGCGAAGGACGACTGCTGCTGCGACGGCGCATGCGAAACGCAAAACACGCCGCCGCTCCCGGAAAACGCAAACCGCTACAGCTGGGTGGTCAACGGTATGGACTGCGCGGCCTGCGCCCGTAAAGTCGAAAACGCGGTAAAACAGGTCCCGGGCGTCAGCCACGTCCAGGTCCTTTTCGCCACCGAGAAGCTGCTGGTCAGCGCCGATAATGACATCAGCACGCTGGTTGAAGCCGCCGTCAGTAAGGCCGGTTACAGCCTGCGCAGCGAAACCGCACCTGTCGAAAAGACGTCAGCCCTGCGAGAAAACCTGCCCATTATCACCCTTGTCATCATGATGGCCCTGAGCTGGGGTCTGGAGCAGTTTAACCACCCGTTCGGTAACCTGGCGTTCATCGCCACGACGCTTGTCGGACTGTTCCCGATTGCCCGTCAGGCCGTGCGGCTGATGAAAAGCGGAAGCTGGTTCGCCATCGAAACGCTGATGAGCGTGGCGGCGATCGGCGCGTTGTTTATTGGCGCGACGGCGGAAGCGGCCATGGTGCTGCTGCTGTTCTTAATTGGCGAGCGCCTTGAGGGCTGGGCGGCGAGTCGGGCACGGAAAGGGGTCAGCGCGCTGATGGCGCTGAAACCGGAAACCGCAACGCGGGTGACGGGCAGCGAACGCCAGACGGTGGCTATTAACACGCTGCGCCCGGGTGATGTGATTGAGGTCGCCGCTGGCGGGCGTCTGCCTGCGGACGGTGAGCTGCTTACCGCCACGGCGAGTTTCGATGAAAGTGCCCTCACCGGCGAGTCGATTCCGGTTGAACGCTCAGCGGGCGAGAAAGTGCCTGCAGGCGCCACCAGCGTCGATCGTCTGGTGCAACTCACGGTTCTCTCCGGACCGGGTGAGAGCGCCATCGACCGCATCCTGAAGCTGATTGAAGAGGCCGAGGAGCGTCGCGCACCCGTTGAGCGCTTTATCGATCGCTTCAGCCGGATCTACACCCCCGCCATCATGCTGGTCGCCCTGCTGGTGACAATTATTCCACCGCTGTTCCTGGGCGCAGCCTGGGGGGGCTGGGTTTATAAGGGTCTGACGTTGCTGCTGATTGGTTGCCCGTGCGCGCTGGTGATCTCCACGCCGGCGGCCATTACCTCCGGTCTGGCGGCCGCGGCGCGTCGTGGAGCGCTGATTAAAGGCGGTGCGGCGCTGGAGCAACTGAGCCAGGTACAACATATCGCCTTCGATAAAACCGGTACGCTGACGGTGGGTAAACCGCAGGTCACGGGCATTTATCCTCAGGAGGTCAGTGAAAATACGCTGCTCGCCCTGGCCGCTGCCGTCGAACAAGGCTCCACCCACCCGCTGGCACAGGCAATAGTCCGCGAGGCGCAGTCGCGTGGGCTGGACATCCCTGCCGCCACCGCACAGCGGGCGCTGGTCGGGTCCGGGATTGAAGCCGACGTTGAAGGGAATAACGTCCTGATCGTTGCCGCGAATACGTTTCCGGCGGCCGGGCTGAGCCAGCCAGTCCAGGCGCTGGAACAGGCCGGGCAAACCGTGGTGATGGTAGTGCAAAACGGCGTGGCGATAGGGATGCTGGCACTGCGTGATACCCTGCGTGACGATGCAAAAGACGCCGTCGCCGCGCTGCATCAACTGGGCGTGCAGGGGGTGATCCTCACCGGGGATAACCCGCGAGCCGCGGCAGCGATTGCCGGTGAGCTGGGGCTGGCGTTTAAAGCCGGGTTATTGCCTGCGGATAAAGTGCGCGCTGTAACGGAACTGAACAACCATGCACCGCTGGCAATGGTGGGTGACGGCATCAACGATGCCCCGGCGATGAAAGCCGCCACCATTGGCATTGCAATGGGCAGCGGCACCGACGTGGCGCTGGAAACCGCCGACGCGGCGCTCACCCATAACCGCCTGACCGGGCTGGCGCAGATGATTGCTCTGGCGCGCGCCACGCGGGCCAATATCCGTCAGAACATCGGGATTGCGCTGGGCCTGAAGGGGATTTTCCTGGTCACCACGCTGCTCGGTATAACCGGCCTGTGGCTGGCGGTACTGGCGGATACCGGCGCGACGGTACTGGTGACGGCGAACGCGCTCCGCTTATTACGTCGACAATAACACGAGATGCCCTCTCCCACCGGGAGAGGGCGGAAAACGGCGTCACTGCATCCCTAACACGCGCGGCAGCCACAGCGAGATGGCCGGGATGTACGTCACCATCGCCAGCACCACCAGCAGCATGCCGTAAAACGGCAGCATGGCGCGAACCACATGCTCGATTTTCTGTTTACTTACCGCGCTCGCCACAAACAGCACCGAACCGACCGGCGGCGTAATCAGCCCGATCCCCAGGTTCACCATCATGATCATCCCAAAATGCACCGGATCGATGCCCAGCGAATTGGTCACCGGCAACAGCACTGGCGTCAGGATCAGGATGATCGGCGCCATGTCCATTAACGTGCCGATCAGCAGCAGCATGATGTTGAGATACATCAGGATCACGTACTTGTTATCGGAGAGCGAGGTGAAGAACTCGGTGATACGGCTCGGGAGCTGCATGTAGGTCATCACCGCGCCAAACGCCGCCGCAAAGCCAATCAGTATCATCACGATGGTGACGGTTTTCACCGTCCTGCACATCAGCTTCGGCAGCTCGTTCCATTTGTAGTCCCGGTAGATAAACATGGTGACAAAGAACGCCCACAGACAGGCCACAGCAGCGGATTCCGTTGCGGTAAATATCCCGGACAGTATCCCGCCGAGAATAATCACTACAGTCATCAGCCCCCACAGCGCGTCCAGCGTGATTTTCAGCGCCTGCTTAAAGGGAATTTTTTCCCCTTTCGGGTAGCCACGTTTGCGGGCAAAGCCCAGACACATTGCCATCAGGCTTACGCCGAGCAGCAGCCCTGGCAGCACCCCCGCGATAAACAGCGTCGCGATAGAGACCGTTCCGCCTGCCGCGAGGGAATAAATTACCGAGTTGTGGCTGGGCGGGATCAAAATCGCCTGTACCGATCCGCTGGCGGTCACCGCCGCCGCATAATCGCGTGGATAGCCCTTCTTCTCCATCTCCGGGATCATTACGCTGCCAATGGAGGCCGTATCCGCCACCGACGAGCCGGAAATCGCGCCGAAGAACGTGGAGGCCACAATATTCACCAGCGACAGCCCACCGCGAATAAAGCCAACAAACACGTAGGCGAAATTGACCAGCCGTCGGGCAATCCCCCCTTCCGCCATAATCGCACCCGCGAGAATAAAGAAGGGGATCGCCAGCAGCGTGAATTTATTCACCCCGCTGGTTATCTGAATCATCAGCGCCTCGAGGGGTAAATCTATCCACAACGCGCCCGCGACGGCGCTTAGCCCGACGGCAAAGGCCACCGGCATCCCCAGCGCCAGCAAAATGGCGAGGGTGAATAACAAAACGAATGCATCCATTGTTCACCCCTTAACTGTGGTTGCCGATCAGCACGACGGGACGGTTTTCCTGCGAGCCAAACAGCAGGCGCTCAATCACAAACAGGATCAGAACGGCAGAGCCCACCGGCAGCGGCAGATAGCTCTCGCCGGAGGTCAGGACCGGAAATTCGGCGACCGGTTGCTCCCAGAGTTCGACGCACAGCCAGTAGCTGTACCAGAACATCAGGCCAGCGATCAGCAGCATCAGCAGATCAACGGCCCGTGCGCAGACGGTTTTTAACGGCCCGGGCAGCCGGTCGGTGAGCATATTCACCGCAATGTGCGAACCGGCACGGTAGCTGACCGCCGCGCCGATAAAGGTGAAGGTCACCATGCAGATGATGGCAACCGGCTCCGGCCAGGATTCACCGCGGTTAAGCACATAGCGCGAAAAGATGCCGATGGGGATCACAATCGTCATCACCAGCAGCGAGATGCCCGCCACGGCCATCGCCAGCAGGTAGAGACGGTCCATCCACTTCAGATAGAGTTCGGACATACGTACTCCGGTTACTTGACGTCAGCGATGGCTTTCATCAGATCCTGATGCTTTTCGCCATACTGGGCGCGCACCGGCTCTGTGGCTTTGATAAATACCGTTTTGTCGATCTCGTGGAACTGCACCCCGCCAGCCTTCATTTTTTCCAGCGCCTGGGCGTTATAGGCTTCCCACAACTTACGTTGTTCAAACTGGGCTTCACGGGCCAGGGTCAGGATCTTTTTCTGCTCGTCGGCGCTGAGTTTGTCCCACTTCACTTTTGAATAGAGCAGCATTTCCGGGGTGATAAAGTGGCCGCTGAGGGTGTAGTTTTTGGCGACCGGCATATAGTTATGCGCGACATAGGTCGGTGGATTATTCTCCGCGCCGTCAATCACGCCGGTTTGCATCCCGCTGTAAACTTCGCTCACCCCCATTGCCACCGCGTTAGCGCCCATATCTTTCAGCGTCGCCAGCGCCACCGGACTGCCCTGTACGCGGATTTTCTTCCCTTTCAGATCGTCGGGTTTAACAATCGGATCTTTGGTGATCAGGTTGCGGGTGCCGGAGTCCATCCAGCCGAGGAACACCAGTCGTGATTTCGGGTTGGCGGTCAGCTTATCGCCAATTTGCTTGCCGATATCCCCGTCGATCACTTTGTGCATGTGGTCTTCATCGCGGAAAACGTAGGGCAGTGTGAAGACTTCGATATCGGGCAGGATGGCCGCCACCGGCGCCATCGAGACGCGGATCATATCGATCGCCCCCATCTGCGCCTGCTCAATCATCTGTTTTTCATCCCCCAGCACGCCGCCGGGGAAGACCTTAATCTCCAGCTTGCCGTCGGTTTGTTGTTTGAGTTTTTCACCCATTTGCTGAACCGCCACCACGTTCGGGTAGCCTTCAGGGTGCACATCGGCGGCTTTGATGGTTTGCGCAGCGACAGAGCAGGCAAAAGCGGAGAGGCACAGGGCGGCCAGTAACGGCTTGAGGGTCGTTTTCATCGGGTCAACTCCAGGGTAGTGAGATAAGCGTTAAAACAGTGTTTTATTTTTGTACGCTTAAAAACTAGACTACGGCCGGAAAAGCGGAGGTGAAGCGCCTCACAAAAGCGTGAAATTTTGAAACGATGGTTTAGAAAAGTTTTCTCCCTCTCCCGGTGGGAGAGGGTCGGGGTGAGGCCATCAGGCCGCATTTACCCCTTGCGGATCACATACCGGTACGGCAGCATTTCGGTCTGCTGTGCCACCAGCTCATGTTCCATAAAGGTACAAAAACCGGGAATGTCGCGGGTGGTGGCGGGGTCGTCGGCGATGATCAGCAGCGTCTCACCGGTCTGCATGTTGCGCACGGTTTTACGTACCATCATTACCGGCTCCGGGCAGCGAAGGCCCTGAGCATCAAGGGTGTGGTCTGGGCTGGAAAACAGATCGGTCATGTTCTTCTCGGTCAGGTAAAAACGGCTGTAGTTTACGCCCCATCGTCGGCAATGCAACCAGGTTAACGATTGCGTAAAAACTAACCATTGCAATGTCCGGCCAAAGCAGTATCATGCTGCGGTTTTTATTGGGTTCCCTCACCCCAACGTATAAAAAGGTTACAACATGATGCAGTTTTCTGATTCGCAGCGCGTTAAAGCGTTGTTCTGGCTTTCGCTTTTTCATTTGCTGGTGATTACCTCCAGCAACTATCTGGTGCAACTCCCGATCTCCATCTTTGGTTTTCATACCACGTGGGGCGCGTTCAGTTTCCCGTTTATTTTTCTCGCCACTGATTTGACCGTGCGTATTTTCGGCGCACCGCTGGCTCGCCGCATTATTTTTGCGGTCATGCTGCCGGCGCTGTTCATTTCGTACGTGATCTCTTCCCTGTTTTATATGGGAAGCTGGCAGGGGTTCGAGGCATTAACGCACTTCAACCTGTTTGTCGCCCGTATCGCCTCCGCCAGCTTTATGGCCTACGCGCTGGGGCAGATCCTCGACGTTCACGTGTTTAACCGCCTGCGTCAAAATCATCGCTGGTGGATGGCACCCACGGCGTCCACGCTGTTCGGCAACGTCAGCGACACGCTGGCCTTCTTCTTTATCGCATTCTGGCGTAGCCCGGACGCATTTATGGCCCAGCACTGGATGGAAATCGCCCTTGTGGACTACTGCTTCAAGGTGCTTATCAGCATTGTGTTCTTCCTGCCGATGTACGGCGTCCTGCTGAATATGCTGCTGAAAAGACTCGCAGATAAATCTGAAATCACAGCATTGCAGGCTGGTTAAGGGTTCGCTTTATCAGTTGTGATAAGATGAGCCAATCAGCCGTTATGGCCGTTTATCGAAAGGAAGAAGTTAATGCGCAATCTGGTTAAATATGTCGGGATTGGCCTGCTGGTTGTGGGCCTTGCAGCCTGTGATAACAGCGACACGAAAACGCCTGCTCAGGGCGCGTCTGCAGAGAGCAACGCCACCGGTCAGCCGGTGAGTCTGCTGGACGGTAAACTCAGTTTCTCTCTGCCGGCAGATATGACTGACCAGAGCGGCAAGCTGGGTACCCAGGCGAACAATATGCACGTTTACTCCGATGCAACCGGGCAGAAAGCCGTTATTGTGATTGTGGGCGACGACACCAGCGAAGACCTGGCCGTCATGACCAAACGTCTGGAAGATCAGCAGCGCAGCCGCGATCCGCAGCTGCAGGTCGTGACCAATAAATCTATCGAACTGAAAGGCCACACGCTGCAACAGCTGGACAGCATCATTTCAGCAAAAGGCCAGACCGCTTACTCTTCCGTGGTGCTTGGCAAGGTCGATAACAAACTGCTGACCCTGCAGATCACTCTGCCGGCGGAAAATCAGCAGAAAGCGCAGACAGCTGCTGAAAACATCATTAACACCATCGTGATCCAGTAATTCTTCACGATGATGACGTGGCCTCCGGTGCCTGCACCGGGGGCCATTTTTTTAGCCGCCATGTCAGCATCAATGCGATAACCACCAGACCCGCCGCGGCAAGATAGATTACCGGAACCCCTGCCCACGCCATCACCAGCCCCGCCAGCGGCCCGGTAATGCCCAGCGACATGTCCATAAACACCGTGTAGGTCGCCAGCGCCGACCCCTGGTTCTGCTGCGGCACGGCTTTTACCGCGACCACGCCGAGTGCCGGGAAGACCAGCGAAAAGCCAGCGCCGGCGAGGAAAACGCCCATTTTCGCCATCCACGGTGCGGTGGCAATCCCGGTCAGCACCAGCCCGACAATCTCTACCGCAAAGCAGATCAACGCCACATTCAGTCCCCCCAGACGGTTGATACCGTTCGGGAAGAGCAAACGCGCGCCGACAAACGCACAGCTAAACAGCGTCAGGGCAAAGGCTGCGCCGTCCCAGCCTTTGGCGTCATAGAAGAGAGTGATGAACGTGGCGATCACGCCGAAGCCGGTGGTTGCCAGCGCCAGCGCCATACCATAAGGCCAGACGCGCCCTAACACCGCCCTGAACGGCAGTGGCTTGCCTTTGCTGGCCTTCACCTTCGGGCGCGGCAGGGCAAACAGAATCGCGAGCAGCGCGACGACCATAATGGTGATAGCCAGCCCGGATAGCCCGCCATAGGCATAACAAATCACCCCCAGCGGTGCGCCCAGCGCCATTGCGCCGTAAGTGACGATACCGTTCCAGGAGATCACCCGGCCAATATGGGACGCACCCACCACACCCGCGCCCCACAGCGTCGAACCGGTACCCGCCAGACTTTGTCCGATACCCAGAATCACTCGCCCCAGACAGAGCAGCGCCAGGCTGACCAGCGGCCAGTGGCTGGTGGTAGCGGCCAGCAGGTAGCCCAGACCACTCAGAAAACAGCCGCAGAGCCCCACAATGACGATGCGCTTTGGCCCAAACAGATCCGCATAGCGCCCGGCATGCGGGCGGCTCAGGAGCGTGGCGAAATACTGCAGGCTGATGACCAGCCCCGCCCAGAATGCGCTAAAACCCATGACGTCATGGACATAGCCCGGCAACACCGCCAGCGGCAGGCCAATCGTCAGATAACTGGCGAAGTTAAAAATCACAACGGAAACAATGCGCAGATTGAGGCGCAATCCGCTCAGCGCCGGTTCGGCGGCATGCTCTGGCATGGGGTTTAACCTGAATTTTTACAACAGTGTTTCACTATTACCACGGCAGGATAAGAAAATCAGCACTGACTTTCAGATTATCGGCTCCAGACGAAGCGGCCACCGGGCACTACACTTAACGGGCTATCACATTAAGGAACCCGCATGATACCGAACCAGTCCGACAAAGCAGGACTTCACATCTTATTAAAACTCGCCTGCCTGGTGGTTATCCTCGCAGGTATCCATGCTGCCGCTGACATCATTGTCCAGCTCCTGCTGGCGCTCTTTTTTGCCATTGTGCTTAATCCGCTGGTGACCTGGTTTTTGCGCCGGGGCATCAGCCGTCCGGTAGCCATTACTATCGTGGTCATCGTGATGATGATTGCCCTGACGGCGCTTTTCGGCGTGCTGGCGGCGTCGCTCAGTGAATTCTCCACCATGCTTCCACAGTACAACAAAGAGCTGACGCGTAAGATCGTTTCGCTTCAGGAGATGATGCCTTTTCTTAACCTGCATATCTCACCCGAGCGGATGTTACGCCGCATGGATTCAGAGAAGGTCATGACCTACGCCACCACCCTGATGACCGGCCTTTCCGGCGCGATGGCCAGCATCCTGCTGCTGGTGATGACGGTGGTGTTTATGCTGTTCGAGGTCCGCCATGTTCCTTATAAGCTGCGCTTTGCGCTGAATAACCCGCAAATTCATATTGCGGGTTTACACCGGGCCCTGAAGGGCGTGTCCAAATATCTGGCCCTGAAAACGCTGTTAAGCGTCTGGACCGGGGTGATTGTCTGGCTGGGACTGATGCTGATGGGCGTGCAGTTCGCGCTGATGTGGGGCGTACTGGCGTTTCTGCTGAACTACGTACCCAACATCGGCGCGGTGCTTTCCGCCGTGCCGCCGATGATTCAGGCGTTTCTGTTCAATGGCTTTTACGAGTGCATGCTGGTGGGGGCGCTGTTCCTGGTCGTGCATATGGTGCTGGGCAATATCCTTGAGCCGCGCATGATGGGCCACCGTCTCGGAATGTCGACGCTGGTGGTGTTCTTGTCGTTGCTGATCTGGGGATGGCTGCTGGGGCCGGTCGGGATGTTACTGTCAGTACCGCTGACCAGCGTGTGTAAGATCTGGATGGAAACCACCAAAGGTGGCAGCAAACTGGCGATCCTGTTGGGTCCAGGGCGACCGAAAAGCCGTCTGCCGGGATAACGGGTCCCACAACGCGTAACTGTGCAACACACCGAAAATTACCGCGACGCTCACCGCGCGGTAATTTTCATTTTCGGTAAGGAGGATTTCGCGTTATTTATTCCGCCCTAATAAATGAATCGTCATGCAAATATTTATTTAACGCAAATTACATGGCATATAATTCTCACCCTTTCGTTTCAATGCATTACACCTCCCCTCACGTAAAATAAACACCCACTTTTATATCGACAAAAATTATCTTCATTAGCGATAATACCCCGCCAAAATATAATTTTTTAAAATTTCTGATTTAAATTGTTATTATTGATACGGAGTTGTTGATGAAAAAGATCATTAAATGGTTTGCTACTGTTGCTGTCGTCGGCGCACTGGCCGGTTGCGCGCGTACCGCCCCAATCGATCAGGTTCACGCTACTGTCAGTACAGGCCACACCGCTGAGCAGGTGAAAACCGCCATTCTGAAAGCAGGCCAGAAGCGCGACTGGATCATGAGCGAAGCGGGCCCGGGCGTAATTAAAGGCCGTCTGCAGGCACGCGACCATTCGGTCGAAATCCGTATTCCTTATTCTGCGACAAGCTATTCAATTAATTACGAAAGCAGTATGAACCTGAAAGCCGCCGACGGTAAAATCCACAAGAACTATAACCGCTGGGTTCATAACCTCGACCACGATATTCAGATGAACCTCTCTGCAGGCGCCGCGCTGTAATATTTTCCTCATGTCGGGCCGAAATGGCCCGATAACGTTTTTCTCGGCCTCATAAGGTTACGCACGCATGTACGAAAAGGACACCCTCAACGCGCTGGACGCCATTACCGAAGCGCAACGCATCGCTTTTGCGCCGATGCTGTTTCAGACCGCGCGTTGTCTGCGTAATTCGGGCGTGCTTTCCTGGCTGGATAAAAAAGGGAAAACAGGGGCAAGTCTCGAGGAAATAACCGAAAACAGTACTCTGAGCAATTATAGCGTAAGCGTATTGCTGGATATGGGATTAAGCGGGCGGATCGTTACCTGTAAAGAAGGGCGCTATTTCCTGGCAAAGGTGGGCCATTTCTTATTGCATGACACCATGACCCGCGTGAATATGGATTTCACGCAGGATGTTTGTTACCAGGGGTTATTCCATCTGGCCGATGCCCTGCAGGAAGAAAAACCGGCGGGATTATCCGTGTTTGGCAACTGGCCAACCATCTATCCGGCATTATCACAATTACCCGCGCAGGCAAAAGAGAGCTGGTTCGCTTTTGATCATTACTATTCTGATGCCGCTTTCGACGCGGCGCTGCCATATATATTCGCAAGCTCGCCGACAAAATTGTACGATGTGGGCGGAAATACGGGTAAATGGGCGTTACGCTGCTGCCGCTATGACGACAATGTTGCCGTGACGATCCTTGACCTGCCACAGCAGATAACGCTGGCGCAGGAAAACATCGAAAAAGCAGGTTTATCTCATCGCATTGGCTTCCATGCTGTCGATATGCTTAGTCATGCGACATTGCCGGGCGAAGCAGATATCTGGTGGATGAGCCAGTTCCTGGATTGTTTCTCTCCGGACCAGATTGTCGCCATGTTGACTCGCGTTGCACAGGTTATGAAGCCCGGCGCGCGACTGTGCATCATGGAACTGTTCTGGGATGCCCAAAAATTTGAAGCCGCCTCATTCAGCCTGAATGCTACCTCGCTTTATTTCACCTGTATGGCGAACGGCAACAGCCGGTTTTACAGTGTAGAGAAATTTTATCACTACCTGGAGCGGGCCGGTTTCCACGTAGAACAGCGGCTGGACAACCTTGGGGTAGTCCATACCCTATTGATTTGTCAAAAAATTGAACAATAGAGCAGTTGAACTGCCCGGCAGGCTTGCCTGTCTTTTAATGATGGTTTTCCGCGGACGCGCGTAGATGAAATTTTCACTGAACATAATTGACTGGCAGGCAAGAGCGCCAGGCCTGAGCGATGCCGCAGAGTGGCAGGCGTGGTCACGCCAGCACCTTACCCTCGACCCGGCTGCGCCGCTGCCTAAGCTTACCGAACTGCCAATGATGACCGCGCGCCGCCTCAACTCGGGCAGTAAGCTGGCGGTAGACCTCGGACTCACCCTGCTTCGCCGCCACGCGATTGATGCCGTTGTCTATTCCAGCCGTCATGGCGAACTGGAGCGTAATTTCCGCATCCTGCACTCCCTGGCGACCGGTCAGGCCGTCTCGCCGACAGACTTTGCCATGTCCGTGCACAATTCGGCGGTGGGCAACCTGACGATCACTGCGCGACACCCCATCGTCTCGTCTTCTGTTTCTGCCGGGCTGGACACCTTCCAGCAGGCATTATGTGAAGTGTTGAGCCTGCTTCAGGCGGGCTATTCCCGCGTCTTGCTGGTCGATTTTGACGGCGCCCTGCCCGATTTTTATCATCCGGGTTTACCGCCGCATATGCCTACCTGGCCCTACGCACTGGCCCTGGTGATTGAAGCCGGGAGCACACTGCAGTGCGAAACCCGCAGCGGCAGCACGGGTGAAGAACCTCTCCTGCCGCAGAGCCTGATGTTCCTGCAACGGTACCTCCGCGATGAACGGCAGTTTGTGGTTTCAGGCGAACGTCTGCTGTGGCAATGGACACGCGAATGAGCCGCCTGACTGCCCGTATCAACTGGTTATGGCGTCTGATGATGACCGGCTTCTGCTTCGTGCTGTTTGGCACGGGCGGGTTGCTGCTGTCGCTGGTGTGGTTCAATCTGCTGTTGCTGGTTCAGCGCGACCGCGCCAGACGCCGTCGCCTGGCGCGTCGCAGTATCGCGGCCAGCTTCCGCTTTTTCTTACATGTCGCCCGTGGCACCGGGGTACTGGACTATCGCATTCACAATCTTGACGCCCTTCGCGGGGACCGTGGTTGTCTGGTGGTGGCCAATCACCCGACGCTGATTGATTACGTGATCCTGGCGTCCGTCATGCCCGAAACCGACTGTCTGGTGAAAGGTGCGTTGCTCCGCAATCCCTTTGTCAGCGGCGTCATTCGCGCAGCGGATTACCTGATTAACAGCGAAGCGGAAACGCTCCTCAGTGCAAGCCAGCAGCGTCTGGCCCAGGGCGACACGCTGTTAATCTTCCCGGAAGGCACACGAACCCGGTCGGGAGAGGCAATCTCCCTCCAGCGCGGCGCGGCAAATATTGCCGTGCGCTGCCACAGCGACCTGCGCATCGTGGTGATCCACTGCAGCGAACCTCTGCTGGATAAAAAAAGTCACTGGTACGACGTACCGCCCGTAAAACCTGTTTTCACCGTAGATGTTCGCGATCGCGTGAATATCGACGCTTTTTACGATGCGAAGACACAAGAACCGGCACTGGCGGCAAGGCAGTTAAACCGGCATCTGCAGCATCGATTAACATCAGGCCTTCAATCTTTGTCAGGAATTAATGATGCAAGCGCTTCATCTTGAAATTAAAAATCTCATCATCACCACGCTGAATCTGGACGAGCTTACCGCCGAGGATATCGATACCGATGCTGCGCTGTTTGGTGATGGACTGGGTCTCGACTCTATCGACGCCCTCGAACTTGGCCTGGCCGTGAAAAACCAGTATGGCGTGGTGCTGTCTGCCGAAAGCGAAGAGATGCGTCAGCACTTCTTTTCCGTCGCCACGCTGGCTTCTTTTATCAACGCTCAACGCGCCTGAGATGTGATCCGTTATGACTGAACAAGAAACCATTTATCAGGAAGTCTGCGAACTCCTGGCTACGCTGTTTGAACTCGACCCACAGGAAATCACGCCTGAGGCTCGCCTGTACGAAGATCTGGATCTGGACAGTATCGATGCAGTGGACATGATTGTTCACCTGCAGAAGAAAACGGGGACGAAAATCAAACCGGAAACCTTCAAATCTGTCCGTACCGTGCAGGATGTGGTTGACGCTGTCGCTCAGCTTTTGCGCGACGAGTAAACCACCGTGCCTGGAGGACGAGCGTTTCCGGCGATCCCACTCCTGACGGGAGTCGTGTTGCTGGCGTGGCCATTCCTGATTGGATTGGGGCTGACGCACAACGGTCTGCACTGGCTGTTGCCGCTAATGGCCCTGGTGCTGGTGCTGCGTCTGCATCAGGCGCGGCGAAACGCAGGCCCGATGCGGTATGTGGTGCAGTGCGTTGCGCTGGCAGGCCTGGCGCTCTGCGCGGCGAGCTATCTGCTGAAAGCGCATCAGTGGCTGCTGCTCTATCCGGTGGTGGTTAATCTCGTGATGCTGGCCGTGTTTGGCGGCTCACTGTGGACAACCATGCCGCTGGTTGAACGGCTGGCACGTCTGCGTGAACCGAATTTGCCTCCGGCGGGTGTGCGATATACCCGTAAGGTGACGCTGGTGTGGTGCGGTTTTTTCCTCGGTAACGGTGCGATAGCCCTGTTTACCGTGCTACACGGCGATATGCATGTCTGGACAGTGTGGAACGGTATGGTGGCTTATTTTCTGATGGGCACGCTGATGGCGACAGAGTGGCTGGTGCGTCAACGGGTGATGAAAAAAGAGAAGCTCGATGAATAAACCCCTCCCGCTTGGCCAGTGGTTAAATGCTCCACGCCCTGACGACATGCCGATCGCCTGGCTTGACGATCGCACCTGGACGCTGGGTGAGTTGCGCCACGATGTCACCTTGCTGGTAGAAGCATTGCGACAGCAGGAGGGTGAACGCTGGGCGCTGTGCTTTGAAAACAGCTACCTGTTTATTGTTGCGCTGCTGGCCTCACTGCATGCCGGTAAAACCCCGGTCATTCCAGGCCATAGCCGGGTCTCTCTGCTCGACGAACAGCAGTCGCTGTTTAGCGGTGTCCTGAGCGATAAGACGCTGGATATTCAGGGAAAGGTCATTGTGGTGACCTCCTCCCCCCAGACCGCGCGCCAATGGGCACCGTTGTCCGTCATTGACGACGCGCGCTTTGTTGAGCTTTTTACATCGGGCTCCACGGGCACCCCGCGCCGGGTCATTAAGCACATCGCCAGCCTGGACCGTGAAGCGTGCCTGCTGGCGAACCGTTTTGGCGAACGCCTGGCGGGCTGCAGCATTGTGGCCTCGGTCGTACCACAACATCTCTATGGCCTGACGTTCCGCATCATGTTGCCAATGGCGATGGGGCTTCCGCTGCACGCCGCCATGCTCTATTACGCTGAGCAGCTGGCGGCACTCCCTCACGACAGGCAGTACCTTTTTATCAGCAGTCCGGCGTTCCTGAAACGGCTGGATACCGAGCTGACTGCCCCTCCCGTCGTGATGCTGATCTCCGCCGGGGGAATGCTGCCCTGGTGCGATGTCACGGAGACCCATGGCTGGCTTAACGTCTGGCCGGATGAAATCTACGGCAGCACCGAAACCGGGATCCTCGCCTGGCGGCACCGTCAGGCGGACAGCGTTCCCTGGCTCGCCTTCCCCGGCGTGGTGTTCCAGAGTGAAGGGGAAATCTGCCGCGTGACCTCCCCGCTCATTCACGAAGCCGCAGGGTTAGAGCTGGACGATATCCTGCACTTCGACAGTAACGGTTTTTTTAGCATTGCCGGACGTCGTGGTCGGGTGGTCAAAATCGAAGAAAAGCGTATCTCACTGAACGAGATTGAACGTCGCCTGCTGGAGCTTGAGGGCATATGTGAAGCCGCAGCGTTACCGGTTACTCGCGGAGGTCGTCAGGGTATAGGTGTCCTGCTGGTTCTGGATGAGAAGACCCGTCAGCGCTGGCATCAGCAGGGCAAAAAAACGCAGGAACTGGCCTGGCGCCGCGCCCTGCGGCCCTGGCTTGAACCGGTCGCCGTCCCCCGCTACTGGCGCATTATCGATGAGATGCCGGTAAACAGTATGAATAAGCGTGTCTATGCGCAGTTACAGGAGTTGTTTCATGAAAATTCATGAAATCGAACGCCACCAGGCACAGCCGCAGCACCTGGAAATCGTTTTGCATCTTGACCCCTCCCTGTTCTGGTTCCAGGGGCATTTTGCCGTACAGCCGTTGCTGCCAGGTGTGGCACAGATTGACTGGGTCATGCACTACGCCACCACGCTGCTGGCGCCGGGTTACCGTTTTCACAGCATCCAAAATGTGAAATTCCAGGCCCCTCTGCTGCCGGATACCACGGTCACGCTGGTCCTTAACTGGCATGCCGAACGTCAGATACTGACCTTCAGCTACCAGCGCCATGCCGGTGACGATCGCCATACTGCCAGCAGCGGGAAGATTCGCCTGTGTCAGTAACCTTCCGCCCCTGCGTGCTGATCCCGTGCTACAACCATGGCGCGATGATGGCAAAAGTACTGTCGCGGCTGGCACCGTTCGGCTTGCCCTGTCTGGTGGTCGATGACGGAAGTGACGAGCAGACGCGCCGCATTCTGGAGCGTCTGGCCGCCGGGCAGCCCCAGGTTACGCTGGTACGTCTGGCGCAAAACGCAGGTAAAGGTGCCGCGGTCATTAAGGGGCTGGAAGAGTCTGCCCGCGCGGGCTATACCCACGCCGTACAGGTGGATGCCGACGGCCAGCATGCTATTGAGGATATCCCCAAAATGCTGGCTCTGGCTGAGCGTCACCCGGAGGCGCTGATTTCTGGCCAGCCCATTTACGATGATTCCATTCCGCGCTCCCGCCTCTACGGTCGCTGGATAACGCACGTCTGGGTATGGATTGAAACCCTGTCCCTGCAACTTAAAGACAGCATGTGCGGTTTTCGGGTCTACCCGGTCTCGCCCACGCTGCAGCTGGCCGCACGCGTGCCGCTTGGCAAACGTATGGACTTTGACACCGAAGTGATGGTCCGTCTCTACTGGCAGGGCAATACCAGCTATTTTCTGCCGACCCGCGTTACCTATCCGCCGGACGGGTTATCCCATTTCGACGCGCTCAAAGACAACGTGCGGATCTCGCTGATGCACACCCGGCTGTTCTTCGGCATGCTGCCCCGCATTCCCGCCCTGCTGTTTCGTCGTCGCCGCCAGCACTGGGCGCAGCAGGACGAGGTGAAAGGCCTGTGGGGTATGCGCCTGATGCTGCGCGTCTGGCAGCTGTTTGGCCGCCGGGCCTTTACCGTGCTGCTGTGGCCGGTTATCGGGGTGTACTGGCTTACGGCCCGACCGGCGCGACAGGCTTCACAGCAGTGGACAGCACGAGTGAAGCAGGTGCTGACGCAGCGGAACATGCCTGTTCCGCCACGCCTTAACAGCTTTTTCCATTTTATGCGCTTCGGTAACGCCATGCTGGATAAAGTCGCCAGCTGGCGCGGCGAACTGAAGTTTCATCGTGACGTGGTCTTTGCTCCCGGTGCGTATGACGTGCTGGATGCTGACGCATCGCAAGGCAAACTGCTGCTCGCGTCGCATCTTGGCGATGTGGAAGCCTGCCGGGCACTGGCTCAGCTGGAAGGCAGCAAAGTCATCAACGCGCTGGTCTTTAGCGATAACGCGCAGCGCTTTAAACAGATCATGACCGAGATGGCACCCCAGGCGGGGATTAACCTGATGCCCGTGACGGACATTGGGCCGGATACCGCCATCGCCATCAAAGAGAAGCTTGAGCGCGGTGAATGGGTCGCCATTGTGGGCGATCGCATAGCGGTCACGCCACAGCGCGGCGGCGACTGGCGGGTGATCTGGAGTTCATTTATGGGACAGCCCGCCCCGTTCCCGCAAGGGCCGTTTATTCTCGCCTCCATTCTGCGCTGCCCGGTGGTGCTGATTTACGCCCTGCGTCAGCAGGGTGCGCTCACGATACACTGCGAGCCGTTTGCCGACCCGCTGCTTCTGCCACGCGGGGAGCGCCAGCAGGCGCTGCAACAGGCCGTCGATCGCTATGCACAGCGGCTTGAGCATTACGCCTTAATGTCACCGCTCGACTGGTTTAATTTTTTCGATTTCTGGCACCTGCCGGATGCCAAAGAGAAGGAGTAAAGGGTGCTGACCGATCCCCGCTTTACGACCGAAGTAGAAATCACCGTTCCGTTCCACGACGTCGATATGATGGGCGTGGTCTGGCACGGCAACTATTTCCGCTACTTTGAGATTGCCCGCGAGGCGCTGCTCAACCAGTTTAACTACGGCTATCGACAGATGAAGGCGTCAGGCTATGTCTGGCCGGTAGTCGATACCCGGGTGAAATACCGCGATGCGGTGACCTTTGAGCAGCGCATCCGTGTGCGCGCGCACATCGAAGAGTATGAAAACCGTCTGCGCATCGCCTATCAAATTTTCGACGCGCAAACCGGTAAACGTACCACCACCGGCTATACCATCCAGGTGGCCGTCGAAGAAGCCAGCCGTGAAATGTGCTTTGTCAGCCCGGCTATATTGTTTGAACGAATGGGAGTTACGCCATGAAATGGTTGCCTGTGCTGGCACTGATGATCAGCCCGCTGGTGAGCGCCGTAACGCTGGATGAGCTGCAGCAGCGGTTTACCGGGCAACCTGTCGTGCGTGCGCATTTCGAACAGGTCCGGACGATTAAGGATCTGCCGCAGCCGCTGCGCTCGCAGGGCGAAATGTTGATCGCACGCGACAGCGGCCTGCTGTGGGATCAAAAAGCGCCTTTCCCCATGACGTTGTTGCTGGATGATAAACGGATGATCCAGACGATCAACGGCCAGCCTCCGCAGACCATTACCGCCGACAATAATCCGCAGATGTTCCAGTTCAACCACCTGCTGCGGGCGCTGTTCCAGGCCGACCGCAAGGTGCTGGAAGAGAACTTCCGCATCGATTTTCGCGATCTCGGCGAAGGCCGCTGGTCGCTGGTGCTGACCCCCACAACGACACCGCTGGACAAAATTTTCGCCACCCTCGATCTGGGCGGCGCGACCTACCTTGAGACGATTCGCCTCAACGATAAGCAGGGCGACCGTACCGATATCGTCCTTTCCCGCCACACACTGACGCCCGCCAGACTGACCGATGACGAACGCCAACGCTTTGCCGCACCGTAAATCCCTGCGCCCGGCGCTGCTGTGGGCGACGGTATGCCTGATTCTGTTGGGCGTGTTGCTGTCGCTGCTGCCCGGCGCGCGCCTGAACAGCAGCGTACTGGCTATGCTGCCGAAGCAGACGCTCGGGGCAATCCCGCCGGCACTCAACGACGCGTTTATACAGCGTCTTGACCGCCAGCTTGTCTGGCTGGTCAGTCCCGGTAAAGAACCCGATCCACGGGTGGCGCAGCAGTGGCTGGATCTGTTGAAAAACAGCCATTCGCTCAGGGAGGTTAAAGGCCCGATGGACGCCGCCGGGCAAAAGGCCTGGGGCGAGTTCTTCTGGCAGCATCGCAACGGCCTGATTGATTCGGCCACCCGGGCCCGCCTGCAAAACGGCGGTGAGGCGCAGGCGCAGTGGATTTTATCCCAGCTCTACTCGGCCTTTTCCGGCGTGAGTGGCAAAGAGTTGCAAAACGATCCCCTGATGCTGATGCGCGGCTCGCAGCTGGCGCTGGCGCAAAACAGCCAGAAGCTACGGCTGATGGACGGCTGGCTGGTCACCCAGGATGCCAGTGGAAATTACTGGTATATGCTGCACGGTGAGCTGGCGGGATCATCGTTTGATATGCAGCAAACCCATCAGATGGTAACCACCCTTACCGCCCTGCAGGAGACGCTGAAAACGCGCTTTCCGCAGGCGCAGCTGCTCTCACGCGGTACCGTGTTTTACAGTGATTACGCCAGCCAGCAGGCAAAACGGGACATCTCCACGCTGGGCATCGTCACGATCCTTGGGGTTATCCTGCTGATCGTGGCAGTGTTTCGTTCCCTGAAACCCCTGCTGCTGTGTCTGATTTCCATTGCCACAGGTGCGCTGGCGGGCACGGTGGTGACGCTGCTGCTGTTTGGCGAACTGCATCTGATGACGCTGGTGATGAGCATGAGCATCATCGGAATTTCAGCGGATTACACGCTCTATTACCTCACCGAACGCATGGTGCACGGCGCAGAACATTCCCCGTGGCAAAGCCTGGCCAAAGTGCGTAATGCGCTGCTGCTGGCGCTGCTGACGACCGTTGCCGCCTACCTGATTATGATGCTGGCCCCCTTCCCCGGGATCCGCCAGATGGCGGTGTTTGCCGCGGTGGGGCTGAGCGCCTCCTGCCTGACGGTGATTTTCTGGCATCCCTGGCTGTGCCGTGGTTTGCCGGTGCGGCCGGTTCCGTTTATGGTCCTGATGTTGCGCTGGCTGGCCGCCTGGCGACGCAATAAAAAACTCTCTGTGGGCCTGCCTGTGGTACTGGCGCTGGTCTCGGCTGCCGGGCTTGCCACCCTGAAGGTCAACGACGATATCGCCCAGCTACAGGCGCTGCCCAAAGACATTCTGGCGCAGGAGAAAACCATTACCGCCCTGACCGGGCAAGGTGTCGATCAGAAATGGTTTGTGGTGTATGGCGCATCGCCGCAGCAAACGCTGGAACGGCTGGAAGCCTTTACCCCGGCGTTACCCCAGGCCCAAAAAGCGGGGGATATTACCCGCTGGCGGACCCTGCCCTTAAATTCGCTGGCGCGCCAGAAAAGCGATCTGCTGCTGTTGCAGCACGCCGCGCCGGCCATAACGAACGCGCTGCGAAACGCGGGGCTGAGCACCGTCACACCGAATCTGAACGCCATGCCCGTGAGCGTGGAGGCGTGGCTCGCCAGTCCGGCCAGCGAAGGCTGGCGTCTGCTGTGGCTGACCCTGCCTGACGGCGAAAGCGGTGTGTTAGTGCCGGTGGACAACGCCCGGAACAGCGCCGCACTCAGCGAATTAGCCGCCCGTCATGCGGGCGTCGTCTGGGTCGATCGCAAGGCCAGTTTTGACAGCCTGTTTGCGCTCTACCGCACGTTGTTAACGGGACTCTTGTTTGTCGCGCTGGCGGTGATTGCCTGCGGGGCGATGGTACGCCTCGGCTGGCGAAAAGGGCTTATCAGTCTGGTCCCGTCCGTGCTGTCGCTCAGCTGCGGGCTGGCCGCGCTGGCCGTCACGGGGCATCCGGTAAATCTGTTTTCACTGCTGGCGCTGGTCCTGGTGCTCGGCATTGGCATTAACTACACGCTGTTTTTCGGCAACCCGCGCGGTACGCCGCTGACGTCGATGCTGGCCATCACGCTGGCGATGATGACCACGCTGCTGACGTTAGGCATGCTCGTGTTCAGCGCCACGCAGGCCATCAGCAGCTTCGGTATTGTGCTGGTGAGCGGCATTTTTACCGCCTTCCTGCTGGCGCCGCTGGCGATGCCTGTGAAGAAAGAGAGAAAACGAAAATGAATGCTTTTTACCGCGCAGCCGCGCTGGTCGCGACGCTGCTGCTGGCAGGCTGTAGCCATTCGACCGATACTGAAGGGACACGTCCGCAGGCCTGGCTTCAGCCGGGAACCCGAGTGACGCTGCCGCCGCCCGGTATTACCCCGGCGGTCAGTTCGCAGCAGCTGCTGACCGGAACCTTCAACGGACAAACGCAGTCCCTGCTGGTCATGCTCAACGCGGATGATCACAAAGTGACGCTTGCCGGGCTCTCTTCCGTCGGTATCCGTCTGTTCCTGGCGACTTACGACGACACCGGGATCCACACCGAACAGTCGATCGTTGTGCCGCAGCTGCCTCCCGCCAGCCAGGTACTGGCCGATGTGATGCTCAGCCACTGGCCACTCAGCGCCTGGCAGCCACAACTGCCGAAGGGCTGGACGCTTAAAGACAAGGGCGATCGGCGCGAGCTACGCAATGCCCGCGGCAAGCTGGTGACTGACATTGTCTACCTGCAACGCAAAGGCAAGCGCGTGCCAATCAGCATCGAGCAACACGTCTTTAACTACCACATCACCATTCAATATCTGGGTGACTGAGATGATTTACATTTCTGCTGTTGGCATGGTCAACGCGCTGGGTAACTCGCTGGATGAGATTGCCGCTAACCTGACGGCGGGCGTAGCCCCCGGCATGCATTGTCGGTCCGGCTGGTTGCAGGATGCGCCCGACGCCGTGCTGGGCGGCGTGGAAGGTGAATTGCCGTCCATTCCGGATACCCTATCCGCGCACCGCACCCGCAATAACCAACTGCTGCTGGCCGCGCTGGCACAGATTCAGTCCACCGTTGACGACGCGATTGCCCGGGTCGGCCGCGACCGCGTGGCCGTGGTTTTGGGTACCAGCACCTCCGGCCTCGATGAAGGGGATGAGCACGTACGATCAACGCTCAACGGCGAAGCCAGCACCCGGTGGCAGTATCCGCAACAGGAGCTGGGCGATCCGTCCCGCTTTCTGGCTAACTGGTTACAGCTCGAGGGCCCGGCATATACCCTCTCGACCGCCTGCTCCTCCAGCGCGCGGGCAATTATCAGCGGCCGGCGTCTGATTGACGCCGGGCTGGTGGATATTGCCATTGTTGGCGGCGCAGATACCCTGAGCCGGATGCCCGTCAATGGCTTTCACAGTCTGGAATCGCTTTCTCCAACGCTCTGCGAGCCGTTTGGCCGCGACCGTCGGGGTATCACCATTGGTGAAGCCGCTGCGCTGATGGTGTTGAGCCGTGAACCCGCCGGGGTCGCGCTGCTGGGAACAGGCGAGTCCAGCGATGCTTACCATATTTCGGCGCCGCATCCGCAGGGTGAAGGCGCCATTCGCGCCATTACCCAGGCGCTCAATGACGCGGGTCTGCAGCCTGAGGATATTGGCTATATCAACCTGCACGGCACCGCCACACCGCTCAACGACCAGATTGAATCACACGTGGTACACGACCTCTTTGGAGAAAACGTGCCCTGCAGTTCTACTAAACACCTTACCGGCCATACGCTGGGCGCTGCCGGTATCACCGAAGCGGCGTTGAGCTGGCTTATTCTGACGCGTGACCTGCCGTTACCCCCACAGGATTTCGCCCGCTACGCGCCGGACGAAACGCTGTCGCCGTGCGGCGTGCTGCACCAGAGCACCGCGCTGAAAAAACCGGTCATTTTATCTAACTCGTTCGCGTTTGGTGGCAACAACGCCAGCATCCTGCTGGGGAGAGTGTCATGAGCTACTTATCACCCGTCGACTATCTGCCGCACGATGCGCCAATGATGCTGCTGGGATCCGTTGAACGCGTCACAGACGATTCCGCCGTATGCCGTGTCGCGGTCAACGGCCAAAGCGTACTGGCGCCCTTTTTGAATGCCGAGGGCGATTTGCCAGGCTGGTACGCGCTCGAACTGATGGCGCAGACCGTTGGCGTCTGGTCAGGCTGGCATCGCCAGCAGAAAGGGCAAGATCATATTGCGCTGGGCATGGTGCTGGGTGCGCGCGAGTTGGTCTGCGCCAGTGGACATTTCGCAAAAGACGCGACGCTGGACATCACCGTCAGACTGCTGATGCAGGATGAACGCTTCGGCAGTTTTGAATGTACGATCTCCTCAGGTGAGGAGACGCTGGCCACGGGCCGGGTCAATACCTTCCAGCCGAGCGCAGAAGAATTAACATCGCTTTTTAATCAGGGATCCCACGCATGAGTCGTTCCGTACTGGTCACCGGGGCCAGCAAAGGCATTGGTCGTGCCATCGCCTGCCAGCTTGCCGCTGACGGGTTTACCGTAGGCGTACATTACCACCGTGACGCCGCAGGCGCGCAGGCGACGCTGGATACCATCACACAGGCGGGCGGTCAGGGTCGCCTGCTCTCTTTCGATGCAGGTAACCGCGAACAGTGCCGTGACGTGCTGGAGCAGAATATCGAGGCCCACGGCGCATGGTATGGCGTGGTCAGTAATGCCGGTATCACCCGCGACGGTGCGTTTCCGGCCCTCAGCGAAGACGACTGGGACAGCGTCATTCATACCAACCTCGACAGTTTTTATAACGTTATTCAACCCTGCATTATGCCGATGATCGCCACCCGAAAAGGGGGGCGCATTATCACCTTATCCTCCGTGTCCGGCATGATGGGCAACCGCGGTCAGGTGAACTACAGCGCGGCAAAAGCGGGCATTATTGGCGCGACCAAAGCACTGGCGATTGAGCTGGCAAAACGCAACATCACCGTGAACTGCATTGCGCCGGGGCTGATTGATACCGGCATGATTGAAATGGAAGAGGCTGCGCTGAAAGAGGCAATGTCCATCATTCCCATGAAACGGATGGGCCAGGCCGAAGAGGTTGCAGGACTTGCCAGCTATTTGATGTCAGATATTGCAGGCTACGTTACCCGCCAGGTCATTTCCATCAACGGAGGAATGCTATGACGCGTCGCGTGGTGATTACCGGTATGGGCGGCGTTACCGCCTTCGGTGAGGACTGGCAATCCGTTTCCCGCAGGCTGCTGGCGTATGACAACGCGGTACGCAAAATGCCGGAGTGGCAGGTTTACGATGGCCTGCACACACTGCTGGGCGCGCCGATTGATGATTTCACCCTGCCGGAACACTATACCCGTAAGCGTATTCGCGCCATGGGCCGCGTGTCGTTGATGTCGACCCGCGCCACCGAGCTGGCGCTGGAGCAGGCGGGGCTGATTGGCGAGGCGGTGCTCACGAATGGCCAAACCGGTATCGCCTATGGCTCCTCCACAGGCAGTACCGGGCCGGTCAGCGAATTCGCCACCATGCTCACCGAAAAACACACCCACAACATCACCGGTACGACCTATGTGCAGATGATGCCGCACACGACCGCGGTGAATACCGGCCTGTTCTTTGGCCTTCGGGGTCGCGTTATTCCGACGTCGAGTGCCTGTACGTCGGGCAGTCAGGCCATTGGCTACGCCTGGGAAGCCATTCGTCACGGTTATCAGACCGTGATGGTCGCAGGCGGAGCAGAGGAGCTTTGTCCGTCAGAGGCGGCGGTATTTGACACCTTATTCGCGACCAGCCAGCGCAACGATGCGCCGAAAACCACCCCTTCGCCATTTGATACGCAGCGTGATGGTCTGGTCATTGGGGAAGGCGCAGGCACCCTGATTCTGGAAGAGCTTGAGCATGCCAGAGCACGCGGTGCAACTATCTATGGCGAGATCGTTGGCTTCGCCACCAACTGTGATGCAGCCCATATCACCCAGCCACAGCGAGAAACCATGCAAATTTGTATGGAGCAGTCGCTGGCGTTAGCAGGGTTAAGCGCGCGAGATATGGGGTACATCTCCGCGCACGGTACCGCCACCGATCGCGGTGATATCGCCGAAAGCCAGGCCACCGCCGCCATCTTTGGCGACAACGTGCCAATTTCGTCGCTGAAGAGCTATTTTGGCCACACGTTAGGCGCCTGTGGGGCGCTGGAAGCCTGGATGAGCCTGCAGATGATGCGTGAGGGCTGGTTTGCCCCGACGCTCAATTTAAGACAACCGGATGAGCAATGTGGTGCTTTAGATTATATTATGGGTGAAGCCCGTCAGATTGACTGCGAGTATCTGCAAAGCAATAACTTCGCATTTGGCGGCATCAACACGTCGATAATCATCAAACGCTGGGCGTAACTATGTACCAGTTTATACTGGGAAAGATCTCCACCCTGAGCGCAGACCCGCTGGCGTCGACGCTTGCACATATGGCACCTGCGGGTGCACGAAATGCATCCTGGCTGGCGGGGAGAACCTTGCTCGCCAAAACGCTTTCTCCTTCTCCGTTACCCGAGATCGTCTATGGTGAGCAAGGGAAGCCGACCTTCGTGGATGCGCAGCCCTTCTGGTTTAACCTGAGTCACAGCGGCGATAATATCGCGCTGCTGCTGAGCGACGAAGGCGAAGTGGGGTGTGATATCGAAGTTATCCGCCCACGTGAAAACTGGCAGGCGCTGGCTAACGCCGTCTTCAGCGTGGCGGAACATGCGGAGCTGGAGCGCGAAGACCCGGAGACAAAGCTTTCTGCTTTCTGGGGGATCTGGACGCGTAAAGAGGCCATCGTGAAGCAGCGAGGCGGTAGCGCCTGGCAGATTGTCAGCATCGACAGCACGTCGCAGACGCATTCGGTAAGCCAGCTCCAGTTCGGCTCGCTCAGTCTTGCCGTCTGCACCTCAACGCCTTATACCCTTACCGCCGGGACGATTGCTCACCACGGGATGTCCGTGGCATAAAAATCACCAGCACGCCGAGAATAATCATCCCGACTCCCGCCAGCCCGTGCCAGGAAAAGTGTTCGTTCCAGCCGGGCAACAAAATGGCCGCGGCCCACACCAGAATGTAACTGAGGCTCAGCAAGGCATACGCTTTGCTGAGCGCCATGCGATGCAACGCCAGATACCAGCAGCCCATCGAGGCCACATACCCCATGAGTCCCAGCAGCAGCGCGCCAGTACCGGATGATAAGTGCCAGAGCGCGGAGACAAACGCATAAAGCTCGCTGACTGGCGGCAGAGCCTGCATGGCATAGCGCAGCAGCAGCTGCGCCGCGCTGACCAGCATTACGCTGCATAACGCCCAGAACGTTCCTCTCACAGGCTTCCTCCGAGGATAACAATGCCGATGATGATGAACCCGACGCCCAGCCAGTGATGCAACGCGACTTTTTCATGCCAGAATGCTTTCGCCGCCAGGGTCACCCAGACAAAATTGAGGCTCAGCATAGGGTAGGCAACGCCGACAGGCAGGCGCTGCAGGACCACCAGCCAGACCAGCATGCCGCTGCCCAGCGCCAGCAATGCCAGGCCCAGCCACAGCATAATATGCGCGCCACGCCGCCCGGCTTTCGCCGGACGGGTGGCCTGCTTCTGACACAGCTGCCCTGCGCAGGTCAGCAGGCTTGCCAGTATCAACCAGAGCCAGGTCGTCATTGCGGTAAATACTGCAGCCAGGCCAGACGGCCCTGAATATACAGGCTGTCCGGTTCTGGCAGATGAGCCCGCTTAATATCGTCGTGTTTTGACAGCAGGATCACCAGTGACACGCCCCCCTGCTGGCGATGCGTTGCCAGCCACTGCGCAAAATTATCTTTCTCAACAAACCGGTCTTTCACATCCGGGTACGCTAGCCCGTAGCTCAGCTCGCCGCTCTGACCAAACAGAATGATGTCATTACGCTTAAGCTCCCACGCCAGCCCGGAGGCCACGCCAACATTGTTCGCCAGCACAAACCGGCTGCTCTGAAGCGGGTCACGGATGGTATCCACCAGCGACTGCGGCTGTTTGGAATCTACCACCAGGTTAGGAATGGCAAACCCAATCAGCAGCGCCACGCCAGCAGGACACAACGCCGCCAGCCACCAGCGCTGCGCGCTTTGCCGCACGGTAAACCAGCCGACAGCCGCCCAGACGAGAAACGCCAGCACCGCGCAGAAGACTTTATACAGCTCAACGGATGTCCAGACCGGATGCTTAGCAACCCCCCACGGCGAGACCACCAGCGCCGCTACTACGCCAATCACACCAAACGCCAGGTTAATCCCGCCGTTAATGCGTAACGCTCTGGCCCCTTTGTCCGCCGCGATGCAGGCATAGCGCGCCATCAGGATAGCCAGCGGAGCAAAACACGGCAGGATGTAGGTTGGCAGTTTGCCTTTGGCAATGCTGAAGAACAGCAGCGGCATCACGACCCACCCAAGCAGATAAAAGCCACCGCCCGTGTTGTCTCTTTCGCGCCAGCCCAGCCGAAACGCGCCGGGCAACAGCGCCAGCCACGGCAGACTGCCGGCCAGCAGGAACGGCAGGTAGTACCAGAACGGCGCTTTGTGCTGAGCATCGCTCTGGGCAAAGCGCTGAATATGCTCAACCCAGAAGAAGTAGCGCCAGAAATCAGGCTCTCGGTGCGCAATGGCCAGCGCCCAGGGCAGGACGATCAGCACACAGCTCACGATGGCCATCCAGCCAAAGATCAGCACCTCTTTCCAGCGCTTCTGCGCAATCACCCACGGCAGCACGCCTATTACCGGCACCGCCAGCGCCAGGAATCCTTTGGTCATCACCCCCATGCCGCAGGCAAGCCCGAGCAGCACGTAGCCACCCGCTTTTCCGGCCACGGTTTCAGCCTGCGAGGCCAGCCAGAAGCTGCACATAGCGGCCACCAGCCACAGGGTAATGATGGGATCCAGCACGGCGTACGTACCAATGCCATACACCAGGAACAGGGTCAGGAAGATAAGGCCGGAGAAAATGGCAACGCGCTTATCCCGCCACAGGCGCCACGCCATCCAGATCACCAGCAGAGCCGTCAACCCGGTTGAGAATATGGCGCCGGCGCGCACGGCAAAGTTAGTATGCCCAAACAGCAGTTGCCCGATACTGTTGATCCAGTAGCCCGCAATCGGCTTTTCAAAGTAACGCAGCCCCAGAAAATGCGGGACAATCCAGTCTCCAGACGCCAGCATTTCGCGGCTGATTTCCGCATAGCGCGTTTCATCAGGCTGCCACAGCAGGCGGATATCGATCGGAATGAGGTAGTAAACGATAAACAGTGCGAGAAGCGCTAAGCCATAACGGGCTGCTTTCATGATACCGGACTCACGGTTTGTTGATAGCCAAGCCAGCCTTCCCGGCCAGCCAGTTCATTACGCACAATTTTGCCCACGGGCAGGACGCTAAGATCCTCTGGCAGCAATTCGCTCAATGGACAAAACTGAATGCCCTCCTGAGCGGCCATCGTCAACAGTGCATCGAAATCATGCTGATACGCAATCCCTTCCACTTCCGCGTGGATGGTATAGACGGGCGTACCAGTGTCGCGATGAATGCAGTCCAGAATATAGCGATTGAACCCTCCGGCACTAACCTCGCGCCCAACCACTTCATCCCAGGTGGGAAGCGTGACCGGGATTTGTACCGTCCCCAGGCGATTCTCCCCGATGAGCGGCAAAAAAGGCCCGGTGCCGCGGCAATCGCTGTTGTAGCGAAACGCGAAGGGTTCTTTGGCTTTCACTACGCGTTGGTCGGCACGCCATCCCGCCACGGCGGAGCAGCGAATCGTCTGACCGGTGATGGCCTCCAGCTCCAGCATGCCGCGCTCAACTTCACGCGACAGGCGTGGAATATCCCAGACGCCAGCCCAGGCCTGCCAGGCATGGTGATCCCAGGCATGCAGTCCAACCTCATGGTGCTGCGCCGCGTCGCGGATAACGGCTTCATTACCCGCGCCAATGCGCCTGCCGGGCCATGCGGTTCCGGCCAGCAAAATATCCCAGCCGTAGAGAGAGGCTGCGCGTGAGCGCAGCATTTTGAACAGAAATGCCGGTTTAACCAGACGCCATAAATGACGTCCCATATTGTCAGGCCCCACGCTGAAGAAAATGGATGAGCGCACGTTGTGCTTGCTCAGCAGTTCCAGCAGTTTGGGTACGCCGTCACGCGTCCCCCTGAAGGTGTCGACATCAATGCGTAAACCGACTTTTCTCATGAGACCTGTTCCGACAGCTCCACGGTGCGCAGGAAGAAATCGAGCGTTTCATCAATGGTCTGATCCATCTTCACCGTCGGTGTCCAGTTCAGGCAGCGTTTCGCATTACGAATGCTGGGTTTCCGGTGCTCAACGTCCTGATAACCTTTACCGTAGTAGCTGCTGCTTTCCACTTCACGGAAACCGGCAAACGGCGGGAAGCGATCGCGCAGCGGATGACGTTCAAAGCTTGCCAGCAGCATCTCAGCCAGTTCGCGAATGCTCGCTTCGTTATCCGGGTTACCGATGTTGATGATCTCTCCGTTGCAGCGACCCTCTTTGTTTTCGATGATGCGGAACAGCGCCTCGATACCGTCGCTGATATCCGTAAAGCAGCGTTTTTGTTTACCGCCTTCGATAAGCTTGATGGGCGAGCCTTCCACCAGGTTCAGGATCAGTTGGGTGATGGCACGTGAGCTGCCGATACGCGCCGCGTTAAGGTTATCCAGACGTGGCCCCATCCAGTTAAACGGACGGAACAGCGTAAAGCGCAGACCCGCTTTCTCGCCGTAGGCCCAGATCACGCGGTCGAGCAGCTGCTTGGAGACGGAATAAATCCAGCGCTGTTTGTTGATCGGCCCGACGACCAGGTTAGAAGTGTCTTCGTCGAAGTTTTTGTCAGTACACATGCCGTACACTTCAGAAGTTGACGGGAAGATAATGCGCTTGTCGTATTTCACACAGTCGCGGATGATCTTCAGGTTCTCTTCGAAGTCCAGCTCGAACACGCGCAGCGGGTTACGGGTGTACTCAATCGGCGTGGCAATCGCCACCAGCGGCAGCACCACGTCACATTTTTTAATGTGATATTCAATCCACTCGGAGTGAATGCTGATATCCCCTTCCACAAAGTGGAAACGCGGGTTGTCGAGGAAACGACTGATGGCATCAGCACCGATATCCAGACCATAAATTTCGTAGTTATCGTCTTTCAGCAGACGCTCGGTCAGGTGGTTGCCGATAAAACCGTTGACGCCGAGGATCAGCACGCGGGTGCGGCGTTTGATGGCCACAACCGGTGCGCTGGTGATGAGTGCGCCAGTGACCAGCCCCAGAGACTGAGCCAGCTGCGCGCCCTGAACATAAACGCCGTTATCGGTTTGCCCGGTAACGATCTCCAGCGCCTGCTCGCCGCAGCTGACAATCAGCGGGGAAGCCGAGACAACGGTGCCCGGTTTGGCGGCAGGAATGTCGTCGCGTACGCGGGATTTCCAGACGATAAATTTACTCACGCCGGCAAAGCTGTACGCCCCCGGCCAGGGGTCGGTAACGGCACGCACCAGGTTGTGCAACTGACGAGCCGGCTTGTTCCAGTCCAGGCGACCATCTTCTGGCCGGCGACGGCCAAAACAGCTCGACTGGCTCTCATCCTGCGCGGTCTCGCTGAAGGTGCCGTTAAGGATCGCCGGCAACACATCACGTAGCAGGCTTTGCGCTACGGTGCAGAGCTTCTGATGAAGCTGCAGCGCAGTTTCATCCGCGTCGATAGCCACGCGCTGCTGCGCGATGATGGCACCGGCATCTGCGCGGTGCACCATACGGTGCAGAGTGACGCCGGTTTCCGTTTCACCGTTCACCAGCACCCAGTTCAGCGGTGCGCGGCCACGGTAGGCGGGCAGCAAAGAGCCGTGAAGATTAAATGCCCCTTTTGCGGCCAGACTTAAAATCTCATCGCAAATCAGGTTGCGATAATAGAACGAGAAGATGGCATCAGGCGCGAGCGCCCGGATGCGATCCACCCACAGCGGATGGTTGACATCGTCCGGGGCGTAAACCGGAATACCGCGCTCTGCGGCGATACGCGCCACCGAGCCAAAGAAGTTATTCTCTCCGGCCGTGTCCGGATGCGTGAAGATTGCAGCGATTTCATAGCCCGCTTCCAGCAGGGCCAGCGTGCCCGCACACCCCATATCGTGATAGGCAAAGACAACAGCTTTCATGGGTGAATTTCCTCTTGAGATGCTTTGTGTTCCTGGCGGACAACACGTTGAATAAAGTAGCGCGGACGTGCGCGAACATCGTTATAAATACGGCCAATGTATTCCCCGAGCAGGCCCATCCCGACAAACTGGGCGCCGATGAACATAAACAGCACGGCAAAGAGCATGAAGACCCCTTCCGCCGCCCATTGGGGACCGTAGATCAGGCGGAGTAACACCAGCAGCACGGAGAGCGCGAAGCCGAACACGGCAATGATGCTGCCGAAAACGCTCAACAGGCGCAGCGGCGTGGTGGTCAGGCAGGTGATAAGGTCGTACATCAGGTTGATGAGACGCATAAAGCTGTACTTCGACTCCCCGTGCTCGCGCTCGGCGTGCAGTACCGGGATTTCCGTCGCCTTACGGGCAAAGGTGTTCGCGAGAATGGGAATAAACGTGCTGCGTTCATGGCAGTGCAGCATGGCGTCGACAATATGGCGGCGGTAGGCGCGCAGCATGCAGCCATAATCGCCCATCGCTTTGCCGGTGGTCCGCTGGATCAGACGGTTGATTGTGCGGGAAGCCAGCTTACGGAACAGGCTGTCCTGACGGTTTTGCCGCACCGTGCCGACCACGTCGTACCCTTCATCGGCCTTTGCAACCAGACGCGGGATCTCTTCCGGCGGGTTTTGCAGATCGGCATCAAGCGTAATAATCAGATCGCCCGTCACGTGGCTGAACCCGGCCATAATGGCGGAGTGCTGGCCGTAGTTTCGGTTAAGCAGCACGGCAACAATATGGCTGCCCTCGGCCTGCGCGGCTTCGGTCAGCATCAGCGCGGAATTATCGCTACTGCCATCATCCACCAGCAGTATTTCATAGGCTTTGCCGAGCGTGTCGCAGGCGGCCGTCGTGCGGCTGATCAGTTCGGGCAGGCTCTCCTGTTCGTTGTAAACGGGGATAACCACAGAAACTTTTTGTACAGGCGGTGCGCTGAACATATCAATTTCCTGCAAGCTGATGGAGCGCGGTAATGACGCGGGTTGTGTCGTCATGAGTCATGTCCGGGAAAAGGGGGAGAGAACAAATACGCGCGCTATTCCATTCAGAATTCGGGAGCGATACATCAGGAAAACGCTCGCGGTAGTATTTTTGCGTGTGCGCCGCGCGGAAATGCAGGCCGGTGCCAATGCCGTTTTCCTTCAGGGCTGCCATCAGGTTGTCGCGAGAAATCCCGCAACGGGCTTCATCCACGCGAATGATGAACAGGTGCCAGGCGTGGACGTGCGGCCATGAAGGAATACGCAGCGGCTGGAACGGCGTATCGGCAAGCTCGCGCAGATAGCGTTCAGCAATGTCATGACGTCGTGCGTTGGCCTCTTTCAGTTTGCCCAACTGCACCAGCGCCAGCGCGGCGTTGATATCCGCCAGGTTGTATTTGAAGCCGGGCGTAATAACTTCTGCCTGCGGCGCACGACCGTGCGTCTGGCGATCGTAGGCATCCACACCCAGGCCGTGGAATTTCAGGCTACGGATCCGCTGCGCCAGTTGCGCATCGTCCGTGACCACTAACCCGCCTTCGGCGCAGGTCATGTTTTTAATTGCGTGGAATGAGAAAATCGCGGTGCCCTGCCAGCCCACGTGACGCGAGTGGTAGTACGTGCCGGCTGCATGCGCCGCATCTTCAATGACCGGGATACCGTGACGTTCCCCGATGGCGCGAATGCTGTCGATGTCACACGGCGCGCCGGCATAATGAACCGGAACAATCGCTTTTGTACGTGGCGTAATGGCGGCGTCGACCGCATCCGGCGTGACCATCAACGTATCCCGGTCAACATCAATCATCACCGGGGTTGCGCCCAGCAGCACAATCATATTCAGTGTGGATACCCAGGTCAGGGAGGGGGTAATCACTTCATCGCCTGGACCAATACCCAGCGCCATCAGCGTGACATGCATTCCCGCGGTCGCTGAGCTGACGGCAATCGCATGTTGATTCCCGGTTAGCTGACAGAATGCCTCTTCAAGCGCCTGATTTTTCGGTCCTGTGGTGATCCAGCCGGAGGTTAATACCTCCTGCAACGCCGCTAATTCCTCGCTACCCATGGACGGCCGGGAAAAAGGCAAAAAATCACTCATCATTAATTTCCTTGAAATAAGAATGGCACGCTTTTGATATTAACCAAATGCCGGCTCGTTTATTTCAACGAACCATAAACTTATATCAAGGTAGCTAACATTTCTTAGGGAAAAATTAAGAAAGACATTCCATTCACTTTATCAACCCATTAACCACTTAAAATACAAAGAGTTAAATTATTATGAATTATTTATTGTGTGATCAAACTCGACCTTTGCCTGCAATTTTTTAAACATAACATCAACAAACAAAAAAAATCCCGGCTATTTCTTTTAAAAGAAGAAATAGCCGGGAACTTTTCTTTTTAGTTAATTGTCGCGCTTATTTTAAATTATCAGGAAAGTTTTTTGGTAACTCGCTCGCCGCGCAGGCAATAACGCTTTCATTATTCGCCCCACAGTCGCGAACAAAGGTGATCGTCGCAAATTCATCAATGACTTCAGTGGGGTATGCCGGGCCTGCATCACGATACGCATTCATCAATGGAATATGATCGTTCTGGAAGCAGACGGTTTTTTCTGGATTGTTGATCACCCAACGTGGGAAGAAGATGGTGCCGTGGAACAGTTTGTCACCCAGGTTTGCTATCAGGCTCACGTCGGTACCGGTTGGTTCTGTCCAGGAAATTTTATAGATGCTCTCCCCTACGCGAACAATATAAGCCTGCTGATCTTTCACCCAACGGTTCGCCACAATCCCGCTGTGAATACGGTAATCAAGGGTGGTTTCATTTTTGACATAAATCTCGTAGTTCCAGCCATTATCGTAGGTATATACAAGGTGTTTGCCGACGAAGCCGCTTAAGTCATGTTTGTCGAAGGTGTTCATAATGTGTCTCCTTTGCTTTGATGAGACGATCGTACCCCTTCAAAAAATGAATGAATAACGCTATGTTTGAATCAAATTCATCCAAATTTTAGATTAATCATGCATAAGACGACGCTTGAACAATGGTCATTACTGGAAAGAGTGGTCGAGGCAGGCAGCTTTGCCAAAGCAGCGGAAGAGACCAACCGCAGCCAGTCCTCGGTCAGCTATAACTTGTCGCTGCTGCAGGAGCGGCTGGGCGTGGCGCTGCTGGTGCCTGAGGGGCGGCGGGCTGTCTTAACCCCGGCCGGCGAACTCCTGCTCAACCAGGTTAAACCGTTGCTGAAAGCCTTCGCCTATGTGGAGACCCGTGCGGCAAGCCTGCGTAATGGAATGCGCACGCGGTTAGATCTGGTGGTGGATAGCATTTTCCCGCGCCGACGCCTGTTCGCTATTTTGCGTCAGTTCCAGCAGCTGTATCCGCAAACGCAGGTCCGTCTCACCGAAGTGCTGGAAAATAGCCGCACCGATGTCATTAATGATGAAGCCGACGTGATGGTGTTAACCCGCCGCCAGGACATAACCGGTCTTGGCGAATGGCTGATGAATATCGACTTTGTTGCCGTGGCGCATCATCAACATCCCCTCTTTAGCCTCGACGCGCCGCTTAACGACGATATGCTGCGCCCGTGGCCGCTCATTCAGATAGCCGACAGCCAGACCGCCGCGCGTGCGGCCGGCGAGTCGTGGACCTTTTCCACCATTGATGCAGCCATAGAGGCGGTGATGTCTCAGGTCGGCTATGGCTGGCTGCCAGAGGAGCGTATTCAGACCCAGCTTGATCTGGGGGTGCTTAAACGCCTGCCGCTTAGCCATGGCGCACGCCGGGCTACGCCGCTGCATCTGATTGTGAAACGCTCCCTCGGCCCGCTGGATGAACAGGTTGAGACCCTGCTTCGCCTTTTTAGCCAGGAGCCGCCATCCTCACCTGCTACGCTTTAAGGTCCGAACGTTAAACACGATAAGGAGCAGATGATGAAGATCGATTTTACGGGGAAAGTCGCGCTGGTGACCGCCTCTACCGGCGGGATCGGGTTCGCCATAGCCCGAGGGCTGGCTGAAAGCGGTGCGGAAGTGATCATCAATGGCCGTAGCACGGAGTCTGTGAATAAAGGTATCCAGCAGCTACAACAGGTTGTGCCTGGGGTGCAAGTACGCGCCGCGATTGCCGACCTCAGCACGGCTGAAGGGGTGGAATCGCTGCTGAACGTGGCGACCCACGTCGACATCCTGGTCAACAACGCCGGCATTTACGGCCAGCAGGATTTTTATGGCACCGACGATGACACCTGGGAGCGTTACTGGCAGACAAACGTAATGTCCGGCGTGCGTATCTCCCGTGCGCTGCTGCCCGGTATGGTGCAGAAAGGCTGGGGACGCGTGGTGTTTATTTCGTCCGAGTCGGCCTGCAATATCCCGGCGGACATGATCCACTATGGCGTGACCAAAACGGCGCAGCTGTCGCTCGCTCGCGGGCTGGCGAAGTTCGTGGCGGGAAGCGGTGTCACGGTGAACAGCGTATTGCCCGGTCCCACCCTTTCAGACGGTTTTGCCGGCATGATGAAAGACGAGATCGAGAGAACCGGCAAATCGCTGGAGGAACTGGCGAAAGAGTTTGTGATGACTCACCGCCCGAGCTCGGTTATCCAGCGTGCCGCGACGGTGGAAGAAGTCGCCAATATGGTGGTGTATGTCTGCTCGCCCCAGGCCTCCGCCACCTCGGGCGCGGCACTGCGCGTCGATGGCGGCGTGGTGGATGACATCATCTGATCCCTCAGACAGAACGGTCTGTGACCCGTCGGGCAGTAATATAGTGCGCCTGCCAGTAGTCATCAGTCAGGGTTGAGACGGTTACGCCCTGGCTGCGTGAGGCATGAATAAACTGGCTATTGCCGATGTACACGCCCACGTGCCTTCGGTCTGGACCGGTCTGAAAGAAGACCAAATCCCCCGCCTTCAGACGGTATTGCGCCACCTTCACGCCGCGATGGATCTGTTCGCCCGTCGTGCGCGGCAGATTAAGGTTCGCCGCATCGCTGAACAGATGCTGCATCAGCGCGGAGCAGTCCACGCCCCGATGTGTGGTCCCGCCCCACTGATAGTGGGTGCCTTTCCACTTCTGGTATTGATCAAGGATCCGGGTACGCAGTGGTCCTGTTTCCTGGTGCAGCAGCGCGGATTTTGCCGGAGAAAGGGCGAGCTCGCGGTTCATTGACAGCATTGACGCCGGCAGTTGAAAACTCAATGCCGAAAACGAAGCCAGACTTAACGAGAGGATTGAAATAAGCGATCTAAACGTCATATCAAAATAGATTCAGTGAGTGAATATTTTCCTTACCGGTGGGGGCCAACGTTCCCCCGAAATAGCGCGCAATGTGGCGATAATATAGACAGCTCGCTTTTCAACCAATTATTATTGAGACCAAAAATGGACTCACTTTCCGATCGCAAGATCGCGAAAAAAATGCTCAAGACAGAAGGACAGACAGGGTAAAGCAGGTAAACTAATCAACAGAATGTGTATTTTAGCTAAGACGTATTTATGACCAATATGATTGCCGACGAGGCCGTGGCCAAATCCAACGTGCTCTCCGTCTTCGACTTTGATGGAACACTGACGCACCACGACAGCTTTATCCCTTTCCTGCGTTTTGCCTTTGGTAAACGTTACTTCGCGGGCCGCCTGGTGCGTATGGCCTTACCCACACTCCACTGCGTGCGTCGTAAGCTGACGCGCGATGAGCTGAAGGAAGTGCTGATTAAAACGTTCCTGACGGGCGTGGATGAACACTGGCTACGCCAGCAGGCGGAAGCGTTTTGCGAAAAATACTGGGACAAGCTGATGCGCCCTGCCGGCGTACTGGCCGTCGCCGCAGAGGTGAATTCCGGTGCGGAAGTGACCATCTGCTCCGCCTCTCCGGCGCTGGTGCTCCAGCCATGGGCTGACAAGCTGGGGATTAAGCTGATTGGCACACAGCTGGAAGTGAAAGACGGCAAGCTGACCGGGCGTATCACCGGCAACAACTGCCGCTGTGCCCAGAAGGTGGCGAGGCTGGAAAAAGTGTATGGCGATCTGAATAGCTACCACCTGCGCGCGT
This sequence comes from Enterobacter sp. 198, assembly GCF_009025585.1. Taxonomy (NCBI): domain Bacteria; kingdom Pseudomonadati; phylum Pseudomonadota; class Gammaproteobacteria; order Enterobacterales; family Enterobacteriaceae; genus Enterobacter; species Enterobacter sp. 198. The sequence continues at coordinate 55,227 of NZ_WCIM01000029.1, read as the reverse complement.
GGGGCGATACCCGCGGCGACCATGAACTGCTGGCGGCGGCGCAGGATGCACACTGGCGGCACTTCCATCCACCGCGCAAGCGTCGACATTCACCGATTAAGTGTTAGACACTGTCTACCCGAAAACGGCAACCAAAGGTTGCCGTTTTGCTTTTAATGGGCTTCTTTCTTCCCCGGGAACATCACGCTGGTGATAATCCCCAGCGCCAGCACGCCAAGCACCACAAACAGGCTTGCCGTGGCACCAATGCTGTAACCGTGGTGCCAGAAGTGATCGGTGGCATTTAATCCGAGCTTGAACGCCACGAAGAACAGCAGCAGCACGACCGCTTTCTCCAGATGCACCAGATACTGCTTCAGCGCTTCCAGCACGAAGTAGAGCGTACGCAAGCCGAGGATGGCGAACATCATTGCGCTGTAAATAATAAGCGGCTCACGGCTGACGGCAATAATGGCCGGCACGGAGTCAAACGCGAACATCACATCAGAGAGTTCCACGACCGCCACGCAAAGCAACAGCGGCGTTGCGTAGCGCTTCGCCTTCTTCACGCGTCCAACCGTCACGTCCTGGTTTTCAGGTTTCTCCAGCTCCGCGTCCACCTCTTTCTGGGTCAGAATAAAGGCATTGCTGCTGATTTTAGGCCAGACAGGATAGAAGCGTTTCACCAGACGGTAAGCCAGATGGCCGGAGTAATCTTCAACCTCGTCACTCTCTTCATTGCGTCTGAGCATCATCACCGCCGTCCAGCCGACGACCAGCGCGAAGATAACCTCGACGTAAGGCCCCAGACTTAACAAGCTGGTCCCGATGGCCACAAAGATACCGCGGAAAACAATCGCCCCCAGCACGCCCCAGTAGAGGACGCGGTGACGATATTTATCCGGCACGCCGAACCAGGCAAAAATCGCCATCATCACAAACAGGTTATCGACGGAGAGCACCTCTTCCAGCGCGTAACCGGTGAGGAACAGGCTCGCCATCTCTGCGCCGTGGTGAACATACAGGAACCCGGCGAAAGCCATGGCCATCATGACCCAGAAGAGGGACCACATGGCAGCGCTTTTCAGCGAGATCGGTTTATCGTGACGGTGCATAAAGAGGTCGATAAACATCGCCCCGACGGCCATCACTACAAAGACAACAACGGTTTCAGTCGGGAAACCGAGATGAGCAGCAGACATACACAACCCTTTTGGCAGACAAAACACAACACCATGCAAACTGGCGTAAACCAGGAACGGAAAGGGGCAGGCTGTTTACCAGCCTTTAACCCTTAAAGCCGCGGCCTTCCAGGCCCGGCAAAGAGAGGTACTTTACCGCACTCCATGGGGTCGCGCATCTGCCGTTTAGGCGCTCATGCCGCGCAAACGCTGCAGTACGGCCACCAGAACCGCCACTGACCAGCCCACCATCAAGGCGCCGACCAGGCCTTCCACACCCCCAATCAGCCGCCAGTGCTGAGGCAACGTGACATCGCCGTATCCCACCGTGGCGTAACTGACCAGCGAAAAGTAGAAGCTGGTGTTCCAGTCGTTAAATGCATCAATAACAAAATAAAACCCGGCGAACAGACCGGCTTCAAGAAGATGGGCGAAGATCATGGAGATAACGATCCCGACGTTACGCAAAACCACGCGCACCGCAGAGTCGACCTCTAAGTTAATGAATTTTAAAACGCAAAACATCCACAGCGAATGGATGACCACCGTAAGGGTAAGCAAAATAATGATGCTGAGTAGCTGCATGAAAGGTGCTCTGACCGGGAAGAAAAATGACCCCGCGAACGCAGCGGGGCACCTGGAGCTGTCTGGCCTGGTCGAAGCTTAGTGGATCGGAGGAAAAAAGTTGGTGCAATAATTGCGCTGCGTGATTATCACCCTTATAGAGTCTCCTCTTTGCGGCTGGTTCGACTGCTGTGAGCGATATATCTGGAGCGCACTATCTGTGAGTCACCTCTTATTTACATCATTTAAACCTTCCATTAACTGGATAAAAAGAACGCGCCGTCGCTATAGTGGTTTTGTTTAATAAAACTCAGTTGTACCTAATAAAACAAAGAACATACCCTGCGAGGACACAATGACAGAACATTTACGTAACGGTGCTACCGCCACCGAGGACATAGAAAGAGAGACGATGCGGAAGGTGATCTGGCGTATTCTCCCGTTTCTGATTGTCAGTTACCTGGTCTCCATTATCGATCGCGGGAATATCGGCATGGCTTCGCTGCAGATGAATGAGGATCTTGGCCTCAGCAAAGCTGCATTTGGCTTCGCCAGCAGTCTTTATTTCGTGGCCTATTTTCTGTTTGAAGTACCCAGCAACCTGGCCATGCAGAAAGTCGGCGCCCGTCTGTGGATCCCGCGCATTATGATCAGTTGGGGCATCGTCTCCATGTGTATGTCCCTGGTGCAGAACACCACGTCGCTCTATATCGTCCGTTTTCTTCTCGGTGCTGCAGAAGCAGGCTTCTTCCCGGGCGTCGTGCTGTATCTGACCTGGTGGATCCCGTCCCGCTATCGCGCACGCATTATTGCGTCCTTTATGGTCGCCATCCCGCTCGCTAACTTCATTGGCTCCCCGCTTTCCGGGTTGATACTGTCACTGGATGGCTGGCTGGGTCTTCGCGGCTGGCATCTGCTGTTCATTATTGAAGGCTTGCCGGCGGTGCTGCTGGGTATTGCAGCCTGGTTTATTCTCCGGGATCGCCCTCATCAGGCGAGCTGGCTTAGCAGTGAACAGAAACAATGGCTGGAAACCACGCTGGAAACCGAGCGCAACCAGCAAAAGAATATCGGACACCAGACCACCTGGCAGTTGCTAAAGCATCGCCAAATCTGGCTGATGGCGCTGATTTACGCGGGTGCATCGTCCGCGGGTACCACCATCAGCGTCTGGTCTCCTCAACTGCTGAAATCCTTCCATCTCGATAATCTTGAGACAGGTCTGCTTAACGCCATTCCTTACGGTCTGGCATCTGTTCTCATGATTGTATGGGGACGGAATTCCGATCGTACCAACGAACGCCGCTGGCATACCGCACTCACGCTATTCATAATTGCCGCCGGCGTGTTCGCCGCCTTTGTGAGCGTTTCGCTGTCTGCCACGATCGTTATCCTCAGCATTATGCTGATAGGCGCCTATTCAATGAAAGGGCCTTTCTGGGCGCTGGCGTCCGGTTGGATGAACAGTACCTCAGCGGCGGCGGGACTGGCCGCGATTGGTGCCATCGCAAACCTGATAGGCGGGGCGGTGATGGTAAACGCGTACGGCATTATCAATGAGCGGACGGGCAGCTACACGCTGGCGATGCTTCCGCTGGCCGCGCTGTGCGTGGCCGGGGGGATAGCGGTGCTCATTATGGGCCGACAGGCCCGCAACGCTCAGCTACACGAAAAACAGGTCACGCATTAGCGTTGACAGAAGCGGGACAACTGTCCCGCTTCTGCATTTAAAGATGTTCTTCAGCCGTATCGCTCGTTTCCCCAAAAAACTGCTGACAGAAGAGCTTACTGGCTCCCATTTTCTGCGACAGACGGCTTGCTGCCGCCTTCATCAACTGACCTATCTCCTTCTCACGACGATCTTCCGTCAGCCGTGAGATGGGGCCGGTCAGGGCTAACGCCGCAACCAGCTTGTCGTGAACGCCGAAGACAGGCATCGCAAACGCAGCGGTGTGGGGATCGCGTGCGCCTGACGTGTAGAAAGGGAGTTCAGCGTCTCCCTCCGGCAGGCTCTCATTGAGCCCCCAATGGCGTAATACCTTACTGATGGCCGAATTATCGAGCGGAAACTGGCTACCGGGAAGATTGCTGTGTCGCAGGCCATGCGACGCTTCAGCGCGAAACAGGCAAAGCCGCTGCCCTCCCTCCAGCACATACCAGCTGGCACTCTCCTGAGACGCCAGGGATAAGGCCTGGAGCTCTGGCTGAACCACTCGGGAAAGATGGAAAGAGTGTTCATACAGCTTGCCGAGGTAAAGCAGACGTGGGCCCAGCGCATAATTGCCGTCTTCATGCCTGACGACGTAATTCATCCGTTCAAGAGAATTCATCAAGCGGTAAACCGTGGTTTTGTGATAACCCGATAGCTGTGCCAGCGCGGTCAGCGTCAGGCTCTCATCTCCAGGACGGAAGCAATCCAGTAAAGCCAGCGCTTTTTCAACCGCTACAACGCCTTCATTCCCCATCATTATCTCCTTGTTAGCCCGGCAGTGAGTGTACCTCAAATTTTGTGAGTCACTTCGTGTTTACATCACAAACGCCATCTCGGGTCTGGCTAAAAGGAAAGCAACACCGCTATAGTTGTTTTGCACTGTACACCTGCATTGTACTTAGTAAAACAATATGGAGGCATTCATGTCCGTTACTGAAAAAAAACCGATTAATCGCCAGTTTGATCGCGTTTCTGCCGAGGACGTTCGTCGGGCTGCCGAGTATCAGGCCGCTATTCTGGCCGACGTGGCCGGTCGCCGCGGTACGCTTCATGGCCGCATCAAACCGCTGGCTCCACACATGTCCGTTGCGGGTCCGGCCATCACCGTTGAAGTCCGTCCGGGTGATAATCTGGCGATTCATGCCGCGATGGCGGTGGCGCAGCCCGGCGATGTCCTGATCGTCGATGGCAAAGGCGACCTGAGCTGCGCGCTGCTTGGGGAAATCATGGCCACTCAGGCTCAGGCGAGCGGCATTGCGGGCATTATTATTGACGGCGCTGTACGAGACGCCGATACCTTAAGCAAAGGTCACTACCCTGTCTTTTCTGCCGGTCTGAACCCCTGCGGCCCGACAAAGCTAATTTCTGGTCGGGTTAATCATCCCATTTCAGTCGCCGGGGCGACGGTTCAGGCCGGGGATCTGGTTGTCGCGGATATCGACGGCGTGGTAGTCATCCCGCGCGATGAGGTTCAGGAAGTTATCGCGCTGGCAAAAGGAAAGCTGGAGATGGAGACCCGACGCCTTGCCGCCATCCGTGAAGGCGATTTACGTCCACATTGGCTTGATGACGCGCTTCGTAAGGCTGGTATGTTAGATGACGGGGAGACGCTGTGATGGGGGGCAAAGACGTAGTTCTGGTTACCGGAAGCGACCTGGCGGAGCAGGCCATGGTGATGTTGCAGGGCTTTGAGGTGGTGTTTGCGGGCCGCCAGCCCACAGAAGATGAACTGATCGCGCTGTGTGAACGACACAATCCTGTGGCGATTCTGGTACGTTACGGCAAGATTACCGCGAAAGTCATGGATGCCGCCCCCGCTCTGCAGGTTATTTCCAAGCACGGAAGCGGGATCGATGTGATAGACCAGACGGCAGCGGCCGAGCGCAACATCGCCGTCCGCGCTGCGCCAGGTGCAAACGCGGCGGCAGTGGCTGAACATACCTGGGCGCAGATCCTCGCCTGCGCAAAGTCGGTGGTGCCTCTGGACAAGCGCCTGCGAGACGGGCACTGGGATAAGGCGACGCATAAATCCATTGAACTGGAGGGCTTAACGTTAGGGCTCATCGGATTGGGTGCTATCGGCTCGCGTGTGGCACATATTGGCCACGCATTCGGCATGAAGGTGCTGGCTTACGATCCCTATGCTAAGTCCATGCCTGCCCTGTGCGAACGCGCAGAAACGCTGAAAGGACTTCTTTCCCGTTCCGATGTCATCTCTTTGCACTGTCCGCTGACCGATGAGAATCGGGGGATGATCAATAGCCAGACGCTCGCACACTGCAAGCGGAACGCAATTCTGGTAAATACGGCACGCGGCGGACTGATCGACGATGAATCGTTACTGGCGGCGCTCAGGGATGGCACGCTGCACAGCGCAGCGCTGGACAGCTTTACCCACGAGCCGCTGACGGCGCCGCACCTCTGGCAGTCCGTAGAAAACGTGGTTATTTCACCGCATATTGGCGGCGTTACCGCAGCGTCATATATCAAGATGGGGACAGTGGCCGCGAGCAATATTCTTGCTGTAACAGACGTAACCACCGTCAGCCCGTAAAGCCATCTGTGACGAGTGGCAGTGCTCTTATGTCACTTGTCTTCTGCCAGCGCCTGAGCGCACGCCCAGGCACTTGCCCATGCCCACTGGAAATTGTATCCGCCGAGCCAGCCGGTCACATCCATCACCTCACCAATAAAATAGAGCCCCGGCACGTTGCGCGCTTCCATGGTGCGTGAGGAGAGTTCATGGGTGTCGACCCCGCCAAGCGTCACTTCCGCCGTGCGGTAGCCTTCGGTACCGTTGGGCTGCACCCGCCAGGCTGTCAGCGTCTCAACCAGCACCGCCTGTTCGCGGCTGTTAAGCTGCTTGAGCGACACATCGGGGATCTGCCCCAGCACCTGCAAACATTCCACCAGACGTTTTGGCAACTGCATGGCCAGCGTGTTTTTCAGGCTTTGATTCGGGTGCGCCGCGCGTTGCTCGTTGAGGAAAGCCTCCAGGTCGCAATCGGGTAGCAGGTTAACCATGACAAACTCCCCCGGCTGCCAGTAGCTGGAAATTTGCAGTACCGCCGGGCCGGAAAGACCACGGTGGGTAAACAGAAGGTTTTCACGGAACACCGTACCGTCTTCAGCCGTAATGACCGATGGAACCGAGACGCCAGAAAGCGTCTGGAGCTGTTCCAGCAGGGGCTTATGCAGGGTGAACGGTACCAGCCCCGCACGGGTGGGCAGCACGTTCAGGCCAAACTGTTCGGCAATCTTGTAGCCGAATGGTGAAGCACCCAGCCCCGGCATGGAGAGGCCACCGCTGGCAATCACCAGGTTATCGGCGCTGACGCTTTCCCCGTTTAACTGCAGCGTGTAGCCCTGCTCATCGCGGGACACCTCCAGCACTTCCGTGCGCAGGCGCATCACCACGCCGCCCTTCTCGCACTCGGCCACCAGCATATCGACAATCTGCTGGGCGGAGTCATCACAGAACAGCTGGCCCAGCGTTTTCTCATGCCATGCGATACCGTGCTTACCCACCAGGTCGATAAAGTCCCACTGGGTGTAACGCGCCAGGGCCGATTTGCAAAAATGACGGTTCTGGCTCAGATAAGCTGCGGGTTCGACATAGAGATTTGTAAAGTTGCAGCGCCCGCCACCGGACATCAGAATTTTACGTCCTGGCTTTTTACCGTTATCCAGCAACAGCACGCGACGACCCGCCTGTCCGGCCATCGCCGCACAAAACATACCCGCCGCACCGGCGCCAATTACCACGGCATCAAACCTTTCCACGTCAAAATCCTCTTCGTTAACTGCCGCGGATTGTAAAGTTTCCTCTGTGGTCACACCAGCGCAATTAACCGAGATATCAGTCATATACTTGAAATATAAAATATATTTCTTTACCTAACGCCAACAAAGCCGAAGTTATATCAAAAAAAAGCTATATTTCACTTTGCCCGCCGCGCATTTGTCCTGGATAATGCGCCGCGTTCATGTCCTCAAAATGGCGTAACGTCCTATGCTACATTTGTTTGCTGGCCTGGATTTACATACCGGGCTTTTATTATTGCTTGCTCTGGTTTTTGTACTGTTTTACGAAGCGATCAACGGCTTCCACGACACTGCAAACGCAGTAGCAACGGTTATCTACACTCGCGCAATGCGATCGCAGCTCGCGGTTGTTATGGCGGCGGTATTTAACTTTTTTGGTGTTCTTCTGGGTGGACTGAGCGTTGCATATGCGATCGTGCATATGTTGCCAACGGATCTGCTTCTCAACGTTAGTTCTGGCCATGGCCTCGCTATGGTGTTCTCAATGCTGCTTGCTGCAATTATCTGGAACCTCGGTACCTGGTATTTCGGCCTGCCTGCATCCAGTTCTCACACCCTCATCGGCGCGATTATCGGTATTGGGTTAACGAATGCCCTCATGACCGGTACCTCGGTTGTTGATGCGTTAAACATCCCGAAAGTGCTGGGAATTTTCGCCTCACTGATTGTCTCCCCTATCGTGGGTCTGGTGGTCGCAGGCGGATTGATTTTCATCCTGCGTCGCTACTGGAGCAATACGAAAAAACGCTCCCGTATTCACCTGACACCGGCAGAGCGTGAGAAGAAAGACGGCAAGAAAAAGCCGCCATTCTGGACGCGGATTGCCCTGATCCTTTCCGCTATCGGCGTTGCCTTCTCTCACGGCGCGAACGACGGTCAGAAAGGCATTGGTCTGGTAATGCTGGTACTGATTGGCGTCGCACCGGCGGGATTCGTGGTCAACATGAACGCCTCCGGTTACGAAATCACCCGTACCCGTGATGCGGTGAACAACGTTGAAATCTATTTCCAGCAACACCCTGAGCTGCTGAAGAAGGCAACCGGCGTTGACCAGTTGATCCCTTCTCCTGAAGCAGGCGCTACCACTGCGCCGGGCGAATTCCACTGCCATCCGGCAAACGCGATTAACGCGCTGGAACGTGCCAAAGGCATGCTGGGTAATATCGAAAGCTACGACAAACTGTCCGTTGAGCAACGTGGTCAACTGCGTCGCATTATGCTGTGCATCTCTGATGTCACGGATAAAGTGGCGAAGCTGCCAGAAGTGAATGCTGACGACCAGCGTCTGCTGAAGAAACTGAAAGGCGATATGCTCAATACTATTGAGTACGCGCCAATCTGGATCATCATGGCTGTCGCACTGGCTCTCGGTATCGGTACGATGATTGGCTGGCGTCGTGTGGCGACCACCATCGGCGAGAAGATCGGTAAGAAAGGCATGACGTATGCGCAGGGTATGTCCGCGCAGATGACGGCGGCGGTTTCAATCGGTCTGGCGAGCTATACCGGTATGCCAGTTTCGACCACCCACGTACTCTCCTCTTCCGTGGCAGGGACCATGATTGTTGACGGCGGCGGTCTGCAACGCAAAACCGTGACCAACATTCTGATGGCCTGGGTATTTACCCTTCCGGCCTCTATCCTGCTGTCGGGTGGGTTGTACTGGATTTCGCTGAAGCTTATCTAATCGGCAGAACGCGATAAAAAAGCGGGTCAGGAAACTGACCCGCTTTTTTTATGCTCAGTGCCAAATCATCAAGGCAATCATGCTGACCACAACCAGACCACACAGGGCGCTGGTTAAAATGAACTGACGGCGAAGACGCTCGCAACGGCGAATAAACTCTTCATCGTGGTGATCGCGATAGCGCTGGTAATAGATATACCCTACCAGACGCATCTGCTTGCTGGGCTGTCCGTGCGAGGTGAAGAACCCTCCACCGTCCACATACTGATAAAGCAACGGATCGCAACCACGAAGTACCACTAACAGCGCACGTAACGATGAGAAGTAGCGCGCCATATTCACTATGCAAACCACGCATAACGCCCAAAACAATGCGACGGTGCTAATCATACATCCTCCCCGGCGTACGCCCACGAAGCAAGGCCTCTGAGCTACCGCACTCCAGTGCCCTGACAGACAGTTCAGTGAAAGAATGAACAAAAGTCGATCCGGTTCGCGTTTTAATATCCGAACGGCTCATTAAATAGTGTAGGAGATCCGTTAATTTTTTTGCCACAAGGTTAATCGTTATCAACACCAAAGCTTGAAAAATATGTTTTACTGGGCCGTAATGAAAGCATCAGACGACGGCTTTTCCATTTAGTCATCGATAACTTAAGGAAGGAGTAACACTATGGCTTACAAACACATTCTCATCGCGGTAGACCTCTCTCCGGAGAGTAAAGTGCTGGTTGATAAAGCGGTATCCATGGCACGCCCTTACAACGCGAAAGTTTCTCTTATCCACGTTGATGTGAATTACTCCGACCTCTATACCGGTCTGATTGACGTCAATCTCGGTGATATGCAGAAACGCATCTCTGAAGAGACACACCACGCCCTGAGCGAACTGTCCACCAACGCGGGCTACCCTATCACCGAAACCTTAAGCGGCAGCGGCGATCTGGGTCAGGTGCTGGTTGATGCGATTAAGAAATACGATATGGACCTGGTCGTTTGTGGTCACCACCAGGACTTCTGGAGCAAGCTGATGTCTTCCGCGCGTCAGCTGATTAACACCGTTCATGTGGATATGCTGATTGTTCCACTGCGTGACGAAGAAGACGAGTAAGTCTGCTTTCCCTCTCCCAAAGGGAGAGGGAACCGTTCGAGCCTCTTTCCAGCGCGGGTTGGGGTGACAGCATCAAACTGCACACCCTAACCTTCCTGTTCCGGCGTCCCCGAATAAATATCAAACCGGTGCCCTTTGGTAACCACCGCATTGGCCGTGGCCACGTCCGCCAGCGGCGGCGCATAGTCCGGGCGTTTCACCACCACGCGCTTCGTGGCTAGCTGACGAGCAGGCGCCAGCAAACCATCCGCGTCTAAATCCGGTCCGACCAGCGACTGGAACACCCGCATCTCTTTCTTCACCAGCGCGCTTTTCTGCTTATGCGGGAACATCGGGTCGAGGTAGACCACCTGCGGACGCGGAGTGATATCGGTCAGCGCCGTCAGGCTGGAGGCGTGAATCAACTGCAAGCGCGCCTGCAGCCACGGCCCAATCTCCGGGTCGGCGTAGCCGCGCGTCAGCCCGTCGTCGAGCAGCGCGGCCACGACCGGATTGCGCTCCAGCATCCGCACGTGACACCCTACCGAGGCCAGGACAAACGCATCGCGCCCTAAACCCGCCGTGGCATCCACCACATCCGGAAGATAGCTTCCTTTGACGCCAACCGCTTTGGCAACCGCTTCACCGCGACCGCCGCCGAACTTGCGCCGGTGCGCCATAGCGCCCCCCACAAAATCGACAAATATCCCGCCGAGCCTGGGTTCGTCACGCTTACGTAATTCCAGATGCGCCGGCGTCATCACCAGCGCCATCAGGTTTTCATCATCATGCTCCAGCCCCCAGCGGGCGGCCAGAACAGATAAGGCGCCGTCTCCGGCGCCTGTTTCATCGACTAAACAAATCTTCACGTAACGGTTAGCCTTTAATTCCGTAGTGCTCAAGCATCGCATCCAGCTGCGGCTCGCGGCCACGGAAGCGTTTGAACAGCACCATTGGCTCTTCAGAACCACCGCGCGTCAGGATGTTATCAAGGAACGACTGGCCGGTTTCACGGTTGAAAATGCCCTCTTCTTCAAAGCGAGAGAACGCATCCGCCGCCAGCACGTCGGCCCACAGGTAGCTGTAATAGCCTGCCGCATAGCCGCCCGCGAAGATATGGCTGAACGCGTGCGGGAAGCGGCCCCAGGTTGGGCCAGGAATAACGGCGACCTGCTTTTTGATCTCGGCCAGCGTCTCGAGGATTTTCGCCCCCTGCTCCGGACTAAACTCGGCGTGCAGACGGAAGTCGAACAGGCCGAACTCCAGCTGGCGCAGGATAAACATCGCCGCCTGGTAGTTTTTCGCCGCCAGCATTTTATCCAGCAGTTCTTTCGGCAGCGGTTCGCCGGTTTCGTAATGGCCGGAGATGAACGCCAGCGCGTCCGGCTCCCAGCACCAGTTTTCCATAAACTGGCTTGGCAGTTCGACCGCATCCCATGGCACACCGCTGATACCGGCAACGCCTGCGGTTTCGATACGGGTCAGCATATGGTGCAGGCCGTGGCCGAACTCGTGGAACAGGGTAATCACTTCGTCATGGGTAAACAGCGCAGGTTTGCCATTCACCGGACGGTTGAAGTTACAGGTCAGGTACGCCACCGGCTTCTGCAGGGAGCCGTCCGCTTTACGCATCTGCCCGACGCAATCATCCATCCATGCACCGCCGCGTTTGTTCTCGCGAGCGTACAGATCCAGGTAGAAGCTCCCGCGCAGCTCGTTCTTCTCGTCATACAGTTCGAAGAAGCGCACGTCCGGATGCCAGACGTCGATGTCGGTACGTTCTTTGGCGGTGATCCCGTAAATGCGTTTAACCACTTCAAACAGGCCGTTAACGGCTTTGTTTTCCGGGAAGTAAGGGCGCAGCTGCTCATCGCTGATGCTGTAAAGGTGCTGTTTCTGTTTTTCGCTGTACCAGGCGATATCCCACGGCTGCAGCTCGTCGATACCGTATTCCGCTTTCGCGAAGGCGCGCAGCTGTGCCAGCTCTTTCTCGCCCTGCGGACGCGCACGTTTCGCCAGGTCAGTCAGGAAATCGAGGACCTGCTGTGGATTTTCCGCCATTTTGGTGGCGAGGGATTTGGAGGCGTAGCTCTCAAAGCCCAGCAGCTGTGCCAGCTCGTGACGCAGCGCGAGGATTTCAGCCATCACCGGGCTGTTATCCCACTTACCGGCATTCGGGCCCTGATCGGAGGCGCGGGTGCTGTACGCACGGTACATCTCTTCGCGCAGCGCCTGATTGTCGCAGTAGGTCATGACCGGCAGGTAGCTCGGGATGTCCAGGGTTAAGAGGAAGCCTTCCTGCTCTTTCGCTTCGGCCTGCGCTTTCGCCGCCGCCAGCGCGCTTTCCGGCATACCGGCCAGCTCGGCTTCGTCGGTAATCAGCTTCGTCCAGCCCATGGTCGCGTCCAGCACGTTGTTGCTGTACTGGTTGCCCAGCTCAGACAGACGGGCCGCAATTTCACCGTAACGGGTCTGTTTCTCTTTCGGCAAACCAATGCCGGAGAGTTCGAAATCACGCAGAGCGTTATCGACCGATTTTTTCTGCGCGGTATTGAGTTCGGCATAGTGGTCGCCATCGCGCAGGTCGCGATAGGCTTTGTACAGCCCCTCGTGTTGACCAACCCAGGTGCTGTACTCAGAGAGCAACGGCAGGGTTTGTTCATACGCTTCACGGAGTTCCGGGCTGTTTTTCACTGAATTCAGATGGCTTACCGGGGAGAAGAGGCGTCCCAGCACGTCATCCACTTCGGCCAGCGGCTGACACAGATTTTCCCAGGTGTACGGCGCGCCCTGCGCCACCACGCTTTCTACCGCCGCTCGGCAGTTGTCCAGCGCCTGTGTTACGGCTGGAACCACATGCTCAGGGCGGATTTTAGAAAACGGTGGCAACGAAAAAGGCGTCAGTAATGGATTGGTCATAAACGCTGTCCTGTTGAATATGATGAATGAAGCGCGCATCCGGCGCTGTGCATATGCGATCTAGAATGGGGATAAGTGTAGAGGATTTCAATGCCAGACGTTGCGCTTTCGCGGCAGGATAAACTTTTCTGTATACTGTGGCGATACGCTCTATTTTTGCCCGATGGCGCTACGCTTATCAGGCCTACGTTTACTACCTGGAACACAATCATTCATGCTCAGTTATCGCCACAGCTTTCACGCAGGCAACCACGCCGACGTCCTTAAACACACCGTTCAGAGCCTGATCATTGAATCACTTAAAGAGAAAGATAAACCGTTTCTCTATCTGGACACCCACGCGGGCGCGGGACGTTATCAGCTGAGCGGCGAACATGCCGAACGCACCGGGGAATACCTGGAAGGGATCGCCCGCATCTGGCAGCAGGACGACCTGCCGGCAGAGCTGGAGCCCTACATTGGTGTGGTGAATCATTTTAACCGCAACGGCCAGCTGCGCTACTACCCTGGCTCGCCGTTGATTGCCCGCCAGCTGCTGCGCGAGCAGGACAGCCTTCAGCTGACCGAACTGCACCCAAGCGACTTCCCGCTGCTGCGTTCTGAATTCCAGAAAGACAGCCGCGCCCGTGTGGAAAAGGCGGATGGCTACCAGCAGCTGAAGGCCAAACTGCCGCCGGTATCCCGTCGCGGTCTGGTGCTGATCGACCCGCCTTATGAGATCAAAACCGACTATCAGGCGGTAGTGAGCGGTATTAACGACGGCTACAAACGCTTTGCGACGGGCACCTATGCCCTGTGGTATCCGGTGGTGCTGCGTGCGCAAATTAAACGCATGATCAAAGACCTGGAAGCGACCGGTATCCGCAAAATGCTGCAAATTGAACTGGCCGTGCGCCCGGACAGCGACCAGCGCGGCATGACCGCTTCCGGCATGATTGTGATCAACCCGCCATGGAAGCTCGAAGCGCAGATGAACAACGTGCTGCCGTGGCTGCACAAGACGCTGGTGCCGGCCGGAACGGGCCATGCCACCGTCAGTTGGATCGTGCCGGAGTAATCGCAGTCATCGGTGGAAACTATTGATTTCAGGTATACAATCGCGGCAATTCACGATTAAGGATAAAAGCTATGACTAAGCATTATGACTACATCGCAATCGGCGGCGGCAGCGGCGGCATCGCCTCCATCAACCGCGCGGCCATGTATGGCCAGAAATGTGCGCTGATCGAAGCCAAAGCGCTGGGCGGCACCTGCGTCAACGTGGGTTGTGTACCGAAGAAAGTGATGTGGCATGCGGCCCAGATCCGTGAAGCAATCCATATGTATGGCCCGGATTACGGCTTTGACACCACCATCAATAACTTTGACTGGAACAAGCTGATCGCCAGCCGTACTGCCTATATCGACCGTATTCATACCTCGTACGACAATGTGCTGGGCAAGAACAACGTCGATGTTATTCATGGTTTTGCGCGCTTTGTTGATGCGAAGACGATAGAAGTTAACGGTGAGACGATCACTGCCGATCACATCCTGATCGCGACCGGCGGGCGTCCGAGCCACCCGGATATTCCCGGTGTGGAATACGGTATCGACTCCGACGGTTTCTTCGAGCTGCCTGCTCTGCCAGAACGTGTTGCCGTGGTGGGCGCGGGATACATCGCCGTAGAACTGGCCGGTGTGATTAATGGCCTGGGCGCAGAAACGCACCTGTTCGTGCGTAAACACGCGCCGCTGCGCAACTTTGACCCGCTGATCGTCGAAACGCTGGTCGAAGTGATGAATACCGAAGGCCCAACGCTGCACACCCACGCCGTGCCAAAAGCGGTTGTGAAAAATGCAGACGGTAGCCTGACGCTTGAGCTGGAAGATGGCCGTAGCCAGACCGTGGATTGCCTGATCTGGGCGATTGGTCGTGAACCGGCTAACGACAACTTCAACCTGGCGGCGACGGGCGTTAAAACCGATGAGAAAGGGTACATCGTTGTCGATAAATTCCAGAACACCAGCGTTCCGGGCATTTACGCGGTGGGCGATAACACCGGTGCGGTCGAACTGACGCCGGTTGCGGTTGCCGCAGGCCGTCGCCTCTCTGAGCGTCTGTTTAACAACAAACCGGAAGAGCATCTGGACTACAGTAACATTCCGACCGTGGTCTTCAGCCACCCGCCAATCGGCACAGTGGGCTTAACAGAACCTCAGGCGCGCGAGCAGTATGGCGACGACCAGGTGAAAGTGTATAAATCCGCGTTCACCGCGATGTATACCGCCGTCACCTCTCACCGTCAGCCATGCCGCATGAAGCTGGTCTGTGTGGGTCCGGAAGAGAAGATTGTCGGTATCCACGGCATTGGCTTTGGCATGGACGAGATCCTGCAGGGCTTCGCCGTGGCGCTGAAAATGGGTGCCACCAAGAAAGACTTCGATAACACCGTTGCGATCCACCCGACAGCGGCCGAAGAATTTGTCACCATGCGTTAAGCAAAATGCCCCTCTGCGGAGGGGCGTTTGTTTCAGACATAAATCGTTGCACAACGAATGCTCTGAATTATTTGCCCCATAAATCTTTCTAAAAATCCCTTTTAGCCTTTATTTTTCAGGCAATTACTGTTTTAACTCCGCAAATACCCCGCGTTTAAAAACGTGATCAACCGCACATTTCCCTCAGCCAACACCGAAGCGAATGTCTACGCTTATAAGACGCCCGGAAAAAACTGTTATTTTGAACACACAACCGGAGGTCCTTATCGCCATGTTCAACCAGAAACTACAGGCTGCCGAGAACATCGAGTTCGAGATTGCAGAAGAGCTGCGCTACGAGACCGATCCCTGCGAGTTAAAACTGGATGAAATGATTGAGGCGGAGCCGGAACCCGAAATGATTGAGGGGCTACCCGCCTCTGATGCTCTGACGCCCGCCGATCGCTATCTGGAACTGTTCGAGCACGTGCAGTCGACACGTCTGTTTGCGGACAGCAAAACCTTCCCCGACTGTGCCCCGAAGATGGATCCTCTGGATATTCTGATCCGCTATCGCAAGGTCAGGCGCCACCGGGATTTCGACCTGCGCCGGTTCGTGGAGAACCACTTCTGGCTGCCAGAGACCTATACCACGGAATATGTCTCCGACCCCGGCCTGTCGCTAAAAGAGCACATTGACAGCCTGTGGCCCGTGCTGACGCGCGAGCCGCAGGACCACATCCCCTGGTCTTCTCTGCTGGCGCTGCCGCAGGCCTATATCGTGCCCGGCGGGCGTTTTAGTGAGACCTATTACTGGGATTCCTACTTCTCCATGCTGGGTCTGGCAGAGAGCGGACGTAACGATCTGCTGAAATGTATGGCGGATAACTTCGCGTGGTTGATTGAACGCTACGGCCATATCCCGAACGGTAACCGTACCTATTATCTCAGCCGCTCCCAGCCGCCGGTATTTGCCCTGATGGTAGAGCTGTTTGAAGAGGATGGTGTGCGCGGTGCAAAGCGCTACCTTGAACACCTCAAAATGGAGCACGCCTTCTGGATGGACGGGGCGGAATCGCTGCTGCTTAATCAGGCCTATCGCAGCGCGGTGCGTATGCCGGATGGCTCGCTGTTAAACCGCTACTGGGACGACCGTGACACGCCGCGTGATGAATCATGGATTGAGGATGTGGAAACCGCCCGTCACTCTGGCCGTCCGCCGAATGAGGTTTATCGCGATTTGCGCGCAGGCGCGGCCTCCGGCTGGGATTACTCCTCGCGCTGGCTGCGGGAGCCTGGCCGACTTGCCAGCATCCGCACCACGCAGTTTATTCCTATCGATTTGAACGCGTTCCTGTTCAAGCTGGAAAGCGCGATCGCCAATATTTCGGCATCGAAAGGGGATAAAGAGACCGCGGAACTGTTCCGCCAGAAAGCCAGCGATCGCCGCGCCGCGGTGAACCGGTATCTGTGGGATGACGAGAATGGCTGTTACCGTGACTACGACTGGCGCCGCGAGGTCATGGCGCTGTTCTCAGCGGCGAGCATTGTGCCTCTGTACGTTGGCATGGCGACCCACGAGCAGGCTGAACGCTTGTCTGATGCGGTAAAAGCACGTCTGCTGACGCCGGGCGGGATTCTGGCCACCGAGTACGAGACCGGCGAGCAGTGGGATAAACCCAACGGCTGGGCGCCGCTGCAGTGGATGGCGATTCAGGGCTTCAAACAGTACGGCAATGACTCGCTGGGTGATGAGATTGCCTGGAGCTGGCTGCAGACGGTGAATCATTTCTATAAAGCTCACCATAAGCTGATTGAGAAATATCACATCGCCAGCAGTACGCCGCGCGAAGGGGGCGGGGGTGAGTACCCGCTGCAGGATGGCTTCGGCTGGACTAACGGCGTGGTACGGCGGTTGATTGGGTTGTATGGGGAGCCGTGACCTTCTGCGGTCTGATGCCCGTATCCATCCCTCTCCTCCCGGGAGAGGGAGAAGACAGGATTAACGAATCACTTCATAAATGGCGGTCTGGATGGACTGCCATTTTTTTGTGGTGGCATCCGGCTGTGATTGTGCCCGACGCGTCGCCAAATCCAGATCATGCTGCTGGCGCTTCACCACGGCAGGCACGGTGCAAAACGCCTTCAGATACTGTTTACGCATTGACGTCAGGGACTCGCCATTCGACATGGCATGGCTGAGCGTGTTGATAAAGCGCCGGCACGGCTTCTGTTCCACCATGTTCTGTCGGTAGCGCAACATCAGCTCCAGAACGTCGTCATAGTCAGCCGACATCGCCTCTTCCGTCCAGGAGAGCTTCCAGTCCATCCCTCCCTGCAAAAACAGCAGTGCCACCCGGGTATCATTGCGGTTAATCGCCGAGCGGAAATTATTCTCGTCCCAGGTCACGCCCATGCGCGACAGCGTCTCGCGCGAGGAGGGGGTTTCGCGCATCTCCTGAGGCTGGGCCGTTTCTGCAACGTTCCCGGCTGCAGGCTGGGGTTTACTGCTGGTTAACAGCCAGAAGCCGCCCGCCACAATGGCAATCACCATCACGCCAACCGCCCCCCATAACGCGCCGGAAATAAGCTGCTCACGCTGTTCTGGCGTGCGCGGTGCGCGCTGGGTCGGTTTTTCAATCGTGTCACGAACCTCAAAGAGATCCCCGCCGGTCACACGATCCATTTTCTGCGCCTTTTCCCAGAAAGCATGCAGCTCGCTGGCATCCACCGCCATCAGTCCGGCCGGGTTGACGCGGGTTCTCCCCTCTTCAAAAGCACGTTGAACCGGTCGGGTGATCTGCGTGTAGTAGTTATCCAGCAGTTGGATTTGCGCCGAACTTAACGCCTTCTGCACGGTAATATTGTTGCGGATTTGCCGAATATCATCGAGGAAGGTTTGCAGGGTTTTCCGCGGTTCCACCATCAGCGTGAGCATTGACGGATCGCTAAACAGCGAGGCGTAGTAGCGGCTGAACTCTTTTTTATCCACCAGCATCTGTGCCAGCTCACTGAACATCATGCCGCTCAGCACATCATTGATGTCACCAAGCTTCAGCCAGCGCCGCACGCGGTCCGCGTTAAACAGGGTTTTAAGATGGTTATTCAGCCGCACCTGATCGGGCCAGGCCTGCTGGATCAGCCCTTTTATCATCAACTCAATCGTACGCACCTGCTTGTGCGCCTGTTGTTGCTGGAGTTCACTGCCAGGCGCCACTTCGGTGCTGTAGGTCAGAAGAGGCTGCTGCAAACGAAGGTGCTCCAGGGTGGTCACAAACCGCATCGCGGCAATCAGCTGATTTTCACTGACATCCTGACCGCTTTCGTACTGAGGAACACGCTGCTGAAGCAGACGCAATTGCAGCGTGAATTCGGACATCTCCGCGTCATTCAAATTGAGCGTCTTCGCAACCGCATTCCAGCCCCCCAGGCCTAAACGCGCGCTGTCCAGTTGTTCCAGAAACCAGCGTGGATCTTTTCCCTCAGAAACATGTACATTCAGGAGAAGTAAAATTTCAACCGAGGCCTGGCGAATAACCGCCAGACAGTGTTCGAACTGTTCGCGGATAGGGTGTGCTGTGCTGAGAGTCATTGTTTTCCTTAAGCGACAACGAAGACAACCAGAATGGGCCCGTAATGGCCGTTTTTCTTTTTATTTATACGAGGTTAACCATACCTGACTTTCTGTTGAAATAAAGTGACACCACGAAAATCATTTTAAATGTTTCAGGAGAATCTGAATGCCTGTCTTAACGACATCGCGTCTTATCTGTTCACCGCTGCAAGACCATGACTGGCCCTTTTTCCTGGCGTTGCAGCACGACCCCGAGGTGATGCGTTTTGTCGCGGAAGATCGCCCCGTGGAGGCGATCCGCGAGGCGTTCGACTCTCGTCTGACGCCCTGGACGCCGGGCAGCGCGCACTGGCTTTGCCTCGTTGTGCGTGACGCCACCTCCGGCGTACCGCTCGGCGTCACCGGTTATATTCATCGCGATGACGATTGCGCGGAAGTGGGTTTTCTTTTTGCACCTGCGGCCCAGGGGAAAGGCTACGGCTTCGAATCGCTGCAGGCGCTGTGCGGTTACGCCTTTCATCAGGGCGGCATCCGCCGCCTCACCGCCACCGTCACGGCGGGGAATATCGCCTCCAGACGCCTGCTGGAAAAAACGGGCTTTCGTCTGGAAGGCGAGTTACGCGAGAGTTATTACCTTGGCGGACAATGGCATAATGACTGGCTGTTCGGTTTATTGAAGCAGGAATATCTCAGCAATCATTCCTGATCTATAGCCATTTGGCGGATATTTCGCGTGTGTCGTTTCCTCTACAATATTGCCATTAAGAGGAAACGAATATGAAAGGTCATGCGCTGAAGATATCTTCTGCCGCCATTGCGTTAATAAAAAAACAGCAGGGGCTTTCTCTGGAGAAATATCGTGATGAAAACGGTTTATGGGTTATTGGCTATGGCCATGTTATTCGCCAGGGCGAATGTTTTCAGCGTCTTATCACGCCGCTACAGGCTGAATATTTACTTCACGATGATATTCAGCTGTGCGAAACGCTGCTGCGGGAAAAATTTAAACGCCCGTTAACCCAACAGCAGCACGACGCGCTGGTGTTAATGATGCTCAGTTTCGGTGAGACGACCTCACTCCCGACCGCAATTCTTCAGGCCGTCGCCCGGGTATAGTACATCGCGGCCTGGGTTCTGTTTTTCACCTCCAGGCGGCGGAAAAGCGCTTCCAGGTGCGCTTTCACCGTGGCGGCGCTGATGTTGAGATTGCGCCCGATCTCTTTGTTGGACTCCCCCGCCGCCAGTAATTTCAGGACTTCGCGCTGGCGTTCGCTTAAGGATAATAACGCCTGCGGCGCCGACGGTTGCCTCACCCACTCACCGGGGAAGCACACCATTCCTCGGGAGACCGAATCCAGCACTGCGGAAAAGCGCTCCGGGTGCGCATTGCGGGGAACAATGGCCATCACGTTTCGCTGCAGCAATTGCTCAACCCATCGGGCCTCTTTTTTAGCCAGAACCATTACCACGCGTATCGTCGGGAAACGCTGCATGATCGCTTCCAGCCAGCCGATCCCCTCATCCTCAATTAAATTCCCGTCAATCATGACGATAGCCGAGGGTGACGCTGAAATTTGCGCCCATAAATCTTCTGCCTGACAGCTTCCCGTAATATTTATTTCCGGAATTAATTTCTGAAGACTGTGTATCGCTCCGTGAATAAACAGGGACTGCCTGTCAAACATAATTACCCGCATCGTTTTTCTCCCTCTGAGAGTCGCGAAGGGAGATTCTACAGAGGCATTATTTAAGAAAAAACTCAATGAACGGAGACGTTACAAATCCACCAGTGTTATTTATATCTCCCAGTATCTGGACACATTCAATTTGAGGATTTCCTTAAGAGGTTCCATCCCCTTAAGCGCAGGCATCACAGGAACATACCGCCTGATACTTCAATACGTTGCGCATTCATCCAGCCCAGTTTATCGCTGAGCAGCGCCGCAATGGCATCACCGATATCATCCGGCAGCCCTACGCGCCCGAGCGCCGTCTGTGATGCCAGCATCTGGTTAAGCTGCGCGTTGTCACGCACGCGTCCGCCGCCAAAGTCGGTTTCTATCGCACCGGGAGCAATGATATTGACGGAGATACCGCGCGCGCCCAGCTCTTTCGCCTGGTAGCGGGTCAGCACTTCCATCGCCCCTTTCATTGCCGCATAGGTGCCGGAACCGGGTTGCGTAAAACGGGCCAGCCCGCTGGAGACGTTCAGGATCCGCCCACCGTCGTTCAGCAAGGGAAGCAAACGCTGCGTCAGGAAAAAAGGCCCTTTGAAATGGATATTCAGCGCCTCATCAAACTGGGCTTCCGTTGTCTCGGCATAGGGCGCGTACAAGCCCGTCCCGGCGTTGTTTAATAAATAATCAAAGGTTTCACGCTGCCATACGGTATTAAGGATTTCCTGAAGCTGACCGGCAAAAAGGTCGAAACTGGCAACATCGCCGACGTTGAGCTGCAATGCGGCCGCGTTAACGCCTTTTTGCTGAATTTCGCGCACAACATCCAGCGCGTCCTGTTGGCTTCGGTTATAGGTCAGGATAATTCCCGTTCCGTCTGCTGCCAGCTTTAAGGCCGCGTTTTTACCCAGGCCACGGCTACCCCCTGTGACTAATGCAATACGTTCAGACATAAGAAACCTCGTTTTGACTGTTGTGGAGATTGAGAAAGAGCTTATTAGGTGATAGAAGATCAATAAAGATGTCGCAGAGCGCTTCACTGTTTCAATTGCAACAACAATGAGCTTCGTCTATGGATAAAATTCACGCAATGCAGCTGTTTGTTCGTGTCGCGGAACTGGAGAGTTTTTCCCGGGCGGCGGAGTCACTGACGCTGCCGAAAGGCAGTGTTTCGCGGCAAATTCAGGCGCTGGAAAACCGACTGGGAACCCAGCTATTGCACCGAACCACGCGTCGCGTAAGCCTGACGCAGGACGGCATGGTGTATTACGAGCGGGCAAAAGATCTTCTGACAAACCTGGATGAACTGGACGGTATGTTCCAGCATGACCCCTCCACCATCAGCGGTCGGTTACGCGTGGATATGCCCGTCAGCGTTGCTCGAAATTTAGTCATCCCCAAACTGCCTGCTTTTCTGCAGCAATATCCGGGCATCGAGCTGGAACTTAGCAGCAGCGATCGCCTGGTGGATGTTATTCGTGAAGGGTTTGATTGTGTGGTACGCGTCGGCGCGCTCAAAGACTCGGGACTTATCGCCCGCCCGCTGGGCAAGCTGTCGGTGATTAACTGCGCCAGCCCGGATTATGTCACGCGTTTTGGCTATCCGGAAACACTGGAAGATTTGGGTTCACACGCCGTCATTCACTACGCCGCCACGCTGGGAACACGTCCCCAGGGCTTTGAATTTTATAACGGCACGTCGACGCAGTGGGTGAAGACGGGCGGGGTTTTGACCGTCAACAGCACAGAAACGTATCAGGCGGCGTGCATCGCCGGATTGGGTATTATCCAGGTGCCGCGCGTTGGCGTGCGTGACGCTCTGCGCACCAGGAAGTTGATTGAAGTTCTCCCGCAGTACCGGGCGGAACCGATGCCGGTATCGCTGATTTATCCCCACCGGCGCAACCTCTCCCGTCGGGTACATCTGTTTATGGAGTGGCTTACTGCACTCACAAAAGCTTACGTGGATTAGTCGCAAGCTATAATTCAATAACATCCAGCCAAACGAAAAGGAAAAGTCGCGTGACGCCGGAAAACAACCCGCAACGACCTACCCAACATTTAGATTACGAACCCATCCAGAAGATGGAAACCGGGCCTGAAGAAGTAAAAATGCCAGGCACCGCCAGCAAAGCGCTGGGGACTGTCACCAGCCTGGCAGAGCGGATACAGCAGTTCCCCATGATTGCGCACCTGATACGCGCGACAGAGCGGTTTAATGACCGCATGGGTAACCAGTTTGGGGCTGCCATCACCTATTTCTCTTTTTTATCGATGATCCCGATCCTGATGGTGTCCTTTGCCGCAGCCGGTTTTGTGCTCGCGTCACACCCAACGCTGCTGCAGGATATCTTCAATAAAATCCTGAATAACGTCAGTGATCCGACCCTCGCCACCACGCTCAAAAACACCATTAATACCGCCGTACAGCAACGTACGACGGTCGGTATCGTCGGTCTGTTGATTGCCCTTTACTCCGGGATTAACTGGATGGGCAACCTCCGCGAGGCCATTCGTGCCCAGTCGCGCGAGGTGTGGGAGCGTAAGCCTCAGGACCAGGAGAAAATCTGGGTTAAGTATCTTCGCGACTTTGTTTCGCTGATTGGCCTGCTCGTCGCGCTGATTGTGACGCTCTCCATCACCTCTGTCGCCGGTTCGGCGCAGCAGATGATTATCTCTGCGCTCTATCTGGACTACATCGAATGGCTGAAGCCCGCGTGGCGCGGCATTGGACTGGCTATTTCCATCTTCGCCAACTATCTGCTGTTCTTCTGGATCTTCTGGCGCTTGCCCCGCCATCGTCCGCGTAAGAAGGCGTTTATCCGCGGCACATTGATTGCGGCGATAGGCTTTGAAGTGATCAAAATTGTGATGACTTACACTCTGCCATCGCTGGTGAAATCCCCTTCTGGCGCGGCGTTTGGCTCGGTGCTGGGGCTGATGGCGTTCTTCTACTTCTTCGCCCGCCTAACCTTGTTCTGCGCGGCGTGGATTGCCACCGCCGAGTACAAAGACGACCCGCGTATGCCGGGTAAAACACACCGATAACGCCTCTCCCGGGCTGAAACTTCAGCCCGCTTCATCATTTCAGCATATAAATCCAGTCCGTAACTTTTATTTAACCAAAAACCAGTTTTATCAGCTGATATTTGAAAACTGTGAAGCATTTCATGGAAGTGTTTTGTCTGGCCTGAACATTATCCGCTTTTTGTTGCTTTTATCACCAGCAGGCGGCTTTGTTACAGATTGAAATATCGCTTTTGCTGTGCGTAATATGGCCTTTCGTCCGACTAAAAATAAGAAAATATTATGCAAGCAACAGCCACAACACTCGACTCCGGCGCGGAAACCGCGCCGGTTAACTCGCGAAACAAAGTTGTCGTCGCCTCGCTGATTGGCACCGCCATTGAGTTCTTCGACTTTTACATTTATGCCACCGCAGCGGTCATTGTCTTTCCGCATATTTTCTTCCCGCAGGGTGACCCGACGGCAGCCACGCTGCAGTCTCTGGCTACCTTTGCGATCGCGTTTGTTGCGCGTCCGATTGGCTCTGCCCTGTTTGGACACTTCGGCGATCGCATCGGCCGTAAGGTCACGCTGGTAGCCTCGCTGCTGACGATGGGGATCTCCACCGTCGCTATCGGCTTGCTGCCTACCTACGAAACCATTGGTATTCTGGCCCCGATGCTGCTGGCGCTGGCGCGTTTTGGTCAGGGTCTGGGGCTGGGCGGTGAATGGGGTGGTGCGGCGCTGCTGGCCACGGAGAACGCACCGGCACGCAAACGCGCGCTGTACGGTTCATTCCCGCAGCTTGGTGCACCGATTGGCTTCTTCTTTGCGAACGGGACTTTCCTGCTGCTCTCCTGGCTGCTGACGGACGAACAGTTCATGAGCTGGGGCTGGCGTATTCCGTTCGTCTTCTCCGCCGTGCTGGTGCTGATTGGCCTGTATGTCCGCGTGTCGCTTCACGAAACGCCGGTTTTCGCTAAAGTTGCCGCCGCGAAAAAACAGGTAAAAGTGCCGCTGGGTACGCTGCTGACTAAACACGTCCGCGTGACGGTACTGGGCACGTTTATCATGCTCGCGACCTACACGCTGTTCTATATCATGACGGTCTATTCAATGACGTTCAGCACCGCCGCCGCGCCGGTTGGGCTCGGCCTGCCGCGTAACGAAGTGCTGTGGATGTTGATGATGGCGGTCATTGGGTTTGGCGTCATGGTGCCGATTGCCGGCCTGCTGGCGGATAAGTTTGGTCGTCGCTCAAGCATGATTGTTATCACCACGCTGATCATTCTGTTTGCCCTGTTCGTCTTCCCGCCGCTGCTGGGTTCAGGTAGCCCTGCGCTGGTCATGGCGTACCTGCTCATTGGTCTGAGCCTGATGGGCCTGACCTTCGGCCCGATGGGCGCGCTGCTGCCAGAGCTGTTCCCGACGGAAGTGCGTTATACCGGTGCGTCGTTCTCCTATAACGTTGCCTCTATTCTGGGTGCGTCCGTTGCGCCTTATATCGCCACCTGGCTGCAGGCAAATTATGGCCTGTTCTACGTGGGCGTTTACCTGGCCGCCATGGCAGCGTTGACGCTGATTGCCCTGCTGCTGACCCACGAGACGAAGCACCAGTCTCTGTAATTCACCGCGGCCTGATACCCTCTCCCCCAGGGAGAGGGTAAAGGTCCCGAAAGCCGCACGTTATTTTTTCATCTGCGACAAAATGTTCCGGCACTGATTCGCATCCCCTTCTGACGGCGAAATTAACGCCAACAGCGCCGCCGCTGGCGTAACCAGCGTCGCGAGTGCTGCCGCCACCGCGCCGCGCGCAATCAGCGGACCGGGTTTCACACCCGCCTGAGGATTTTTAAAGGTCCCACGCACGTAGAGCGGCGAACGCAGGGTGATGATACGAATCCCCTTACTTTCCGGATCGATGGTTAAATCAAGCTGCTCGGAGGCCATACTGGCGGTGCCGGTCACGTTGATGACCGCGTTCTCCGTATCGAAGGCAAAAATTTGCGGGCGCGCCACGCCGTTGACCAGATCCAGGTTGGCCGCCGCACAGTTCACCCGCACCTCATCATCACCGAAGATTTGCCCGATGACGTAGTTCCCGACGTTCAGCCCCAGGATCTCCATCAGGTTGCGGCTCACCAGCCCGTCGTTCATCAGAAGCTTCAGGTTACCGTTACTGCTCCCGAGCAGTGCAGCCACGGAATTCCCCACGCCGCGGATATCCGCATCGCCGTTCATTTCACCGAGGGTTTTCTGCATCAATTCCACGTTCGGCATCAGCTCTTTCAGTTTGAGCCGGCGGGCCTTGATATCGGCACGCCCCTGCATCGGCTTTTTATCGCCTTCGAGGTGAATGTTCGATGAGAGGGTCCCACCCGCCATACCAAACTTCAGCGGCTGCAGGCGTAAATCGGCATTTTTAAGCAGGATATGGGTCGAAAGATTGCTGATCGGCAGCGTACTGCCATGTTCGATTTTGCCCCCTTTAAAGCGAACATCCGCATCCATTACGTCCCACTTATCGGTCTCAAAGCGATCGTAAGGCAGGACTTTCCCCGCCGGCTGGCGATCTTTCTTCACCTCTTTTGATTTCGTGCCTTTACCGGAATCAATCCCGATTAGCGGCCCCAAATCGGCCAGCCGCAGCTGGCGAGACTCCACATCGCCTTCCAGTTTCGGACGCGGTTTTCCGGTGGTGTAGGTCAACGAGCCATGGATATCGCTGTCGCCAATACGGCCATTGAAATCGCGATAATCAAATACCGACGATTTTTCCGTGTCGATTTTTGCCACCAGATGCCCGTCCGTCTCAAACGGTGGCGTATCTGGCAGCAGGACGCCAGTGAGTTCATACAGTTCACCCAGCGAATCACCGGCAAACTTCAGCCGCAGATCAACGCCCCCCATGTTCATAGGGTCGTTGACGGTCCCGGTGAAGGCCACCCGCGTGTTCCCGGAGCGGAAATCCGCCTGCACAGGAAACGGCGTCGAGTCGCTTCGGAGCGCCAGCATGCCGCCAATTTTGCCGGTGCCGGTCAGGGGCTGCCCTTTGTAGCGCCCTTCGGCCTTCAGGCCGAAAACATAATCCCCGGCTTTGGCATTATCGCCCTTCGCTTTTGCACCGGTCACTTCGCTAAACGGCAGCGGTTTGCCCAACGGATCGACCAGGATCTCGATATCAGCTTTGCTGACCTTGTCGTCGATGGCGATCCGCCCGCGATCGAAGAGAATATTGTCGAGACGGAATGACCATGATGAGGGTTGCGCATTGGGATCTTTTTCGTCGCTGCTGGCGAGATCAAAGGTCCAGTTGTTATTCTTTTCGGAAAGGCGGATCAGGCGCGCATCGGGTTGCTGAAGCTTGATCCACGGCAGGTAAACCGTTTTGGTCAGTAGCGCTAACGGGGCCAGCGTGGCTTCTACGCGGGGCAGATGCACCATTGTCACGTCAGGAATATCCGGCGGGTTGCCGAGAATGATGTCGTCGGCGTGGACATGCGGCCAGGGGATCCAGCTTCGCCAGCCGGTCTCCTCTTTCTGGCGTTCCCACACCACCCCGAGATCGCCGCGTATGGCGAAGGGGCGATTGAGTTCGGTGGAGACTTTCTGGTTGATGGTCGGCTTAAGGCGGTTCCAGTCAAACGTCGCGATAATGACGACGGCGACCACGATCAACAACAATAAAATCCCTGCTGTCCAGGAGATTACCCTGGTTGTTTTTGTCATTGTTATCCCCTTTCCTGATGACCTTACCTGTAAAACTATAGTTCAGACAAAGGGAAGCGGGCAGATCAGAGGATCGTTATCACGGAATCGAGGGTATCCATTGGGACCGGACGAGAGAGGAAATAGCCTTGTGCCGCCGCCGCGGGAGAATTTTGCACATCACGCCACTCTTCCAGCGTTTCCACACCTTCCACTATCACGCCCTGGCAGTAGCGGTTCATCAGTTGTAATAACAGCGTAAACAGATTCCGCCCTTCCGGGGTCTGGCGCAGCATAATGAACAGGTCGCGGGCCACTTTAATGTAGTCGTAACGCACTTCGCTGAGGGCAGAGAAGTTCGCCATCCCGGTGCCAAAGTCATCCAGCCACAGCGGGCCGAATTCGCACATCGAGGCAAATGATGAGTCCTGTGGCAGACGAACATGCTCCACCAGCTCAAAGCGCATCCACGGTAAGGAGGCGATCAGCTCCTGTAATTTCGCGTTCTGGCGCAGCGCCAGCAGGGTGGGTCCATCGACGTTGACCGAGGCGAGGATGGCGTGCTGTTCGAAAAAGGCCTGTTTGGTTGCCAGCATACGGAGCTGTTCTTCCAGCACATCCAGGCGCTGGCGCACGGCAACTTCGGCAAAATAGCGGTCCGGTGCGATACGCTGTGAGGGGTTTGACGGGTGCGTCACGACGGTCAAAATTTCAATAGCCATCAGTCGACCGTCCGTTCGGTAGATCGGCTGATAGGTGTACGCACGCTCACATTGCAGCCAGTAGCGATGCTCCTGCAAGTTCTCAATACTTGCCTCAGGCGTAGTGCTCAGCCGCTGGATAACCTGCTCTGACTTCATTTCAGATGTCCTGTTGTTGGATGGCCTTTCTGGACTCGTCAAAGGGTTATCGGCCCGGCAATTGAGAACTTTATGTTCAATTCACCCGGAAAATGAAATTAAGCGGGCAGAAATTAACAGGAACACGCGCTGGCTCAAATAAAATAATGGAACGTCGTTTTAATATAGTTGACCGCATAATTCACTCAGCGCACACTACCGAAAATTACTCTGTTCAGGTTCACGACTATGACCAAGAAAATTGCCGTGATTGGCGAATGCATGATTGAGCTGTCACAAAAAGGCGCGGAAGTCAGCCGCGGTTTTGGTGGCGATACGTTAAACACCTCCGTTTATATTGCCCGTCAGGTTGCCCCTGAGGCCCTTACCGTGAACTACGTCACCGCCCTGGGGACGGACAGTTTCAGCCAGCAAATGCTGGAAGCCTGGCAGAGTGAGCAGGTGGACACCTCGCTGATACAGCGTATGGAAAACCGACTGCCGGGGCTTTACTACATTGAAACCGACGATACCGGCGAGCGGACCTTCTACTACTGGCGTAACGAAGCCGCGGCCAAATTCTGGCTGGAGAGCGACGCTGCGGCTGCCATCTGCGAAGCGTTAGCCACCTTTGATTATCTTTATCTGAGCGGGATTAGCCTGGCTATTTTAAGCTCAGCCAGCCGTGAAAAGCTGCTGTCGTTACTGCGTGAATGCCGCGCCAATGGCGGCAAGGTTATTTTCGATAATAACTACCGTCCGCGCCTGTGGGCCAGCCGTGAAGAGACGCAGCAGGTTTATCAGCAGATACTGCAATGCACCGATATCGCCTTCCTGACGCTTGATGATGAAGATGCGCTGTGGGGTGAGAAACCCGTTGATGAGGTGATTGCGCGTACGCAGGCCGCCGGCGTAAGTGAAGTGGTGATTAAGCGCGGGGCTGATTCGTGTCTGGTCGCCATCGCAGGTGAAGCCGTCATCGACGTCCCTGCGGTGACGTTGCCGAAAGAGAAAGTGATTGATACGACGGCGGCGGGCGATTCATTCAGTGCGGGCTATCTGGCGGTGCGTCTGACGGGCGGAACACCTGAAGCGGCGGCCCAGCGTGGACACCTCACGGCGAGCACCGTGATCCAGTATCGCGGGGCAATTATTCCGCGTGAGGCAATGCCACAGTAAAAAAAACCTCTCCGACAGGGAGAGGGTTTTGAATGAGGGGCATTACTGCCCCTGCGGGATATCCGTTGCGTCCTGATGCAAATCATCTGCCGTAGCAGCCTGCGATGGCTGCGGCGTGGAGGCCATAATGGTATTCCAGGTCGACTGAAGTTCCTTCATGTCATATTCCGGCTCGCCTTTCGGCTGCAGAAGAATCAACGCCATTTCCTGCGACAGCTGCTGACGTAAGTCCTGATTCAACATATCGACGGTCAACCCCTCCAGGAAGTCCTGACGAAGCTTCTGGTACTGCTCCGGCGCAATATCCACCACCTGATTCTGCAGTGAGCGAATACGCTGGCTGATCAGAATGTCGGTATCGGCGCGGGCATACGTTGCAAACAGCTTCTGCAGCTCAAGTTTTTTCTGTGCGACCAGCGCATTGAACTCTTCTTCCGACAGGCCCTCTTTGCGCACTTTTGCCAGCTCTTTTGCCACCACGCCCAGATTCGCATTCAGCTTATCGCCCGGCGATTCAACGTTAATGGCACACTGTGCACGCTGGAACAGCACGCGGCAGTCAAAGCCGAGACCGATATTCTTCACGTTATTCTTGCTGAGCGTCTGCTGAACGTGCCAGAACAGCGCTTCACGTGCCAGATCGGCACGCCAGTAGCGCAGCAGCGCCGCTGACTCACGAATTGGCTGCCAGGCGTTATCCCACATGACGGAGAGGCGATCCTGACGAACGGTATCCGTCATAATGCTGACAGGCTCTGCGCGCAGCGGAGAGAGCGTTGGGACAGGGGCCGGTGTTTCGCGTTTGCCTTTCAGTTCGCCAAACGCTTTGTTGATCTGCTCCACCACCGCACGGCTGTCCACATTCCCCACCACGATAAGCGTCATCGCGTCCGGGGTGTACCATTTCTGGTAGAACGATTTTACCTGCTCAGCGTCCACCGGCTGTTTCAGCGGCTCGGCCGGGTCATGCCCAAGCAGCGTTGAACCCTTCAGGCGGTAACGCCACCAGCCCTCTTTGGTGTCCACAGGCCAGGTGGCAACCATGTCACTGTTGCTCAGCGCATAGTTAACGGTTTCCGGCGTAATCGCCAGATTGCCCGACGCATCGGCGAGATACGTAAGGGCTTCTTTGAGCAGGTCGTTACGGTTATTTGGCAGGCTCAGGTTGAACATGGTGTAGTCATACGAGACCACGGCCGGCGGAAGCGGGCGCTTCGGATCAATGGCCTGTTGCCAGAGCGAACGCACCTGAACTGCTTGTAAACTGCCGCTCTGCGTGAGCGCCAGTCGGGGAATAAAATGGCTAAAACCGGTTTGCTGAGTGCTTTCCGTGAGGGAGCCGGTATTAACAGACAGACGGATTTCAACACGGTCACTTGGACGTTGTGGGGTGGCTAAAACCTGCCACTGAAAACCGTTCGCTAGTGTCCCTTGTTGCCAGGCCGGGTCTGGCTGGAGCGCATCTGCCTGCACATAACTGGCTGCTGCCATCATCAGCAAACCGCCGGTTAAGAGTCGAATTTTTGTGCCCTGCATGTGAACCCCTGATCAACATTCCTGGTTAAAGAGAGTGTCTCGCGACGCGTTTCACTCTAAAAGATGACGATGAAAACACGTCGATTAGACCGCGTGTTCTACAAAACGTCACGGTCAGAAGTGAAATATACCCAAAAAAAATCTTGTCGAATTATGACAGGTACGAACAGTTATTATGCGCAGGAGCCCACATCCCGACAAGGGAATGCGGGCATTTGTGACAATATTAAGAGGATAAACCAGGAGTTTTGCTGTCTGACTGGCGATTATTTAACGTATCGTCGAGCTTTTTGTGATCCAGCTCTTTCACCCATTTTGCCACGACTACCGTTGCCACACCGTTACCTACGAGGTTGGTTAAGGCACGGGCTTCAGACATAAAGCGGTCAATACCGAGAATCAGCGCCAGACCCGCCACCGGCAGGTGTCCGACCGCGGAAATGGTGGCCGCCAGCACGATAAAGCCACTGCCAGTAACACCTGCGGCCCCTTTAGACGAGAGCAGGAGCACCACCAGCAGGGTAACCTGATGGAAAATGTCCATATGGCTGTTGGTCGCCTGAGCGATAAACACGGCCGCCATTGTCAGGTATATCGAGGTGCCATCAAGGTTGAAGGAGTAGCCCGTCGGAATGACCAGCCCCACCACCGATTTACGGCAGCCCAGCTTTTCCATCTTATCGAGCATGCGCGGCAGGGCCGATTCTGATGAAGAGGTCCCCAGAACAATCAGCAGCTCTTCGCGGATATAACGGATAAATTTGAAAATGCTGAACCCTGCCGCGCGGGCGATTGAGCCCAGCACCACCACCACGAACAGAATACAGGTGATATAGAAGCAGATGATGAGCTGGCCCAACTGCACCAGGGTACCCACGCCGTACTTACCGATGGTGAATGCCATCGCACCGAAGGCCCCAATAGGCGCCAGGCGCATGATCATATTGATGATGCCGAAGATGACCTGCGAGAAGCTTTCGATGACGTTAAAGATCAGCTGGCCTTTGTTGCCCAGACGGTGCAGGGCAAAGCCAAACATGACGGCAAACAGCAGCACCTGCAGAATGTTGCCGCTGGCAAATGCACCGATGACGCTGCCTGGGATAACGTCCAGCAGGAAGGCCACTACCCCCTGGTCTTTCGCCTGATCGGCGTACACCGCGACCGCTTTAGCATCCAGCGTCGACGGGTCAACGTTCATCCCCGCGCCGGGCTGCACCACGTTCACGATGATAAGACCAATAATCAGCGCAAGGGTACTGACCACTTCGAAATAGAGAAGCGCCACTGCACCGGTACGGCCTACCGCCTTCATGCTTTCCATGCCAGCGATGCCCGTCACGACGGTACAGAAGATCACCGGGGCGATGACCATTTTGATGAGCTTAACGAATGCGTCGCCAAGCGGTTTCATTTGTGCGCCAAGTTCAGGGTAATAGTGACCAAGCAAAATACCGATTGCGATGGCTGTCAGGACCTGAAAATAGAGACTTTTGAAGAGTGAGGTTTTCATAGGGTGTCCTTGGGAAGAAAAACCACAGGCTTTGTAAGGTTATGGTTAACCTGCGGCTCTAAAATAACACCCGTATAACAGGACAGAAATAAACCCAGTTCAAATTTGAAACACAAATGTTAAGAACTTTGAGCTGGCTCGCACAAGCCAGCAACAAAATTACACGTTTGCGCTATTGTCCCCACCGGAAAGGTAGCGTTGTTCAAAGACATCCGACGGAACAGCCGGTGCAAACAGGAAGCCCTGTCCGCCCTCCACGCCCGCTTCAGCCAGCCAGGTGCGCTGCGCGTCTGTCTCAATCCCTTCGGCAATCAGCTGCAGTTTCAGGCTGCGGGCCAGCTGGATAATGGCCTGGACCATGCTGCTGTCTTCCGGCAACCCTTCAACAAAGGCTTTGTCGATTTTCAGCACATCCACCGGCAGGGTTTTCATATGCTGGAGCTGACGCAGCCCGGCATAGCCCATACCGAAATCGTCCAGCGCGATGCGTATACCGGCATTACGCAGCGGTTTCAGAATCGCGACCGCCTCATTAGGATCGTCAATACGCCGGCTTTCCGTGACTTCCAGCGTCAGCGTATCAGGCTTGATCCGGTAACGATGGATCAGCTCCAGCATCTCAGACACCATGGTCGGATGCATCAGCTGCAGGGCGGACAAGTTGACCGACAGCGGGAGCGTCACGCCTCGTTCCTGCCAGGCAGCAAGCTGACGGCACGACTCCTCCAGCACCCAGTAACCGACGGTGACCATCAGGCCACAGGATTCGATGCGCTCAATGAGCCCTTCCGGCAATTCCCATGAACCATCCGGCTGCTGCACGCGCAGCAGCGCTTCCGCGCTGATCACCTCGCCCGTCAGCAAATTCACCTGCGGCTGGAGCCAGAGGGCAAACTGACGGTTATCCAGCGCGGTCAAAATGTCGCTCTCTTCCGTCAGGCGCTGCTGCGCCCTTTCCATCTGTTCCGGGTCGAAGAACTGGATCTGATTTTTCCCTTTGCGCCGGGCGGTAAACGCCGCCGAGAAAGCACGACGGTAAAGCTGTTCCGCCGTTAAGTCTCCGTAGTACATCGCAATACCGATGCTGGCGCTTGGACGAAGCTGGATGCCCTGAATCGGCAGCCGCTCATTAATGACAGTGAGTACTTGCTGACCTAACGTGATCGCATGCCACGGCTCTTTCACGCCGTTGGCAATCACCACCAGGTCATACCCGCTGACCTGGGTCAGCACCATGCGCGGGGCCAGCACGGACTTCACTTTCTCCACCAGCGTCAGGAGCAGCATTTCACGCTGGTTCTCTTTGAGCACGCCGGCGGTGTCCTGCAGGGTTTCACAGGCGATCACCATCAGCGCGGTGGTTTGCTGGCGGGCAACAGTCTGTTCCAGCATCGCCATCAGGAAGGCTTTATTGGGCAGCTCCGACACCGGGAAGCGCGTGGCGCTGCTGTTCAGCTCATCCTGCTGGCGCTGCATCCGCTGCTGGTTGAGGTTATAGCTGCGTACCAGCATACCAATCTCGTCATCATGATGAAGACGCGGCAGCGGAAGCTGATGCCCCACCTGGTCCTGCGGTGAAAGCGTGTTCAACTCCCGGGCAATCCGGCGTAGCGGATGCACAATCAGACGGTTAATACACCAGGTCAGCGCCACGCTCAGAATAAGCGTCATAAGTAAGCAAGTGGTCACTAACGTGACAACCCAGCTCATGACGAATTTGTACATGCGGTACGAGTCCGCCTGCAGAACAAGGTAGGCCAACGGCTGTGGATTCGCGGGACGCTCAAGCGAATAGACCGGCAGCGAAATCTGCACCGGCAGTTCAAACAGTCGCATCACCATCATGGGGACCGGTCGCTCGGGGATAAAACTCATCCGCAGCGCCTGAAACTGATTGGGTAACACCACGTCTGCGCGGCTCACGACACCGGCAGGCTGAATGCGTTTTAAAATGGTTTCCGCTTCGGGAATATCCCCTTTCAAAATAGAGGCAGAGAGCGGGCCACGCACCGAGCGGGCAATACTTTCTAATTGCGAAGCCGTGTTATAGCGATTCTGCTGTACGGAATGAAACAGCAAAATTACGCAAAAAAGGAGTACAAACAGCATTGTGACGGCAGAAACCATCGCCATCTGTTTGATAGTTAAGGAACGGCTGACACGCAAAATGACTCTCCACAAAACTCGAAGCGCAGGGCGCACCAGGGTGTAAACCTGGTGCGCCTGAGTATACCCGATTGCTGTACTTTTAAGAGAGACTTACAAATGGATTAAGTTAAATCCGATTACCAGTCCGCGTAAGGGATCAGCGGCTGCGGCGGTAAGTCCATATCGCCCTGCCAGCCTGCAGCAGAGTAGCGTACATAAAGCAGTGCGTGGCTTGGGGTATAATCTTTTGCTTCCTGAATATCCACACCGAGACCCACAAACCAGTTGGACGTGACCCGGCGCTCGATAATGGCCCGTGCGGTATAACCCGTGCCTGAGGAGCTGCTGCCGGTTTCCATTTCGCCTCTGTCGGTGTAACGACCGGGCTCATCGGTCGGAATCAGTCCCTGAATGGGGTAGCGCATCACGTCGTTAGTTTTAGAATGAGACCATGACACCGATCCGCCCAGCTCCCAGGACCAGTTCTCGGTACGTTTACGCCAGGTGACAGGCAACGCGAAGGAGACATACTCCTGCGGGCTGTAATAACCGCCCTGACCCAGGGTATAACCGCTCAGATCTTTATCGTAGTGCCAGAGCATGTTGCTCACGCCGACGGTCAGACGCTCATTGTTTTGATTGATGAGCTTGTAGTAGTAACCGGTCATCCAGCGGACGCGCCAGTTATCTTCCACATTTTTACCCGTCAGCGTTTCCGCATTCAGGCTCGACCAGACGCCGTGCGCCTCACCTTTGTCATAACTGATGCTCGCGCCACCGCCGGTTGCGCGCACGCCGCCCCAGGTGGTGCCGGTGTTGGTATCTTTTTGCCCGGCAAAGGCGAGCAGAGAGCTGGAGATCGGGCGACGATGGGCGTTAACGGTATAACCGATTGGCCCCAGGTCACTGCTGTAGCTTACACCACCGACCGCGTCGACAACGTCAAAGCCCATCGGCGTGGTACCAATATCCCACGCCCAGGTTTTGTTCTGCCAGCCCACGGCAATACTCGCGCCATTTGCTGACTGATGCGTGTTGCCACTACACGGCGTTTCGTAACAGGTGCCCCATTTCGGATCGTAGGTACCGTTATCGGTGGAAAAGGACCCGGCATCCATATTGACCAAATCGCTACGCAGGAACATACGGCCATCCGCCAGTGGCGCATCCGCCTGTAACATGGTGGTATGCGCTTTAAGATCGGAATAGCCGCCGGTGCCGCTGGAGCCCCAGTAATCGTGCTGCAGCGTGACGTTAACATCCTGCTGACGGTACAAATCACCGGCGTCGCTACGCACGCCGCGTTTCAGCCAGTCGTCTTTTTCGTCGTTACGCGTCAGGCGGGTAAAGCTGTCATTGTCAGCCGGACGTGTCGTCGTGACGCCTGACGACACCATCGCATCTTTATACGTTTCCAGTGCCTGCTGAGGCTGACCATTTTGCGTCTGGAAACGGGCGGCATCACGTAATACCAGTGCGTTTTCCATAGATGCAGGCTGTGATTTCGCCTGAGGAATAATCTTGCTGAACGTCTGCTCTGCGGCGGCGGAATCCCCAAGGCCTGCCTGCGCCATCGCGATCCGGCGCTGCATATTGAGCGACAGCGGCTCTCCGTTTTGCGCGGCAGGCAGTTTTGCCAGCGCGGCACGGGCTGCCTCTTTGTTGCCCTGGGCGCTATACACTTCGGTCAGACCGAGGATCGCATCTTCGTTCTGCGGTTCACGCTCCAGCACGGTGTTATAAGCCGTTTTCGCGGATTCCAGATCGCCACGCTGCTGCGCCCAGTCCGCAAGGGTTAAGTCGATACGGGTAGAGGACGGCTGCTGGCGAAGGAGGTTTTCCGCCTCCTGCTCTTTGCCGCTGTCGCGGAGTCGGTTTGCCGTTTCCAGCGTCTGGTTACTCTGCAGGCGGTCGGCAAGCTCCTTAATATTGGCGTTCCACTGGCTGCGCGGAAGCGTCTCCAGATGCGTGAGCGCGGCCCGGTCCTGATCGTTTCCGGAGAGATACAACCCACTGGCATACACCTGTTCCGGATCGGACGGTTTCTGGCTGGCAAGCTGGCGCATCAGGTTATCCGCCTGGCTGCGCTGGCCCGCGCTATAGAGATCGCGCGACAGACGGTAGGTTATCCAGACGTCGCCCGGAGAGAGTGCCAGACGACGACGCTGAATTTCCGCCGCCTGAGCGTATTGGCCCTGGTTTTCCAGCTGTTCCGCCTGGGCTGACAGCTGCTCGTTGGTCAGGCTACGTTCAATGTCATCAATGCTTCGGCGCTGGCTGGCAGAGAGCGACTGGATAAACTGCGCGGCCTTTTCCGGGGACTGCGCACGATAAACATTGGCAAGGCCACGAACGGCATTGCTGTTACCGTTGTCCATACGCAGCGCCTGACGGTAATAACGTTCCGCCGCAGCCGTGTCTTTACGCGCCGCCGCGGCATCTCCCAGCCCCAGCACCGCATAACTGTCGGTATTGTCGAGGGCACGCGCCTGCTGGTAATAACGTTCCGCCTGCGCCGTATTGTTCGCTTTCAGGGCGGTATCACCCTGCTGGATCAGCAGCCAGTAGCGGTTAACTTTCAGCAAACTGTCCCATTTGCCGCGGTTATCGCTCTGCGGATCGAGGGCGATCGCCTTTTCAAACTGCGCCACCGCACGGGCGCGATCGCCTTTCTGAGAGTACGCCTGTCCAAGCGCGCCCACGGCTTCGCTGTCGGCATGATTTGCGCTGACCGCTTTTTGCAGATCCGCCACCGCCTTATCGCCCTGCCCGGCATCCACCGCCGCCAGCCCTTGCGCTTTTGCACGGAACGTTGGATCGGCGAGCTGTTTTTGCTGCGTATCAAGTTGGGTACGTGCCGCCGCTACGCTGTCGCCGTCGCTGAAGACGCTCAGGTATTTTTGCAGCGCGCTGACGCTGGCGTTGCTGACAGGCTGATCTTTGATCTGCTCATACCACATATCAGATGCCTGGCTGCGGCCATTGCTGGATTTGGCCATCTCCTGCAACACCGCAAAGCCTTCATCGCGGCGTCCGGTCTGGAACAGGAGCTGGGCCAGCGTGCCCTGCAGCTGCGTATTGCCCGGGCTGCTGGCGTTAATTTTCTTCAGCTGATTGATGGCGACGCTACGGCGGGCAGGATCTTTCGCCACAACATTCCAGTATTCCGTCGCCACGTCACCGCCCGGCGGATTACCGTCAAAAAGCTTGTCATAGGCCGCAATGGCCTCCTGAGTATGACCCGTTGTAGCCAGTAACCGGGCCTGCTGTAACTGCTGACGGCCTTCAGGCGTAGAAAGCAGCATCGTATTGCGCGAGGACTGATACGCACTGGAGCCCGGCGCGATCCCTTTCAGACGATCCAGCTCTTTTTGCGCACCGGCGTTATCACCCTGACGAAGCAGGTAACGAAAGCGCGCCGCAATGACGTCGGGGTTGTTCGGGTCAATCAGCTCAAGGCGGTAGAGCGACTGACGAACCAAATCCTCACGCTGCGTCGATTCACCCAGCCGCACCTGTTGCAGCAGCTGTTGCTGCTGCGGGGAGTTAGCGGCCTGAGCCAGCGGCATCAGTGCCAGGCTAAGCGATAAACTGAGTAGATTTACTGTGAAGTTGCGCATTCCTGGCCCCAGTCCGGTATTAATTCACCTTGAGCGGTGAAGCGAAAACGATGCTGATCCCATCCTTGCCCGAAGAGAGTCAGTACGTAGCTGTAATAGGCATTATTATCGGGAAAATTATCTGCAACGCGCTGGCGCTGTACCGCCTGCGCATCACGCTGCTGTAAAAAAGGCAGCATCGCAGCGGAAAAGCCGACCGGCCCCTTGCCCGCAGGCTTCCCGCTCGCCACATCCACTTTTTCCGGCGGTACACCGTGTTTCGTGGTCATTGTCGCCATCGGCCGGAAGCGTGTAAGCAACCGGGCTTTCTGGGCGTCTTTGTCACTCATCATTCCGACCCAGAGGTAGACGCGGATGGCGTCGTAGCCGCCCACCAGCGATTTATCCTGCTGCAAATGCCAGCCTCTGTTTTTTTGATACTGCACCCAGTCCGGCGAAAACCCCTTTGGCGCCGTTTCCAGCAACAAGCGCAGGTTGGTTTCACGAAGGGTCGTCCACGGGGCACCAAAGCGCGTGAAATAGCTCGCTATCTGCGGAGGAAGATAGCTGGGGTTAAAGCGCCAGGCTTGCTCCTCGGCAAAACCGACCTTCCCGGGCAGCAGCATGGAGCCGAGTCCCGGTACTTTCACCACTTCCTCATGGGCAATGCGTTTAAGGAGCGCCTTACCCGTGCGGGTATAGTCCGGATGTTTCCACAGCCGGCCCGCCTCAAGCAGTGACCAGGCAATCCAGACATCGGCATCCGAGGCGGAGTTGGTATCGATTATCGCCCAGTTGTCGTGGTCTTTCTGACCCCATAGCCAGCCGGGCAAATTATCGTTCAGATTGCCCCCGGCCAGGTTGTCGCGCGTCCACGTCAGCAATTGATCAAAGGCTTTGCGATCGTTCGCGGCCAGGGCAAAGAACAACGCATAGCTTTGCCCTTCCGACGTGGTGATTTTGCGCGTGTCGCTGGGATCAATGACACGCCCGCTCTCACTGATGTAATCCTTTTTAAACTGCTCCCAGGCAGGCCAGGTGCAGGCGGCGCGAAGAGGGATCGCCGCCAGCATCAACGCTGCTAACACACACCAGCGAAACGCTTTCATCACCTGTTACTCATCCGGGTTAAGGCGACGACGGCTGATGATACGCAGCAGACGCCACAGCACCCACGCCAGCAACACCACGCTGACGGCGGCCAGGATAGCCAGCAGAACCGGATGGTTAGCCAGCGCATACCACAGACGCTCGAACCACGGCAGATGGCCCACGTAGTACACATCCCCCACGCGCAGGCTATTGACCCCAGACTCGCGGATCACCGCCACCGAACCAAACATCGCGGCACGTTTGCCGCTGTCGTTCATCGCGCTGTTGAGTAACGCATACCCACGCGGACTGTCCGCCAGGAGCGCCACTACGCTACGCTGCTCGTTGTAAGGTGACTGGAAGCCAACCACCGCGGCCATTGGTCCCTGAGACGTAACGGTTGTCTGCACGCTGGCCTGACGATCGTTGATATCCGGCATAATGCTCGGGAACTCGGTCTGACGCAGTGGCGTGTTAACCCAGGACTGCGCCGCTTTGACCAGCAGATCGATACGCTTGTCATCCTTCAGCTTATCCGGGATGTTACCGATCACCATGATGTCCGCGTCTTTGTTCTGGATCTGGCTACCATCGTCAGTCAACGTGACGTTAATTGCCGGTAATCCGGTCTGCGCACCCACGGACGCCATGGTGTCCAGCAGGGTCGTCACCTGGCCCTCATTTGGCGCTTTTGGCATGACGACAATGGATTCAGAGAGATCGGCCATACGGCTGAACGGGAAGCTGGCATTGGCAAATGCACGCAGGTCCGGCATGGCAAGGAAGTGATAATACTTCGAGAAGTCGATGGTTGACTCATCACCAATCACAACGTGGTTCTGTACTTGCTGGAAGGTGATGCAGTTATCCACCGAGCCGCCGGGCATCGGGTTCATGTACTGGAAATCAAAGCGCAGCTGGTTGATCGCCCCAAGCTTCAGCGCCGGAATAGAGACGTCCGTTTTCCCGTCCAGCAGCCCCTGCAACACCGGCAGACGGAGCATCAGTCGGTTAGTATCCTGCGTGCTTGTCAGACTGAAAGATTGCAGGAACTGGTTGTTCAGGCTGATATCCATGCGCGAGCTGTCTTTGGTTGCCGGCGCGGTGTAACGGTAGCTCAGATTGATATCAATGCCGTTGGTGCGCAGCAGGTACAGGTCTGGCGGCAGATTCAGTGACAGACTAATCGGGGCTGGCTCAAGCCCCGTCGCCTGAAGCTGTTCTTCATACGTTTTCAGTTCGCCAAACGTGACGGCACGGTCAGTACGCACCCAGTTTGGTGCATCATAAGGTTTACGCGGCAGCAGCGGTTTAACCTCATCCACCACCACGCTGTTTCCACGGAACAGAACGTTACCCTGGGCAATGCCCTTGGCCGCCTGCACGAGGTCTTTATCATCACGCCCGAAGACCACCAGCAGCTTCACGTACGGGTTATCCGGGTGGCTCATCATCTCTATGGTCGGCGCTTTTACGTCCGGGTGATCGCGCAGGAAGGCAGGACGTTTCGCGTTGGTCGCAAACACGATCGCGTTTCTGTCCGGCATTTTGTCGTACATCACCGGGAAGTTCTGCCCGCGCCAGCCGGAACGTGAACCAAACCACGATGCCACAATGGTGGCCGCCAGCTGCTCGGTGACGTCCGGAGACGCCGCAAACACCATTGGCAGCACTAACTGACGATTATCACGCGGATCAAAGAACGGAACCGGGAACGACGAGAGGTCGTTTTTCAGCGCCAGCGACTGGTAGGTCATCTGCAGCGAAGAGTTGCGTCCTACGTCTACCCACAGGGTATTGCTGGCAGGGTTCTCACAGACGTCACGGTAGTGACCGACAAACTCCAGACGTATGCGGTTAAAGTCGGTGATGAAAAGAGGGTTAATCGGCACCTGGGCCTGTGTTTTCTTACCCAGTTGCTCTTTTGTGACGGGCAGGACGTCCATCAGCTCATCATTCAGGTAAACCTTCAGCTGAGACTGTACCGGCAACAGCGACGGCGATGGCGTGTATTCAAGGTTCAGCATGGCGTGAGAGACAACCTCATCGCTGCGCATACCGAACTCAATGCCGCCGTTAGGGTTAATACCGCGCAACACCATGCTGCCCGGCGGCGGCGCAATCTGCGCAAAGCTCAGCTTCACGTCCCGTGACGGGGCATCTTCCGCGACAATAGGCGCGTTTGCTCCCTGTACGCCCGGCATCACCTGACCGACGACATTGCTGTCTGCCGGCAGGGTGTTGCCGTCCGTAGGCTGGTTCGGAATGACGTTTTCCGTTTGACCGGGTGCCGCGGTGATAACCGGATCGGTCGCCTGGGCGACCACAGGTACCGTCGGAGCAGGCGTTGCCGCTGCGTTATCGGGTGCTGCGTTAGCCATCGTTGTGGGGAGCGCACTTACCCCCATTGCCACTGCACATAACCAGGAAAGTTTAGTTTTCATCGCGTTATCATCATTGTTGAGCCATAACCGGGTCCGCCTGCTTCGCCTCATCCCGCTCGGGACGACGAGGAACGAACGATACGATCCAGGAAACCAGCGAAGTAAGGGACCGGAAAATTAATTTCACCGACGACGGGGCAAATTCTGCAAGGTGACGATAGCCACGGAACCCCAGCTTCAGAATATCCAGCAGGCTTTCCAGAGGTTTATCTTCCGGGAAGCTGTCCTGCCAGAGAGCCCACGTGTCCGCGCGGGCAAACGTACACTGCACAAAATCAATATGTTGCTTTTTCGTCAGCGGCATCAGTTGCAGACCGACTTCATTACCGGCTACACGTACCACCTGCGTCGGGAAGACGTACTCCTGCTGGCCGCGCTTCAGCAGCAGGTTAACCTTCTGCCCTTCCAGCACCTTCGCCTGACCGTTGATTTTTATCCCCAGACCACCGTCTGAGAAGTCGTGCACGGTACAGGAGAAGAGGTGACCATCTTCACGGGCGATTGCCGCAGGCATGCAGATTTCCACGCGATGCGCACGGCGGACCTGTTTGCTCTCCACCGACACCGCAACCGCGCCGCCGAGGATAATCAGGTTGTAGAACACCCATGCCATGCTCACGAACACGGTCAGGATCTCGTTTTCCGGGCCGTAGAAATAGCGCCAGATACCGGCAATCACGCCCACGATATTCAGCAACACCAGGAAGATGTACGGCCGGGAGATGACCCAGTCGACATACTCCTCTTCCACCAGACCGCCCTTCGCGGTGACGTTGAATTTACCTTTGTGCGGGTTGATCAGCGCCACCATCGTCGGCGGCGCGATGTACCAGGCCAGCACCGTTTCGTAGATTTCACTCCAGAACGAATGGCGGTATTTACCCTGAATCTTCGAGTTCGTCAGGCTCGCGTGAATCATGTGCGGCAGAACAAACAGCGCAATCATCAGCGCAGGCGCGTAGATGATATAGGCGTGAAGAAGCAGGAATGCCAGCGGCGCGGTCAGGAAGATGAGGCGCGGGA
Source organism: Enterobacter sp. 198 (assembly GCF_009025585.1). Lineage (NCBI taxonomy): Bacteria > Pseudomonadati > Pseudomonadota > Gammaproteobacteria > Enterobacterales > Enterobacteriaceae > Enterobacter > Enterobacter sp. 198. Next base: position 12,474 of record NZ_WCIM01000029.1, on the reverse strand, counting down.
TACCGGACAGGAAGTGGAACATGGCGTTGACGTAGCACAGACGCTGCGCGAGTTTCAGCCCTTTCCCAATCAGGGGGTTATCGAGACGGAAAATCTGCACCATGCCGCGCGCCCAGCGAATACGCTGGCCGATGTGCGCCGAGAGAGATTCCGTTGCCAGACCCGCGGCCTGCGGAATACGCATATACGCGGAGGTGTAGCCCCGACGGTGCAGGCGCAGCGAGGTATGCGCATCTTCGGTGACCGTTTCGACGGCAATGCCACCGATCTCATCCAGCGGTTTACGGCGAATAACCGCACAGGAACCGCAGAAGAAGGTCGCATCCCACATGTCGTTCCCGTCCTGCACCAGGCCATAGAACAGCGTGCCTTCGTTAGGGGTTTTACGGAAACGGCCAAGGTTACGTTCAAATGGATCCGGCGAGAAGAAGTGGTGCGGCGTCTGCATCATCGCCAGCTCTTTCTCCTTCAGGAACCAGCCCATCGTCATCTGCAGGAACGAGCGCGTCGGCACGTGGTCGCAGTCAAAGATTGAGACAAACTCACCTTTGGCATACTTGAGGGCGTTATTGATGTTCCCGGCCTTGGCGTGTTCATGCGTGGTACGGGCGATGTACTCGACACCCACCTCTTCCGCGAACTGGCGGAACGCCGGGCGGCCGCCGTCATCCAGGACCCAGATTTTGAGTTTATCTTTCGGCCAGTCGATACCCAGCGCGGCGTAAATCGTGTTTTTTACCACGCTCAGGTCTTCGTTGTAGGTCGGCACGAAGAGATCGACAGACGGCCATTGTGACGTGTCTTTTGGCAGCGGAACCGGCTGACGGTTGAGCGGCCAGATGACCTGGAAATACCCCAGCACCAGTACAACCCAGGCGTACGTTTCCGCAAACAGCAGAACCAGACCGCACACCAGGCTGACCGGGTCATCCCAGTTAAGCGTTGAGGTGTAACGCCACCAGATGTAGCGACAGGAGACGGTCAGCGACAGCACTATCAGCATCAGGGCGGAGAAGCGTCCCGGGATACGGCGCACCAGCAATGCCACGCCCCACAGCAGGATCAGGAAGGTGAACTGCGCCAGGGGGTTAAAGGGTTGCGTAATACAGACCAGGGCCAGAATGAGCGAGAAAACGACGATTACGCCGAGTATAAAACGCCGCAAGCCCGGGTGCAGATGCCCGAGCTCTTTATGGTTATCCAGATGGCTGGTCTTGTCACCCACGCGGTCAGGCAAACTGTCCAGCCACTGGTGATAGCGCTCACGTAAATGTTGCACGCGGGAGAAGCTGCGCCAGCGCGGCGCTTTGTTTTCTGAGCGGGACGACGTGGCCACCAGCCAGACTGCCTGAATGATATAACGCGCCGGATCCAACGGTCGCGGGCGGTCGGGATGAATATGCGGATATAACTCACTGTGCTGCGCACGAATGCGCTGCCAGCGCGGGTGTTCGAGGGGAATGAACGTCCAGGCCAGAATCATCCAGAAGCAGCCGAGCGCGGCGCTGAATGCCGAAGCTCCGTGCCGGCGAAAATGCCGGTAATGTTCGCTCAGACGCGAACTGACCGGCGGGATGAGTAACCAGCTGGCGAGACGGCTCATACAGAACTCCCTGCAGGCTCTGCCCCTTTGGCAAAGTGCAGCAGACACCAGTTCGCCAGCGTCAGGATCTCTTCTGCCGCCAGGGAATCGCTGCGGTATTCACCGAGTGGCTGTTTGGAGGCCAGGCATTCCGCCATGCCCTCATCACGATGGATAACAATCGGCAGCAGACGGCGCTGGCTTTGCAGCCAAACCTGATACAGATCGTCCTGGATCTGGCTGCCAATGCGTAAATCGTTAATCAGGATATGACCATTTTCAGGCAACCCTTGCTGATGCAGACGGATATGGCAATTCGCGTCGACGTTCACAATCGACAGCACGCGATCGCACTGCGCCATAAGCTGTCGGGTCAGCGTGCCGGCGCCGTGCGGCAGATCCAGAAGGATCCACTTATAATGGCCTTTTTCTTTCAGCTCCTGCAGCGCGACGGTGAACTGGGAAAACAGACGCTGATAGGCAGCTTCATTTTCACGCTCGGTAGTGGTCAATTGGCCAAAGGGCAGTACATCAAGCTGCGAGGTATAACGCATACCCGCATCGCGCCAGTCTTTATCATCAAGCAGCGCGCGAGCCCAACCCTCTGTACGCGTAAAGTCGACATTAAACGACATGCGCAGCAAATTATCGGCACAGGCGTCAATCACCAATACCGATTCACCTAAAAGCTGTAATGACCACGCCAGCGCCGCGGTAACGGATGTTGTACCTACTCCACCACGGACGCCCTGTAATCCTAGTATGGCCATCAATGGCTCCCTTATTGTTGTTGGGCAAATTCAGCTAATAGCGGCCAACGTTTAATAGCCGCGGCCAACTGTTCCCGCTGGGAAATGTCGGTGTAATCTATTTCAGGTAATGAAAACGCCTGCGTCAGCGCCAGAAAGTCGTTCTGGAATGTGTAACCCAGGGTTGAGTCGACTGGGGTGCCGGGTTCGTTATTATCCATTCTATTCCATCCCTTTGAGTAAAATCGCACAATCAGAAGTAGCGAGGCTTCCTGCCCTATCAAATTTCATTTACATGCTAAATCTGATGTTCTTTAATTTCAATGTTAGGTTTATTTCTACGCTTTCGCTAGTAAACTGAGATACAGAGAAATTAAACGAAAAGAGGGACACCGTGGACTCCATATTTTCTATTGGCATCCAGTCATTATGGGACGAATTGAGCCACATGCCAGTCGGAGGAGTCTGGTGGATTAATACGGATCGTAATGAAGATGCTATCAGTCTGGTAAACAAGACAATTGCCGCTCAGGGCAAGGATTCCCGCGTGGCCGTCGTGAGCATGGGCGAAGAGCCAAAGAAAATTATCACCCTTGAAAACGATCGCGGTCCGCAGACGGTGCGATTATTTTCCATGCCTGCGGAGGCCGATAGTCTATACTTTTTGTCCCGCGACATTCAGTGCTCTATTGATCCGGATCACTATCTGGTGATTCTGAAATGCTCAAATAACGCCCTGCAAAATATCCCTGCTGAAAAACTACTGCCCTGGCTGGAAAAAATCAATAAATGGGCAAAATTTCAAAATTGCACGCTATTGATAGTCAATCCTGGCAGTAATAACGACAAACTGTTTTCCCTTTTAATGGGCGAATATCGCTCCCTGTTTGGTCTGGCGAGTCTTCGGAACCAGGCAGACAGCTATCTCTACGATATTGCGTTCTGGTGTAATGAAAAAGGCGTAAGCGCCAGACAACAGCTCACCCTTAAACATATTGAGGGCGAATGGCACCTGGCGCAGCAGGAAGAAACCGTGGTGCAACCGCGCAGCGATGAAAAACGAATCCTGAGCCATATTGCCGTTTTAGAGGGGGCGCCTGCGCTCTCGGAAAATTGGTCGTTGTTTGATTCTAACGAAGCGCTTTTTAATGAAGCTCGCACAACCCAGGCGGCAACCATTGTTTTTTCGCTCATGCAAAATAACCAGATTGAAACGCTGGCGCGACAGATCCATACCTTACGTCGCCAGCGCGGAAGCGCCTTAAAAATAGTGGTGCGCGAAAATAACACCAGCCTTCGCGCCACGGATGAGCGCCTGCTTCTGGGCTGCGGTGCCAATATGGTCATTCCGTGGAATGCGCCGTTATCACGCTGCCTGACGCTTCTCGAAAGCGTTCAGGGTCAGCAGTTCAACCGTCACGTACCGGAAGATATCTCCACCCTGCTCTCCATGACGCAGCCGATGAAGCTGCGCGGATACCAGAAATGGGATACCTTCTGCGACGCCGTCGGCAACATGATGAGCAACACGCTGCTTCCTGCAGACGGGAAAGGGGTGATGGTTGCCCTGCGCCCGGTACCGGGTATCCGCGTTGAACAGGCGCTCACGTTATGCCGTCCGAACCGCACAGGAGACATCATGACCATCGGCGACAACCGCCTGGTGCTGTTCTTGTCCTTCTGCCGGATAAACGATCTTGATACCGCCCTTAACCATATCTTCCCCCTGCCAACCGGGGATATTTTCTCGAACCGTATGATCTGGTTCGAAGATAATTCTATCAGTGCAGAGCTGGTGCAGATGCGCGCCCTCGAGCCTGAACAATGGGCGAAACCGCTCACCGTGAAGAGCGATGCCAAACCGATTCTCAACGCCCGACATGACGGACACGTCTGGCGGCGAATACCGGAACCCCTTCGCCTGTTAACTGAGAATGGGGAGAACGCACCATCATGAATATCAGCGATATCATTCAACTGGTCGTATTCTGTGCGCTGATCTTTTTCCCGCTTGGCTACTATGCACGCCATTCCATACGCCGTATCCGCGATACGGCCAGAGTGCTGTTTGTAAAACCTCGCTATGTAAAACCAGCCGGAACACTGACACGGGCATCACACGTCAAGGCAGACCGAAAACATGACTAATTCTACCTATACCGCTTCGTCACCATCGCCGCTCTGGCAATACTGGCGCGGCCTTTCCGGCTGGAACTTCTACTTTCTGGTGAAGTTTGGTCTGCTGTGGGCAGGCTATCTGAATTTCCATCCCCTGCTCAACCTGGTGTTTATGGCTTTCCTGCTGATGCCTTTGCCCAATATCAGGCTGCATCGCTTGCGTCACTGGATTGCTATCCCTGTCGGCTTTGCTCTGTTCTGGCATGACACCTGGCTGCCGGGACCGGACAGTATTATGAGCCAGGGCTCGCAGGTGGCAGGGTTTAGCGCCAGCTATGTCCTTGACCTGACCGAGCGCTTTATTAACTGGCAAATGATAGGTGCCGTCTTTGTGCTGCTGGTAGCCTGGCTGTTCCTGTCACAATGGATCCGCGTCACGGTATTTGTCGTCGCCATTATGATCTGGCTGAACGTGCTGACGCTTGCAGGTCCAGACTTCTCCCTGTGGCCCGCGGGTCAACCCACGACCACGGTGACCACTACCGGGGGAAGTGCAGCGGCAACCGTCACGACGGCAGGTGATACGCCTGTGGTCGGCGATATCCCGACGCAGACCGCACCGCCGACGTCCACTAACCTGAACGCCTGGCTCTCCAGCTTCTATACCGCGGAAGATAAACGTCAGACCAAATTCCCGGAAGCCCTGCCGGCGGATGCTCAGCCGTTTGAGCTGCTGGTGATCAACATCTGTTCACTCTCCTGGGCTGACGTCGATGCCGCGGGTTTGATGTCTCACCCGCTGTGGTCCCATTTCGATATCCAGTTTAAAGACTTTAACTCTGCCACTTCGTACAGCGGCCCGGCGGCAATTCGCCTGCTTCGCGCAAGCTGCGGTCAGACATCGCATAAGAACCTGTATCAACCCGCCGGCAACCAGTGTTATCTGTTCGATAACCTCTCAAAACTGGGCTTCACGCAGCATCTGATGCTGGGACATAACGGCCAGTTCGGTAACTTCCTGAAAGAGGTGCGCGAACAGGGTGGTATGCAGGCACAGCTGATGGATCAAACCGGACTGCCGGTCACTCTGCTGGGCTTTGACGGTTCACCTGTTTATGACGATACCGCCGTGCTGCAACGCTGGCTGAAGACCATCGAAAAAGACAGTAATCCGCGCAGTGCAACGTTCTACAACACGCTGCCGCTTCACGATGGTAACCACTTCCCTGGCGTGAGCAAAACGGCCGATTATAAAGTTCGTGCGCAGAAATTCTTCGATGAACTGGACGCGTTCTTTACGGAGCTGGATAAATCGGGCCGTAAAGTGATGGTGGTTGTGGTACCTGAACACGGCGCCGCGCTGAAAGGCGACAGAATGCAGGTGTCAGGTCTGCGTGATATCCCTAGCCCGTCTATTACCAACGTACCGGCAGGCATTAAATTCTTTGGTATGAAGGCACCTCATCAGGGCGCACCGATTGAGATCGCTCAGCCAACCAGCTATCTGGCCATTTCAGAACTGGTTGCCCGCGCGGTTGACGGCAAACTGTTTGTGGAAGACAGCGTGAACTGGGATCAGCTCACCAGTAACCTGCCGCAAACTGCCGAAGTCTCTGAGAACGCGAACGCGGTTGTGATTCAGTATCAGAACAAACCGTACGTTCGCCTGAACGGTGGAGACTGGGTACCTTATCCGCAGTAAACCGCATTTCCCTCTCCCCCCAGGGGAGAGGGCTCACCCGTTCCGTTATGGCTGCTCAGCAAGCCATACAAGCATTTTCAGGCTTGCGGAGTAGTAATCATCCTTTGCAGTGATCTCGGGTTCTCCGGATGGCTGTCCCATCGTTAAATCACGTACCGCCAGCAGCCCCCCTTCCATCATGTAAGGCGCATATTCATTGGTCGTCACGTTTACCCATGCGGGAGTTTGTTCGCGGGGGAACTGACCGAACCAGGCTCGCCACGGCGTTAACAGCGGGCTCTTCTTATCGGACCAGGCCAGGTAAAGTGGAATGCGGATCGCGTCGTAGCTCATCCGTGGCGGCCAGGCTTTGGCCGGGGATAGCGTGCCCGTAGAGCCCAGTGAGACCCAGTCCGTGGGAAGTCTGGCTTTACCCGATCCCATTTTTGCCAGCAAGCGATGGCCATCCTGAATCAACTTGCCCCAGACCGGCGAATGGCTGCGGCTGGCAAAGGCCTGCCAGGCCGGGAAGACGAAATAAGAGGGGTTAAGCACGATCTCACCGTCGAGGGTAAACCCCTGGACACCGGGCAGCATTACGCGGTAACCCGCATAACGGGTCACGGTGTGGCTAATGAGTGCTTTCGTTATCGCATCCGATGCGGCGCTGTACTGTTTGTCATGCCAGCGCGTATCCGCTTTCAACAGCGCCCAGGCAATCAGGACATCGCCATCGGCGGCGTTATTTTTGTCAGCAATCGGGTTGGACTCGGCAGGGTTATAACGCCAGTAAAACAGACCATTTTCTTTGTTCTTCAGCGTACTGTCAGTCCATTTCCAGAGCTTATCGAACGTGGTTTTATCGTCGTTAGCCACCGCCATCAGCATGGCGAAGCCCTGGCCTTCAGTATGCGAAACATTACCGTTGCCGGTATCGACAATCCGCCCTTCCGGCGTAAAGAAGCGTGCTTTGTAACTCTCCCAGGCCTGGCCCGCCTGAGAGAGGGGGGAGAACAGTAAACTCATCATGACGGCCAGAGCGGCGCATGCGGGTTTTCGCATAATGGGTTATTCCGCGCTGCGCAGTGAAATCTCACCGCCCACCCAGGGTTTGATCACGCCATCCTGCTCCAGGAGCAACGCGCCCTGTGCGTCGATGCCGCGGGAAATACCGTAGATCTCTTTATCACCAATCAGCAATTTCACCGGACGGTTAATAAAGTTATCCAGCTTTTCCCAACGGGACAGGAAGGATGCCAGCCCCTCTTGTTCAAAGAGCGAAAGCGAACTGCGTAATTCTTTAATCATCCGCACGGCAAGGGTGTTGCGATCGATGGTGATCCCCGCTTCCTGCAGGTTGGTCCACGCCTGATTCACCACGTCATTTTGTACATTGCGCATCACCATATTGAGGCCTGCACCAATGACAATTTGCGCCGCGTCGCCTGTTTTACCCGTTAATTCAACGAGAATACCGGCAAGTTTACGATCGTTCAGATAAAGATCGTTTGGCCATTTCACCCGCACCTTATCAGCGCCCAGATCGTGCAGCACTTCCGCCATCACAATCCCGATGACCAGACTCAGGCCAACAGCAGCAGCGGGACCCTGCTCCAGACGCCAGTACATGGAGAGATAGAGGTTGGCACCAAATGGCGAAAACCACTTGCGGCCTCGACGGCCACGCCCGGCCTGCTGGTACTCGGCTACACAGGCATCCCCGGAAGATAATTCGCTGAGTCGATCCATAAGGTACTGGTTGGTCGAATCGATCACCGGCAAGACCGCAACATTGCCATGCTCTACCTGGCTGCGGATCAGCTCTTCATTCAGCAGCTGAATCGGCTCCGGCAGGCTGTAGCCTTTTCCGGGTACCGTAAAGACATCGACACCCCAGTCGCGGAGGGTCTGGATATGCTTGTTAATGGCGGCACGGCTCATGCCCAGGTGTTCACCCAGTTGCTCGCCGGAATGGAATTCACCGTCGGCAAGAATGCTTATCAGGGTTAAAGGGATAGTATTGTCCTTCACGCGATAACCTCCACGGCATTCACTTCACCCGTACGGCCAATGAAGCGGACCTCTGGCTCCAGCCAGACGTTAAATTTTTCGCCCACTTGCTGACGGACGTGATGGGCCAACTGGACAACATCCTCGCTGGTCGCATCGTTTTGATTAATCAGCACCAGAGCCTGCTGGCGATGAACGGCCGCACCGCCCACGGAGGCGCCTTTTAACTGGCATTGATCGATAAGCCAGCCCGCGGCCAGCTTCACGCTACCATCCGCCTGTGGGTAATGGGGTGCGGCAGGCCAACCTGCAAGAAACGCTTGGGCGTTTTCGCTGCTGATAACCGGGTTTTTGAAGAAGCTTCCCGCATTTCCATTCACTTTAGGATCAGGAAGTTTGGTCGTGCGCATATGGCACACCGAGTCAAAAACGTCACGGGCAGTCGCCGTTTCGGGATCGAGACGCGTTAAATCACCGTAGGTCAGCACCGGCTGCCAGTTTTTTGACAGACGCAGGCCTACGGCGACAATCACGTAGCGATCCTGATATTCATGCTTGAAAATACTGTCACGGTAGCCAAAACGGCACTGTTCAGCGGTTAAACGCTGAGCCGCGCCGGTCACCAGCTCAATACAATCTACGTATTCACAAACGTGTTTCAGTTCGATGCCATAGGCACCGATATTTTGAATGGGGGATGATCCGGCGCAGCCAGGGATAAGGGCAAGGTTTTCCAGTCCAGGCATCCCTTTGTCCAGGGTGTATTGTACCAGATGATGCCAGTTTTCACCGGCGCCAACGTGCAGATACCAGCTATCGGCGCGCTCTTCCACATCAATTCCCATGATACGGTTAACGATCACCGTTCCCGCAAAATCATCGAGAAACAGGACATTACTTCCTTCGCCCAGAATCAGTACAGGTTCGTCTTGTTCTGTTGCGCTTTGCCAGGCATCCAGCAGCTGCTGTGCAGTATCGGCACGTACAATTTTATTAGCATTACGTTGAATGCCAAAGGTATTCCAGGGCTTAAGGGAGTGATTCATAGACGCTATCCTGAGACAAAAACCGGGATAGTTTACCGTATATACGGGGGGATAGGTGATTAGTTTAGAGCAACGAGGAAGGGATAAAAACGCAAAAAGGCCATCCTTTCGGATGGCCTCTTCACTTATTTGATGCCTGGCAGTTCCCTACTCTCACATGGGGAGACCCCACACTACCATCGGCGCTACGGCGTTTCACTTCTGAGTTCGGCATGGGGTCAGGTGGGACCACCGCGCTAAAGCCGCCAGGCAAATTCTGTTATCTGTATCAGCTGAAAATCGTCTCTCACCGCCAAAACATCTTCGGCGTTGTAAGGTTAAGCCTCACGGTTCATTAGTATCGGTTAGCTCAACGCATCGCTGCGCTTACACACCCGACCTATCAACGTCGTAGTCTTCAACGTTCCTTCAGGAGACTTAAAGTCTCAGGGAGAACTCATCTCGGGGCAAGTTTCGTGCTTAGATGCTTTCAGCACTTATCTCTTCCGCATTTAGCTACCGGGCAGTGCCATTGGCATGACAACCCGAACACCAGTGATGCGTCCACTCCGGTCCTCTCGTACTAGGAGCAGCCCCCCTCAATTCTCCAGCGCCCACGGCAGATAGGGACCGAACTGTCTCACGACGTTCTAAACCCAGCTCGCGTACCACTTTAAATGGCGAACAGCCATACCCTTGGGACCTACTTCAGCCCCAGGATGTGATGAGCCGACATCGAGGTGCCAAACACCGCCGTCGATATGAACTCTTGGGCGGTATCAGCCTGTTATCCCCGGAGTACCTTTTATCCGTTGAGCGATGGCCCTTCCATTCAGAACCACCGGATCACTATGACCTGCTTTCGCACCTGCTCGAGCCGTCACTCTCGCAGTCAAGCTAGCTTATGCCATTGCACTAACCTCCTGATGTCCGACCAGGATTAGCTAACCTTCGTGCTCCTCCGTTACTCTTTGGGAGGAGACCGCCCCAGTCAAACTACCCACCAGACACTGTCCGCAACCCGGATTACGGGTCTACGTTAGAACACCAGCCATTAAAGGGTGGTATTTCAAGGTTGGCTCCACGCAGACTGGCGTCCACGCTTCAAAGCCTCCCACCTATCCTACACATCAAGGACCAGTGTTCAGTGTCAAGCTATAGTAAAGGTTCACGGGGTCTTTCCGTCTTGCCGCGGGTACACTGCATCTTCACAGCGAGTTCAATTTCACTGAGTCTCGGGTGGAGACAGCCTGGCCATCATTACGCCATTCGTGCAGGTCGGAACTTACCCGACAAGGAATTTCGCTACCTTAGGACCGTTATAGTTACGGCCGCCGTTTACCGGGGCTTCGATCAAGAGCTTCGCGTTACCGCTAACCCCATCAATTAACCTTCCGGCACCGGGCAGGCGTCACACCGTATACGTCCACTTTCGTGTTTGCACAGTGCTGTGTTTTTAATAAACAGTTGCAGCCAGCTGGTATCTTCGACTGATTTCAGCTCCACCCGCAGGGGCTTCACCTACATATCAGCGTGCCTTCTCCCGAAGTTACGGCACCATTTTGCCTAGTTCCTTCACCCGAGTTCTCTCAAGCGCCTTGGTATTCTCTACCTGACCACCTGTGTCGGTTTGGGGTACGATTTGATGTTACCTGATGCTTAGAGGCTTTTCCTGGAAGCAGGGCATTTGTTACTTCAGCACCGTAGTGCCTCGTCATCACACCTCAGCGTTAATAAGGAACCGGATTTACCTGGAACCTCCGCCTACATGCTTAAACCGGGACAACCGTCGCCCGGCTAACATAGCCTTCTCCGTCCCCCCTTCGCAGTAACACCAAGTACAGGAATATTAACCTGTTTCCCATCGACTACGCCTTTCGGCCTCGCCTTAGGGGTCGACTCACCCTGCCCCGATTAACGTTGGACAGGAACCCTTGGTCTTCCGGCGAGCGGGCTTTTCACCCGCTTTATCGTTACTTATGTCAGCATTCGCACTTCTGATACCTCCAGCACCCCTCACAGGACACCTTCAACGGCTTACAGAACGCTCCCCTACCCAACAACACATAGTGTCGCTGCCGCAGCTTCGGTGCATGGTTTAGCCCCGTTACATCTTCCGCGCAGGCCGACTCGACCAGTGAGCTATTACGCTTTCTTTAAATGATGGCTGCTTCTAAGCCAACATCCTGGCTGTCTGTGCCTTCCCACATCGTTTCCCACTTAACCATGACTTTGGGACCTTAGCTGGCGGTCTGGGTTGTTTCCCTCTTCACGACGGACGTTAGCACCCGCCGTGTGTCTCCCGTGATAACATTCTTCGGTATTCGTAGTTTGCATCGGGTTGGTAAGCCGGGATGGCCCCCTAGCCGAAACAGTGCTCTACCCCCGAAGATGAGTTCACGAGGCGCTACCTAAATAGCTTTCGGGGAGAACCAGCTATCTCCCGGTTTGATTGGCCTTTCACCCCCAGCCACAAGTCATCCGCTAATTTTTCAACATTAGTCGGTTCGGTCCTCCAGTTAGTGTTACCCAACCTTCAACCTGCCCATGGCTAGATCACCGGGTTTCGGGTCTATACCCTGCAACTTAACGCCCAGTTAAGACTCGGTTTCCCTTCGGCTCCCCTATACGGTTAACCTTGCTACAGAATATAAGTCGCTGACCCATTATACAAAAGGTACGCAGTCACCCCATAAAAGAGGCTCCCACTGCTTGTACGTACACGGTTTCAGGTTCTTTTTCACTCCCCTCGCCGGGGTTCTTTTCGCCTTTCCCTCACGGTACTGGTTCACTATCGGTCAGTCAGGAGTATTTAGCCTTGGAGGATGGTCCCCCCATATTCAGACAGGATACCACGTGTCCCGCCCTACTCTTCGAGTTCACAGCCTGTGTGCTTTCGTGTACGGGACTGTCACCCTGTACCGTGCGACTTTCCAGACGCTTCCACTAACACACAAGCTGATTCAGACTCTGGGCTGCTCCCCGTTCGCTCGCCGCTACTGGGGGAATCTCGGTTGATTTCTTTTCCTCGGGGTACTTAGATGTTTCAGTTCCCCCGGTTCGCCTCGTTAACCTATGTATTCAGTTAACGATAGTGTGTCGGAACACACTGGGTTTCCCCATTCGGACATCGCCGGGTCAAAGGTTCATATCACCTCGCCGGCGCTTTTCGCAGATTAGCACGTCCTTCATCGCCTCTGACTGCCAGGGCATCCACCGTGTACGCTTAGTCGCTTAACCTCACAACCCGAAGATGTTTCTTTCGATTCATCACCGGTTTGCGAAAATTTGAGAGACTCGAACACACAT
>NZ_WCIM01000028.1:0-20356 GCF_009025585.1 Enterobacter sp. 198 | reverse complement strand
TCAAACAAACGTTCCAGATTAGCGGGAACCTGGCCGGACATCGTATTCGTAATCATCACGTTCACACAGTCACTGTCACGCTCAAGGTGTATCGCTGTACAGGTGTTATCGGGAGAATACTTGATTGCATTGGAAAGCAGGTTACTGAAAGCACGTCGGAGCATATCGCTGTCTCCGGCAACAACGCCCTCTCCTTCAACCGTGATTGTCTTTCCTGTTTCGTCTGCCAGGGGCTCGAACAACTCACGTAATTCATTCAGTTCGGCTGCCAGATCCACATCATGTTTATCCAGCCGCAGCAGACCATGCTCTGAACGTGCCAGAAAAAGCATGTCACTGGTCATTCGTGACAACCTTTTCAGTTCTTCCAGGTTAGCGAATAAAATTTCGCGGTAATGCGAAACATCCCTTTCCTTAGCCAGTGCAAACTGCGTCTGCATCATCAGATTACTGACTGGTGTGCGCAGCTCATGCGCGATGTCAGACGAGAAATCTGACAGTTTCCGGAATGCCCCCTCCAGGCGATCAAACATATTATTGAACTCCTGCATGGTCTCAGAGATTTCCGGCGGAGCCAGATCGGGATTTAGACGCTGATCCAGGCTGTGTACGGTCATGGAGGAAGCCAGACTGGTCATTTCCCGTAGCGGTTTCAGACCAATACGTGTGGTCAGCCAGCCCAGAAAAACAGAAATAAAGACCAGACCGATATTGAACCAGAACAGCCAGGTACTGAGTTTGTCCATAAACAGGGTGTGATACCCAGTATCCGTGGCAACCGTAATGATGACATGTTTGCTTTTACCCTGTTCCGGCGTCACGGCAACCCGCCGCGAGATACTGCGGTACACGGTGTTATTTTCTTCCGTCTGGATCATATAGTCGAGAATATCACCCGACTTATTAAGCAGGACCGCTGGAACAACAGAATTTTTGGCATAGAGTTCAACAATTTTTTCATTTTCCATGTTTTTTATAGAAATGAATAAGCCATTGTGCCCCACCATCGCATCGTTTATTTTTTCTGATAATGACTTAATATCCGTTTTGTTCCTGAACGTCTCTGTTTTAAGAAACTCTTCGGTGAGCTGAAGTTTACCTGTCAGAAAATCGCGGTCCTGATTATCGAAATAGCCATTCAGGGTGCTAATCAGGATAAAACTTGATAACCACCATACCGTAAGCATCACCGCAGAAAAAATCAGGCTCAGGCGTGTGGTCAGGGAAATTTTGAACCTCACTCTTCTCTGATCTCCAGGACATATCCGGCACCGCGAACGGTATGGATCAGTTTTGGCTCAAAGTCATCATCAATTTTACTTCTCAGACGTCTCACGGCGACATCAATCACATTCGTATCACTGTCAAAATTCATGTTCCAGACCAGGGACGAGATAAGACTCCTGGGTAACACTTCTCCGGTGCGTTGCAGCAGCAACTCAAGCAGAACGTATTCTTTACCGGTGAGATGGATCTTCTTCCCCGAACGGATCACGGTCCGGCGCACCATATCAACGGTCATATCGGCGATGGTGCAGACTGTTGCGGCCTGCGAGCGTGCCCGGCGCAGTAGGGTTCTTACACGTGCAACCAGCTCCGTAAAATCAAAGGGCTTAATCAGGTAGTCATCTGCGCCAAGCTCCAGTCCTTTCACTTTGTCCCGCACGTTGTCCTTTGCGGTTAAAAACAGGACCGGTTCTTCGTGCCCGGACTCCCTCAGTGCGCTGATGATTTGCCACCCGTCGAGGAAAGGCAGCATCACGTCCAGTATTATCAAATCATACTGTCCCTTCGACGCGGCCCCGAGACCATCGCGGCCATTATTAAAGAGATCGGCCTGATAGCCTTCCTCAACCAGTCCCTGCTGCAGGTAACGACCTGTTTTTTGTTCGTCTTCAACGATTAAAATACGCTGCATGGTCAACTCGCTGATATGAAAGTAAAAATCTCACGCATGAGCTTTGGCTGTCCCCTAGCTGATCTGAGACGGAGCAAGCATTCCAAGCCACGCTACGGCGCCCAGAATGATAATCGCAACAACGAATTCTGTCAGGATGCTGTTTCGCATCAGGGCAACGCTGCGATCATAATTCCCTTCCCTGACCATAACTTCAAGCCGGGGACCCAGGTGAAACCGGTTTGCTGCAGCCAGAAGAAGCATCAGAACAAACAGAGCCGTCTTGGCAAGCAATATCCTCCCCCAGGAACTGTTGAATAAGGGAGTTAAGTTACCCTCAGCAATATACAGATAGTTGACCAGCGCACTCAGGATCAGGGCTACAACAATCACCGTTCCTGCCGTGGCAAATTTTGCCAGGGAGTCAGATATCACAATGACGCTCTGTGCATTATGCTCGTTTCTGCGCATCAGCAGGATAGCAAATGCAACCAGAGCACCTGTCCAGGCACCTGCAGCGCCGAGATGGGTCAGATCGCTCAGTAAATGGAGATAGTAATGCAGACCGTCATGCATAACGGCGTGTCCTCCCCAGGCAAGTGTAGCCAGCGCCACGCCCCCACTCATCGTCATCAGCAGGCAGGACAATACTCTCTTATTAGTGTAAAGGAACAAAGCACCGAGTGTGGTAAACAGGGCACAGAGCCTGACAATCCAGCTAATACCCACATCAGTTTCTTCTATCACCATCTCGATAACATGGATGGATAATTCTCTGAGGTCAGTTACTCCACTCATGGCATTAGATACCAGGAGCATATTAATGCCAGTAAGAATGATGCCTGTAACAACAGCAAAGGTTATAAACGACCTGAAATTAGTCAGGTTATAGGTTTCATGTCTGACACCGCTTATTCCATATATCTGAAAAAATGGCAATCCAAATATTACCATCAAATCCAGATAAAGAAGAAAACGAATAACAATCATAATCAGGTCGTTCATAATATTACTTCACTGTAAAGGTGTAATTACCGGTAATAGGGTGCGTATCTGAAGAAACCGCGCGCCAGTCAACACGATAAGTGCCAGCGGGTAAAGGCTCTCGCGGAATAATGACCATCGATTTAGGGTCAGCGCCTGGCGCCACTTTTGCCGCGACCGGCATCGGAGAATGTGATGACATGCCTTTCATACCCGTCATCGTTAATTTTGCACCTGAGAATTTCACGGTCAGATTTTCCGAGAAATTAAGCTGAATCTTTTCCGGGGCCGCTACGGCTGAATCAGCCTGTGGCACAGAGCTTTTTAATTCCGGATGGGCCATAGCAGAGAAAGCAACGCCCATAACGAGGCCACCTGTAAGAATGGCTTTATTTAAAATCGACATTTTATTTACCTGTTTAGTTGAGTGTTTTATATCAGTGCGTTAAAACCAGATTCTGGCTCCCGCCAGGAATACTACCTGATGGTCTTTCTCACCTTCTCTTTTCGCCATATCGGATGTTTTCCCGTAAAGTTGATTCCAGGAAACGCCTATATAGGGTGCAAACTCACGGCGTATTTCATAGCGCAGCCGGAGCCCCAGCTCTGTGTCAGTCAGTCCCCTGCCGCGACCCCGCGATTCATCATCCTGACTGTAGAAATTCACCTCATAGGATGGCTGGAGTATGAGCCGGTTAGTCAGTAAAACGTCGTATTCTCCTCCCAGACGAAGGGCTGCTTTTCCGCCATTACTGACAAAACCCGTAATTTCAGACTCAAAATTATAGAGTGCCAGCCCCTGAAAACCGACAGCAGCCCAGGTCCGGGCAGAAGCAGGTCTGAAATCCTGCCTGACACCCGCAACCAAATCCCACCATGGGCCAACCGCATGTCCCCAGAGTAACTGCGCTTCAGCCGCCTCCGTTTCCCCATTGCTTCGTTCACCTTCACTCTTTAGCCAAATCCGATCTGTGTCGCCTCCAATCCAGCTGTTAACACTCCAGCTGAAATTGTTGGTGTTATCCGACCGTTGCCATTCCAGTTGATCCAGCAGAACCAGATAATTAATCGCACTGTCGTGAATCGCATGCCCCTGTAAATTGCCGAATGCAGCCTTCCGGTCGGCATCGGTAACAGGCGGAATTGGCGTTCTGCTCTCAGTTACAATGGGCTCCATTGACGTCATCTCAGTGAAATTCTCATCTGCTGGCATCTGCATGGCAGACATGTCGTGCCCGGCGTGGGGATCTGCAGAGACGGAGCCCGCCGCAATAGAAAGCTGTGAGGTAAACAAACAGGCGACCAGAACAGGTATGGCCTTCAAATTTCTCTTCATTCGCATCATTCCTCCACCCGGACTTCACGAAACATTCCCATTTCCATGTGATAGAGCAAATGGCAGTGATACGCCCAGCGGCCAAGCGCATCTGCTGTCACTCTGTAACTGCGTTTTGTACCAGGGGGAACATCTATTGTGTGTTTACGAACCATGAAATTACCGTTTTCATCTTCCAGATCGCTCCACATACCATGCAGGTGAATGGGGTGAGTCATCATGGTATCGTTGATCAGCGTGATCCTGAGCCGCTCACCGTATTTCAGCAGCACCGGTGCGGCATCTGAAAACTTGATTCCGTTAAATGACCAGGCAAACTTTTCCATGTGGCCGGTTAAATGCAGTTCTATGGTACGGCCAGGTTCACGTCCGTCAGGATCCTCAAAGCGGCTTTTCAAATCCGCGTACGTGAGAACCTTTCTTCCGTTATTTCGAAGACCAATACCCGGATCATTTAATTTCGGAGAGACGCTCATCGCCTGCATATCAACCAGTGGGTTATCCGTTTCTGACGCAGGATGACTTTGCATACCCGGCATTCCGGCCATCCGGGAATGATCCATACCGGCCATGCTGCTGTGATCCATGGGCGCGGAGGATGTCCCGCTATCCGGAAGGTCAGCACCGTCCATAGACATCATCTCTCCGCTGTTATCCATGCCTCCCATCTGGCTGTGGTCCATTCCTGCCATATCATGTCCCATTCCCCCCATACCCATATCTTCCATGGTCAACAGAGGACGGGGATCGAGGGGGGGAACGGCAGCACTTAACCCCTCTCTCGTGGCCAGTGTCCCTCGAGCGTAACCGGTCCTGTCCATGGATTGTGCGAAGATGGTATAGGCCTCACCCTGAGGCTCCACAATGACATCATAGGTTTCGGCAACGGCAATCCTGAATTCGTCAACGGTAACCGGGTTTACATACTGGCCATCTGCAGCCACGACCGTCATTTTCAGCCCGGGGATACGGATATCGAAATAGGTCATTGCCGAGCCGTTGATAAACCGTAAGCGTATCTTTTCACCGGGACGGAACAGTCCGGTCCAGTTTTTCAGCGGGGCCTGCCCGTTCATGAGATAGGTGTAGGTGTAGCCACTGACATCCGCGAGGTCAGTCGGATTCATTTTCATTTCAGCCCACATTTTCCGATCGGCAATGGTGGCTGACAGCCCCCTGGTATTCACGTCGCGGAAAAAAGAGCCAACGGTTGGTTTATTGAAATTGTAGTAATCCGACTGTTTTTTTAATTTTTTCAGCAGGCTGTGAGGATTTTCATCGGTCCAGTCAGACAACATGACCACATGCTCACGATCGTAAGCAAACGGTTCTGGCTCCCTGGCATCGATGATAATGGCACCGTATACCCCCTCCTGTTCCTGCAGACCGGAATGGCTGTGGTACCAGTAAGTCCCGTTCTGCTTAACCTTAAAGGTGTAAACGTAGGTATCATCAGGCTCTATGCCCATAAAACTCAGCCCCGGAACACCATCCATATTGGCCGGAAGAATAATGCCGTGCCAGTGAATGGACGTCTGTTCATTAAGACGGTTTTTGACCTTCAGGGTAATGGTGTCACCTTCTTTCCAGCGAAGAACGGGCCCCGGCAGGCCTCCATTGATTGTTTTGGCCTGACGCTCACTGCCCGTGATATTGACGGCCGTTTCACCAATGGTCAGGTCAAACTGAGTACCCTGCAGGGATGCGGCAACTGGCAGGCTCAGACTGGAACGCGCATTGAAACTCCATACGCCAAGACTTCCGGCTACGCCAGAGAGGGTTAACCCCTTCAGGAAAGTTCGTCGAGACGTTTTCAACAGCATGCGCATTCCCTTATTTAAAGTATGGTTACTGACAGAATTCGAGAACCGATTTAAATTAAATTACTGGTTCATCCACTTACAATGAAATGAATCTAGCACACCTTAAGAAACAAATTCATTACAATCGTGTAATGTACATAGCTGTATTACATTTACGTCATCTTCCCCACAGGTTGATTATTTTTATATATGATCATAAGGACATCTTTTATGTACCTCAGAAGGTAATTACACATGAATATATTAATCACGACCACTGCGTTTACAGCTTTATTTTGTGGGGCAGCTTTTGCTCAGTCCAGTGATATTGCCCATGAAGCACATCGATTTGTTAATAATGCCTCAGCCGTCAGTCATGTGAATTCCTCGACGCATGAAAACTTACCGGACAGGGTTAATAAAAACAACACGCCCTCATTCTCTGAAATGAATGAACATGAAAGGGCCATTGTTGCTCATTCATTTATGAACAACAGCGCGTCCTATGCGCATCAGAAAATGATTGAGAAACATAAAAAAATGCTGTCCGGCAGTGATGCAAATTCAAAGACCTCGTCTTCTTCTTTTAACGAACTGAATGCCGGAGAAAAAGCCGCTCTCGTGCATGAGCAGGTCAATAATGCCGGTGCGGAAGCACATCAGACGCAGGCAAGAAAGCTTCGCGGGCTGTATTCGACCAGGTAACTGCAGGCGGGTTAGTGCTTAGCGTCAGGTGCGCAGCAGGGCTTTACTGACGGGTTACGTAGCAGGACATGAGCCCCATATTGCTCTGCCGTAACCTGTTTCAGTCCCGTTAATCATCACCGTCGGGCTGGTCATACAGTTCCCAGAGCTTCCGGAGCAAACGGGAAACAAGATATGTTACAAAAATGACGACCATCAACGGTGCTCCCGATTAACTGACAGATGACACGCCTCCTGAAAACCCCTAGCATACGCCGCAGTGTTCATGCTAACGGCGAATTCCAGTAAATGTATTCTACCGATGTCGTAAAAGAAAATGCCTACCTTTCAGCCACCCGCTCGGGGCTGGAATCGAACGAGATCGCTACTCTTCAGCGCTCCTTGCCTTCCCGGTTTAATCTGCGGCATTTGAAAAAAAATGAATCATTAAAACTCGTACTGCAAAAGAAAGCGGGAAAATCACGTGTCGTGGCCTATAAATTTACGTCCGGTTCATTTAATTACACGGCGTATCGTATATCAGATAAAAAGTTCTATAACCTTTCCGATACTTCCGGGAAAGGCAGTCTCGATTATCCGTTACCGGCCACAGCAAGACTCAGTTCGCCTTTCAATCCTGCAAGACTTAACCCGGTATCGGGAAAAGTGAGTCCCCATAATGGCATTGATTATTCCATGCCCATGAACACGAAAATAGTCAGCGTCATCGACGGAAAAATCACCCGGGCCGAATACAACAGTACCATGGGATATTTTGTTGAAGTAACGGGAAAAGCCGGTGTTAAAACTCGCTATCTCCACCTCAATAAAATACTCGTTACTAAAGGGGCCAGGGTTACCCGGGGAGACGCTATTGCGTTATCCGGTAACAGCGGACGTTCATCCGGTCCTCATCTGCATTACGAGCTGGTCATCAATAACAATCCTGTTAACTCACTGGCGTTCCGGACGGCGGCACCCGCTGATAACAAACTCGAACAGCATGCCTTTGCGCATGCCAGAGACTACGAACGATACCTGGACTGATAACGGGACCGCGACGCGGTCCCGTCTGCCGGATTAATTTTTTTTATCGTTTTCACTTCCGTGATGTTGATGATCTCCATGCCCCCCGTGACCGTGGAAAAGATGCATGAGCGGACAAAGCAGCAGTAACAGATATGGCCAGTAGCCTGCCACATGTGACCAGTGTTCGCGCAGGAGAGCAAATGCCGCAATCGCGGCGACAGCAATAAGCGCATAGGTTGTACTTTTCATACCGGACTCCTTCTGTTCGTAACAGCCCCTTCACTCAGTGTTATTTCCCGAGCCTGACACTTTTCAGACGCAACGCATTTGCAATGACGCTAACGGAGGAAAGGGCCATGGCCGCCGCCGCAATAACTGGCGACAGCAGTATTCCATACACAGGATAAAGCAGACCTGCAGCTACAGGCACCCCAAGAGCATTGTAGATAAACGCAAAAAACAGATTCTGCCGGATATTTTTCATGGTGATCTCTGACAGATGACGGGCCCTGTTGAGTATCATCAAATCGCCTTTGAGAAGGGTAACGCCAGCACTTTCTATTGCCACATCTGTACCCGTTCCCATGGCTATACCCACGTCAGCCGCTGCCAGCGCCGGGGCATCATTCACACCGTCTCCGGCCATCGCAACCACATGGCCAGACTCTTTCAGTCGGGTTATCACTGCTTTTTTGCCATCCGGCAGAATCCCGGCTTCAACCTCATCTATTCCCAGTTTCCGTGCGACTGCTTCAGCAGTAAGCTGGTTATCCCCGGTGAGCATAACAATGCGGATCCCCGCCTGACGCAAAGCTTTAAGCGCATCCGGCGTGGTTGCTTTCACGGGATCCGAGATAGCTATCAGGCCTGCAAGGTTCCCGTCTGTGGCCACATAGATAACGGTAGCGCCTTCCATCCGCAACGTATCCGCAACGGCCTTTTGATTATCAATAACGATACTGTTTTCCTGCATAGCCAGTTCATTACCAATAACAACCCGTTGACCTTCGACATCGCCTGAGACACCTTTCCCCGACGGGGCATTGAAATTACTGACGGCAGGTATCACGATCCCCTTTTCATGCGCGGCTCTGACAACAGCCATACCCAACGGATGCTGCGAACCTTTTTCCACTGCAGCTGTTACACGCAAAAGAGATATTTCCCCACCCGGACTGAGACTGATAATCCCTGTCACCGTAGGCGAACCTTCCGTGAGCGTGCCTGTTTTGTCGACAACCAGCGTGTCCACTTTTTCAAGACGCTCAAGGGCTTCGGCATTCTTGATTAACACCCCGGCCTGGGCGCCTTTGCCCACCCCCACCATTATCGACATCGGCGTGGCCAGTCCCAGCGCGCAGGGACAGGCAATAATCAGGACCGACACAGCCGCAATGAGACCGTGCGCCATCCTGGGCTCGGGCCCCCAGACAGACCAGATCAAGAAAGCAACAACCGCGATAAGTATCACCAGAGGAACAAACCAGCCTGAAACGCTGTCTGCCATTCTCTGGATGGGGGCACGCGAACGCTGTGCATCAGCGACCATCTGAACAATTCGTGAGAGCATCGTTTCATCACCGACTTTCTCTGCACGGATGATAAGACTACCTGTCTGATTAATCGTCCCCCCAATGACAGGGTCACCCTTCGTTTTGGTAACCGGCATAGACTCCCCGGTCACCATCGATTCATCCACGGTTGTTTTGCCTTCGATCACGATACCGTCGACCGGAATACTCTCTCCAGGTCTGATGCGGAGCTTATCGCCAGGCAGGACATCTTCCGCATTAATATCCGTTTCATGACCGTCATGATCCAGCCGTCTGGCGGTTTTGGGGGCAAGGTTCAGAAGCGCAGTAATGGCGCCTGAGGTTTGTTCCCGTGCCCGCAGCTCAAGAACCTGTCCCAGCAGAACAAGCACCGTAATAACTGCTGCGGCTTCAAAATAAACGGCCACCAGGCCATCCATGTTTCTGAACGATGCAGGAAACCAGGAGGGGAAGACGGTTGCAATGACGCTGTAAACCCAGGCTACGCCGGTCCCCATTGCAACAAGGGTAAACATATTCAGGGAGCGGTTACGTAACGACATTCCGGCCCGGGCGAAGAATGGCCAGCCACACCACAACACGACAGGGGAGGCCAGAAGCAACTGCAGCCATGTGTTGTACTGTGGCGGTACTGTATTCCTCAAGTCGGGAAACAGATGAGATCCCATTTCGAGTACCAGAACCGGAAACGCCAGCAACAACCCCAGCCAGAAGCGTCTTGTCATGTCGTGAAGTTCATCACTCGGCCCCGTGGATGCCGTAGCTACGAGCGGCTCCAGTGCCATTCCACAGACAGGACAGCTTCCGGGACCACTGCGGCGTATCTCCGGGTGCATCGGACATGTCCACACACCTTCAGAATTCTCTTTTTCCGCCTGGTTGTGAGGCTGTTTTATCTGATCAGGGCTGACTTCGTGATGATCGTGGTGATGGTGATGGGAATGTTCACTGGCATCTTCGGTAAAATAATGATCGGGATGGGCTTTAAATTTGCTCTCACAGCTGGCGGAGCAGAAATAAAGCTGATGGTCCTGGTATCGAATGCTGCTGTGCGCCTTGTCAGGCAGGATGACCATCCCGCACACGGGATCTCTCACCTTATGCAATACGTGGCCCTCGTCCGGGGATAATGTCTGCTCAGAAGCAGTCTGGTTGTTGTGTTGCACTGCATTGTCATTTTTCACAGTAACTCTCCTTATGCATACCGAAGCATCTTCTGTCTTCAGGGTATGTCATGGATGCGATTACCACGAATATCGCCGGCACAGGAGTGCCTGCTACCGGCGTCCCGTTATCAGCCGTTCCGCTGACTATTCGATTCGCTGGAAGACTTTTTTACTTCCATCCGGTGAGAATGCGATAACATCGTAAGCCTCTTTTCGGGCTCCCATCTCCATTCCAGGACTTCCTGCTGGCATACCGGGGGTGGCGAGACCGTATATACCCGAACCAGACTGCATTGCCTTATGTATCGTTGTCGCAGGCACATGGCCTTCAATGATCAAATTACCGGCAACCGCGGTATGACAACTTCGTAGTCCTGCAGGAACAGCATGCTTTTCTTTCAGGGCTGACAGCGCCTGATCATTCATGACGTGAGTTCGTACTTCGAACCCGTCTTTTTCCATCGCTTTGCCCCACAGGGAACAACAGCCACAGTTTTCAGATTTGTACATATCAATCACTTTTTCACTCGCCATCGCGGGTAGTGAAAGGCCGAGAGCCAGCGCCATTAGAACCACTTTTTTCATACTCACCTCTGTATATTATCGATATAAACCCTGACGTCAGGGTGAATCAGTAAAGAAGGACACCCACAGGGGGTGCCCTTTCAGGTTCAGGACACGCTTTTTTTATGTCTGCGCAGCCAGATTAATTTGTAGGCGGCAGGAATAATGAACAGGGACAGCAGCGGAGCCGTGATCATCCCACCAATCATGGGTGCCGCAATACGGCTCATGACTTCTGAACCTGCGCCGGTTCCCCAGAGTATTGGCAGCAGACCCGCAATGATCACCGCCACGGTCATGGCTTTCGGCCGGACACGCAGTACGGCACCATGATAGAGGGCTTCATCAAGACCTTCCGGTGTGAACGTCTCTTTACGGGACAATTCCGGGTGCGCTTCAATGGCATGACGCAGATACATCAGCATGACCACGCCAAACTCTGCTGCCACCCCGGCCAGGGCGATAAACCCGGTTCCGGTCGCCACTGACATATGGAAGCCCTGCCAGTACAGGAACCATATTCCGCCAACCAGGGCGAACGGCAGGCTCATCAGGATCAGCAGGGCTTCGTCAACCCGGCGGAATGCCAGATACAACAGGATGAAAATGATCATCACCGTCATCGGCACCATCAGCTTCAGTTTCTTGTTGGCATGCTCAAGCAGTTCAAACTGTCCGGAGAATGCCACACTGGTTCCCGGTCTCAGTTTCACTTTCTCGCTGATGGCCGTCTTAATGTCGTTAACCACCGACACCATGTCCCTGCCGCGGGCATCAACATAAATCCAGCTGGCTGGCCGGGCATTTTCGGTTTTCAGCATGGTTGGTCCAGAAACGACGTTAATATCCGCGACATCGCCCAGCGTGATCTGCTGCTTCATCGGGGTCAGGATCGGCATCTGTTTCAGCGCCTGCGGACTGTTCCGGTAATCCTGCGGGTAGCGAATGTTAATAGGGTACCGGGCCACCCCTTCAACCGTCTCACCCACCATAGCACCTCCGATTGCTGAAGAGACGAACAGCTGGACATCACCTACCGTCATCCCGTAGCGGGAGGCTTTCTCCCGGTTGATATCGATATCGATGTAGCGCCCGCCCTCAAGTCGCTCAGCCAGGACAGACACCACGCCAGGCACGGTTTTGGCTACCGCCTCGATACTCTGCGCCGTCGCGTCGATATCGGACAGAACAGTCCCGGACACTTTGATACCTATCGGGCTTTTGATCCCGGTTGAGAGCATATCAATACGGTTACGGATAGGCGGCACCCAGAGGTTTGCCAGACCCGGTAAACGGACTGTCCTGTCGAGTTCATCAATAATCTTGTCAATTGTCATGCCGGGACGCCACTGATCCTCAGGTTTGAGCTGGATCGTGGTTTCCACCATTTCGAGCGGCGCGGAATCCGTTGCGGTCTCTGCTTTACCGGTCTTGCCAAATACAGAAGCCACTTCAGGAACGCTTTTGATTAACTTGTCTGTTGTCTGCAGGAGCGCTGCAGCTTCTGCCGGAGAGACGCCAGGCAAGGTCGACGGCATATACAGCAGATCGCCCTCGTTAATCTTCGGCAGAAATTCACCGCCCACCTGACTCAGTGGCCAGATAACCGTGAAAATGGACAAGGCCGCAACCAGCAGGGTTGTTTTTGGCCAGTGGAGGACCCGCAGCAGCAAAGGATGATACGCTTTGATCAGCACCCGGTTCAGGGGGTTACTGGTCTCGGCAGGAATTTTCCCCCGGATCCAGAATCCCATCAGAATAGGAATGACGATGATGGCCAGTGCGGCCGCTCCCGCCATGGAGTACGTTTTCGTGAATGCCAGCGGGCCAAACAGACGACCTTCCTGCCCTTCCAGGGTAAAGATAGGAATAAAGGACAGGGTGATGATCAGCAGGCTAATGAACAACGCGGGTCCCACTTCCACGGAGGCGTCGGTAATCACCTTCCAGCGGGTGGCGTTGTCAATCTGCTCACCCGGATGCTGATGATCCCACTCCTCAAGCCGTTTGTGCGCATTTTCAATCATCACAATGGCGGCATCCACCATCGCACCGACGGCAATCGCTATCCCTCCCAGCGACATGATATTGGCGTTCAGTCCCTGGAAGTGCATGACGATAAAGGCGATACACAGGCCAAGCGGCAGAGAGATAATCGCCACCAGGGCAGAACGTACGTGCCACAGGAACAGAGCACAGACGATGGCCACCACGATAAACTCTTCCAGAAGTTTGGAACTGAGGTTATCAATCGCCCGGTCGATTAACTGGCTGCGATCGTAGGTGGTCACGATTTCAACGCCTTCCGGCAGGCTGGCCTTCAGCGTCTCCAGTTTATCCCTCACTGCCGTGATAACGTCGCGCGCATTTTTACCCGACCGCAGGATCACCACGCCGCCAGCGACTTCTCCCTGGCCGTTCAGCTCGGCAATACCACGCCTCATTTCGGGCCCGGTCTGCACGCGGGCAACATCCCGCAGATAAACCGGCACGCCGTTCTCACCTGTTTTCAGGACGATGTTATTAAAATCATCAATGCTCTGAAGATAACCGCTGGCACGGACCATATACTCCGCTTCGGCCATTTCAACGGATGAGCCACCGGCCTCCTGGTTAGACGATTCAAGTGCCTGTTTCACTTCGGGCAGGCTGATACCGTACTGGGACAGTTTTACCGGATTGACCTGAATCTGGTACTGTTTCACCACGCCGCCAACCGAAGCGACCTCAGCCACGTTCGGGATGGTTTTCAGCTCAAATTTCAGGAACCAGTCCTGCAGAGAGCGCAGTTCTGAAAGGTCGTGTTTTCCGTTGCGATCGACAAGGGCATATTCAAATATCCAGCCCACTCCCGTGGCGTCCGGGCCGATTTCAGAGCTCACACCCGCAGGCAGTTTGCCCTGAACCTGATTCAGGTATTCCAGCACGCGCGAACGGGCCCAGTACAGATCGGTGCCGTCTTCAAAAATGACATACACATACGAATCACCGAACTGTGAAAAGCCACGCACGGTTTTTGCGCCAGGTACGGACAGCATGGTGGTGGTAAGCGGATAGGTGACCTGGTTTTCTACAATCTGCGGGGCCTGTCCGGGATAGCTGGTTTTAATAATGACCTGCACATCTGACAGGTCAGGCAGCGCATCGACCGGCGTGTTAATTATCGTCCATGTGCCCCAGATGCTGAGAAACAGTGCGCCCATCATGACCAGGAAACGGTTGGCGACAGAGCGCCGGATAATCCATTCAATCATCGTCGTCTCCTCAGTGCCCTGAATGCATATTTACAGGCTGCTCAGACATTGCTGGCATACTGTTTTCTGTTTTTTCAGGGTGGCGCATACGTTCCAGCGCGCCCGTAATATTGGCTTCGGAGTCAATGAGGAACAGGCCACTGACCACCACGGTATCGCCTTCATTCAGGCCGGAGCCAATGCCGGACTGTTGCTGTGATTCATGCAGAACGTGGATCTGTTTCGGCACAAACTTGCCTTCATCATCAACAGTAATCACGCGCTGTTCTTTGCCGGTATCGATAACGGCCTGGCTTGGTATCAGCAGCATCTCCTGGCTCTTGGTATTCAGTTTCAGATAGGCATTCATGCCCGGCTTGAGAAACTCATCCTTATTAGAAACCTGGAGACGGACCTGAAGCGTACGGGTTGTCTGATCCACGCTGGGAAGAATGTTCCATTTTTCGACATGGAATGTTTTATCCGGATAAGCCGGTACCGAAATTTCAAACTGCGACGTATCTTTCAGCAGATAGGCGATAGATTCTGGCACTGCAGCGCTGATCCAGACCGGGTCCATCCCCTGAATCTGAGCCACTACTTTATCTTTCGAAATATTCATTCCGGTGCGCAGGTCAAACGCAGTAATGACACCATCAATAGGTGCTTTAATGGTAAAACGGGTCTGGATTGTGCGGGTTGAACGCAGCCTTTGAATATCCTCTTCCGGCATACCAGCCAGACGAAGTCGCTCCAGAACCCCTTTTATCTGGGTTGACGTACCGCCTGTACCGGATAACAGCAGGAACTCACTTTGTGCCTCAACCCATTCAGGAATGGTGATATCGATAAGCGGAGTGCCTTTCTTCACATGATCGCCAATCGTCAGGGGATACACTTTTTCGACGAAACCGTCAGAACGCGCCTGCACAATGACAAACTGATACTCGTTGTAACTGACATTAGCCGGGATTGTCTGGGAATAATTCAGCATTCCTCGCGTAACTTTTTGCGTTTTTAATCCCAGATTCTGAACCTGGGTTGGATCGATACGGATCCCGCCACTGCTTTTATCGCCACTTTCATCAGCATATTTCGGCACCAGGTCCATATCCATAAAGGGAGATTTTCCGGGTTTATCAAATTTGGTATCCGGTTTCATCGGGTCATACCAGAAAAGTACCTTTCGCTCCGGTGCCTTTTGTTCGGTTTGTACTGTTTTTTGTGATGAGTTTACATACTGCCAGGCAGTAACCGATATCAGCCCCCCTGCTATGAGGCTGCTGATAATTATTGCAGCATATTTTATCTTTAAAGAAGCCATACAATTTCTCGCTGAAAAATCAAAACACCTGGCATATGCGCCCGATCATTCATTCACAGTAATCCCTTAATGAATGTTCAGGCGCACTGGATGTATTCGCTCCGGACTGATAATCAGGATTGCGTAACGTTAATGCTTTTGAGTAAGGAGATATTGCCCTGCTGAATAAACGAGAAATCGACATGGTTGCCGGTTTTCAGGGCATTGATAGCGTCGTCTGCATTAACAAAAGTGAAGCGCATGGTCATTGCAGGCCAGCCCACAGCAGGGATTGCTTCGTGCGAAATGGTAATCTTTTTACTATTCATATCAATGTCTTTAACGACACCGGTGCCCTTGATAACCTGCTGTACCGAAGCATCACTGGCAGCATTCATATCGCCATGCTGATGTGTTTCAGCATGAAGACCGGCAGAAAACATGACAGAGAAGGCACCAAATAAAACGGCTTTAAGTGAATTACGCATTTTTAATTTCCTGATTAATTAAATAAATTTACTCTACCCAACCGCCACCCAGCGCGGTAAACAGATTAATTTCGTTAACCTGTCGGGAATAGGTAAGATCGAGAATGGTTTGCTGCGTAGCGAAGAGGGAACGTTCTGCATCCAGCACTTCGATGTAACTGACAGCACCACTTGCATATAATCCTCTGGCACGCTGGAGAGTTATCTGAAGTGAATCAAGATAACGCTGCTGTGACTCAAGTTGCTGGCTAAGGCTGTCGCGCAGCGCAAGCGTGTCGGAAACATCCTTAAAGGCTGACTGAATTTTTTGTTCGTAATTAACCACGGACTGTTGCTGGCGAATTTCAGCCAGCTTCAGATTGGCTTTGTTCCTGCCAGCATTAAATATAGGAATTTCAATTTTAGGAATAAAATTCCACATTCCACTTCCTGACGTAAAGAGGCTGGACAGCTCCGTACTGCTTGAGGAGAGACCACTGGTCAGGGTAATGGACGGGAAAAAAGCCGCTCGCGCTGCGCCAATATTGGCATCAGCCGCTTTCAACTGGTATTCCGCTTCCATAATATCCGGACGCTGCAGCAATATTTGTGACGACAGATTTGGTGGCAATTTTACTGGTGCGATCTCCCCACCTTTAATCCCTTTTTCTGACGGAACTGCGCGGTACGTTCCCAGCACCAGTTGCAGGGCATTGTTTGCCTGAGCCAGATCGCCTTCTCGTTTGGCTATTTCGGCGCGGGTACTTTCGATTTGCCCCCTGGCTTGTTCAAGCGCCAGAACGTTCGTACTCCCGGTCACCAGTTGTTGCTCAACGAATGCATAAGACTGTTCATAATTTTTCAGCGTTTCCCGCGCAATACGGAGTTGTTCGTACGCCAGTTGCTGGCTGAAATAGCTCTGTGAAACGTTGGAGACCAGCAGGATGTGTACGGCACGACGGGCTTCTTCGCTGGCAAAGTAGTTCTGGCGATCAGCCTCACTCATGTTCTTAAGTTTGCCAAAAAAATCGAGCTCATAGCTGAGCTCCAGACCCGCGTCGTACTCCTGTGTGGTCGGCTTGTCACCTTTCAGACCACCGTTGTATGTGATCCCGGATGAGGCATTCAGTTGGGGATAACGATCTGCATCCGTGACGTTGAACTGGGCCCGGGCCTCTTCAACCTTCAGGGCAGCCATTCTCAAATCACGGTTATTATTCAGGGCTTCACCGATCAGCCTGCTGACCTGGGGATCGACAAAAAAGTTTCGCCAGCCCGTATCCTGATAGCTGTTTACCGCAGGCGTCAGACTGTTTTTAGACAATGAAAACTGCTGGGGAACCGGAGCTGGCGGACGCTGATATTCAGGTGCCAGAGAAACACAACCAGCCAGGATGAATATGGTACTGATGCTGAGTAATTTTAATTTGAACATAACGCTTCTCGTACAGGCAGACCTGGTAAATGGTTCAAACGAAGTCCAGAGTATTGATAGGGATACTTTACCGAACGCTCTCTGTTTGCCGGGTGACAGGATAATGACAATGTTGTCATTTTTGCTGTAATCCGTTGATAACGATCGTGGGCGCAATAAAATGACATTAGCAGCCAGCCGGGGAGCATGATGAAAATATTAATCGTTGAAGACGAAATTAAAACAGGTGAATATCTCAGCAAGGGGCTGACAGAGGCGGGGTTCGTCGTGGATCACGCTGATAATGGTCTGACCGGATATCATCTTGCCATGACAGCCGAGTATGATTTAGTCATCCTGGATATCATGCTGCCTGATGTAAACGGCTGGGATATCATCCGTATGCTGCGCAGTGCCGGAAAGGGGATGCCGGTATTACTGCTGACGGCCCTTGGCACGATTGAACACAGGGTCAAAGGACTTGAGCTGGGTGCGGACGATTATCTGGTGAAGCCCTTTGCGTTTGCTGAACTGCTCGCCCGGGTAAGAACCCTCCTCAGGCGGGGAAACACGATGATCACGGAAAGCCAGCTTAAAGTGGCTGACCTCTCGGTTGATCTCGTATCCAGAAAAGTCAGCCGCGCCGGGAACCGCATTGTGCTCACCAGTAAAGAGTTCAGCTTGCTGGAATTCTTCATTCGCCATCAGGGAGAAGTTCTTCCCCGCTCCCTGATTGCCTCTCAGGTCTGGGACATGAATTTTGACAGCGACACTAACGCGATTGATGTCGCAGTAAAGCGACTCCGCGCTAAAATAGACAACGATTACGGGACAAAACTGATCCAGACTGTGCGGGGCGTGGGCTACATGCTGGAGATCCCGGATGCATAGCAAACCGTCCAGACGACCTTTCTCACTCGCTCTGCGGCTGACCTTTTTTATCAGCCTGTCCACAATACTGGCGTTTATCGCCTTCACCTGGTTTATGCTGCATTCTGTTGAAAAGCATTTTGCCGAGCAGGATGTCAGCGATCTGCAACAAATCAGCACCACACTGAGCCGTATACTCCAGTCCCCGGCAGATCCGGATGAAAAAAAAGTAAGCAAAATAAAGGAATCAATTGCCAGCTACCGCAACGTTGCCCTTTTGCTCCTCAATCCCAGGGGTGAAGTGCTCTTGAGCTCAGCTCAGGGGGCGGCACTACGCCCGGCAGTGAATTCAGCAGATTTTAGCGAGCACAGCCGCGCACGGGATGTCTTTCTCTGGACGGTGGAGGATCCTGCGGGACCGATGGATACCGGGTCCGGAATGAAGATGGAAACATACCGGATTATCGCCTCCTCTGGCCAGGCGATATTTCAGGGCAAACAGCAGAACTATGTCATGCTGACTGGCCTCTCCATTAATTTCCATCTCCATTACCTTGATGCGCTGAAAAAAAATCTGATTGCAATCGCTGTTGTGATAAGCCTGCTGATTGTTCTGATCATTCGCATCGCTGTCCGTCAGGGGCATCTGCCCCTTCGTAATGTCAGCAATGCCATTAAAAGCATCACCTCCGAGAATCTTGATGCGCGGCTGGAACCGACACGGGTTCCCATTGAGCTGGAGCAACTGGTTATCTCGTTCAATCATATGATTGGAAAGATTGAGGATGTCTTTACCCGCCAGGCCAATTTCTCTGCCGATATCGCGCACGAGATCAGAACGCCCATCACCAATCTGGTGACACAGACTGAAATCGCGCTGAGTCAGGATCGAACCCAGAAGGAACTTGAGGATGTCCTCTACTCCAGCCTGG
The DNA here is from genome assembly GCF_009025585.1 of Enterobacter sp. 198. Lineage (NCBI taxonomy): Bacteria > Pseudomonadati > Pseudomonadota > Gammaproteobacteria > Enterobacterales > Enterobacteriaceae > Enterobacter > Enterobacter sp. 198. The sequence goes on along the minus strand of NZ_WCIM01000028.1, from coordinate 1,122 downwards.
AAGAGTATAACCGGATGACCAAAATGGTCAGCGACATGCTGTTCCTGGCGCAGGCAGACAATAATCAGCTGATACCTGACAGGGTCATGTTTGACCTCAGAGCGGAAGTCATGAAAGTCTTCGAGTTTTTCGAAGCCTGGGCCGAAGAACGCAATATCACGCTCAAATTTGACGGGATGCCCTGCCTGGTTGAGGGAGATCCACAAATGTTCAGAAGGGCGATCAATAATCTGTTATCCAATGCCCTGCGTTATACCCCGGAGGGACAGGCAATCACCGTCTCAATAAGAGAGCAGGAGAGCTTTTTTGACCTTGTGATTGAAAATCCGGGGAAACCGATCCCTGAAGAACATTTATCAAGGCTGTTTGACCGTTTTTATCGGGTGGATCCATCCAGACAACGAAAAGGAGAAGGCAGCGGCATCGGCCTTGCGATTGTGAAGTCAATCGTGGAAGCACATCACGGAAGAGTGCAGGTGGAATCAGACGTACGCTCCACGCGTTTTATCTTATCCGTGCCCAGACTGGAGAAAATGATCCCGGAAACCCGGTAATGACTCCAACTTACTGATAGTGTTTTATGTTCAGATAATGCCCGATGACTTTGTCATGCAGCTCCACCGATTTTGAGAACGACAGTGACTTCCTGCCCAGCCTTGCCAGATGCTGCCTCAGATTCAGGTTATGCCGCTCAATGCGCTGCGTATATCGCTTGCTGATAACGTGCAGTTCTCCCTTCAGGCGTGATTCATACAGCGGCCAGCCATCCGTCATCCATACCACGACCTCAAAGGCCGACAGCAGGCTCAGAAGACGCTCCAGCGTGGCCAACGTGCGTTCACCGAATACGTGCGCCACAACCGTCCTCCGTATCCTGTCATACGCGTAAAACAACCAGCGCTGGCGTGATTTAGCGCCGACGTAACCCCACTGTTCGTCCATTTCCGCGCAAACAATGACGTCACTGCCCGGTTGTATGCGTGAGTTTACCGACTGCGGCCTGAGTTTTTTAAGTGTCGTAAAATCGTGTTGAGGCCAACGCCCATAATGCGTGCACTGGCGCGACATCCGACGCCATTCATGGCCATATCAATAATTTTCTGGTGTGTACCGGGCTGAGAG
>NZ_WCIM01000027.1:0-10178 GCF_009025585.1 Enterobacter sp. 198 | reverse complement strand
TATAGTCATTCGCACCCTGAGAATTACACTTTGAAGTGATTCAGGGTATGCGCTTACTGGTTACGAATATTGAGCGAGAATCATGCGATGATCGCCGCTTTTCTTTCGAGCCAGTAGGTGCTCCACGTTCGCTAACGAATACTCAGGGCATGCAGATAACTGCTGGCTATATTTCTTTCGAAGAGCGTGGAATGCATACCAATCCCCGATAAAAAGGAGTTGGTGATGACTGAGACTAATCAATTTGCTGCGCACGTTGGTCTGGACTGGGCAGATAAAAAGCACGATGTCTGTGTTCAGTTTAAAAACGGTGAACGCACATTCCATGTGATTGAACATACGCCGGAAGCGCTTGATGTCTGGCTTACCGAGTTACACCAGAAGGTAAAAGGCAGGATCGCTATCGCCGTTGAGCTGAAGAAAGGTCCCGTGGTGTATGCTCTTCAGAAATATCCATTTATCACCGTTTTCCCCGTCCACGCTTTGTCTCTGGCTCGTTACCGGCAAGCCTTCTCGCCCAGCGGTGCTAAAGATGACCCGCAGGATGCCGAGCTGGCATTAGAGTTAATGCTGCGTTATCCCCAAAAGATAAAAGCCATTGAACCCGACAATGCCGATATCCGGTTACTCCAGCAACTGGTTGAGCAGCGTCGTCAGTTGGTTGAAGATAAGCGCCGTTTTGTGAACCGGCTAATCAACACACTCAAACAGTATTATCCTCAGCCCCTGGAGTGGTTCTCACATCGGGGTAGCTTGCTATTGTGTGAACTGATTATGCGATGGCCCAGTCTGCAACAACTAAAACGAGCCAGGCGAGACACGATCCGCAACTTTCTCAATGCCAAAGGTGGCCGCGCAATGGCCCTTACCGAGCAGCGTGTTGTGAGTATTGATAACGCCATTCCGTTGACGACAGACCCGAGTGTTATAGAGGCTAATGCTTTGATGGCAACAGCACTGGCGACACAAATTAAAGTCGTGAGTGAAATCATCAAAACCTATGACGAACGAATCGAAACGCTGTTTGACACATTGCCAGATTCGGGGCTGTTCAAATCACTTCCGGGCATGGGGCCGTGTTTGGGACCACGAATGCTTGCTGCACTTGGTGATAACCGTGACCGGTTTAACAGCGCTGAAGAAATTCAAAACTACGCAGGTATTGCACCGGTGACAGAACGAAGTGGCCAGAAATCCTGGGTTCACTGGCGATGGCAGTGTGCCAAGTTCGTCCGGCAAACCTTTGTTGAATGGGCTGCCAAGACGGTTAACTCATCATACTGGGCCAGACTTTATTATCGGGGACTGCGAGAAAAAGGAAAATCTCACCAGTCTGCAATCCGGGCTCTGGCCTTCAAATGGATAAGGATCATTTACCGCTGCTGGAAGACCAAGACCCAGTACGATGAAGCGAAGTATTTGCTGGCACTGGAAGCGCGAAAGTCGCCCTTACTGAAGCCATAAAAAAGCTTGTCGAATGTCTCAGGGCGTGAAGCGGACTTCCGGTCCTTGCGCAAACTCCCGTTCCGAGAAGTTGCAGTTCACAAATCACCTGTTAAAGAAGGTATGGTAGCCCACAGCATTAATTTTGCTTCCATCTTCAGTCAGACTGGCCGGTACCGGCTTCCGATAAGTTTCGTCGGCTGAGGCCCGCTAAAGTAGAGAGGTCAAAAAATAACCTTGACGTACAATAATTTTCGATATCCAAACTGACCCCTAATTAGGTGGACACCTGATGACTGACTTAAAATTTCTATCACGCCAGCGTTACACATCCGCAGTCGCATCTTGCGGGGTTCAGCGGGGTGTTGCAGGCGGACGTGCACGTGCGGACGCCCTCTGACACCACGACCGAAGCGCTGTGCCGTATCGGCGAGCTGTATGGCATCGAGGCGGGCATCCGGGGCAAAAGCGCGGCGGAACGGCTGGCCATTCGGCAGGAAAAAGCGGTACCGCTGCTGACCGCGCTGGAGGGCTGGCTGCGTGAAAAGCAGAAAACGCTGTCACGGCACTCGGAGCTGTCGAAGGCGTTCGCGTACGCGCTGAACCAGTGGGATGCGCTGAAATTATACCTGCGGGAGATTACTGATACAGAACACGCCGGGAATGTGCCGCCATTGACGCAATGACGACACAGCCCTTTTTAACCGTTCCGTGAGAGTTCCCTGGCAATATACTGTGCGGTACGGCTTTCTTTGACCTGCGATACCTGTTCGGGAGTTCCTGCGGCAACCAGGCGTCCTCCCTCATGTCCCGCTCCAGGACCGATGTCGATAACCTGGTCTGCCTGAGTAACCGCCCGCATATCGTGTTCAATCATTATCACCGTATTTTCTGCATCAACAAGCCGCTGCAGCTGCACAAGGAGGCGGTCGGCGTCTGAAGCATGCAGGCCGGTTGTCGGTTCATCTAGGATATACAACGTGTGGCCACGTTGGCTACGTTGTAGTTCGGTTGCCAGCTTGATCCTTTGCGCCTCCCCTCCGGATAACTCGGTTGCTGGTTGTCCCAGACGCAGGTAGCCCAGACCAATTTCACTCAGCAGACGGAGGGGACGAGCCACTGGTTCTTCAGTCGCAAAGAACTGACTGGCTTCATCCACCGTCATATGCAGGACCTCCGCGATATTTTTGTCCTGCCAGCAGATCCTGAGAGTATCCCGGTTATACCGCGCGCCATGGCAGGTCGGGCACGGTGCATACACGCTCGGCATAAACAACAGCTCCACGCTGACGAATCCTTCACCTTCACAGGTTGCACAGCGGCCTTTTGCCACATTGAAAGAGAATTGACCCGCATCGTAATGATGGAGTTTGGCGTCAGTCGTTCCGGCAAAGAGCTTACGAACAGGATCAAACAACCCGGTATATGTCGCCAGGTTTGAACGGGGGGTCCTGCCTATCGGTTTCTGGTCAACCTGAACCAGACGCTTTACCAGTCCGGTATCACCGGTCAGGGTACCGTACGTTTTCTCCGTTACGGATGGCCCCTCAGCGTCGCTGGCTTCGGAAAGCACGTCTTCTGGCTCACCGCCAAGTGAAGAAAGCACCAGTTCCGGTAAGGCCTGGGCAATCAGACTGGATTTACCGGAGCCAGAGACTCCCGTCACGGCTGTCAGCACACCCAGAGGAATATCAACATCGATCCACTTAAGATTGTGGCGATGGATCCCCTGCAGTTTCAGCCACCCGGATGGGATACGGGCAAAAGATTGTGGTGGCCGGACTTCATCAAATAAATAACGCGCGGTACGAGATTGGGTGACGGCTTTCAGATCTTCAGGAATACCACTGTAGAGAACATGTCCTCCCTGTTCACCAGCCGACGGTCCCACATCAACAAGCCATTGCGCCCGTCGCATCAGGTTAAGATCATGTTCAACGACAAACACCGAGTTGCCGGCATCACGAAGGTTCTCAAGCGCATCGTAAAGCGCTTTACTGTCTGAGGGGTGCAGACCCGCAGACGGTTCATCAAGAACATAGACCACACCAAACAGCATCGAACTGAGTTGCGTGGCAAGACGCAGTCGCTGAAGCTCTCCTGCAGATAGAGTTGGGGTTGCTCTGTCCAGCGTAAGATAACCCAGCCCCAGCTTCTGCAACTGATACAACCGGGCCATGACACCACCGGTCAGCCGTTGTGCCGCCAGTCGTTTCTCTTCCGATAACGCCGATGTCCGGCAGACATCGGCGTTATCGGAATGGACCGCTTTTCCGGATGCAGCACGCTCTGTCAGATCCCGACGGGTGATATCCCTGTCGGCATCTGCGCCGGCGTGGTGGGCACTGAAATCCCCCCGGGAGATTGGAAGGAGCAATTCCGCCAGCTGGTCTAAGGGCATCTGCATAAATTCACCAATGTCCACACCGGCAAAGGTGACGGACAATGATTCTGACTTCAGTCTTTTCCCGTGACAGACCGGACACAGCTTGCCTTCCATAAAACGGGAGACTCGTTTTCTCATCAACGCGCTTTGCGTGCTGGCGAAGGTATGTAGCACATAACGACGTGCCCCGGTGAAGGTCCCCATATAACCCGGCGTCATTTTTTTCCTGACGGCTTCGCGCGTATCTTCCGGACTCAGTCCCGGGAAAACCGGTACAGTGGGGGTGTCTTCGGTAAAAAGGATCCACTGACGGTCTTCCGCTGGCAGATTTTTCCAGGGAGTGTCGATGTCATACCCCAGCGTCACCAGAATATCCCGCAGATTCTGTCCGTGCCAGGCCGGGGGCCAGGAAGCAATAGCCTTTTCACGGATACTAAGTGAGGGATCGGGCACCATCAGTGTTTCAGTTACCTCATAGATATGGCCCAGACCATGGCAAGAAGGGCATGCCCCCTGCGGCGTGTTGGGAGAAAAATCCTCGGCATACAGCATCGGTTGTCCGGCAGGATAAGCGCCCGCCCGTGAGTACATCATTCGCACCAGACTGGATAAGGTGGTCACGCTGCCGACAGAGGAGCGCGCGTTACTGGCACCGCGTTGTTGCTGAAGCGCAACGGCTGGCGGCAGTCCGTCAATGGCATCCACATCCGGAACCCCGACCTGATCAATGAGGCGACGAGCGTAGGGGGCAACCGATTCAAAGTAGCGCCGTTGCGCCTCAGCATAAATGGTGCCAAAGGCCAGTGAAGACTTACCCGAGCCTGACACACCCGAAAAAACAACCAATGCGTTGCGCGGAATGGAAACATCCACCTCTTTAAGGTTGTTCTCGCGAGCACCGCGAATCACAACTGAATTGTTGTCGTCAGTCAGGATGGGATGATAACCGAAAAGTTTCTTTGCCATAGAATTTCCTGTGCTAGGTGTGTCCGCTCTTAATAAGGCCACCTCTTGTGACGGTATCTGGTGTGCCGGACCGCTCGATCAGAAAGCCCGTCGAAAAAAGCGTTTGTGTGACTGGAAACAGATTGCTGAAGCTGGGCCCGGTGGTACCATGTGGGACACCGCTGAAGTTTCAGCGGTACCCTGCGGATCCGCCTTCTGTATGAGAACTGGCTGGCGGCGTACCCGGGACCGGAGATTTGGCTCCCGTGATAATGCGGGCTCCCCGGTACGCGACGCTGTGGTTCCAGACCCAGCTGATGGCGACACTCAGGCGGTTTCGGGTACCAATTAAAAAATACAGATGAATAATGCACGTGATTTCATATGTCATTTCCTTTCATTACAGTTTTAGACCCCATCAGACATCTGCCTGGCAGAGTTAACGGAGATAGGAGCGGACTATCGAAATGGTGTCGTCGATTGACCTCTTCTGCGACTCATTTCGTTTGCCCGTATCGGGGAATTCCTCCCGAAGATAGCTTTCCAGAACAACCGCCATCAGGTCGTTAACGGCTCCCTGGACTGACCCCGCCCCGGTAGACGATCCTGCCCTATAGTTTGAGTATAGGAGGAGCGTATGGGCACACCACGATTTACACCTGAATTTAAGGAAGAAGCCGTCCGTCAGATAACGGAACGCGGTTATTCCGTCGCCTAAGTATCTGAGCGTCTGGGCGTCTCTGCACACCGCCTCTACAAGTGGCTACGGGCTATCAAACCTGATAACAGCGAGCAGCATGCCCGGGATTTACTGGAAGCTAAAAGCGAGATCCTGAAACTCCGGGCGCAGCTAAAACGCACCGAAGAAGAACGGGATATCCTGAAAAAGGCCGCGCGGTACTTTGCAAAGGAGCCCGACTGAAGTACCGCTTTATCAATGAGCACCGAACTGTATGGGGTGTGATGACGATGTGTCGGGTACTGAATGTCGCCCGGGCCGGGTTCTATGCGTGGCTGCATAACCCTGTCTCGGCGCGTGATAAAGATAACCAGCGCCTGCTGATGCTTATCCGCGACTCATATTCCCTGAGCGGAGGCGTATACGGTTACCGGCGGGTTCATGGCGATCTGAACGAAATCGGGGAAACCTGTGGTAGAAACCGGGTGGGTCGGATCATGCAACTGGACCGGATTAAAGCTGTGCGCGGCTATAAAGCGCCACGTCGTATCGCTGGCAGGCCTTCAGTCGTTGCTCCTAATCTCGTGCAGCGGCAGTTCACCGTTGTCCGGGCCACCCAGGTCTGGGTCACCGATATTACTTATATCCGCACCTGGCAGGGCTGGCTGTATCTGGCGGTGGTTATCGATCTCTTCGCCCGTAATGTGGTCGGCTGGTCGATGAAACCCACTCTCTCACGCGAACTGGCGCTCGACGCGCTGATGATGGCGGTCTGGCGCCGAAAACCAGACAGCGAGGTTATCGTACATAGCGATCAGGGCAGCCAGTACGGCAGTGACGACTGGCAGCGCTTCTACCGGGCCAATAACCTGGCGCCGAGCATGAGCCGGCGTGGCAACTGCTGGGATAATGCGGTGGCCGAATCGTTCTTCAGTTCGCTGAAAAAAGAACGGATCAGAAAACGCATATATAAAACCAGGGATCTGGCCCGGGCGGATCTTCGATTACATTGAAGTCTTCTATAACCGGTCCCGGCGCCACAGCCACCTCGGCGACGTCAGTCCGGAGGCCTTCGAACAGGCCTCGTCGTGAGGACAGGATTTGTCTACAGGCGTGGGGTCAGTCCAAACTATAGGGCAGGATCGTCTACCGGGGCGGGGTCAGTCCATCAACGGCTCGGAAGTGTCTAGATTATCCGTGGCGATTCAGTTACAGTACATCTCAGGTCTGCAGGGTTCAGGCCCTGTTCAGGCCTGAAAATTAAGCACATTTTCTGAGGCTGGAAATCAACTCATGCTGACAGCCTGAGCCTGTTGGCATGGTAAGCAATGTGCTCACCAATAAAGCTGGAAATGAAATAATAGCTGTGGTCGTATCCAGTATGATATCGGAACGACGCATTGAGGTTCATCTCATTGCATACTCTCTCAAGGATTTTGGTGCGCAGTTGCTCTTCATAAAAGGCGTCACTCAGCCCCTGATCAATGAAGATTTCTGGTAATTTTTCACCCTGTAAAATGAGGCTGACTGGATCGTAGGCTTCCCACGTTTTTCTGTTTTCACCCAGGTAAGCGCTAAATGCCTGTTGCCCCCATGGCACCTGAGAAGGCGATACTATCGGGGAAAATGCTGATACGCTCACATATTCACCAGGATTTCGCAGAGCCAGCACCAGAGCACCCAGCCCTCCCATAGAATGACCGGATATAGATTTTCTTGCCGTTGCAGGAAAATGATTCATGACGACATCCGGAAGCTCTCTGAGAATATAGTCATACATCCTGTAATGAACATTCCACGGCTGTTCCGTCGCGTTCAGATAAAAACCGGCCCCCTGGCCAAGATCGTAACTGTCGGCATCCGGGACATTATTACCCCGGGGACTGGTATCCGGGACAACAACGATGACGTTATGCCGGGCTGCATAATGCTGCATACCTGATTTGGTGATGAAATTCTGCTCAGTACAGGTCAGGCCCGACAACCAGTATAGTACCGGCAGTTTTTCTGTTACTGCTTTGGGAGGAAGATACACACCGAAATTCATTTCACAATTAAGGGATTGTGAATAATGCCGGTACACGTTTTGCCAGCCGCCAGAGCTGGCATGCTGCTCAATGAGTTCCATCAGCCGTTATCTCATGGTTATTTCCCCTGACCGAAGCCAGGGGAAGTATCTTTAAATCCGGACGTCAGATAAACGTATACGCCGTGATTTTGTTACCCGCCGGATCCCGCAGGTAGGCAGCATAGGCCCCGGGAAGGTGACCACGCGGGCCAGGTTGACCTTCATCAGCTCCACCGGCGGCAAGGCCGGCAGCATGGAAAGCATCAACCTCTTCCGGGGTGGCAGCAGCGAAGCCGACAGTCACCCCGTTAGCGGAAGGTGCTTCACCGTTGCCCGGACGGGCAATGATAAATGCCGGCTTTTCGCGGCCATAGAGTACCCAGCCGTTGCCAAACGGGCCGAGGTTATTGATACCAAGCGTGCCCAGGACGACATCGTAAAATGCGGAGGATTTCTCGACATCGGCTGCGCCAATGAACACATGAGAAAAGATGCCGTCACCAGAAATTACCGGAGTTGTCATTTTCCACTTCCTTCAGTTTGAGTTGATTAAAATTCTGATGGGATCAGTAATGAATCACTGTCCGGATAGATTTGCCTTCATGCATAAGCTCGAAGGCGTCATTGATTTCATCCAGTGTCATCGTATGGGTTACAAATGGCTCAAGGTCAATATCCCCCTTCATGGCATCCTCGACCATACCGGGGAGCTGAGTGCGGCCTTTTACTCCGCCAAACGCGGAACCTTTCCATACGCGCCCGGTGACCAGCTGGAAAGGACGGGTGGAAATCTCCTGTCCGGCCCCTGCGACACCAATGACAACGGACTGCCCCCACCCACGGTGAGCACTTTCCAGCGCTGCACGCATGACGTTAACGTTACCGATACATTCAAAGGTATGGTCAATACCCCACTTGTTGATATCCAGCAGAACATCTTTAATCGGTTTGTCATAATCATTCGGGTTAATGCAGTCAGTGGCCCCGAACTGACGGGCCAGGTCAAATTTTGTCGGATTAGTATCGATAGCGATAATACGTCCCGCTTTTGCCTGACGGGCCCCCTGTACCGCAGCCAGACCAATTGCCCCCAGACCAAAAATGGCAACTGAATCGCCCGGCTGCACTTTAGCCGTGTTATGGACGGCGCCAATACCGGTAGTCACGCCACAACCCAACAGGCAGACGTGTTCATGGTTCGCCTCCGGGTTAATTTTTGCCAGAGAAACCTCGGCCACAACGGTGTATTCACTGAATGTGGAACATCCCATGTAGTGGTAAAGAGGCTGACCGTTGTATGAAAAGCGAGTGGTCCCGTCAGGCATCAGTCCTTTGCCCTGAGTCTCGCGAACCGATACACAGAGGTTCGTTTTACCGGACTGGCAGAATTCACACTCCCCGCATTCAGCGGTGTAGAGCGGAATAACATGGTCACCCGGCTTCACACTGGTGACGCCTTCACCAACTTCAACGACGATACCGGCTCCCTCGTGGCCGAGAACCACCGGGAAAACGCCCTCAGGGTCATTCCCTGAGAGGGTAAAGGCATCGGTATGGCAGACACCTGTGTGGGTGTTTTTAATCAGCACCTCGCCTTTTTTAGGCGGAGCAACATCAATTTCAACAATCTCCAGGGGCTTCCCTGGTGCAAATGCAACAGCGGCACGTGATTTCATACGTAATATATCCTCAATGTAATAATGGCCTCACCTATTTAAGATAGGCACGAACCAGCTCAATCGTATCGTCAACTGATTTACTGACTTCATGACTGTAGCTGTCATTCTGGTCAAAGGTTTCCCGTATGTGGCTCTCCAGCACCTCTGCCATCAGTCCGTTAGCGGCGCCCCGGACGGCGGCGATTTGCTGGAGAACGGAACGGCATTCAGCGCCACTTTCAAGTGCTCTTTCCAGAGCATCAATCTGACCCCGGATACGGCGAACCCGGGTTAGGACCTTTTTTTTCTCTTCAGGAGTACTGGGCATTGCTTACCTCACTGCTCTGTATTTCTTATACTATAGGGGAGTATTACATTAAGATCAACACATACCCCACTATAGTATAATAAATATATCAGAGCACCGGTAATGACTCCAACTTACTGATAGTGTTTTATGTTCAGATAATGCCCGATGACTTTGTCATGCAGCTCCACCGATTTTGAGAACGACAGTGACTTCCTGCCCAGCCTTGCCAGATGCTGCCTCAGATTCAGGTTATGCCGCTCAATGCGCTGCGTATATCGCTTGCTGATAACGTGCAGTTCTCCCTTCAGGCGTGATTCATACAGCGGCCAGCCATCCGTCATCCATACCACGACCTCAAAGGCCGACAGCAGGCTCAGAAGACGCTCCAGCGTGGCCAACGTGCGTTCACCGAATACGTGCGCCACAACCGTCCTCCGTATCCTGTCATACGCGTAAAACAACCAGCGCTGGCGTGATTTAGCGCCGACGTAACCCCACTGTTCGTCCATTTCCGCGCAAACAATGACGTCACTGCCCGGTTGTATGCGTGAGTTTACCGACTGCGGCCTGAGTTTTTTAAGTGTCGTAAAATCGTGTTGAGGCCAACGCCCATAATGCGTGCACTGGCGCGACATCCGACGCCATTCATGGCCATATCAATAATTTTCTGGTGTGTACCGGGCTGAGAG
>NZ_WCIM01000026.1:0-24414 GCF_009025585.1 Enterobacter sp. 198 | reverse complement strand
GTCCATCTCCCTGGTGAGTTCTCTCGCGGCAAAGGGCAAAGGAGCAACGGCGAAGGGCGGAAGGAAAGGGGCGGAGACTAAAGTTTTTGCGGCACGCAAAAAGTTTTGGCGGAGTGCATTTCACCCCTTGGATGACGACCCGACGGTGCTACAAGCAGCCCTCCGCGTGAGGACACACGGGGGATGGCTTCACCGGGGGAACAGGATGCACACACCCGACACGTCGGAACGGCGTGGCGCCATTAAAGCGACGGCATCAGCCGGCGCGGTGAAGGCGTTCCGGACGGCACGGCCGGAGAAGCCGCAGCCCTTGACCTTCGCCATCAGACCCTAGCCGTATGGCCCGAAACCCGGAGGGGTTCGGCGGAGCCCGGCGGATGCGCAGCGGCCGCCCTGGCGGAGTGGGGCTCGACGACCGGACAGCAGCGCTGGCCGGGAGCCGAAGGGGGCCAGAAGTGGGATTCTGGTTTTTTCAGAGGATTTGCTGATCGGGTTTCAGAGCCGACAACCACGCCACGCCACGCCACGCCACGCCACGCCACGCCACGCCACGCCACGCCACGCCACGCCACGCCACGCCACGCCACGCCACGCCACGCCACGCCACGCCACGCCACGCCACGCCACGCCACGCAGGACCGTATCAGTGACAATTTGCCCTCACAATGCCTTTCATGTACATCTCCACGGGCTTACATCAGGGCGGGAGGGGGCAGCGCCGCAGGCGCTGACCTTACCGACCGTCAGCCCGAAGGGATGACAGGGTTTTCGCGCGCGAACAGGCGGCGCCTATGCCCCGCCCGGATTATTTACTTTCCATCCCCCTGACCGCCCTGGAGAATGAAGTGGCCGCAAAGATAGACGGCGCACTAGCGGGTAGCCGATTCGCAGATCTCATCCAGCACTTTCGCTGTGGTTACGGGGCTGAGTCCTGATTCGCGACGTCGCTCGTTGATGAGCGTTTTATACTGGCGCAGGATACTGCGGGTTTCCGGTGACAGTTGCATGGTGTTCTCCTTTTGTTCTGTTTCCGGAGGCAATGCCTCCGGCTTTTCTGTCAGGCATCGAGCGCCTCGCGCAGGCGCATCATGACGTCGTTTTCTTCTTTCAGGGTTTCTTCAGCTGATCCGCCGCCATCCTCCGCGCATACTGCGATACGTTGCATCTCCCGTCCTGCAAGCTGCATGACTAAGGCCAGCGATTTCGCGGGAATAGTCACGGTTCGCTTCTCGCGTCGCTCATCGAGCATGGTTTCGACAATCGCCCGTATCTGGCCGATATCAGCGCCACTTTCAAGGCATGAGCTTAGCCGACGCAGGACTTCATCCAGTTCCTCATCGGTTAAATCCCAGTCAAGGCAGACGCAACGAATGTCATTTCGATTCCAGCAGGCGAAAACGTATTTCTCGCCATCGAGGTCGGAATGTCTGAACATTTCAAGGGCAATTTCTCTTGCTGTACCAATCATGTTTTTCTCCTTTTATCGGGCGGCATCGCCGCCCGTGGTCAGTCAGTCAAGGGCACGCCAGATGGTGGCGCTTTCCGGATGGGTGTCAGCAAATGCCATAAGCTGCTCATAGCGACGGCAGAAGTGGCGGCACAGTTCTTCATGGTCATGGTTGCTGTGGTGCCAGCTCCGGTGATTCAGTACCAGCGCCGTGAGGATGATCCCCGCCACTTCCCCGCTGACAGTCTGCTCAAACCAGTTGTCCGGATTGCACAGGGTCAGGCTCTCCACGTCAGGCGCCATATATCCGCCGCCTTCCGGCAGCCGGTAAAACTGCCAGAATCCCCCCTGATACTCAGGGCAGTAACGCTGGGCGTAGGCGTACACGGATGCCTCGGACGTCATAAAATCGCCGCCAAACAAATCAGGCAGGAAAGTCAGGCGCTGCGCACCCTCATGACGAACAGCATCACAGGTCACGGTCTGGTTCATAGATCCTCCACGGTTAACATATTCTCGGTTCCGGCATCGCCGTGACGACACGACAGACCGGCGAAAAGCGGAGGACACAGGGGCGACGCCGCAAGCCGCAGCGCAAAGCCTTCACGGGCTGAATGCACCGTGAAGGGTGCGAACGGGTGAGGACGGAGGCGTAAGCGAACCCTTGTGGCCGATGCGGCCGGGCTACAGTGAAGTCACGGCGCATGCCGTCACCGCACGGAGCTTCAGAGGAGTTTCATTGTCCCGACGTGGCCCGGAGGGCAGCGGCGGATAAAAGCGGAAGGCACTGACATCCTTTTCGCAGTGGATGGCCACCGGTTGCCGGGGCGTTACCCCGGCTCTCTCCCTTACGCGGCCAGCGTCTCCTGTAATGCGTGAACGTCCTTCAGCTCATTCCTGACGGATTCAGGCTCCTGCCGCCCGGCTTCCCAGGCCATACCGATCCGGTTTTCCAGCTCGCATTCATAGTTACGCAGGACGCGGGACAGGAGTACCGCCGGAACACTCACCTGACGGTTTGCCGCTTCGCGCTGACGGGCCAGGAGATCGCTGACAGTCAGATTATTTACCCCCTCCTGACGGTATTGCGTCATTTTCATTTCGCCGATCGCCTTCATCAGATTCCGGATTTCAGTCCCGTCCGGTTCTGGCTGGGCTTCACGGCAGGCCACGCTAATCCCCTCTTCCGTCCAGACCAGCAGGACCAGGGGTTCGTCAAACGTGAACATGTTTTCAAGCTGTACACAAAGTTCTTCGCGGGTTCCGTACATCGTTTTTTCTCTCTTGTTAGGGGTTACAGGCCGGGCATCAGCCCGGCAGGGTCAGTCAGTCCTGAAAGGTTTCGTCCAGCACCAGGGCTTCGCGGTAGGCTTCAAGAAGCAGGGTGTTGATCCGGCGCAGAGTCTGCGCAGCCATACGTTCGGTAAGCGTTGCCGCGTCGTGCCGGTGCTGCGATTCGAGGCGGTTCAGCAGCATCCGCACGTCACACATGGCATTGCTGAGCGCGGCCACGTCCGCGCGCAGGTGTTCAAGGCCCGGGTAGTTCATGCCGCCTCCGGATAGTCGGGGTAAAACGCGCCGTCATTGGCCGCCGGCATCCTTCTTGCCCGTTCAACCTGTGCCAGACGTCGAACGCCGGCGGCGTGGTACTGCTCAAGCATCTCGATCCCGATATAGCGGCGGCTGGCTTCGGCGGCTGCCACGCAGGTGGAGCCGCTGCCGGCGAACGGGTCAAGGACAATAGCCCCCGGACGCGTGAGCGATTCAATCAGCGGCCGCAGGCTCTGCACCGGCTTCTCCGTCGGGTGATGTCGGTTGCCCGTGTATTTCCAGGGGATCACGTCCGGGATGGGACGGTCCGGGGTTTGCGGCCTTCCCTTTGCCAGCAGGTAGGCACTCTCATGGGTGTAACCCACGAACGTCGATTTTGAGGCGTAGCTCTTGGCAAAGACGATATGGCCAACCACCCGGAAACCGGCCGTTTTCCACGCATTCAGAAACAGATCCGCGCGGTTCCAGGCATAGAAACTCACCATCAGGCTGTCATTTTTCAGCACGCGGTACATTTCATGACAGGCGGGCTGGAGCCATTCGGCAGAGTTGTCCCCGGCCAGGGTGCGGCCGGTACGGTCCTTATAGCCAACCAGGTACGGTGGATCGGTAAGAATAAAATCGACGGCACGCGCCGGAAAACGGGACATCACCTGCACGCAGTCACCCAGAATAAAACGGGACATAGACACACTCCTCTCTGATATGCGGCACCCTCTTGCGCCGTGCCGCCACAAAAACCCGGCGAAAAGCGGAGGGCGCAGGGGCGACGCCGCAAGCCGCAGCGCAAGCCTTTCACGGGCTGAATGCACCGTGAAAGGTACGAACGGGTGAGGACGGAGACAACGTGAACCCTTGTGACCGCAGCGGCCGGTTTAGCGTGAAGGCACGGCGTTGAACTCGCCGCCGGTTGGCGGCAATAAGGCGGAGAGAACCGACAACCTTTGTTACCGGTTCTGGTAGCTGATGAGTCAGACAAGGTATGGCAGAATGCACACTGATAATGGATTCGCGCCGTTATCTTACATGTGTGCCTTTGATTTCAGGACGTCCCCGACCGGAGACGTCTTTTTTTTGAGTCGGATATATGGCAGGTGAAAAAAGGCAGCGATTGTGCAATTATCTGTGCCGAAAACATCTGATGGGTTTTCACTTACAACGAATATGACACATTTCAGGACACCCCTCCCCGGAAGGTGTCCTTTTTTTTAGCGCCCCTTCACGTGGTCGATAGCGAACTGCAGCGTGTCCCAGTTAAAACCGATGCCTGCATCGTGGCTGTGGTCGCAGATACGCATGGCTTCTGCAATTTCCTCCTCCGACAGACTGCCATCGAGGGACAGAAAATCATCTTCCAGCCAGAACGTCCCCATACACAGTGCATCCGGTGGGTACTGCTTCAGCCTGGCGATGAGCCCTGCCACCGTCACATCATCACGACATGCAGGACGCGACGGCAGGACGCGATCAGCGATGTCGTTCCAGCACCAGTCATCGCACTCCGGTACGGGTTCCAGCAGGGTCTGTAATTCCACGCCCGGCAGCAGGGAGAGCTGCTCCAGAACCTCCCCCAGAGAAAGTCGCTCTCCGCTGGCATCTTCACTCCCCAGGTAATGGTGATTGATATAGACGGCAAACTCGCCGTTATCGAGTTCAATACAGGTCAGTCTGAACATGGTTGTGTCCTCAGCATCCGGCACCCTCTTGCGCCGTGCCGCCACAAAAACACGGCGTAAAGCGGAGGACGCCAGGGCGACGCCGAAGCCGCAGCGCAAGCCCTTCACGGGCTGAATGCACCGTGCAGGGCGCGAACGGGTGAGGACGGAGACAACGTGAACCCTTGCGACCGCAGCGGCCGGGTTAGCGTGAAGGCACGGCGGGTAATTTTTTACGGGAGATGTAAAGCGGAGGAAAAATTTCACATTAAATTAAAATGTGATTTACATCACAAAACAATACATTATAATCGCCGAAAAATTAAGCGTTTAGTTTTGACGGCAGGGATGAGATGTCACCCTGCCGTTTTTTTCTGAAGTGTACGGGACCGGATTTAACGCGCAGGAGCTGCACCAATACGTCTCAGCGCATCCTCTACTTCACGCAGCCCAAAAATATCTTCCGGCGGCTGCTCTTTTCCGGACAGGCTACATACCGTAAAGACGGCATTTGATGCGGATAATCTCTCGCGGAACAACGCCTGCAGTGCCACAACGACCAGCGTACGTTCGTCTCCTGTCAGTTCTTCAAGCTGCATACTGTTTCCTTCAGGTTAATGTTCATATTCATCCCCGCCCCTCTGGTTTTTTCTCGTCAAACGCCAGGAGAACCCCGAGGCCGATCAGTGAGGCATAGCAGACCTGCATCGCGATTGTCACCGGCAGTGAGATGTTATCAACCAGAACGCCAGGAACCACGACGGCCACGCCTGCCAGTATCATTCCCCTGCCGGTCTTTTTGACCCGTTCCGGCCACTGAGATTCAGGCACGTTCCGGGCGCGCAGAAAGTTATGAATGCACTGCACTGCTTTTTGTTTAATCACTGACATGCTTAGTCTCCGAATGCCCGGCGCATATTTTTCTTTATGCTGGTCGCTTCAGCGGATACCGGTGCGGCAGGCTCCGCTGGGTTCTCCGGCACTGCAGCCATACTCACGTCAGCCGTACCAGCCATCTGCTGAACCAGAACCTGCAGCTCGCTGACCGTGCCGGGCGGTACCGGCATACTGGCCAGCAGACGCGGCAGCTCCGGTGCGGTCGTATGCAGGGCCAGACCGGTGATAATCAGGTTTCTCAGCAGCTCTCCGCGCAGGCGGGATGACACGCCCGTCAGCACACGCTCAACCCGTTCACTGCTCCGGTCATCCTGAAGCGTCAGGGTGTAACGCCGGCGCTGGTATTCCGTCTCCGGTGACATGGCCAGAGCAGCCACGCCACCATCAGGCTCATCAGGAAGCCCTGAGAGTGAAGACCAGGTGCCGGATACCAGGGCCATCACGGCACAAAGCCGGATGGCACTCAGATGTCCGTCAAAGAACACCGGGATCAGCGCCGGTAAACGGGCATCCGTCTGGTACATCACCGCCCCGGCGGTGGCGGCGGTCCGAATGAAGTCACCGCGCAGGGGCTGTGAGATGGTGCTGATGGTCGCCATCGCCGTGATGTCGGTGCGATCGTCGCTGTGCAGATAGAAAGAATACTGGCCGTCCGGCACGTTTAGTCCTCTTTATTGTAAAGGGCAATCTCTCTGGCCAGCGCCAGCTGCGGATCGCCGATAACCTCGATACGGTCAGGAGCCAGAGGCCAGGCCTGACGTATAGCCTCTTCAATGAGGGATGCCCCTCCCCCGACCAGGAATACCCGGTTAACGCTCCTGAAGACCGTCAGCTCACTGGTGACACGCGCGCCCAGGGAAGTGATTGCCTCTGTAATTTTGTTCAGAACATCGTCAATTTTTCCGGCATCGTTGATCACTCGCTGCAGATACTGACGATCATTGCGGTTGCGGATGACCGTGTCAGCAATAAGCGCGCTGGTTTCGCTGTCTGCAGCCCGCAGCGCGCCTGCAGCTGCGCGGGTGACCTGTGACACGCCGACAGACGGATTGCCGTGTACCGCACTGATATCATCAAACTGTCCGACAATCACGCCGGCATCGAGCGTGGTTCCGCCGAGATCGATAATCAGGGTGGTCTCAGCGGGTCCGGGCTTCAGCTCCGCGAGACGGGAGAACGCCGCCGGCAGTGATTCAGGCATCACCTTCACGTCCGTTACGGTAAATGCCCTGCCCTTATTCAGAACCAGCTCACGCATCAGGTTTTCTCGTTTGCGTCGGATGTTCTCCTCGTTCCGCTGGCAGTCCCCGTCATAATACTCGCTCAGGGGCAGCGTCACGGTCAGGCTCACCGGCTGCGGCTCAAGTCCGCTGTTCAGCAGGGCATGATGCACGGCCAGCAGGTTGAGATCACCGTACTGGTATTCCACGTTTGTTGTCGGGATGGCATCCCGGCTGACGCTGTCCCAGGTGTATTTCAGCGTGCCCACCTGATAGTTGAACGTTGCGGCACTGAATTCCGCCACTTTCCAGCCATGCCGGAAGGAGTTAGCAGAAACCCGGGTCTGCAGCTCGTTTCCTTCAAACCATGCCAGCTTAACATTAGTTGAACCATCATCGCAGTAAATATTCATCATTATGCTCCGTCAATTAAACTCAATTTGATACATATTATAAGAGCAAAATGGCAAAATAAAAGCCATACTTCTCATTATGAGTAATTTAAATGTCCCATAATGATATTAAATAGCATTTTGAGTAACTTAGGTTACTCACCCTGTTCATGAAGCAGGTGATCTGGATTATCCTCACGCTGTTAAATATACTGTATGCATATCCAGTATATTTAGACGTCAGGAGGAAAGATGAAACTGCAGCTTTTCAGCACCGGGAAAGCACTCCCGCCACAGGCCCATCCGTTGTTTGCAGACCTGGCCAGCTGCGGTTTTCCGAGCCCTGCCGCTGACTATGTCGAGTCCGACCTGGATCTCCATGATTACTGCATACGGCACCCAAGCGCGACTTACTATCTCCGTGCCAGCGGTGACAGCATGTCCGACGGCAGCCTTTACAATGGCGATCTGCTGGTTGTGGACAGTGCAGAGAAGCCCCGGCACGGCGATATTGTTGTGGCCAGTGTGCAGGGGGAGTTTACGGTTAAACGGCTTCTGCTGACGCCACGACTGACGCTGCAGCCAATGAACGCCGCCTGGCCGCCGATTTATCCCGACCCGGACGATCTGGATATCTTTGGCGTCGTCACGCACATCATCCACCGCCCGAGGGAGATGTACTGATGTTTGCCCTGGCCGATGTGAACAGCTTTTATGCCAGCTGCGAACGTGTTTTCCGCCCGGATTTGAAAGGAAAGCCGGTTGTGGTGCTCAGTAATAACGATGGCTGCGTTATCGCAAGAAGTGCCGAGGCAAAGCCCTGGATCAAAATGGGCATGCCGTGGTTTCAGATGAAAAACGAAACGTATCCGGAAAAAATATACGCGTTCTCAAGCAACTATGAACTTTATGCCTCGATGTCAGCGCGCGTGATGAGCTGCCTGGAGGAGCTGGCCCCAAGGGTGGAACAGTATTCGATTGACGAGATGTTCCTCGACCTGACCGGCGTTGAGCACTGCATGGACCTGGAGGACTTCGGCCGGCAGCTGCGCCAGCACGTGTATGACTGTACCCGTCTGACCATCGGCGTGGGTGCCGGGCCGACGAAAACCCTGGCAAAATCTGCCCAGTGGGCCTCAAAGGAGTGGAAACAGTTTCGTGGTGTGCTCGCCCTGACCAGGGGGAATCCTCAGCGAACGCGGAAACTGCTTTCACTGCAGCCGGTCGAAGAGATCTGGGGCGTGGGAAACCGTATTGCACGCAAACTTAATGTACTGGGTATCAGGACCGCGCTCGATCTGGCCCTGACGAACCCGGCCTTTATACGCAAAAATTTCTCCGTCGTTCTCGAGCGAACAGTACGCGAACTGAACGGGGAAAGCTGCATGTCGCTTGAGGAAGCACCACCGACGAAACAGCAGATCGTCTGCAGCCGCAGCTTTGGAGAGAAAATCACGGAGTACGATTCGCTCCGCCAGGCTGTCTGTCAGTACGCAGAACGGGCCTCTGAAAAGCTGCGGAAAGAGCGCCAGTACTGCCGGCATATTTCCGTTTTCATCAAAACGTCTCCGTTCGCCGTTAAAGAGCCTTACTACGGCAACGTGGCCACGGAGAAACTGCTTACACCCACTCAGGACACCCGGGACATTATTGCGGCCGCCACAACGGCTCTGGAGCGTATCTGGAAGGATGGGCACCTGTATGCCAAAGCCGGTGTGATGCTGAATGACTTCACCGGCTCCGGCGTTTCGCAGCTGCAGCTGTTCGACGAACGTCCGCCACGTCCTCACAGCTCTGAGCTGATGAAGGTTCTCGATGGCATTAATCATTCCGGTCTGGGACAGATCTGGTTTGCCGGGCGAGGGATAGCGCCATCATGGCAAATGAAACGCGATATGCTCTCCCCTGCGTACACCACCCGCTGGAAAGATATTCCCGTTGCGAGGATCAGATAAATTCTGCTTTTCTGAGAGAGCCAGTAGTGCTCGCCGCAGCCGAACGACAGGGTGAAGCCCGCGAGTGAGCGAGGAAGCACCAGGGAACAAAACGAACATAATCTTCTTACGCACCTAATACAGGAATCACAGTAACAATCTCAAAATCTGTATTGTGATAGAAACAGCTGAATAGAGTGGGACCATGGTCCCAGTTAAATCCGGCGTGTGGAATCGATATTCCAGGCGGGGTTGAAGGATGAGTTCTGACACGCAAGTAGGAGGTGGGACCGTGGTCCCAGTTAAATCCGGCGTGTGGAATCGATATTCCAAGCGGGCTTGACGGGTGAGTTCTGACACGCAAGTAGGAAGTGGGACCGTGGTCCCAGTTAATCTGGTGTATGAAATCAGTATTCCGGGATGGGTTACCGTCTGAGTTCTGATATGCAGGTTGAGGGGTGAACTGCGGAACTAGTTAAGGAAAACTAGAAAAAACTGGATCTTTAGATTGTGGTAACAATCAGGTTGGGAGAAGTAAACAGATCTTTTTTACAACACTGGGCTATAGTGCAGAAAATAACTGCTTCGGATGTATATATTCCGAAGCAGCATGTAACGCATTAAGGATATTGGAAATTAATGAAGACTCTCGCGTGTATCATTAAACAGGCTAAACTTTTTGTAAGTCGCGCAGTATGGTTTCTATCTTCTCGATACACTCGGCAGGCAAACGAGATTTATCGAGATTAAAAATCACCTTATCGCCTTTGTATAGGGCTGTCGCACCAGGTACAAATTGATGACGGGTATTAAGGTTTACTTTTTTACCTGATGGCTCTTTCAGAACATCCGTCAGTAAACCAATAACTTCCTCGGATTCAAAGATAACTCCCGCTTTCTTTTGCTCATGAAGCTGTTGTGTCCGTTGCAACAATAAAGCTTCTTTTCCCGAAAATGCTTTGTACAGCGTCTCCCCTGAGCGGGCGGAAAGTTCACCAGGATGAGTAAACAGGGCAACCACTGATTTTGGCAAATGGGCCGTGTTGATGCAACGCGTGATGATTTTACGGGAAATATTCTCAGCTTCAGCCAGAGCAGAGATATTGCCGTTAAAATCATTTTCCAACCGCTGTGCATAACGGTTGCCCCGTTCATAAGCGCTGACAGGACGATAATCATTACCCAGCCGTGATAAAGCCATCATCTGTTCGTCATCGAGATCCCCGACGAGAACACGATAATCTGATGATGTCAGTATGGCGGCTTTACGACGGCGACTACCATCAGCAATTTCAATGACACCTTCTACCCTTCGTCCGAACGCAGGCGTCTGTTGACCACTCAGCATAAAAGAGGGAATCAGATCATCAAGCGCGTCTTCGGTCAGTAGTTCCTGGTCACGTTCATTACCTGACCAGACTCTTGATGCCGTCTCAACACTCTCGCCCGGGATCGCTTCCAGAATAAATTTCACTTCCCGGCCACAAACCGGAAGCAGAATGGTATTCCCGCGGGCCATGGCTCCAACCCGTGCAATTAATGAATCAACCATCGGTGCAGCGGGTACCGCTGAAGGTTCAGTTTCGGGGCGGATATCTTTTACGGTATGTTTTGGAATGACTGGTGCACGTTTCATTATCTGATCTCCCAGCGAGGTTTAATCAGGCGATCAAAAATTTCATTACAGACAGGCTCCCAGATAGACAGCGCATTTCGCCAGGCTCCTGTAGATGAGCGCTGATCGATAGCCTGCTCAAACACCGTTCTCATACGGATCTGACCTTTACCGACTTCGTCGGTCTCGCGAACAACGTTTTTCAGTACCATGCTTCCCCAGGCATCGCGGATCTGTTCTTCCATCCAGGGTGACTGTGAGCCATTGTTATTGCTGTACTTGGTCAGAAGAATTCTAACGTCAGGTTCAAAACCCTGCAGGTCCACGTTTTTTAACAGGTCGCGCAGCATGTCAAAAAACTGAAGGGCAGAGGTGTAATCAAATAACTCTGCTGGCGTTGGCACGATGAGTACATCTGCAGCACAGACGACATTGATGGTACCAATACCGAGGTTCGGTGCACTGTCGATAACAATGACATCATAATCATGGGCCACTGTTTCGATGGCCAGGCGAAGCATCATATGAGGTTCTGTCGGCAGTTTCCCGTTGTCAAACCTTCCCATTAGTTCTGTCTCAATGCGGTGCAGAGCCAGGCATGAAGGTATGATGTCGAGACCCGGCCAGCAGGTGGCTTTGACGGCATAGGCTGCATCATCGCGCTCACCAAGATAAAAAGGCAGCAGTGTGTCTTCGGCATGGATATGCAAATCAGGGACCCAGCCGTGGTACATGGAGGCTGTGCCTTGAGGATCGTTCCCTTCGACAAGCAGTACTCGCAGCCCTTTCAGCGCCAGGTCCTGTGCCAAATGTACAGATACAGATGTCTTATAGACACCCCCTTTATGTGCTGCCACCGCGATGACGGGCGGAACGCTGTCATCAGGACGGCGCAGACGGGTGCCAAATACATCCCGCATATGGTTGATTTGTTCAATGGTGTAGCCCACCCGCTGCTCTACACGTCCACGCATTTCCATATCAGGATGGGGAAGGCGTCCTGCTTTTTCTGCATCACGGATTGCCTGAGAAGAAACGCCAATCAGATCGGCGGCCTCACCCACACGCCAGCGACGGGTAATTTTCCTGGCTTCCGGGCTATCATCGTTAAACTGTGCAATCGCGATAGCTTTCGTCATTTCATGACCGGCCGTAATGCACTGGTCAAGCGTTTCCATCAGTCCCATTCTTTGTTCCTTATTATTATCTTTGCATTAATCTATTAAATCTTGGTAAAAGGCGCAAAGCAACATTAAAGTTGCAAACCGTCTTAAATATTGCAAAGCCGATCAAAATATAGTCTTGTTCAGTTCAGCATCCGCCTGAAAGGCTGCCGCATGCTTCAGTCAATATCATCCGCTCGCCGCAGAAAGTATGCGCGCGTAGGCGCATGCGTCGAGGAAGCGGAATTACTCCGTACTAACAAGGTGTGGCTGACGCTCTGAAGCTAACGAAGCTCCACTGGAAGGAACTGAATGGTAAGGAATTGACTATAGTATGCAGATTATTGACTGCGGTATGAAGCTGAATAGGAATAGGGAAGAGTAATGACATGCATTTTTCTGCATATCACAGTCAAGACTATTGCCTTTCCTGGTGTTGTATTACTGGGTTGTTGTACCAAGATTCACATTGTGTCATGTCAGTGGTCCATATGTATTGGATGCTGGCTGTTATTCCATATTTCGATCCAGTAATTGATCCTTAAGGAGATCATGTTGAGATCAAAAAGAGATCCCCGGATCGTTTAGCGCCCCGCTACGCCTGATCCTGGAGACTATCTTCATTAACTGTGGTGTGTGGTATGTTGACTGTTGTGTGCGAGATCAACTATTGCGGTATGCAATTGTATTAACTGGGGTATGTATTTCCGTTGACTGTGATATGCGTATATACTTTCGTTTGTGGATAACCGCGGGTTAATAAAATGGCTATGGAAAATAATGAGTTACCCCTGAATCTTCAGGAGGTCAATAAGACAACGGGTGAAGTTGTTAAGCTGGATGTCAACAGCGCCAGTACTGTTCAGCCTGTTGCGCTCATGAGGCTTGGTCTGTTCGTTCCTACCCTCAAATCGACCTCTAGGAGTAAGACGAACCGCAAAAACGTCACGGATGCGACTGAGGAGCTCGTACAGCTGTCCATTGCCCGGAGTGAAGGGTATACCGATGTCAGGATCACCGGATCGCGCCTCGATATGGATACGGACTTCAAAGTCTGGCTTGGAATCATCCGTTCAATGTATGATTTTGGCGTTAAGGATGACACGCTCAAGCTGTCTTTTGTTGAGTTTGTTAAAATGTGTGGCTTTGACTCCCGGCGCTCTAACAAGAAAATGCGTGACAGGATAAGCAACTCCCTGTTCAAGCTGGCATCCGTAACCCTCAAGTTTCAGAGTGAAACGAAAGGGTGGACTACGCACCTGGTTCAGTCTGCCTATTACGACATCACTGCCGATGTCGTGGAGATCAGGGCAGAGCCCAAGCTCTTTGAGCTTTATCAGATGGACAGGCGGGTCCTGTTGCGTCTGAAAGCCATTGATGCCCTGCAGCGCAAGGAGTCCGCACAGGCACTCTATACCTACATTGAAAGTCTGCCACAGAATCCGGCCCCCATCTCCATGAAGCGTATGCGAGACAGACTCAACCTGACGTCTAACCTCTACACGCAGAACCACACGGTGCGCAAAGCCATGGCGCAGCTGAAGGATATCGGCTATCTGGATTACACCGAATTCAAACGCGGCCGGGCCACCTACTTCAGCGTGCATTACCGTAATCCGAAACTCATCAGTAGCAAGGTCGTTGTTCCCCGTGAGCCGGAAGAGGAAGTACCTGAGCAGAACTATGACGAAGTTATTAAAGCCCTGAAGGCTGCAGGTATTGATCCTCAGAAACTAGCAAAAGCGCTCGCCAGCGTGAAACCGGGAAATGACTGAGGAATGCCGTTTTAGAGTTTGTTGAGTGTGGTATGCAGAGCGCATACCACAGTCAATTTATACTGATTCATCATTCCGTTTAGGTTTTGCTTGCCTTGACTGCGATATGTGGATAGGCCTACCAGAGTATTGATATTGACTGCGGTGTGTGGAAGAGCGGGCAGTCTGCTCAACATCTTCACTGCGATATGTTTACTTTCATCACTTAGTCAATATTGTTCGTCAGGGCGGATGCCCTTAGCCCAGTACTTTCACAAAGGGTCTTAACCCACCGAGATCAAAGGATTCCGGGGGCAGCGTCCGGGATTCACTGATCCGCACTCCCGTGTTCCAGAAAGTAGAGAACAGCATTTAATGGTGAAGATCCGGCATATAGAAGAGTAGGGCTCTCACTTCGGGGACGAGTAGGTACGCCAGGGTGGCGCCGGTTAAAGTGGCCATCCTTCTGAGTGCGGCCGCGGTCGCAAAGTCGACCCCATGGGCTTTCGGCAACAGTGAAATGCGTTATGAAGAAAAGGGGGCAATGCAGGGATGAACAGGATCGGAACGAAAAGGTAAGTAATGAAGAAGACGTAAAGTGCGTTACGTGAATTCCGGCCTGGTACAGCCTGGACCCCTATCAGTTTTCACGTAACGCAAGATTAATTTATTATCGAATAAGTGGATGTCATTACAACTGTCTGTAAATTTTGACAAATTTAGTTATCTTTTTTTCAGCATGGCAACAGCATCAGCCTCTGCCATTGAAAATTGCACACGATGCCTTGCAGCAACATCGAGAGCAAATACCTTTGTATAGACTTCCGTCGAGCTGATCGACTTGTGCCCCATCAGGCTCTGCAGCACCTTCAGCGGAATTCCGGCATACAGCATGTGCATGGCGTAGGAGTGGCGGAACGTGTGTGGCGTCACCGGCACGGAGAACGTCACCCCGTCGGCGGCTGCCGCTTTAACAGCTTCGCCCAGCCAGGTGCGAACGGTACGGTCGGTGATCTCCCAGATGCGCACCTTTTCCGTTCTGCCGGTGCGCTTATTCCGGCGTTCCAGCGGTATTTTCAGGGTGGCCACCATCATTTCCAGCTGGCGGGCATACTGCGGATCGGAAAGCGGAACGTTACGATGAGGCTGGCTGCCGGCCGGAGCACGGCCGGCCGTTCGGGCCGCTTTCTCCACCCGCTGTTTGAGGGTTGCCAGTTGCACGAACGGGTAGGGCGGGGCCAGGGAAAAATCACTCCGGGTCAGGGCCAGTGCTTCGTTAATACGGGCGCCGGTGTTCCACAGGGTGGTCAGCAGCATCTTACGGTGAAGATCGGGCACGTAGTGGAGCAGGGCGCTCACTTCCGGCGCCAGCAGGTATTTCGGCAGTTCGTCCTGAACGAGCGCCATCTGGCGCAGTGCCAGCGCGGCCGGGTAATCGATGGCCACCGGCAGCTGAGCAGAGGAAAAAGCCCCGCTATGGCCTGGCAGTGCTGGCATCATGTTATGTCACCATTGTCATTAGAGTGTGCAGTGCATCACCGGTGCATCCGGGGATGCCGGACCCGGCAGGATCAGATACTCGGTAGCAGATTTGACACGGTAATTGGTGTAATCTTCAAACGAAACCGGGCTTGCTTTCATCCCCGCGAGAAAAGTTTCTTCAAGACCGCGGGCACGCGGAAGCGATAGTTCTATCGTCTCAGGATCGATGGCCATTTTCTGGCGGGTGGCTTCCAGCTCAGTGGTCAGCCGGTATTTTTCCGTACGAAAAGGAATACTCTCTTCAGCGTTTCGCTGTGTATAGGTCACGTCAAACATCATGCGATCACCGTCGTTCTGCAGTACCACGCCCCTGAGGAGACTTTCTATACGAACGGGGGATTCACCTTTCTGCGGAATCTCCGAGGTCCGGCTGCAGATAATCACCATCCCGGGTTTCTGACTGGCATTAACCATCCGCATTTCACTGAGCGTTGCCGCCCCTGCATCCCGTGCAGTCACACCCAGCAGGATCGTCAGCCCCATTATAAAACCGGTCAGTTTACACATCGTTCCTGTATCCTTTACGTTAATGTCTGGATCATCTTCAGGGAGAAATCCCGCCGGACTACACTATCGAGTGACATGTGGCCGCCAGAGGGTGTCCAGCCGACCACTCATTAAATGCTGCTGTCGGCTATCAGTAGCGACCAAGAGTCATTAACTGGAAGCATTTTTCCTCGGAGAGCTCTCCTTCTTTCTTTGGGAGAGGGCCAAGGAAAGGAGTTATCACATCGACTTCTGTGGACAGATACCATGTGTCATCAGCATCATCCCACCAGGCAACTGTGCGATCGTCCCAAGTGTGTATCTCACGGTAGCAGCCGTATCCGTATATGTGCTCAAACTCCGATTCTTCCATCCAGACTCTGTCATGCCCAAGGATTATGAGAGCCTCAAATAAAACACTCAGTGTAATTTTCATATTCATAATCAACTTCCTTATTATTTAATATCTATTAGTTCTATTTATTTATCATCGCCAGCAGAACATTCCGTTGCCCGCCCGCAGTGATTAGCAGAATAACAGTCACCGCCCGCAATTACCGGATCTCACTCTTTTTGACTTCCGAAAAATTCATAATAGCAAAGTTTTCGGAAGCGATGATGAACAGATTAACAGGATTTACTCGTCAGGTCGGTCTGATGCGGAGAGGGTGAAAGTTATCTAACTACTTAAAGTGTAGCACATTTTTAATTTTCGTTTCACAAATCAGCGCAGAAAATCGCCGTGATCCGGAACTCAGGGTTTTCGGATCTTCAAGACGAAGGAAAGATACTGCTGCATATTAAGCAATAATGTAATGAGATTATTGTTATTAAGGTATTAATAACCAAAGCGCACAAAAACATTATTTTTGTTGCCAGTTCTGCATTAATACACCAAAACAAATTCCGCGATCTATCCCGTCCTGTCATGTCAGGTTTAGCGCGCAGGAGTGGTTAAGATAAATCTGATCGGGATGACATAACCCGAATGCAAAGTGGGCTACGATGGAAAGACTGGGCAAACTCAGGGACAACAAGGAGAAAAAAATGGCTCAACTCAGGATCCGGGGCGTCAGAAGCTACGCGCCTGACAGGGATATCTGCTTTGATCTCAGCAGTAAGGTGACACTCATCTATGGCCAGAACGGCTCAGGAAAATCCACGGTATCAGGCTATTTCTATGACCGGCAGGCGGATAAATACCGGCACTGCACCTTTGAGAGCCCGCACGTCAGCCACTTTCAGGTCTTTAATCAGGAATACATTGACAGTAAGTTCACCCGTTCTGACTATCAGCCCGGGATCTTCACCCTCAGCGAGGCCAATCAGGAAAGCCAGGACAAAATAAACAGTAATAATAAAGAAAGCGCAAAACTGAGTGCCCGGACAGATAAGCTGAATGAGGAGATCGCCGAGAAGGAAGGTATGAAGGAAACGGTCACTGACAGCTGTGCCAAAGATATTTTCAACCGGACAGTCAATGACAGGAAAATCCTCAGCGATTTCCTGGATGGCGCTAAAATTAAACGATCGTTTTACGAACGTATGGTGGCAACACCGCTGTCGGAGGTTAGCACCACGGCTGAGGCGCTGGCGGATAAATGGCGGATGTTAAGTCAGAGCGAAGGAACGCTTGTCGCCGAAATTCATATTCCCCCGACAACTGTTTTAACGGAAGACACCCTGACACTGATGCAGGAACCCGTGATGCCTGCAAGCAGTACGCAATTCTCTGCTCTCATTCAGAAGATCGGTAATGCTGACTGGGTGCGCCAGGGACAGCAGTATATACACGACGATATCTGCCCATTCTGCCAGCAGTCCCTGGATGTCACGGCCTTTTCGCGCGAACTCATTCAGATGTTTGATGAGTCATACCAGACGTCTCTCGGGGCGCTGAGCCAGGCCGCAGAACGACTTGCTCAGGACTGTGATGCCCTGGCCGAATTAGAACGCCGTGTTACGACCCATGCTTTCGTTGATGAGGACAGTCAGATTTTAAGCCTGGTGAAAACGGTCAATAAAGGCTTCCGGATCCTGTTACAGCAGCTCCTTACTAAAATTAAAGAGCCTTCCCGGAAGGTACAACCCGAGAACGTTCAGGATCCCCTGGTGCAGCTCCGGAAGGAAGTGGACGTTTTAAATATCCGGGTACGGGAAAACAACCGTCTTGCTGAAAACTTCAGTCAGGAAAAACAGAACCTGTATACGGAAGTTATGGCGCACCTCAGGGGAATTTGTGAGGAGTTCTTTGCCGGGCGTGACCGGCAGCTTGGCGAACTGCAGAACGAAATCGACACCAGATTGCGTGAAGTCGGCGCCCTGGCTGCCAGTAAGAAAACACTGGATGATGAGACGAACAGGCTGACCGGACAGCTCTCCGACATCCAGCCAACCATTAACAGTATCAATGCGAATCTCAGGCTGCTGGGGATCACCGGCTTTGAAATCATCTGCCATGATGCAGAGATGAAACTGTACCGTCTTCGCCGGGGAAGCGAGCCAGAAAAGGCGGAAGTCTTCAAATCCCTCAGTGAGGGTGAGAAAACAATGGTTGCTTTTCTCTATTTCATCGAATCGTGTTCGGGCAGTCTTACCCCGGAAACCATCCATCCGGAAAATAAACTCATTGTGATTGATGACCCGATTTCCAGCCTGTCACATAACTATATCTATGAAGTTGCAGCACTCATTAAGCGGAAGATAATTAAGGCCGCTGCAGCGAGACATGTGGTGATACTGACGCATAATATGTTTTTCTTCCAGGAGATGCTGCTGAACAGCGGCCGCCTGCAGGATGGCAGGAAAGCGCCAGCAAACTGGTCGCTGTTTCGCATCATCAAGTCGGATTACAGTTCCTGCGAAACGCTTTCCATGCACGAAATGCTCAATGAATATCAGGCGTTATGGCAGACACTGAAAGACGTCAGGGATGCGAAAACCCAGCCCGTGGTGCTGTTCAATACGATGAGGAATATTCTGGAGTATTATTTCAGCTTTTCCTGCAAGAATGAAAAGCTTAAAGAAGCCCTGGAGTCTCTGGCAACGGAACACAGCGATGCCGGAGAATATGATTCATTTTACCGGGCCATCAACCGCCACTCGCATTCGGACGGTAGAAATCTTTTCTCAACCGGCGTCATCGATAAGGAACGCTATCTGAACATGTTCAGGAAAGTGTTTATTCACACTGATGACCATGAACACTATCTTGCCATGATGGGTGAATCCGAAGAACGGCCGGAAACAGAGGCGTAAACAAAGAGTATCGTCACCTGCGGGTACCGTTCACTTAACGCGTCGGGAGCGAGCGCATGTGATTACGCACATGCTCTACGCGCCCGAAACGAAAACGTGTATACCGTACAACGGGTACAATTTTCGGTTTCATGGCGGGTTTCCTTTTACAGTCCGGCTACTGCCGGAAGTCCCTGTAACCATTTACAGGCGGTAAAAAGCGCAGAGGGGAACACCCGAGGTGACGACAGCTGATTATAAGCCCCGTTCCGGTTTGACGTAAATCATTTCCACATTTGAAAAAGGGAAAATCAGGGCTCCCATTCTGTCCGGGAGCTAACTGCGATGTGCATCCAGCTTTGAATAACCAAACCTAATGAAAGTCACTGCTCATGCTGTTAACGGCCGTCCCGCATTCAAGTTCCCTCCAGGCAGCCGAGCGTGATATTTCCGACTTTGCCTATTTTTCAGATCTCGGGAGAGGAAGAGAGGAATTATTGCAGCATGGACACAAAAAACGAGTAATTGTTGCGATGAGAGGATTATTGCTCCATGAGCAAATATAAATGACTTTATGCGCCATGAGGTTAAATATATTGTTCCTGCCGTCCGGCTGAACCCCGGGGCAGGGGATCAGCCGGGAAGGAAAGCGTCACGGTTCTGCTTTCCGGGAGAGGGTCTTTCGTTTTTTCTTCAGGTACATCACTTCGTCACATTTGCCGATCATTTCCGCCAGCGTCGCGTACTGGTCTGCGTTATTGATCAGTTCGCCAAAGGAATAATTGATGTTGTAGGGCTTACCCGAGGTGTCATTGTAATGATCCAAACTGGCACTCAGCGCTTGCAGAAAAGAACTCGTGTTCCCGTTTCGCCGGATCAGGGCGGCAAACTCATCCCCGCCGAGGCGGCCTGCTATTTCGCCCGGTTCGAGGTGCTGATGTAAAAAGCCGGCAAAAACCTTCAGCACCTCGTCTCCCTCTGCGTGTCCCCAGAGATCGTTCACCGGTTTGAACCTGTCCAGATCGAAATAGATGAGGCTGAACGACGCATCCTGCCGGTTCATCGCGCGGAAGAGTTTTTCGCCGGCGCGGTAAAACCCGCGCCGGTTGGGAATGCCCGTCAGGCTGTCCGTCATGGCCATGCTGATGGCCTCGAATTCGTCTTCCACGATACAGGCCAGATCCCGGAGGGACGCAATGTCATCATCCGTGAAGGCGCGGGGAACGGTGTGGATCAGGCACAGCGTGCCGGCCACCGTGCCGTCGGGCAGGTTCACCGGCTGGCCGGCGTAGAACCGGATGTGGGGCTCACCGGTGACCAGGGGATTGTCACGGAACCGCTCATCAGCAGCTGCGTCGTGAACAATGAAGGGCCCCTCCTGCAGAATGGCATGCCCGCAGAACGAGATGTTACGCGGGGTTTCGCGCACGCCGACGCCCTGGCAGGCGAGGAGCCACTGGCGCTCGCGATCCAGCAGGCTTATCAGGGCCACCGGGACCTGAAAGGCTTTGCGGGCCAGCCGCGTCAGGCGTTCAAAACGCTCATCGTCACGGGTATCAAGAAGGCCGGTAATATACAGGGACTTCAGCCTCTGTTCTTCATTCTCCGGTATACCGGGTGCCTGCATGTAATCTCCTGGTATGTACAAAGTATATATGCAGATGAAAAGGTGTTTGGATCTGACTGAGTGTAATTATAGTTCACGACTTATCTGCCAGCGGCTGAACTTCAGGTACAGGAATTCACGTTTATCACTCGTACTAGACTCTCCGGAGGACCAGGGGAATGACCGGGTCTGTTACGGTGAGGGAATCTGTAAACCTCAGGATTTTTGCCGGGAAAGTACGTACAACTGCTATCTTGATTAGTAAATGTTAAAATTTGTAGGTATCCACCCGTTAAACAAAATGATTAATATTTAAAAATACTCGTTGAACACCCGTGCCGTAATAATGAAGTACATTAAAAACGTTATCCGGTCATGTGAAGCTGAGACCGTCTCTTCGTCATGTAAAATGCCGTACTTTCTTTGTCGTGAAGAATGACCGGGTTAAGTCCATAAGGTTGAGAGGAAGTCTGCTGATGTGATACGCTCAAGGCGAGATTTATCTCAGTGAGAACTCACGGCAACAAAAAGTTTTTGGACAACAAAACACAAAGTTGTTTTGGACTGTAGGAGTCCAAGAGACAATGACATTACATACAACGCCGTGTAACGGATTTTACATTATTACAAAGCCTGTGTTACAAGAGAGTTATGGACATGATTGAAAAAATATGTGAAGTAATTGATGGTGAATACGTCTGTGATATAGATATTAGCGTTGAAGAATGGAAGATTTTATTAAGGGATAAAAAAGTTTTTGATGACAAAAGTATTGCAGCGTTAAAAAAATGGTTCATTGAGCCAGACCATTCCTGTACATGTTTCGATATCGGCAAGAAGTACGACCTGCACAGTATGAGTGCTAATGGTGTAATCAATGGGTTGGGTGGAAGAGTTCAGAAGCAGCTTGGCCGATTCGAGGTTAAAGGAGTCGGAAAGATTGCTTCCGGGACAAAATTCATTACAGTCATGAAAAGTAGAGAAATTAAAGGAAACCCAAAGCGAAATTTATGGACTATCCGTGAAGAACTTGTTCAGGCAATAAAAGAACTAGATTTTTTTAGTACGAACGAAAGCTCAAGCATTGATTTTTACTCAGATAATGATTTGATCACTGCTCTAGAAGAAAGTAATCACTTTGACGTTACTCAGACATTTGAGTATAGCGAAAAAGCGAAACCTAAGAAAGCTGCAATAGAAGTCAAAAATGGACTCTCATACCCAAGAAGTAAATCTGTTTCAAAAAATGCGCTTAACAAAGCTGATTATAAATGTGAAATTAATTGCGACCATCCAACGTTCAGAAGGCGAAACTCTCCTCTAAATTACACAGAACCTCATCACATTGTCCCGATGTCAAAGCAAGACTATTTTGAGAATTCACTGGATGTGGAAGAGAATATCATATCACTATGTTGCAACTGCCATAAACAAATTCATCTTGGCAAGGGGTTTGAAGATATGTTGAGGAAAATATATGCCGAGCGGAAAGATGTATTAAAAAAAGCGGGAATCGAGATATTATTAGAGGATTTGATTCTTTTTTACAAGATGGAAGGTAATTAATCTTCGAGAAGATGCATGCTTATTTTTATTTTTTTAGCAATGAATGTGAAATACTGCCTGACTATCAATCCTGTCATGTGGTTCAGATTTATGGGGGAGAATTTTAATATTTTACCAGCATGGCATGTCGATCAATCGGTTAAGTATAGCGCCAGGTAACCAGACGGATTTTCCCTCTCAGGCGGGAGTCGTTATCCATCGTCCAGTACCTGATTAAAAGTAGGAGTAATTACAAGAAAATTAAATTGTATGACTATTATTTCCGTTCAGAAAAGAAAGTTACATTAAAAACCCGAAATTATTAGGGTTATTAATTAGTTAAGTGCTATATATTTTCGTGTCCGGGGGTACCCTAAGAGGGTGCGCAAGACAACACTCCAGTGTTCATTATTTATGACTGTCAAGCCATTTATTCATCTGCTCAATTTCACCTTTTTGAGCTTTAATGATGTCCTGCGCAAGCTTTCTCATTTCGGGATCTTTTCCGTATTTGAGCTCGGTCTCAGCCATTGCGATTGCCCCTTCATGGTGTGCGATCATACCTTTTGCAAAGGCCTTATCGGGATTGGATTCATTAACGGCGGCCATCATTTTTTCATGCATATTTTTCATGCCAGCCATATATTCCTGTGATGATGCCGATGAGTGCATATCTGACATTTTCATTTCCGAATGTTCAGCAGAAATGGCTGGCAGGGATAACATTAATATTACAAAAAGGGTGTTTTTGATTTTCATATAATAATTCCTTTCAGACAGGTACCGGTTAAGTGTAGCTGAGTCAGACAAAAAAGCCCCCTGACGGGGGGCAAAAATGTAGCAACGTTGTTTCAGGAAAATCTATCAGGGAAAAGGTAACAGCACGGATACTACCGTCGCATTCAGCCTGCATTGATCATGCGGCGGTGCGCTTCGGCCATGGCCTGATGTGGGCCGGATTGCCCGTTATTCATGAATTCATGGGCAACCGCTGCTCTTTCATGCTCATTCATCGCCGCGTAAGACGTTGACGGGACGGTCGTGGATACCGTGTTATTTCCCATCATCTTCTGATGACTTTCCACCATTTTCTGGTGCGCATCCGCCGAGCCGTTCGTCATGGTTTCATGAGCAATAATGGCCTGTTCATGCTGGTCCATACCGGTCATACGAGGAGCAGTCCCCTGGATCCCGACAGGAGCCGCAGCAGACTGCATCTGGTGAGCAGGAGCCTGTGCATTGTTGACGCGATCATGGATATTCACGGTTTCAGTGGCCCAGGCCGATGAAATTAAACCAAAGCCCAGCAAAGATGCTAATACGATATTTTTCATGATAACTCTCCATTTCTGAATTAGTGATGTCCGGGGAAGTACAACCGGTGTTTTCAGTTCCATAACTGAAACAAGTTCGGCAGCGTTTATTTCTCCGGAAGAGGGCTGGATATTCATTTCCTGGCGTACTCTGACGCCGGGTATTGATGAAGCAATCCAGCCTTCCTGATAAGTTGCACTAATTATATCGAATGGCTTCTGTTTGCTGCATGACAGGCTAATGACATCTTTGTCATTTACATCTTTATTTTCAGCATTGGGTTTCCGGTAATGGTGCCAACTTACTGATTTAGTGTATGATGGTGTTTTTGAGGTGCTCCCGTGGCTTCCATCTCCATCAGTTGTCCCTCCTGCTCAGCTACTGAAGGCGTGGTGCGTAACGGTAAAAGTTCTGCCGGACATCAGCGCTATCTCTGCTCTCACTGCCGTCAAACATGGCAGCTACAGTTCACTTACACCGCCTCTCAGCCCGGTACACACCAGAAAATTATTGATATGGCCATGAATGGCGTCGGATGTCGCGCCAGTGCACGCATTATGGGCGTTGGCCTCAACACGATTTTACGACACTTAAAAAACTCAGGCCGCAGTCGGTAAACTCACGCATACAACCGGGCAGTGACGTCATTGTTTGCGCGGAAATGGACGAACAGTGGGGTTACGTCGGCGCTAAATCACGCCAGCGCTGGTTGTTTTACGCGTATGACAGGATACGGAGGACGGTTGTGGCGCACGTATTCGGTGAACGCACGTTGGCCACGCTGGAGCGTCTTCTGAGCCTGCTGTCGGCCTTTGAGGTCGTGGTATGGATGACGGATGGCTGGCCGCTGTATGAATCACGCCTGAAGGGAGAACTGCACGTTATCAGCAAGCGATATACGCAGCGCATTGAGCGGCATAACCTGAATCTGAGGCAGCATCTGGCAAGGCTGGGCAGGAAGTCACTGTCGTTCTCAAAATCGGTGGAGCTGCATGACAAAGTCATCGGGCATTATCTGAACATAAAACACTATCAGTAAGTTGGAGTCATTACCGG
>NZ_WCIM01000025.1:0-71886 GCF_009025585.1 Enterobacter sp. 198 | reverse complement strand
TGGCCCCCTTCGGCTCCCGGCCAGCGCTGCTGTCCGGTCGTCGAGCCCCACTCCGCCAGGGCGGCCGCTGCGCATCCGCCGGGCTCCGCCGAACCCCTCCGGGTTTCGGGCCATACGGCTAGGGTCTGATGGCGAAGGTCAAGGGCTGCGGCTTCTCCGGCCGTGCCGTCCGGAACGCCTTCACCGCGCCGGCTGATGCCGTCGCTTTAATGGCGCCACGCCGTTCCGACGTGTCGGGTGTGTGCATCCTGTTCCCCCGGTGAAGCCATCCCCCGTGTGTCCTCACGCGGAGGGCTGCTTGTAGCACCGTCGGGTCGTCATCCAAGGGGTGAAATGCACTCCGCCAAAACTTTTTGCGTGCCGCAAAAACTTTAGTCTCCGCCCCTTTCCTTCCGCCCTTCGCCGTTGCTCCTTTGCCCTTTGCCGCGAGAGAACTCACCAGGGAGATGGACTGCCATCACCACAGGAGAAAACCAGGATGCACACACGAAACGTCAACGTCAAAACCGCCGCTCAAGAATCTACCGGAAGATGTGATTCAAACCTCACCACGTCCCAGTTTACGGATCTGTTTTGCTGGGTCCTGGCCGCATCGGAAGGGGAGCCACAACCGGTAATTTTTACGCCGCCAGAGAATGCCACTGAGCTGACGTTAATAAATGACGAATGCCCGGATTATATCTCTGTCTGGGTTGTAGATGGTCGCCCGGTGGCAGCTGCAATCCCGCTGGATAATTTTCACCGCGTTATTTCTTCATCTCTTACTAAATAATCAGGAGTAAATAAAAATGGTCAGTTTCGCAAGCCGCTATCGTATGCCTGCCTCGATCCGCAAAGACCGTCCGCTGACGAATGATGAATTACAGCGCATCGTTCCGAGCGCGTTCTCATCGGATAAACACGATTCACGCTCTGAACGTTATACGTATATCCCGACCATTAACATTCTTGATCGCTTACGTGATGAAGGTTTTCAGCCATATTATGCAACGCAGTCACGTACACGTGACCAGGATAAACGCGACTTTACAAAGCATATGCTTCGCCTGCGCCGTCATGACCAGATTAACGGAAAAGAAGTGCCGGAAATTATTCTGCTGAATAGCCATGATGGTTCAAGCAGCTATAAAATGATCCCCGGCATGTTCCGTCAGGTTTGCAGTAATGGTCTGGTTGCATGGAAGGATTTTGGTGAAATCCGCGTACCCCACAAAGGGGATATTGTCGGGCAGGTTATTGAAGGCGCTTACACGGTGCTGAAAACATTCGACGCGGTTGATGAAAATATAGACCTCATGAAAAGCATTCAGCTCACTTTGCCTGAGCAGCGCCTTTTTGGTGCGACCGCCCTGGAACTTAAATACGATGGAAAACCAGCGCCGATTACACCGGAGCAAATTATTAACCCTCGCCGTGTGCTCGACAGAGGCCAGGATTTATGGACCACGTTTAACGTGGTGCAGGAAAATGTGATCCGTGGGGGAATTCGCGGCAGAACGGAAAAAGGGAAGATGACCAGAACGCGGGAAGTCACCGGAATAGATGGTGACATCAAATTAAATCAGGTGCTCTGGAAAATGGCGGAGGAGTTTGCAAAACTGAAGGCCTAAAAATTAAGCCGCTCAACAGAGCGGCTTTTTACTGCACGCTATGTGACGATGCTGTTTCTGCAATTTTAATATCATGCTCCTTTCCCGCAGCTGGCGCGAGACGTTCTGAAAGTAACTTTTTTCTGGCCAGTAATACACGATATATATTTTTGATATCCTGTGCATAGGCCTTGCGCTGTACAATGAGCTTTTTGCTCGGTCCAGTATTATACATCCCCACGCTGTCCCAGTTTTTCCCGTATGACCGAAAGTTGTGCGCCAGTACCCATGCTCCCGTATAAACGCAGATACATGGATCATTTAACAGGCGCTCACGGGTAATATTGAAGTTTTTAAGTTTACCGTAATGGGAACTGTTCACCTGCATACCGCAGACATCTTCCGTTCCATTCCTGTTTGATCCATTTATCGCATCCGGTACAAGATGGCTCTCTTTAATCGAAATTGACATAAGCAGCAGCGGATCAATTTGGTAATCTTTCCCGGCCTGATCAAAGCACATCTGCGGAGCTGCGCCAGCAGATAGTGAAAGAGTCAGTAAAGCAGCAGGCAGTAACGATATTTTCATGGTTTGGCCTTTTAGCGAAATAAACGGGCTCTGGAGAGGCGCTTTAAAAAATACCCCGGCGGATCGTCGCAATCAAGTAAATTCACTACAAACGCGCCTGAGCGCTCTCCTGAAGGAATTTAACACCTGTCCGAAATAAACATGCCAGAACGGTATACGGTATTAACATGCCGCTCTTTACTAACCCTTTAAAACATCACACCCCACGCAAGACTTCGTCTTGCAGATTTTTCCTTTCATTTCAGTGGGATGTTTGTAAGAAATTTGCGCGCTTTTGGAATGTGACCGTTTAATGTCGTACATACCGACACTACACTATCGTATAATCCTGATACCTGTTAGTGTCGGTATGTCACACATGTATCATACAATTGTAGATATGCTTTAATTACATTGAATTATATATCGCACAGTGTCACACTATCGCACATCATAGTGCTGGATTGTACTACTGTATAGAACAGAAATGCACAGCAGTATCAACCCATTACAGCCTTGCACAGCAATGTGGAAATCCACCAACAGGCCATACATAGTGTCGGTTCCGACACTAACTTAAAACAGGTAAGAAATATGGGAAGAGTCGGCATCTACCTTAAAGATAAAATTGAACGCGAAGTTCGCGATATTGTTCAACAAGACCTGCAGAACGGCGCTAATGCTGGAGAAGCAAACATATCAGCTACCTGCAACGAATTAATCCGGCTTGGACTGCTTGTTTATAAACGCGATGGCGAGGATGGCAATCAATTTGATATCGAAGGATATCGAAGAGACCTCATAAGAAAAGCAGCCGGCTCACGCGAAGGCACAGTTCTCATTGCCACCCTAATCGCTGAGATGTATTTAAAAATGACAGGAAAAGACGGCGAAGGCAGCCTTGAAGATACGCTTGATATGATTTTAAGCGGCATAAACACAGCCGAGAACGAAGCAGAAGCAAGGCACTTCATCAACGAAAAAGAATAAATCTGTGAGCCGGACACCCCGGCCCACATCGATCACAGGGACGGTTTTTCATCCCAGGGAAGGTCACTTTTCTCCACCTCCTTTATTTTTTCTTTCAGGAACACCTCGAACTCCATGCAAAGAACTTTAAGCGCCTGCACATCCTCATTCTGGTCAAGTAACCTTTCCGTAAAATAACCCAGCGTATTCATCAGACGGGTGAGCATTTCATCATTCAGACTACGGTTATGCACCTTCGCCATTGCCCTGATTTCATCTGCAAGGTTTTCAGGAATTCGCATGCTATATCCGGTTGTTTTCCCCGGAAGCAAAACTCTTTCACCCTCACGCCACATCCACAATTGCTCCTGCTTGGGCGAGGATTTAATTTCTCCAGCATCATCAAGAGATTCACCATCAAGTAATTGCCCTAGCCACTCTTCAAATCTCACCGCCAGAGCAATGAGCCGCTCACCCTCCGCAGTTTTAATGACAGGCTTGCCGGGCTGATAATTCAGCGACAACAAAAGCCTGGCAATAATTTCCTCATTCACACTTCTGTTGCCAGCTCTGGCACATATTCTCAGCTCCATAAGCAGATTATCCGGTGCACGCAATCGCCACTCCACCGCCTCACCTGGCTGGAACTTGCGTGGACGGCCGCGACCATCCCACATTTTTTCTTTTACTTTCATAGCTATAGATCCCATAGACCATCTCCGAACTTACTGGTCAACAAAGCCTACCCACTTACATATTCGGATAAATCTGAATGGTTACAAAAAGTGTGACATGCGTCACAGTTTTTTTTTTTTAGGGTCATGGGACAATTGCGCCCGCGTAAACAAGCACTTACGCGATTCACTTTTGTTTACTTCGGAGAAAACAAACATGTTAACCAAAGGCAGTGCCCTTAACGTCGGTAAGGGATGGGCGGTAGCGTCTTTATTCCGCAAAGCACGCGAAAATCGCCAGGCTAAATTTTACTTAAAGTCAGCAGGCGCTTTTTTAATTGCACTTATGGTCACTCACCCGGCATTCGCATCTGGTACCGACCTTCTTTCCTCGCAGAACGCCACGGTTAATTCCACCTTCGGCTCCGGCTCATCACTGGTTAAATGGTTCTACATCGCCGAAATCATCATGGGCCTGTTTATTTACATTAAGGCCCGCTCACCACTGGTATTCGTCGGTATCGTTATGGCAATCATCTTTACCCGTGTCGCCTTCGGTATCGCGAGCTAAATGATGAACGGGGAAGGAGATAAATATAACTTCCCGGAAACAATGAACCAGCAGAACCGCTATTTAGGCTTACCGATTGACGAATTGATTGTTACCGCACCCCTTTTAGTTTTGGGGGTGC
This sequence comes from Enterobacter sp. 198, assembly GCF_009025585.1. Lineage (NCBI taxonomy): Bacteria > Pseudomonadati > Pseudomonadota > Gammaproteobacteria > Enterobacterales > Enterobacteriaceae > Enterobacter > Enterobacter sp. 198. The sequence continues at coordinate 67,394 of NZ_WCIM01000025.1, read as the reverse complement.
TTAACAACCTGTCACTCGAACTTGGTGTAATCGCGGGAATCCTCTGGTTCATCGTCAGATATCTGAAAAAAGGGCAGGGGTCGTACTGGTTGCTTAATTTCTGCTACTGGCACCTGCCATCACTTTTATTCAAAGTAACCTTTCGCCAGATACCTGACTCAAGTTTCCGGCACTGGAGGGCATAGTTTTTCATGAAACTGAATATTAAAGGAGAGCGCGATAAACAACTCCGCTATGCGTTTATTGGTCTTTCAGCTTTAACTTTACTCATGAGCGCAGGGAATGTACTGACAGGGTCACTGGCATGGTATTTCGCCACAACCCAGAAAACCATCACCACGCCGTTAACGTTTAACCGCCCATTTGCATCAGATTCTAAAAGTGTCGATGCGACCGGTCTGACACAGTTCGCCGCTTCCTTTATTTACTGGCGACTCAACGTTACCCCGGAAAACATCGAACATAACCAGAAAATGATTCTTGGATTTGTCCCCTCCGCCGAACGGGACGTACTCAAGAAAGCCCTGGACATAGAAACTGAGCGCATCCAGAAAGCGGGCATCACCACCCAGTTCGACACGAAAGAAATTCGCGTCATGGATGATGGCTCCGTGCAGTACAGCGGGGTACTGAAATCCTCCACCACAAACGGCGCAATCATCACGCCACTGAAAGACCAGGAAAAAACCTACCGACTGAAACTGAGTTATGACAACGGTGTGATTAACCTCCACAGCTTTGAAGAACTCAAGCCGGTATCTTCCACTAACTGACAGGACTGCCCATGAAATTTCGCATTTCACCGGCAGCTGCTGCTGTGTTTCTGGCAGCGGGATTATTTACCAGCGGCCTCCGGGCCGCTTCCTCACCCGCAGCCATTCCGTTTGAGAACGACGCCGCCTTTAACGTCACTCTCAGCAACACCAACCCGAGTAAGGTTGTTGTACCCGGCGCTTTCCTGAACCGGCGCTGGCGCTGCCGGTGTATGACAACAATGGCAGGAGTGCGGGCCTGGCCATGGTTTCCCTGGTTGCCAGCCCGGAAGGGCGGATGACACAGGGGGAGACCCGGATGGTCATGACAGAACGTGCCCGTGGTGCGGTACTGCAGCGAAGCCAGTCAGGCAACACGATTGTGGCCAGTGACCTGGCGGCCGCGCTTGATGCAGTACGACATCACCCGAAGGACGGCGTGGTCTGGCAGACCGGCGATGAACCGCCTTCAGCATGGTTGCTTAAGGTGAGCGGTGGGACAAAACAGGATGTGTCGCCGGGTATTGTCTCCACGCTGACTGACGAGCAGAACGTACAGCAACTGCGCGAACAGATGCTGGCAGACCAGATTCGCAATGAAGACGCCGGACGGAACAGGCAGCCGGAGTCGTTGCTGCCGGAAATTCCGCAGGAAGAGGTGATCAGACTGAAACCGGAAGACATTAACCCGCGTAAACCGGAACCACTCACCCCGGATGCAGATGTAATCGCCAGGGTGAGAGGTGAGGAAAACACCGGTGGACAGGAAATGAAAGCTGCTGCAGGTGTCAGGAGTGAGCTGGAAGGTGCTGACAAGGCATCCGGTGAACAGTCGCGGGCATCGCGTGTGATTGCAGATCTGGCAAACGCTGAGCGCGACATGCTCAGGGTGGCAGAAAATACTGAACGCGGCCGCATGCCGGAGCGTGAAGAACAGACCCTCACCCGTACCATTCAGAAAGAACGCTAATCCCCCATTTAACAATGAGACTCAGACGATGAAAGTACACAAATTAGCAGCATTAATAGTTACAACATACATTGGCTTTATTGCAACGGCACACGCTTCGGCCCCTCAGCCGATATTCAGCCCGGAGCAGGAGGCCCGTATCGGGGAAATCGCAGCAGACTACCTGGTATCCCACCCGGAGATACTGGTGACGGTCAGTCATAAGCTGCAGGAACAGCAGGAGGCACGTAAGCAGAAGATGTTTGCACTCAGCGTGATGGAGAATCAGGCGAACCTTCTGCATGATCCGGATACCCCGGCTTACGGGCCTGATAATACAAAGGTCGCGGTGATTGAATTCTTTGATTACCAGTGCGTGTTCTGCAGCCGCTTTGCGCCGGAGCTGGAGAAGGTCATGAAAGCGCAGCCGGACGTCCGCTACCTCTTTAAGGAGTGGCCAATATTTGGTGGCCGCTGGGAAGCCTCACTTCAGGCAGCGCAGCAGGGGCTGACGGTCTGGCAAAAGAAAGGGCCGCAGGCCTATGTCACCTATCACAATGCCATCTACGCCACCGGGCATAATGAAGGCAAACTGACGGTGGAGGATATTCGCGTTGCAGCGTCAAAGGCGGGGCTGGCCACCTCAGCTCCTGGCGACCATACCGCGTCTCTTGAGAAAAACAGCAATCTGTCGGAGGCGCTGGGACTCACCGGAACGCCGGGGATCATCGTCATGCCCGTTAGCGGGGCGACTCCCGACACCATCACGGTTTTCCCGGAAGCCGTAACCGCTGACAGGCTTCAGGTAGCAATCCGGAAAGCCACGGCCAGATAGAAGATTTCAATTTCCTGTTTGCTGTGCCAGCCACATATGCAACCAACTTTTTTTAGCATATAGTTAAGTTCAGTAGTAAAATGCAGCGCCTCGTCGAGAGATGATGATTATGGAGCCCGTCGTGAAATTTAAAATCCAGCACTTGCAGGCCGCAGTGGCACTGGTTCTTGCCAGTTTCCAGCCGCAACCCAAAGCGGTTGCGTGTCAGCCTACGATTGTTGAACGGGTTTACGAAATGGGCTCCAGAGTCAACAAAACCGATATCAGCGAGCTCACTGTTGCTCTCAATGACGTAGCTGAAGAATTACGCTCAAGTCGCATCGAGCTGGCACGGTATGCAGACAGCGATTTCGCCGGCGCTATCAAAGTCGCCAGCGACATCAGAAATCATACTATCCATGTCGCAGGTATCGCAGAGTCCTTTGTTCTGATGCTGCCGGAAAAAAAAATCGTTCAGTCGTATGACAGGAATTCTGTTGAGTTTGCATTCTTTAAGGCCATTAAAATGGTCAGTCTTGCGACTAAAAACTACCTCAGTCTTATTGATCAAATCACACGAACGACAGAAGTGCGTGACTCTGGAATCAACCTCTCGGCCATGAATCACCTGCTGGATTCAGGCAACAGGGCAGCGGCTAAATGGCGTTAACAGCTGAGTACAGTCATGTCACGTGGGATACTTTTTTCCAGCCCACGTTTGCCGTTTACCCTGAGCTGGAGAGCCAGTTACAAGCAGAGTTCATTACGTATAAATCAACTGGCGCACCGTCAAATCTTCTTGGAAGGGACGCCCCTTTTGATTACCCGCCATTCGCTGTCGATGCTAACGTCCAGCATATTCACGTTAATCTGCATTTCCAGCTCACCTGGAGTGCCAGACAAGAGAATTACAACCGTACCTCAGATCACTATCTCATTTACACAGAACACATGTGGGATAGCGGCCGCTTTCTGCTGATGGGGCTGATAACACCGGCTCATGAACGTATGCCCGCGAGAGATACACGGTTACTCAGCTACTTTTCTGAAGTTGCAGAAGATTTTCACGCTTCATAACCCTAAAAATCACATATGGTACCCGGCAAAAGAACGAAAAGGACCGGCCATCCCGCATATCCAAACCACCCCGGTTCAGAAGGGGAAACGGGATAGCCGGCAGACCTACTTTAACGGAAGTTCCAATGTGACACCATTTCAGAAAATTGCAAGCATGCGAGCATCCACACCTACTATCTTGTTAACTTGTTATCTTAACGTGTTGTTAAGTTCATATCAGATCCAGACGGTCGCGCGCCGTTCGCAGGCGCGCCTCGCCGCGGCGATCGTACTGCTGGGTGGTGGTGACGCTGGCATGACCCATCGCATCCTTCACCGTAATCAGGTCTTCCCCATTATCCAGCATGGCCGTGGCAAAAGTACGCCTTAAATCGTGCGGGGCGCATTTCGCTATTCCTGCCTGGCGCTGGCGCACCTGCAGGACATGGTACACTGCCTGGTCGGTGAGACGGTCATTCGTCAGGGTGTCAAAGCGACGGATACGGGTAAACAGCGGCCCGTCTTTTTCTCCGCGCACTTCATCGATCCACAGCTTTAGCCGCTGCCAGGTGCCCGCCGGCATATAGGCCAGCCGTTCCTTGTTCCCCTTACCCAGCACCCTGAGTGCTCGCTCAGTGGTGACAACGTCACTCAAATCCAGCCCCACGGCCTCCGACCGGCGCAGGCCGCAGCCAAGAATGACACCCAGCATCGCCGCATCCCGGAGGCCGATACTGGAGCCATCATCCTCGCAGGTACTGAACAGCGCTAGGATCTCCTCCGGCAGCAGGGCCCGGCCGCGGGGGAGACGGCTGCCGCGCAGGTTGCGCACCGCCCGGATGTGCTGGAAGCTTTCCACGTCCATCAGCCTGAGCATCCAGGCTTCCTTCGCCACGCCCTTGAGTGCCGAAAGGTAGGTGTTGACGGTGGCCGTGGCCCGCCCGCTATCGCGCAGCAGCTCGGTCACAGCCATCACGTGATGACGCCGCAGGCTGCCCCAGCTGCAGGCATCCATGGAAGCTGAACCGAGCATGTCCGCGACGATGCTAAGGAACGAGGCCATGGTCTGCCGGCTGCGGGGGGAATTCAGGGAAAGCAGGTACGCCCGGGCGGGACTGACCGGACCCTCGCCGCCTGTCAGCGCCGGCAGGAAATCCCCATCAGGTGGTATGACCGCCGGCGACATGGACAGGTCAGGATCATCATCAGGCATCTGTGTCATCCAGGGCTCCGTCAGGGCCGGAAACCGTCCGGCGCGCTGCGTGAAAAATCGGGGGAAATGATACCGCCAGAGCGTATCGCAGAAAGTCTACTTTTTCAAAGGTACATTTTAATTAGTAGAAGATAAAAAACAATTCTTCGTACATTGCCACACAAACAGCTGTTGACGGTCAGATTCGGGTAGGTGCCTGTACGATGTAACGCTGCTAATTTAGCTTAACCACCATAATAAAGAGGGAAGGTTAACAATGAATCAGAAATGGAAGACGCTGTTAATTTCGGTATTAACTCCGTCTGGTATCATATCTGGGATCGCGCTGACTGTGCTCTGGGGATATTTCAGTCGTCTTGACAGACTCGATGTTTTCTTTGAGGTGTTGAGCATCAAGAGTCTATTCGCTCTGGTCTGCTGCGCAGCCGTATTCTCATTAGCGATTCTGTTATTTATCTTTTTTATAATCTCTATATTCATGCCGATTATCATTCCTCAGGACATCAATAATCTTCCTACATACAATAAAATTCAGAATAACTTTTTATCGATACTGATGCTGTCAGGACTGTTCCCGATGGCGTTTATCTATGTATTTTACTATGCTTTCGATTTCAGCCAGGCCGTAAAAAATAATTCAGGCTGGCTGTCTTTGCTAAGTATCGGTGTACTGACCATAATTATTTCCTGCCTGATAAACCGAAAATATCTAGAACACGACTTATCAATTAAAAATACGAAGGTGAGATGGATGCGGCGATGCCAGATTTATGTGGCCATCCCGCTCTGTATAGCACTGCTGGCGCATCTTCAGGTGTTTCCACTGGAAATAGTATTCAGGAATATTTCTGCTTCAACTGAAAAAGTAAGTTTCAGGATCGTGGCCGGAATGGCGTTCATGTCTTATATGGTTTTTTTTATGACAATTTTGCCTGGCCTCGTTTACCTCAGAATGGATGCCAAGGATAAACTCCCCAAAAAAATTAGCACTTCCTTGATAGTGTCTCTGATGATACTGTTATTTATTTCTACAAAAATAACTGTTTTACCTGTTATATTTACTCATTCCGTCATTAAACTTTCAGGTATAAGTGATTTCAGCACCCACAGCTATATTATAAAATCTAGCGAGTATCCGGAGGAGTTTTTTTCTAATTCAGTTTGGGATAGGAAAAAAATCAAAGCAGGAGAATATTACTCGGTTCGGGCTGTTTCTATATTTACCACCAATCAATTCAGTTTTCTTTGCCCTGAAGAAATAATCAAATCCTATAGGGAAAGCTGGAAATTTAATCCGCTGGATTCTGAGTTCGATACAGATGTCAGGCTTAAACTCCAGAAAGATGCCGCTTACTGCGTACCGGTTTCAGCGACAGCTGTAAAACGCTGGGATGTTCCACTCCAGTAACCGAAGTTTGCAACTTCGTTCCTAATAAGGGTATAAGTACGAAACTTATACCCTTCATTATCATTTCCCGGTAGATTTACTGGGTTTCAATCCGGGTGTATTACCGGGCGTATCCTTATTATCGCGACGACGTTGATTTGGCTTTCCTGTTGACTTGGCAATTGGTTTGGGACCTGGTTTTAAACCCATGATACGGATTCCTGAGTTTCAGAGGGACATCCTCAATATACATATATGGGATCCACTGTACCTTATCAAGTTATAAACGCAAAATGTTCCCGACAGATGACCGGTACGGAAGATTATATCTCTGCCGATCAAGGATGCGTCGAAAAAATGGAGTATACCGCTCCAGAACTGGCGACTGGCGATTAGTGGTTTTATTATCGAGTTCGGTGACTGCCTTAGCGATCACCTTTCATATATTGGAAGTTACACAGAATTACAGGCTTAAAAAAACAAAAGGAACATCTTGAGAACCTTTAGAGGATAAATCTGATTGTTTTGCCGGATTAAACTTCACTATTTATTAAAATTCGCATTTTGCAGCTTCGCTCCCACTAGGCCGTAAAGGAGGGCGGCAGGGTAGAGCCACAAAACCATTCACTTTTATAAACAACTTGAGCTTTGCGCATTAAACCCTTGCCGCAGGCGGTGAACCGCATATCCGGCACAGACAGTCAGTTTTTCTGGCAGCTTAAATTTGACACAGCTTAATATAGTGATTCATTAAACAGGTTCAGTATTCTGCCAGAACGTTTTAGTCGTTATGGGCGTCCGTTAGTTTTCTACTAACTGAACGACGACTAGCCTGCCGCCTTCCTCCTTTGACAGAACAAACTGAGCGTTATTCGTCAGTTCAATTTTTTCACCAATGGCAATCTGTCGTTTATCCGGTAATGACATAAGCCCATTTATGCCTTCATTTACTAACCACCACTGATCGTTATGGAAAACAAAATACCCAACTCGTTTCCTTTGTGCATCGGTTGTGCGCTCATTTGGCGCAATGAGGCGATTCACATGCCACGCATAGATTGACTGCCCGCTCCACACCATCAACCGGTGATCGTCAGGACGATAACTGCCTTCCTTTCGGGATGAATATAAATTTAGAATCGGTAATTTACCCTTGTATGGCGTACCGCAGTAGGGACAAACCGGCTTTGTCTTACCTGAGAAAACGTACCATTTCTGTTCACACGCCTTGTTCTGGCAGGGCTGTATCAGATCGACTGTTTTAACCAGGGCACTTTCCCACTCATCGGCGGTCGGGCGTTTAGTGGCATCGTGTAAGCCATCAATAAAGGCGCGTTCAAACAAAGGCGTCAGATAAGGGCCCATGATGGTGTAAGGAATTTTCTCCGGGTCAGCCCAGGGCAGTGAAAAGGAGGATAGCTGACTGACTTTGACTGCATTGCTTTTGTCTGTCGGATGTTCAATGAAGAGTGCCTTCTCACCCATAGATAAGGTCTCATCACGTACTTCATCCGACATGTCATGTATTTTTCCGCCACGTAGCGGATGACGGAAGAACAGATACATGTAGATAAGCACCGACAGCGCATGACGGTCAGTAGAAATGCTTGGCAATACGCGGTTCGGATCCTCTTTGGAAAGATGGCTGGTTTTCACCACTTCCGGAGCGATAAAATCCGGGGTGCCCACGACGTCGGGAGGATACTTTCCAGGGACAACCAGTCCGTCTACGTCAATGATGCAGGCATGTCCCATTTCTGGATCGATAAGCACGTTTTTATAGCTTAGATCGCTGTGACAGAGACCTGCCGCATGCATCCTTCTGACGGCTCTTGTTAGCAGCAGACAGACCTTGAGATAGGTAAGCGTATTGCCTCGTTCACGTGGGTCGAGAAATTTATTCTGGTTGCTGGCGCTGGCAAACCATTTGCCTTCCTTTTCACGGCCTTTTATGCCAAGAAAATCATCGTTTTTAGAGCCGTATTTAAAGAAAAAGTAGCTTTTGTAGGTTGGAACCACGATGCCGATTTTATCCCCATGCTCAACAACGTGGGTCGGCCAGCAAAACAGGTCCTTCCAGTATTCACCTCCGGACTGGCCAAAAATGTTTTGCCTGTAGCGTCCGGTGATCATATCAATCCGATCCCGGGCCTGCTCGTTCTGCGGTTTATGATAAAAAGCGACGACGTATGATTTATCAGGCGAGAAGTAAACATCCTTCATCGAGCCCGAACCAATTACCTCGTCAACATACTGGACTGTTTCGCCGTCCTTTGTTTTGCACGTAACAATATTTGCCATATTGATCACCGAAGAAGCGTATCCCTTACCACAACACCGCAATAGTGCGGTCATCGTGGTTCCCTGTGGAGAAAAAGTTAAGCCAGTCGCCTAACCTCTCAGGCGCAATACTGGCGTCTGTAAGGACAGGGATGAGCTCATCAAGGAGACGGGTCCATTTTTCGTCACTGCGAAGCCCGTTATCTGTCTCAAACAGAGGGTCTGATACGCCATCTGTCATGAGGATCAAGTGAGATACATCATTCCATTTACCCACGCTGATGCGGCCGCTAAACGAGGGGTCTGCGATAATGCTCTGGTCAAGAAAGCGGGTTTGTCCTGCGTATTCTCCGCTATCGGGATTTCCCAGTATCCTGACTTTACCGGAAGGGCTGTATGCACCTATCGCACCATCACCAAGCCAGAATGCAGCCGCAAACAGCTCGTTATCAGTTCGTAGCGCTACAGTTGCCAGTAGGGTTGTTGAATAGGATTTCACAGGTTGTTCTGCACAAATGGCTTCGTTCTGGATACTGTTGACCGCGAGCGTAGCTGCCTGTTTAAAATGATGAAGCATGGCGTTTATGGTTGCCTGCTGATCGCTCCCTTCCCACGCCGTGATGTGCTGCTTTAGATGGACGCCTTTCAAACCACTGAGCTGATTGAAAAGGTAATCGCCAGCCGTTTGGACTGCAATCCGGGAGCCTTCCCGGGAATTTACCGCACTACCGGCCCCGTCTGCGACCAGCATGACAGACCATCCTGTTTCCTGGCAGTGGTTGATATAGAAGTCGTCATCTCTGAAGCTCCCGGCATGCTCATGAGATCGTCCCCGGCGACTGGCGGCAGCAATACGTATGTCACCCCTGACCAGGCCAGCAGCGTCCAGATGGGACTTAGGGTAGGAAGCGTCTGCTGGTGGCTCTACCACCTTCCACAGGCTTCTCGGATCGGGATTGACTATAAAAAGCTGTTTTGTTTCGCATTCGTCGTGCGAAGCGCATGACCAGAGTACTGAAAGCTCTATATCGCCGCTTTCGGTGGGTGTACCTGTCAGCAACTTATGCTCTTTGTCAAAGGTCAGGCCAATGTTCCTGGGAAAGACAACGTCCCTGACAGTAGCCTGCTGGCCCTCATCCAGAACTATAGCAACCGGCGAAGAGAAACGTTCGCCTGCGCGGGCGTTGGGAATAACTATTTTAGCTCTCGGGGGAACGGCAGGTGGCACAGCTAATCCGGCCCGCTGCTGGCCTGTCGGTATCTGCCCGGGTTTTAATACCAGGGAAGACAGGTTTTCGTCTTCCCTCTGTGCTGGTTTATCAAATTCGTAATAAGGCATCAGCTTCCAGAACGGAGGATGAGGTTCATTTTCTGGCAGGGGTTGCAGTAATGGTGTATCGGTAGCGTCAATGCCCGGGTTATCAGCATCACTTACGACCGTTTGTTGCTGATCGGAAAGGCTGGATGCTGACGAGGGGGCGATCTCTGCGTCGTTATAACCTTCGCTAACCCGCGTAGATAAACCCTGTGCAAGGCTCTCAATCCGCTCTTTAAGCCGCATAATCTCTTCAGTAAGGGAAGGGTCGTGCGATAGAAGAAAAAGCCGCTCACCTTCTACAGGGTGGCCCAGCTCAGACAGCACTAAGCGGATAATCTTCTCTTCAAGTAAAACATTTTGCGACATCAACCTCTCCCTCTGTTTACGTCGAAGTTAGTGTTTCCGCCATCATTGCTGAATGACAGACCTGTTTCACACCACGGGCAGATCACGTCATCCGGGCCGTCAATGCACAGCAATTTTCCGCATGAGCACAGGGCAAACGCACTGGCATTACCGCAGTGAGGGCAACCCGGTACGCCATGCAGTTCGCTGGTGTTTACCTGCAAACCGGTAGCGGTGGCATCTGACCATGCAAAATAGTCCTCATCGATGGGATAGCATCCGGCAATATTAAAGCTGTTCAGGTTCAGGCTGAAATCGAGCCCGGAAATCCTTGCTGGTGGCCGTTCATACTTCATCAGATACGGACGACGGGTCTTGCTGCAACGGCCGGTAAGCGTAACGCAGTTTTCGTCGTACGCTTTTACTGGCTCGTCCTTGGCCAGCCGGACTATGTATTCAGTCTGGCTGAGCTCAGGTTGTTTGTCGTCTCCGACGCTGCGGCTGTGCGCCGTAACCGAGGCTGTGATCCATTTGATGAAGCGGGTAAAGTCCCCTTCCTGAGACTCGGTGAACAGCATGACATTCTCTGTCAGTTGCCGCAGGGTATTCAGGTCCGCTGACGGCCCCAGGCCAACGGCAATGAGATTCACTTTACTCGCGTAGTGATCCTTCCAGCGCTTCACTTCTGCGGTTGTGTCGTCAGTCGGACGTCCGTCGGTAAGGAGATACACGACGGGTTTCCAGTCGCCTTTAGCCTCATGAGTGGTTTTTCTGACCTGGGTATCAATTTGTACGGTCAGCTCACGCAATGCGGCCCCAAGGCTCGTACCGCCGCCAACGGGAAGGCGGGGAGGGTAGAACGAGGCAATTTCGTGAAGAGGTACAATCGTACGGGCTACACCGGCAAATGCGATTACCGAAACCCAGGCTGTTTCAAGTGCGTGTGGATCCTTTCTTAAATCTCCGATGATCATTTGCAGACCATCAGTCATTTTTTTCAGGTTTTCACCAATCATGGACTCTGAACAGTCCAGGACAAAAAACACGGGAAGGCGTCTCATAATTTTCCTCGTACGGCTGGTACGGCCAGCAGAAAACGTTGCTGTACAGAAAGGTGCTGCCCGGAAAGCAGCACCTTTCTGTCTGTCAGAGCACCAGCTGGATTTCTGGTGGAGGAGGGGGAAGGGTATCAGTTCCGTTATTGATCCCCGCGCTTGTGCTGCCGGAAGACACGCTGGCCGATACCCATTTAAAGAAACCTGCAAACGCGGTTGAATCTAGCGTCTCCAGAGACACAACCTTATCGGTGAGCTGTTTTAAGTGCTCATGGCCTGCTTTAGGACCAACGGCGCAGGCAATGATGGATCCGAATCCCCGGCCGTGAATCGCTTTTACCGCTTCACCGTACGCCAGGGCATCAGAAGGGGTTCCATCAGTCATCAGGAATACCAGAGGACGCCAGTCTCCTTTTGTATCACCATCTGAGCGACGTACATCCCGTTCAACACACTGCATCAGACATTCAAGGGCAGCACCGGTGAACGTCCCGCCTGCGCTTGGCACAACGATGTCAGAAAACTGGAAGTCTTCCAGCGGCGTGAGAGGAATGAACTCACGCGCCTCATTGTCATAGGTGATAATGGAGATATGAACGCTTTCGAGGGCGTAGGGATCCTGGCGAAGAGCGCTAAGCATCGCCTGAATTCCAACGTTAACGGAATGGATGGACTCACCGCGCATCGAGCCGGATGTGTCGATAACAAGGTAAACAGGCAGGCGGCGCATCACATGTAATTCCTCAGGTGCGAGACAAACGAATCTGATTCTGAAGGCTCACCAATTGCCCTGAGTTTCCAGCCTGTAGCCTCGCGTATCAGCTCGGCAAAAACCATGGAGCGCTGGCTGGCGAAGGCGGGTCCGCCAGAAAGATCGAATCGTGCCATTTCAATATTACGGGCATCTACTGCCCGGATGAAGGCATTCTGAACTTTACCAAAGTGCTGCTGGAGCTTTTCACCATTGTAGATCTGAACGATGAACACAATTTTCTCGTACTGAGCGTCAAGGGAATTCAGGCGCACAATAATTTGCTCATCGTCACCATCACCGGCTCCGGTTCGGTTATCGCCCGTCAGCCAGATATTTCCTGACTTATGGCGAAGGCTGTTGAAAAAGATGATATCGCCATTCACAAGCGTTGGTTTACCATTTTCCACATTGCCGAGATCGGTCACCTTTCCGGCTGAATTACACAGGAAAGCGATCACATCAAGGTCGTATTCTTCTTCTTTTTTACCAAAGATCCCGCCGAGGAAACCTTTCTTTTCCTCATTAATATCCCAACCCAGGCCGATAGTAACGGACGAGAGATCGTATTCATTTTTTTTCAGGCTTACGCCCTGGCCTTTGCTCAGACTGACAGACATGACATCCCCTTAATTAATAAAATTATAAGACCACGTTTACTTCTGGCGGCGGCGGTGGCAGGTCTTCAAGACCGATCACTTCTTTTTTGCTGGACTCCACTTTCTGACTGCCTACCGAAATGCTCGCACTGACCCATTTAAAGAAAGCTTTAATCGTCGAACTGTCAGCTGTATCGAGCTGAACCACGATTTCAGTGATTTCTTTGAGGACGCTGGTATCGGCATCATGCCCGGCTGCACATGCCACAACAACGCCGGTTCTGGCCGCTTTAAAGTCATTCAGGCCTTTACGCCAGTCATCATTCGGACTTCCATCCGTCATCAGGAATACAAGGGGACGCCAGTCACCTTTAGTGTCAGCCGTCGTTTTCTGTACTTCTTTGGCAATGGAGCTGGCCGTCAGGGTAAGCGCTTCGCCAAGAGAGGTGGTGCCGCTGGCTGTTAGTGCTGGTATCTGGAAACTCAGGAGGTCTGTCAGGGGGACTGCCTGTCGGGCTGAAGAATCAAAGGTGATCACTGACACGTAAGCCGTTTCGAGTGCATACGGATCCTGTTTCAGCGTGGTAAGCAGCGTCTGAACGCCATTCTTAACCGCTTCGATAGGCTCTCCGTGCATAGAGCCGGACGTGTCGAGTAGCAGATATACGGGTAAGCGTCTCAAATGTAATTCCTTCTTAAGAGATCGGAAGAGGAGAGTAGTTTCAGGAAGAGGCCAGAGTTTGTAGATTTGATAAAACGGCACGACATCTGTCGGGTGGAGATTAAATACTCAGAAGCGGCATTAAAGAAATAAGTTAACCACCATTGAATTACCGACATGTGAATGGCCTCTTATCAGAGAAAAAAATTCAGACCGTACTGGAATATAAAATTTCTGAAAAAAACTCCGGCAAAAATAAACTTTCTTATGTATGAAAATCATCATACATCACAGATCTGCATGAATGGAGTGTAAATCGCCCAAAGATTGATGTGTAGCACAAGAGGATGTCAAGACACCAGGTTTTGTAGGCAGAAAGGCGCTGCTGACATTGCGGGAGGAGAATAGATCAAAACTCCGTCACGCAGATACAGAGGTGAAATATGACAAAACCGGGGTTTTCACCCCGGTCTGAGATTTAGCGTCAGGACTTTTTAGCGCTGTATTCTTTTATCAGTTCATCAACGGAGTGCAGAGCCAGCTTCTCTACCGCTTCACTTCGGGTCGAGCCACTCAGCGCAGCCAGACGGTCAATTTTTCTTAAAATCCGCATGCGTAGCGATAATGACACGGCTGTTTTTTTATCCTTATCGAGTACGACCTTCCCTGTGGACTCACCGGTTTTCAGTTCAGCATTCTGTGCGAGCGCTTCATTCATCCGGCGAAGGGTCTTTTTATCCAGCTGGCCCGGATTAACGAGATGGTATGAATGACCTGCCTTGCTGTATTTGATCTCCGCAGAATATGACTCGCGTAGCTCTTTGAGTGCCCGGGTTAATGTCGGCTCTGAGCATTCCAGACTGGTTATAATGTCGGCAGCGGAAACGGGCTTGCCGGTGCCCAGTAAGTTGGCAAGCTTAAAAATCCGGGCCTGTCTGGTATTTAATTGCATCGTAAGATTTAGCCTGCTTAAAGGGTTAGTGGTTCAATAGGCTGAAAAATGAAGGTACTGCTCATCTTTCGAATAACCGGTTGATCGCCTAACGCTTCAACCGGATCAATGTGTTCTAAGCCTGCAAAATTTACTGACGACATCTGGCTGCGACTGCATTTGCAGGACAGGATATACTCATCCTCCAGATAGCCGGTCCGCTTACTGACCCGTTGCGTAAAGCCTGACACAATCACGTTGTCGAACGGTAGCGTATGTAAAACGATACCGACCAGGCGGAACAAGCAGCCATGGACGTGGCGGGCATAGTTTTCGCGTACGGCTTTTTGCGTCATGGCTTTTTCCGTCAGCTCCGTGCCCCGGGCATTAACGCCGTAAATCTTATCAGGGAAATCTTCAATCTCAGCTAAATCAACATCCAGCAGGACTGCTGATAGCTCCGGCTTTACTTCAAATGCAACAAGCGTTTCACGCGGCCATTCAGTTTCTGCCAGCACACCCGCCAGGTATGATTCGAAAAACGCGGCGTCTGTCCGGAACTGCTGCCGGGCATCTGCCTGAGCCGTGGCGAGCCGTTTTTCATGTTCTTCAGCCTCAAACTTCCAGTTTGCATACTGTTCGGCCCAGGCCGTCCGTTGTTGCTGGTACCGGTGCTGTCGAAGGGTATTCTCACGCTCGACATCAATCAGCTCCTGCTGCCACCGGCGAAGATTTTCGGCGTGGCGCTCAGCTTTAGCTGATTCCGATTCAAACCATTTACCCAGAAAACTAATGCCTTCGCTCTCGGCAGGCTTTTCCGGCAATGCAAGATAGTCTGGCTTTTCTGGACGCACCGGTGCCGGAACCTGAAAAGGCGACGTTCTGTTATGCAGGTATACTGCTTCCAGCTCTGCCCAGCTGATGCCTGTTTTAGGATCCGGCGTCAGCTCGTGAATATTACGGATTGCGGTCACCGCTGACATGAGATCAGCGGCTTCCTCCTCAAGCGCCTGTCTGAGCCCCGGGTCGGTAGCCGTCCGGTTCCCACCTCCGGAACGCGCGGCCCGGTCAAGCCGGGTACGGTAACTCAGCCCGGTACCGGGCAAGCCCAGATTGGCATAGGTCCCCCGGCTTCCAAAAGAAACGGAAGCACCTCTCGGCCCGACACTCAGGCTCGGTGCACCGTTACTCAGGTTGAGGCGAACACCAGGAATAATGTTGATCGACTTTCTGAACCTGAACCCCATTATGATTTCCTTAATGATGCTGGGTCACGGTAAGTAATCTGATTCCATCAGCGCTTTGCTCGTTCTGTAACCCATAAAAACGAGCTCTGTCCAGAATGCCAGCCGCCCAGCGGCGATGTGTGGCGGGTTCACACATTGCTCCCTGCGACTTAAACACGGCCTGGGTAGAGTTCAGGATCCGCAGAGCGTCAGAATGCTCACCCTGAGTGACCATCAGCGCGTTTTGAATGACCTCTATCTGACCCGGGTGAATGGCCGTTTTCCCAACAAGCCCATGTGCCATATCAAGAGCCAGCTCTCTGGCCATTACGGCATGATCGTCAATATGCTCACATACGGGCGCGGTCAGGGCAAAATCACGCGGGCCGAAGACCGAAACGAGCATTTTGATGACGTAGCCCATCGGGCTATCATACAGCGTCAGGTCCCGGGGACGGCGAAGCGACACAACGTTCATAAGATCGTTGCCGCCGATTCGAAGCGCAATAATGCGGTCGTGGCAGGGATGTTCCACCAGACGGGTGGCCAGCTCCCGCATCTGAACCACGTCAAAGACGTCTTCTGTTTCCAGCGTTGGCATCATGCACAGGTGAGTCCCGCCCATGATATCCCACCATTCAGCTAACGAACTGAGGGTAAATTTCGGCAACACAAACCCGTCGACAGCGGAAAGATCATAATGCGCTTTTAACCATCTGCCCATGTCGGCATGCCGGGGGCGAATGAACACCAGAGGCCAGTCATTTTTACCCAGGCTACGCATGCTGTTACTGAGCTCGTGCAGCAGGTGCTCCAGATTTTTGAGGGCGATGGGGATGTCTGCTTCACTGACAGCATCCTCAAGGCAAATTACCAGAGAGCGCAAACCCGGGATTTTCCCATGCAGGACGGCATCAGCAATATCTTCCCGTGTTGCAGGCATGTATAGCGTGGCTCCCAGATTCCAGGGAGAAAGACGATTTTTCATCAGAGTACCTTCTTGATAATGGTTACAGCCCGATACTGGCCGAGGGTTCCCCCCATTTCTGTAACAACTATTCCCTTTTCACGAGCAAGCCCTACAAGCAAGGCAACGTCCGGGTCGTCAATAGAACGCACAAATATATGGTCCGGTACCCGACGCAATACAGCCCGGGTTGCTTCAGCAATACCGGGTTTAATACGATTGACGCTGTCCACTTTAAATTCATCGGCCAGGAACGCGATAACGTCGCGACTTGTCTGCCATAAGATCCGGGCTGACTCCGTATTCCAGCTCAGGGGAGCGAGGGATGTCGGTGTTAACTTCTTACGGAAATGAGCGACGGCATCGACAAGCATCCGGCTGCATTCGAATTCACTGAGATGCTCGCAAACCATGCACCCATGTAATCCTTCAGAGGACCATACTGACCGGGAGATCAGGCCTGATACCGGCGCACCCATGATGCCAAAAGGAATGAGCCAGTCATCATCACTTGCTGCAAGCCAGGAACAGCCACAGGGATCGGCCAGGACAACCAGTCGCGGCTGCTCAGGATAGCCCGGGCGATCTTTCAGTGCGCGTACAAGCTCTCCGGTAATTGCGCCTTTACCTGTCCATCCGTCAACAAAGACAATACCGCTGGTACCATGCCGCTCTTCAATGACGTCGAGTGCTGCACCGTCAATTCCACGATCCCGGATGATGCTGATGCCGTAATGCCATGAGGTTTTCCCCATGTCACGCAGGGCCTGGTGCAGCATAACGCCGAGCGGTACGCCAGCTCTGACAAGACTGGCCAGTACAATGGGCTCATCACCGAAGCGTTCGGCCAGAGAAATAGCGAGCTGTGTGACTTCTTTTGCAAGCCTCTCTGCGCCCCGATCCAGCGCCCGGTGAAACAAATCAAGATGCCATTGTGTTGGTGCTGGCTCCTGGCTGAGCATGTCTGAATAATGTTTCTTCCCGGACTGAATCAGCTCTTCTTTTTGATCAACCGGCGTCATCTCAATGACAACCGGCTTTAGCAGAAATTCCACGTCACCGGGCTGGTATGAGCCGGTAAATGTTTCATGTGGCTGCATTTTAATTTTCTCCAAAAATTCGCTGTGAAATGGCATCTGCAAACTGACTCTGACGCGGGATGCCAAACCAGCTGCACAGTTTCATAAAACGATGATCGCTCAGGCTGTCGCCCAGACCAATTACGGGGAAAACGCCGCGTTCAGCCCGAAGTTTTTCAAGCAGCCAGCTGACGGCCAGCCCTTTCTCAACCGGGGTGGGTAGCCAGGCCACGTTATTACTGTTGCGGTGGATGTAGAAGCCCTCGGTCGGAAACACCGTTTCTATCTCATCTGCAATGGCATTGAGCTCGTCAAGGCGGGTGCTGTCGCGGTGTTTCATCACCATATAAACCGCCGTTTCACCGTATTCGAAGTTCAGTCTTGCCCAGGCATTAATCCCTTTTGCGTCCATCATTTCAGTGATCAGTCGCTGCATCGATGTCAGCTTTTCCTGATAGGGAGCCAGCTGGCCGAGCATATGGGCCTTCCACTCCTCGTCGGGGTTGCCTTCAGGCGTGAGAATGACGGCCCCGTGCGTGGTGATTGCCCAGGAGTGGAAAGGGATCCGTACGCGGCTGATTTCTTCAGTTCCCCGTGCGGTAACGGGAATGAGTTCAGCCTGCTCCAGAAGCCAGTCCACTAACATGGACTGTTCTTCCGTCATAAAGCTTCGTGGATTCAGGGTACGATCAACGGCACCGGTACGGAATGGCTCCAGGGCCAGCTCGTCCACCATTTTACGACGGGTCTGAAAGAGCGTGTCGTCAAGGTCGCTCAGAACAACGGGTTTATTCATAGGTAACAATCTCCACGACGGGCGCAACCTCAGCCAGCGCCTTAAGAAGCTGCGCGTCAATACTTTCTGCGGGTGTCTCAGTACACACAAGAATGCGGTCAAACTGCTGGTGGGCGACGTTATAGACAAAATTGGGGATGCCCAGCCCGTAGTTATCCGTAAAGGAAATGGCGGACTCAATGGCATAACCAACGGCGATAGGGGAGCGGGTGGTCGAACCGTAAAATGCCTTTGCCCCGGCAGCTTCGAGCCGTTCTGCAAGCAGGAACGGCTCCCAGACGAATTCCCCTGTCCCGAGAACCAGAACACGCTCCCCTTTGCGGACGGAAACCTCATGGCCGAGATCGGCCGCAGGTGCGAGCATCCCCAGTCGACCCCATGACTGTTTCCCCTGGATGTCCCATTCTCCGCGTGAAGTTACGTTGACTTTCGGCATGTCCGGGACCGGTGCATCTGGTAATGTGGTCCATCCCCACTGACCGCTTACAAGAGAAACAGAAGTGACGGGTAAGGTGCTGCGCTCGGACAAGGCTTTGCCACTCCAGTCGGTAAGCGTAACGGCGATAACCTGTTCAATATGTTGAAGCTTGCCGGTATTACGCAGGGCAGAAAGCAGGTTAATAAAGGTATTACCGGTGGTTGCCTCGTCATCAATCAAAACCAGCGTTCGCGCGTTGGTAACACGACGTCTTTTCTCTTCATCATCTGGCAGATAGATCAGATGATCAGTGGCGTGGCTGTGTTCTTCCTTGAACTCGCAAAGCAACGTGCCATCAACCGGGTGACGGGTAGAGGTCAGATATACAGATTCACGATGCTGGTGGCGCACTTCATCAAACACACCGGCCCCAAGCCCAACGGCGGTTTCAGCCATACCGATAAACAGTACGGGCCCTGTCAGCGTTGAGGGGAACTGGCTGGCAAGCTGTCTGTAGGCCTGCCGCATGACTGAGGGTAGCACGGGAATGTGCCTGCCGAGTACTTTGCTGACAAACAGAAAGGCGCGTTTCGGGTTACGTCTTTCAGCGATATCAAACAGGTCATCGAGCGAAACTTCACCCTGATCGCGGATTACCTGAATCGTACCGCATGAGAGGGTACGGCGATAAATCATATCTTCGAGGTTATCAGACATAAACACGCCTTAATTCAAAAGGTTAGAGAGTGATTCCGGGTATGCAATTACATCCGTAATGGATCTCACCGCAACCGGAGAAAAGGTGTTTTTAGCGCTCTGGCGCACCATATCTTCAGACATCAGACCGAGCTTAAAGGCAGCAAATAACCCAGGAAGGTTCACCCCGCTGTGAAGGGTATAACCCACCCCCCCTGACGGACGCATGTTGGTTTCAAGCAGCACCGGGTTGCCATTCACATCGTTTCGCGTCTGAACATTCACCAGCCCGTCGGCCTTCATAACCCGGGCGCAGTCACACGCCAGTTCCCAGGCGCTACCTTCGTTTACCAGATACTGGATAGCCCCTTCCTTACGGCGTCCCACGGCTGCGAGTATTTCGCCCTTATCCGCGAGGATATCGACGGAAAATTCCGGGCCTGGCAGGTACGGCATCAAAACAAGGGGTTTAAACGACTCAGCAGCTGATGCTGCTGCAATATACTGTTGCGGACTGACCAGACGATGTTCGGGATGATTAAAGACGGCCATAGGCGAAGCACTGTCATCAAAGCGCCAGAATCCCATGCCATAGATACCCGTCACCGGCTTCACGCATACCGGGCTGTCAGTGAACGGCGGGGACGCGAGGTGTGTCTTTAATTCTGCCAGCGTATTCACCCGCCAGGATGGTACAACCGGGAGTCCCTTTTGCTCCATAAACTGAGCAAAAGTAACTTTTTCGTCAGCCAGAGTTAACCAGTCGACGCTCGTTGCACCGGTAGTAAGTGTGGCACCGGTCGATTCAATGTCTGAACGGTGTTCTTCAAACCACTGGCTGTTACGGCCAGTATGAATATGGTGGATGCCGTAGGTCTGAATGGTTTCCTGAATAAACTGGAGACGTTTTTGAGGATCTTCAGGTTCAGTCAAAGAATAATCGGCAACGGAAAGGATTTCATTTCTTTCGTTACGGTGGGAGGCAAAAACGGTAATGGCAAAATTATTTTTTTGTGCAAATGATTTTACCCCCTGAATAATATCTCGCTGGGAGGATAAACCTTCCATAAACCAAATTTTCTTGTTCATTTTTTTTAATTATCCGGAACGCCATGCAAATTTATGATTGAGAAGTGAGTCTATGAGTGTCTAAGCTACATGTCAATCATAATATGATTAATAACTTCTGTGGTTATGGAGTGAGTCAGTATTTTTTGGATTTCAGATAACGTATTGATATTTAAATTAAACATAGAAAATTAACACCCTGAAAAGATTTTCTTTTTGTGTTTTTACAGAAAACTACCAAAATTTCCCTTGTCATAGAACTTCATCATGATATGATTTTCTTCGTCAGTTAATAAACAACCCTTTGATTGTCTCGGTCATTACCATTTTAAGGAATAAAACATGGTTTCATTAGTTAAGAACCAGACGGTATCACTCAGCAAAGAATCATCTGCATTAAGCCAGCTTCATTTCGGTCTCGGTTGGGATCCGGTTAAGAAAAAAGGTCTTCTTGGAGGATTGTTTGGAGGCAACGACTCAATCGATCTCGATGCTGGCTGCGTATTAATGGACAGCACCGGTAAAACAATTGACACCATCTGGTTCCGCAAACTGGAATCCACCTGCGGCGCTGTTGTGCACAGTGGCGATAACCTGACCGGTGAGGGTGACGGTGACGATGAAGTGATTAAGGTCAACCTCTCCCGACTGCCTGCAAACGTTGAATACCTGGCGTTTACGGTAAACAGCTTCCGTGGTCAGTCGTTCAATGACGTCGAAAACGCGTTCTGCCGCGTTGTCGATCAAACCGGCAAAGAGCTGGCTCGCTACAAGCTGACTGAGCAGGGCTCACATACCGGGATCGTTATTTCTTCGCTGCGCCGTAATAACGGCAACTGGGACTTTACCGCCCTTGGCCATGCCTGTCGCGGCCGCACAATTGACGATATGCACTCCGATATCGTTTCAGCGGTTATCCGCTAATGAACCTGACGCCGGGGGGCAATGCCCCCGTTCCAGCCCAGGAGTTGCGGGTCCGGATCACCTCGGGCGGCCAGGTGGATGCTTCGGCGTTTCGCCTGTATGCCGACGGGAAGGTGCAGGGTGATGCGGACATGGTGTTCTATGGTCAGCCACGTAACGATGATGGTACCGTCAGCCTGGTCAGTGAAGGCCAGTACTCAACCTTTACTGTCGCGCTCAACCGGCTGAAACCTGATGTCCAAAAAATTGCGTTCACCGTGACCTGTGACGGTGGGCAGACGGTGTCCGGTCTTCGTAATCTTTCCATCGACGTGGAGCAAGGGGCTACCGGCCTGGTTAGCGGCAGTGTCGAATTGAGCGGCCGTCAGGAAGCAGCCTTAATTCTGGGTGAATTTTACCGTCGTAATAATGACTGGAAATTCCGCTTTGTTGCGCAGGGGTTCAACGGTGGACTTAAACCGCTGGCAGAGCATTTCGGCGTAAATATTGCCGACGAACCTGCTCCCGCAGCCCCGACTCCTCCGGTTGTAACCCCTCCGCCAGTTGAGACAAAAATCAGCCTGAGCAAGGTATCGCTGACAAAAGAGAAGCCTGCAATCAGCCTGACCAAACGGGATAACTTCGGTGAAATCCGGATCAACCTGAACTGGCACCGAGGCAGCGGCAAATCCGGCTTTGCAGGCATGTTCGGCTCCAAAGGAATCGACCTGGATCTGGGGGCCTTTGTTGAGCTTCAGGACGGGTATAAATCGGTCATTCAGGCGCTCGGTAATGCATTCGGTGATTATCGCGATGAACCGTATGTTCAGCTCAAGGGAGATGACCGGACGGGTGATGTATCAGACGGCGAGTGGCTGCATATCAATGGACGTGAATGGAAGCATATCCGCGAAGTGCTGATTTACGCCTTTATTTATGAAGGTGTTCCCAGCTGGGACAAGACTGATGGTGTGGTCACTATTCATGTGCCGGATCAACCGCCCATTGAGACCCGCCTGACCGAAGGTGAAAACCGTCGCACATTGTGCGCCATTGCCAGACTCGTAAACGAAAACGGTGCAATTAAAGTCGAGCGAATTAACCAGTACTTCAAAGGCCAGGACGAAATGGACCGGGCATTTGGCTGGGGATTTCGCTGGAGCGCCGGTTCTAAATAACACAGCAACAAAGGAAACAGGTATGAGCTTTTTCGACAAGGTAAAAGGTGCCATTAACTCTGGCCGGGACGAACTGACCCGCCAGGTTGGCCGTTTCAAAAACAAAAAATTTATGCACGGCACCGTTGCTGTATGTGCCCGTATTGCCGTATCGAGTGACGGCGTGAGTTCGGAAGAAAAGCAGAAAATGATGGGCTTTCTTCGCTCTTCAGAAGAGCTGAAGGTATTCGATACCAATGAGGTGATCGAGTTCTTCAATAAACTGGTTTCAAGCTTCGATTTCGATGTTGAAATCGGCAAGGGCGAAACCATGAAATACATCCTGGCGTTGAAAGATCAGCCTGAGGCCGCTCAGCTGGCCTTACGTGTTGGTATTGCCGTTGCAAAAAGTGACGGTAACTTCGATCAGGACGAGAAACTGGCCTCCCGCGAGATCGCTATCGCGTTGGGCTTCGACCCGGCTGAATTTGGCCTCTGATCCACATCCCTAAGGGTAAAATATGGTTTCCACACACATCGGCTTCCCGACTGAAACGGTCATTGTTTTTATTGCGCTTTCAGTCGGTGCCATCTTTATTGACCTGTTTATGCACCGTGATGACAAGCCAATCTCGCTTAAGAGTGCGGCGCTCTGGTCCGTATTCTGGGTTGTGGTTGCGATGGCATTTGCCGGTTTCCTCTATATCCACCACGGTGCTGAGGTTGCTAGTCTGTTTGTCACGGGTTATGCGCTGGAGAAAGTGCTGTCGGTCGACAACCTGTTCGTCATGATGGCCATCTTCTCCTGGTTCGCCGTTCCGGATCGTTATCGCCACCGTGTTCTCTACTGGGGGATCATTGGTGCCATTGTCTTCAGGGGCATCTTTGTCGCCATCGGTACGAGCCTGCTGAGTCTGGGGCCGTACGTTGAAGTTGTCTTCGCTATTATCGTTGCCTGGACGGCGGTCATGATGCTTAAAAGCGGTGATGACGATGATGAAATTGAGGATTACTCCCAGCATCTGGCTTACCGCATGGTTAAACGCTTCTTCCCTATCTGGCCGAAGCTCAGAGGGCATGCCTTCCTGCTTAACCAGAAGGAAGTGGATGCCGAACTGGCGAAACCAGAAAACAGCGATGTCACCATTGGCCGTGGTAAAAAAGCGGCGCTATATGCGACCCCGCTGTTCCTGTGTGTGGCTGTGGTTGAACTCTCGGACGTAATGTTCGCGTTTGACTCGGTACCGGCAATCATTGCCGTCAGTCGTGAACCGCTTATCGTCTATAGTGCCATGATGTTTGCTATCCTGGGCCTGCGTACTCTGTATTTTGTCCTTGAGGCACTGAAACAGTACCTGGTTCATCTGGAGAAGGCCGTTATCGTGCTGCTGTTCTTCATCGCGGCAAAACTCGGCCTGAATGCGACCGATCACATCTGGCATCATGGTTACAGCATTGCGGCAACAACCAGCCTGTATGTTGTACTGGGTGTACTGGCGCTGGGCATTCTCGCAAGCGTCATGTTCCCGGGCAAACCTGAATCTGAGGAAAAGGGGAGTTAATCCCCTTAAGTGTTAACCTGAACAATTACTAATCGAAGAGGTTATTTTATGAGTGTTTCTCTTTCCAAAGGCGGGAACGTCTCCCTGAGTAAAGCAGCTCCGTCAATGAAAAACGTCCTGGTGGGCCTTGGCTGGGATGCGCGTTCAACAGACGGTCAGGACTTTGACCTGGATGCTTCAGCATTCCTGCTGGCCTCAAACGGCAAAGTGCGCGGCGATTCAGATTTCATCTTCTATAACAACCTGACGTCATCCGACGGTTCCGTAACACACACCGGCGATAACCGCACCGGTGAGGGCGATGGTGATGATGAATCGCTGAAAATTAAACTGGACGCCGTCCCGTCTGAAGTTGACAAGATCATCTTCGTTGTGACCATCCACGATGCTCAGGCTCGTCGCCAGAGCTTTGGTCAGGTATCCGGTGCGTTTATTCGTCTGGTTAATGACGATAACCAGACTGAAGTCGCTCGCTACGATCTGACCGAAGATGCGTCCACTGAAACCGCCATGCTGTTTGGCGAGCTGTATCGCCACAATGGTGAGTGGAAATTCCGCGCAGTAGGCCAGGGTTATGCAGGTGGTCTGGCATCTGTATGTGCTCAGTACGGCATTAACGCCTCCTGATCGAAAAGTAACTTTTCATATCCGGGGCTGTTAATTCAGCCTCATTCAACTGTTTGCAGGAGCTAAAAATGGCAGTTTCTCTCGTAAAAGGCGGCAACGTATCTCTGACCAAAGAAGCACCAACCATGAATGTCGCTATGGTTGGTCTGGGCTGGGATGCCCGTGTAACCGATGGTCAGGGTTTTGACCTTGACGCTTCCGTATTCGCAGTAGGTGAAGACGGTAAAGTGCTGTCAGATGCCCATTTCATTTTCTTCAATAATAAAACCAGCCCTGATGGCGCAGTAGAGCACCAGGGCGACAACCGTACTGGTGAAGGCGACGGCGACGATGAGCAGGTCAAAATTGATCTGACCAAAGTCTCAGCAGACATCAAAAAACTGGTGTTTGCCGTTACCATCTATGATGCAGAAGCGCGTAAACAAAACTTCGGCATGGTGAGCAACAGCTTCATGCGCGTTTACAACAACGACAACGGCACGGAAATTGCCCGTTTCGATCTGTCTGAAGACGCCTCAACTGAAACCGCAATGGTCTTCGGTGAACTGTATCGCCATGGCGCTGAGTGGAAGTTTAAAGCTGTCGGCCAGGGTTTTGCCGGTGGCCTGTCAGCGCTTGCTTCCCAGCACGGCGTCAATGTCTAAAAGACGCTGAGTCTGACCCCGGCAATGCCGGGGTTTTTTTTGGGTAACGATCCGCTATCAGCTGTTGAATCTGAGAAAGGGGGCCGGGCGTTTTCAGAAAGCAGAGTAATGTTAATTCTGGCGTGAACCTTTTTGCAGGACCCGGGTTTATCTATGGTTGCTGGTTAAGCCAGTATTCCGTGCCTTATATCAACAGCATGCCCCTCGGATATATGTTACTTTTGCGATTTATGAAGGAACGGGATCTGGAACATAAGATACCCGGGCAATGAAAATTCAAATTCAACAGGTATAGAAACTTCAGCGTGATGAAATATGGTGTCACACCATATTTACGCCTCACCGAATATCCAGCGTCCTGAACTAAGCCTGGGGAACATATATAAACGCTGCGCTTTAAAAATAATCAAAAATCAGGAGAGTTAATATGAATCTACAATCCGGACAAAACATACCCCTTCAGCAATCTGCTATCAGGCTGAATCTTCAGTACCCTGCCAAATCCGGCTTTAAAGGCGAACCCGATACCTGCCTGTTCTTGCTTAATGCTCAGGGAAAGGTCAGTGGCGATTCTGACTTTATCTTTTATAATAATTTGTCTTCTCCTGAGGGGGCAGTCAAGCTCGTTACCGGTTCGCAGCAGTCCAGCATTGATATAGCACTGGATCGTGTTCCAGCGAACGTCAGTAAAATTGCGATCACCGTTGTCATTGATGGTGAAGATACCATCAGTGGGCTCAGTTTATTGAGCATTCAGGCTCCTGGTATCGCTGACTTTCAGGCTGAGACTCAGGGCCGCAGTGAGAAAGCAATCATCCTGGGTGAAGTATATCGGCACAATGGCGCCTGGAAGCTTCGTGCGCTCGGGCAGGGTTTCAACGGTGGACTTGAGCCTCTGGCCATTAGCTATGGCGTTGATGTCGCACAGCCAGCTCCGCAGCCAGCAAAGCCAGCTCGTATCAGTCTGGAAAAGAAACTGGAAACCAGATCTCCGCGCCTTGTAAGCCTCGCTAAAAAAGCCTCGGTCAGTCTCACTAAAAATAAACTGGACACCCTTGAGGCAGCGGTTGCATTTGTACTTGACGCATCCGGCTCGATGAGTGGCCAGTTCAGTAAGGGTAACGTTCAGTCTGTGCTGGACCGCATCGCCGTTCTTGCCGCCCAGTTCGACGACGACGGTGAAATGGATGTCTGGGGATTTGGAGAGAAGCATAAGAAGTATCCAAACGTCACACTGGACAACCTGGACACATATATTCAGTCCATTCGCGGGTCTGGAAAGCGTTCAGCCTGGGAGAACCTGCCGGGCCTTGGAGGGACAAACAACGAGCCTCCTGTGATGGAAGAAATAGTCGACTATTTTAAGGACTCGAAAATCCCAGTATATGTAGTATTTATTACCGATGGCGGGATCAGCAAGACCCGGGCGATTAAAGATGCAATCCGGCGTTCTGCCAACTACCCCATCTTCTGGAAGTTTGTCGGCCTGGGTGGTTCAAGCTACGGTATCCTCAAAAATCTGGATGACTTTACTGACCGCCGGGTTGATAACACCCACTTCTTTGCCATGGATGATTTCGGTTCGATTAGCGATGAAAAGTTATATGATAATCTACTGGAAGAATTCAGACCGTGGATCGATGAAACAAAAAGGTTAGGCATCCTTTAATACGCACCGTTTGAGCATGGTTGAATGAGCTCTACAGCAGCTTAATACTGTAGAGCCTTTCATTGGAAATCGTACAGGGAGGAGCATATGGACCGCATCAAGTACCTGAAATGGATAGCTGAAGAATCACCAACTACGGCTCAGCAGCTGGTGGCTTGGTTAAACAGAGCAAGGCACTATACGCCCGACATGAAAGAGCATCAGGCAGGTGTACAGATTCAAGAAAAGGGGATTGTTGTAGGGCTTAGACAAAGTACTAATCGTTACCAGGGAGATTGTCTGGCCATACATGTGGTACAGCTTCCGGAAGAAATACAAAACAAGGGATGGTTTAAGTCTTTTCTGAAGCTTTGCTGTGAAGCGAATCCCTGGGGCGATGTTGTAATTGAAGACGTAAAAAATCCATATTTATTAGGCTTTTGCAAGAAAATAAACTTTACTAAATTGGATGAGTTTTATTCGGATACGTTCATTGTAAACACAGATGCCATTATGAGTTTATCCATCCCACCCTTAGGGAGATACGAAACCTATCTTGATTAAACCTGCGAACCTTTACCGGTTGCGTGGGGATCGGATGGATCTCGGCTAAAGAAAAATCACATCGTGTATTTTGACCAGAAAAAACTAATCCGCCTGATGTAATGCATTTTTGCATTACTGGTTGCGTGTAATGCAAAAACGCTTTACATTAATATCTTCTCCCAACAGGAACTGAGATGATGGCAACGATAAACGTTCGGATTGACGATGCAATCAAAATGACTGCTGATGAGGTTTTAAAAAACCTCGATGTCAGTCAGACACAGGCGATCACTGCGTTCTATCAGTACATCGCTGAAAACAAAAAGCTTCCCTTTACTGCACTCATGAGTTTCAAAACTCAGGATGATCTTTTAAAGACGTTCAACGATATTTTATCCGAAGCCCTTGCCATTGTCTTAAACTTACAGGTATGGATTAATAAATCAGATATTATTGATGGCAAAATAATTCAGAAATATTATCGCAGACTTGACAGCTATTATAGCAGTGCTAAAGAGCAGCTGAATTTCCTTGAAAGCAGAACAAAAGCAGCTCAGGTTTTAAATGCGCTTAATAAAATTTTGACGGTAATTGTCGATTTCAGTAATTTTGGATACGGATATGAGCAAGTAAAAATTTCTCATCCAGAAAAAAAAGAATTCGAATCTTCTGTTTTCGATTTCGAAAACAGGCTTAAGGAAAGCTTTTAAAAAAAAGATGAGGTAGCAGGATGAAAAAAGTAAGAAACGCTGTATGCCCTCAATGTTCAGGTACGGGGAATGTTTCAGGATTCAGATCTGGAATCATAAAAATATACGCTCCCGTTCAGTACATACGGCTTGAAATGGATAATGCCATTAAAGGAATTCCAGTCTTTCGTCGATAACAGTTTCTGACCATCGCCATAACCATGTCATGGAGGAGACTAACCGTGTTTCAGAGGTGAGCTGGTGCCTGGCAAAACATACAAACTCAAATATCAGGAAGAGAGTTTAGTTGTTTATAACATGCAGTCGTGTAACTGATTAGGTACCGGCAAAAGGAGGAAATAATGTTTGAAAACTACGTCTGTAAAATCTATGTAAGTAATGATCCTCATTTTAGTAGCCATATCGAAGCAACTGCGTTTGGTTTCGATAATGGTCAGCAGCAAAAGATTCTCACCGCAGCCCATGTTGTTACCAATGCTCTTGGAAAAAACTATCCCCTTAGCAATACCCAAAAACTTTACATCAAATTTCTTAACCATCAAGGACTGCTGAACGAAGAGCCTGTTCTAGTCGATTTCATTCTCAATGAGGCTAATGATAGGGCAGACTTTAAAGACGGCATTCCGTTTGTTGACAGTGCAGAAATCGTATTACCAGCTGGAATACAACAGCCTGTAAGTAGTTACTTTAAGGTCCTAGCTCCCGCAGCTGGCATGGATACATTGGGTGTCGGATATCCAATGAATGAGAAAACAATTTCGACATTCCCTGGTGAATTTTTAGGCATTTGGCCTTTAAATTGCTCAAATCATTCTCCCCATCATCACACAACTCGCTTTGTAATCGCACATTACAACACCGAAGGATGCTCAGGTGGACCCTATGTCGTCTCCGAGGGTGACCAGCATTTTGTCATTGGAAGCCTGATTGGAATTATGTCTGGAACCAGTCCAGATATAAATCCGCACATGTCTGTTCAGTCCGCAACAGATTTTTAGGAAAGCCAGTTCCAAAGGGGCAACGGCACGGCAGTTATTTCAGGTCTGCCCTTACTAACAGCAACAGCATTAAAACTGACAACCGTGAACTGGAAAGTGCCCCAATAGTAAGTCATGATTTCTTCATCACTTTTATGGTGCACTTTTTCACCCATAACACAGCAAGTTAAGAATAAGAGGCCTGTAATGGACGCTACCGAAACTGAAGAGCTGGAAAAAATTCGCAAGAAGGCAATGGATGAAGTTACAAGTGCTCTGCAGGCGCTTGAAAATAAGTTCCCGGGTATTACTGAGGGCGCAGCAGCATTGGCGGGGTCAGGCGTCGGCGCTGCGGCTTCCTTCGGTGCTCTCTATACGCTTGGTACAACGGGAGTGTCAGCAGCAGGCATAACCTCCGGGCTCGCAACAGCAGGATCTATCGTAGGCGGTGGCATGGTGGCAGGAATTGGAATCCTGGCTGCGCCTGTAGCAGTGTTAGGGATTGGCGGATACGCGATAGTGAAACACAGGAAAAATGGGAAGCTGAAAGTCGCCCTTACTCTGGCCATTAAAAAGCTCTACGATGTTCAGGAAAAGTTAATGTCGAACGCTGAGTACTTTAAGGCAGAAATTGCTGTCATAAAGGCGCACATCGATATGCTTAATAAAAAAGCCCCCAAAGGGGGACTGGGCGCAGCGAGGTAAACACATGAGTCAGTCTCCTTATGATGATGAGCTCAGAGCCATCCGTTATATTCAGCTCCGTGGTCAGGATATCGCGAACGCTCACGAGACAATTAACAGTGATATAGAGAGCCTTAAGGCACAGTTGACCGGGCTAATCAGCGGCACTGAACTTGATGAAGCGGAGCATCTGGCGCTTAAAGAACATCATCTGCGAGAAATGACCCCCTCAGATGCTGCCATGCTTCAAACAGGCCTTAAAACCATCTATAGAGAGGCTAACCAGCGTGTATACGGTGATATTGGACTGGCCACAATACTCTCCACGGATGACCTGGCTGTTGTAGATGCCCGGATCCAGAATCATATTAAAGAATTTAATGATCGCTACGCACTCGACGCCTGGGATTATGCTATTGCCTGCGGATGCGGGC
Source organism: Enterobacter sp. 198 (assembly GCF_009025585.1). Lineage (NCBI taxonomy): Bacteria > Pseudomonadati > Pseudomonadota > Gammaproteobacteria > Enterobacterales > Enterobacteriaceae > Enterobacter > Enterobacter sp. 198. The sequence continues at coordinate 37,141 of NZ_WCIM01000025.1, read as the reverse complement.
TCATAGCATCCATGCTGGATTTACTTTGCGTCAGAGCCCCGCCAAAACCTACGGTGAGCTTTACGGCAGAAGTGGATGGTATTTTCAATAAACAGGTCCAGAAAGCCTTCAATGCCATTTTGCCGGAGGACCTGAGTACAAAACTCTCAGATTTGTTTCCTATAGGGGCACCAGACAGTTCGATCAGCAGCGATTTAGTGGGTGCAGCCGTTGGCGTTTTGTCTCCCACAAATCACCGCTTAAGAGCTTTGTCACACGACCCCATACTGGGCATTATTTTCGGCATAAAGGATATGCTGAACGGGACCTGTACGGTGGTTCAGAATGGACAGATCGTGGTTTATCCTTCCAGTAAAGGCGTTACAGACGAAACCAATATTTTCAGGCTCATCGCCAGAATGTTTGGACACCTGGCATCGGATGTTAATGCCCCCTCAGCAAAAGGAAACCGTGGCATGGGTTTACCGGCTCCTTTTATGGGGCTACTTCGTATGCTTGAGGGGATCCCTGTGGGGAGTTCTAACTTCGGCAAACAAATAGAGTACATGTATGTCAACGGGTATGACTTTCGTCAGTTTATCGTGACAAGTATTCCGATGACCATAATGGAAGTTTTGATGCGGGTTTTCTTTGTGGCGAAACAGGTATCGCTGGGAAAAGGAGCTTTTGGGGAGACCTTACTGGATACCATGCCGTTGCGGCTAAATCCACGCTTCCGGATGATGCTTGCCCTGGGTTATGGAACTTCCAGTGCTGTTAACGCAGGTAAAATGTATATCACCGGCACTATTCTCAATGCGAATTATGCCTCCTGGATGGGGTTGGCCTGGAATGGTTTTCACTCACTCAAGTGGTCCCTTTATCAGCGACACTTAAAGCTTTGGGCCGGTATTGAAAAGGCGGAACTGGAAGAGCTTCAGAACAATATAGACAGCATCGAGGCATTGACCATCAGAGCAGGAAGCTTGCCAGTCAAGTAACATTCACCGGAGCACCTCTGGAACCCCATAGCCCACCAGCTGCTAAAAATGTCTGCCTTTGCTTTTAATACTCTGTTTGCCTCCTCCTGGAGGCAAATGGAAGGTCACAGCTCTTATACAGCTCACAACAGGGGCCATAAGATACTCCGGTTCTCGTTAACTGATGATCCTGACCTGTCAGCTCTCTTCCCGGATGCTGTACGAGCGTAACGGCTTATAATCGAAAGTTCTCTCATATCAAACGTCATAAAGATCTATGCTGTTACTTAGTAACAGCCTAAAGGTTGTATTTCATATTTAACAGCTTTTAGGCTGTTAATTTGATATTACAGCTTTTAGGGTGTATGTTTAGAAAACAGCCTGCAAGGTGTATCAGAGGAACTGCCGAGGCCAGCTTATGATCAATAATGATTACCCGTTAAACACGCTCAACCAGTTGCGTCCCTTGCTCATTGGTTTTCGCAAGGCGAATGGCCTGACGCAAAAAGACCTGTCCGAAAGGTTAGGGGTCACTCAACAGACATACTCACGTCTGGAAGCCAACCCTGCCAGTGCGAGCATTGAACGGCTATTCAAGGTGTTTTCCATCCTGGGCGTAAAAATCAGCTTCTCCTCGACAACCACCTCTTCAGAGAGGAAGCAGACGGAAGAAATGCTTAAATCAAACTCACCTGCACGACAGGAGAAATGGTAACGATATGAGCCGGAAACAGCAGCGCCTGGCAATCTGGATGAACGGAATCAAAGTCGGATACTGGGAAAAAAGTAAAGGGGTAGACAGCTTACAATACCTTCCTGACTGGAGTGCAGACGAACAGGGAAGGCCGCTGTCATTGTCCCTTCCTTTTACTCCCGGACAGCGAAGGCATACGCAGACGTCTGGCAATGCGTTACAAGGCCGATAGCCTGGAGCCTTTTGATCTGCTGACGGAGCTGGGAAAAGACTGCGTGGGCGCGATACAGCTGCTTCATGACGGAGACGAACCCACAGATTTATATTCCGTGAAGTGTCACCCTCTTACTGAATCAGAAATTGCGGCAACTTTGCGTAATACCACGGAGACATTGCTACCGGGCAGGCCAGAAGATAACGACGACTTACGTTTATCTATTGCCGGTGCTCAGGAGAAAACAGCCCTACTGTGGCATGAAGATCGGTGGTGCATGCCGGAGGGTAATACACCAACGACGCATATATTCAAGCTACCGCTCGGACTTGTGGGGAACATGAAAGCCGACATGAGCTCGTCGGTTGAAAATGAATGGCTCTGCTCGGTACTTCTCGAACAGTACGGGCTCCCCGTGGCAAGAACGCAGATTGCTCACTTTGAAGATCAGAAAGCGCTGGTGGTAGAACGTTTTGACCGAAAATGGTCAGGAGACGGACAATGGATCATTCGTTTACCCCAGGAGGATATGTGTCAGGCCCTGGGCGTTTCGCCATTACGAAAATATCAGGCGGACGGCGGGCCAGGTATATCGGAAATTATGGAAGTACTGAGTAATTCAGACCGCGCAGAGCATGACAAAGCGCAGTTTTTTATGACGCAGATAATTTTCTGGATGATGGCCGCAACAGATGGCCACGCTAAAAATTTCAGTATTTCTGTTGGGCCACAGGGACGTTATCACCTTACACCACTCTATGATGTGTTGTCGGCATGGCCGGTGATCGGTCAAGGGAACAATCAGATATCCTTGCAGAAGTGCAAACTGGCGATGGCCGTACGTGGCAGTAGCAACTATTACCAGATATATCGAATACAACGACGCCACTGGATCAGGCATGGTGAGATAACCGGCCTGAGTAAACAGCAGACGGAGGCGATGATAGAGGAAATCATCGCCAGAACCCCGGGAGTCATTGAACGTGTTAGCGGGCTTCTTCCGTACCAGTTCCACCAGCAGCTTGTCGAAAGTATTTTTGATGGAATGAGGCAGCAATGCAGGCGCCTGGCTGAGAAATAACAGCCGCAATTGAGAACTTGCTGGAGAACGTATGCACAGATTGTAGCTGATGCCACCAGCGGAGAAGATGGGCCTGATACTTACAAATGGAGTGTTGGGATCGCGCCTTAGCATCCGTCGGTCTGGGGATGAAAACGTACTTAACATCCAGCGAATTCCCAGACTTCACATTGCGACGGCCGCAATCACGTGAGAGAAAAAAATGGCAATTTTAGCAATGATTGCAGTTATCGCCCTGGGTGGATACGTCTACGGATTTATTAAAGTTCGTGAACTGGGTGCATTACGTAAAGAAATGAAACTGTACGTGGATCGCATGGAAGCGGCGGAGCTGGACTTACACGCAATCAGAAGCGTAGCGGAGCACCGGTTACACGGTGCAGGTAAACAGTTTGCCGATCTTTACAGCCGTATTGACGGTACAACTGTGACGCTGACACCCGAAGATCAGCTGTTACTGTCAACGATGCCATTTAATATCCAGGATGTAGAAGACATCGTAAACGAGCGCGGTCCAAAGACAATTAGCGGCCGTCCGTTCTGGGAAGTTGAGCCAGGCCAACATGACTATGAATATGGCCCGCAATATCCGTATTTCCCAGACCAGCGCTAGAAAGAGATCAAGATGAGAGAGCCAAGACCCCGCCATACCTTGCAAGTCATTCGAGTGCCTTCTCTGGAGGTTCAGAATCTGGGACTGACCAGCTTTGACAGCTGGCTTGACGAGAACGGTTATGACAAAACGAATGCCGGAAATAACCGTACCATCTGGGCGAGAGAAAGCGGATGGTATCTGAAACGTTGCAGAAATCTGAAAACTGGCACGGACGATTTCTGGTTTATCGCTTTCGATGGTAAAGGCGGAAACCTTTACCCGCTAAAAACCCAACGAGACTACCGGGCTGCATATCGTAAGCTCGAAGCCGAAGGATATGCGCCTGCGGTTATCGAGCAAATGACCACAGGCGCAGCATATAACCTGGCCTATCCACGTTCCAGCCTTAAACAAGCTGAGATGGCCATCAGCGAGCCGATGCGTAAACCTGACGTAGATATCATGGGTGAGCACTGCGAGCGTGTAGTGACGCAACGTAGTGGCGTGGCACAGGGTAAATTCAAAGTTCTGCTCATCGAGAATTTCTCGGGCCGTTGTGCGATAACCGGTTGTTTCCGGTGTGGATGGGTTGCGCTTTCAGGATGTGCAGGTGACTGCCGTAGAGAACACGCAAGACTGTAACGACAGTTATGAACGTTGATGGCATAGAATCTATGGGCATAATTCGCTGAATGAGCAGAACAAGGCTGGGCCCGAAACGGCTGGATTTGTTCTTAATTAATCTTAGTGCGCATAACAAAGATTATGTTAAATTCAATGGTAAAATCATTATAAATCAATATCTTAAATATCGAACAAGCCCCTTTCTTCCTCAAACCTCACTGTGGTAACTTTAAAAACAATGTCCGTTCCTGAGTTTGTGATGCCTTAAAGCCATGGTGAAGATAAAAGTTTTTGGCTTCTTCAGTCAGTGCATGAACCATAATCGCACGGACTCCAATATTCTCAGCTACACGGTAACAGCGCAGAACTGCATCATGCAGTAAATCGGCCCCGAGCCCTTGGCCACGGTATGAAACATCAACTGCCAGGCGAGCAAGTATGATTACGGGAATTGGATCTGGCATATTGCGCCTGAGGCTTCCCATTGCTTCCACGTGGTTAACGCTGCCGGTGGCCAGAGAGTAAAAACCGACAACCTGTTTAGTGTCTCTTTTACAAACGACGAACGTTCGTGCTGCACCAAGAGCTTGGTTTTTTAATCCCCTCTGTTTAAGCCAGTCATCAAGTACTGCCTCACCACTGACGAACTCTGCTAGTTGATGGGAGCTGGATAATGGTTCTGGTGCTGTTACACGTCCCACTGAGGTTTCCTTGCCAGAAGTTTATCAATAGCCGCCTCATCCGAAACCGGTGCATCGAGCATATCGATAAACTCTGCATACTGCTCATCGTTAAAATTAAATACGCGACGATCGAGGATCACATTCTCCGCAGCCTGACATGCCATTTCCAGGATGAAGTCCGTGCGTGATTTATGGAGAATCTCTGCTGCAGCATCAATAAGTGCTCTTTGAGATTCTTTAGCTCTAAGGTTGAGCTGAACATCTGATTTCATGAGTGCGCTCCTTGTATAGCGATTGCTTTACAAGCATATCATATGGATTCTGTATAGCAAAAGCTATACGGTTTTTTAAGTGCAGTGAAGATACGAAAGAGTCAACTTGCAACTATTAGGTAAAGCTCTTCCTCTAAATTATTTTCCTTGCTCTGGCCTACCAAATCAAACCCAACGCCCTGAATTTACTGCGTGCGATGCTTGCTAGCAGTCTCATCCGGACAATTAGCATGAAAACTATGGATTGTTATCTGGTCTAACATCTGGAAAAGTTACTGATGAGAAGGTAGTATTCGGATCGTCAGCGATCGTCTTGTGGTGGGACAGATTGTTGATTCAGATTACTTTTGTGTCCTAACTCAAACTGACGGTTTGACTGCTTTGTGGTGAGGCAGGCGGGTGGCAAAAGATGGTTTTACGGAAGAAATGCGGACTTCCGGAAACAGACAGGGACAGGACGTGTCCAGTAAAACGTTCAGGAGCAGGTAACGGGATTTCCCGGAGCCTGAATGCACAAACCCCCCGACATCTGTCATCATCTTGGCGGAAGACACAGATATCAGGGGGTCCAAAAGCAGGCGCGTGGCCTGTGAAGGATTATAACGCATGCACCACATAACACAACACCCGGCCGCCATAAGAACAGGCCGCCGTGAATGACAATCAGATTTCTGTTCACTGGTCAGATCTACCGAAAGATGAGCTAACCCGTTTCTGCCAGGATGTCGATGCCGGCACTCAGGGTAATTTCCTCATTGCACCGGTCAAAAAACTGACCCGCCGCAAACGCGGTGAGCATTCCACAAAAGCCAAATGTGAGAACCCGGCCTGGTATCGCCCGGAGCATTATAAAAAGCTCTCCGGACAGCTCGGTCATGCCTACAATCGCCTGGTGAAAAAAGACAAAGAAACCGGGCAGGTCAGCCTGCGCATGTATGTTTCTCGTCACCCTCTCTATGTCGCCGGCCGCCGTAAGGCGGGACGTAAATATGGCTTCCGTCCGGAACGTCAGCGCCTGCTCGATGCGCTCTGGCCAGTGCTCATCAGCTTCTGTGATGCCGGCAAGCATACCGTCGGCATGTGTATCTCCCGTCTTGCAAAAGAACTCAGTGCAAAGGACGCAAAAGGCAATGTCATTCCTGAAACGGAGGTGACGGTGTCACGCCTTTCACGGCTTATTGAGGAACAGGTACGGTTTGGCGTTCTGGGCCTCGCAGAAGAACGCGCCTGGGATCGTGAATCCCGCACCTGGTTGCCAACGTATGTCTATATAACCCCCGTGGGATTCCAGATGCTGGGCGTCGATATGGACAAGCTGTTTAAAGAGCAGGAGAAGAAGCTCCGTCAGAGCGCCGAGCGTGAGCAGCTGATCCGGGAAGGAGTGATGAGCGAACATGATGATGTTCAGGCCCACTCTGCGCGGAAATGCTGGTCTGGCCGTAAGCGTCGGGAGGCACTCGTTTACCGCCGCAAAAAAGGCGCGGAGCGTAAACGTGCCAACAATCTGATTAAGCTGCCGGCAGATGAACGACTCCATGCAATGTCTGAATGGATTTACCGCACCCTCCCGCCTGACGAAGCGTACTGGTGCACATCTGAGCGCCTGAAGGCTCTGGCCATCCAGCATCTTTACCAGCTGGATCTGGCGCTTTCTCCCCCGGACTAGTCACAGACGACACAACAGTCTTCTTGTTTACGGGCCCCTCACCGGGGCTTTTCGTGCTGGTTTTTTTCGGCCATTCTGCTCATTTTTCATCCTTCACTCCTTTCTTCTTCCGGTCATCATGACGTTCTGCCGGTCGTTATGGCCCGCAATGGCCACAGTCTCTTTTTTTTACACAGAAATCCGCAAACGAATAAGTGAAGTAACCCGGAAATGAATAAAAGACATTCCGCAAAACAGTCTTACTTCACCTTTTTTATCTCTCTGTTCATTACATTCCAGAGTGGATCTTTGTCTTGGGCCACTCTGTGGATAACGTAAAATGCCTTCGCATGCAGCGGCCTCACGGCCGCGCGCTCAGAAGGAAATCAAAAGTACCTCCCGTCGCAAGCGCCGGGCCTCGTTCTCGCCAGAACCAGGCACCGCATACATACCTGACCCCTGCTAAACCGACGCCGCCCCGGCCCAAAGGGCCGGAACACCCTCGCTTTAAGAGGGATGTTGTAACTAGTATCAAGAGTAGCTGTAGTTAAGTCACGGTAATCACTTCATACACGCTCGTAAGCGCCTGACGGCGCTAACGCGGAGATACAGCCCGTCAGCGGCCATCGGCCTTGACGGACTCACTCCGACCGCGCACATTAGCAATCGGAAAGCTTTAAGCGGGTATAGCTTTGCAGGGAAAGGGATGGGATTGGCAGAACCTATCAATCCGTAACGGCTGATGCCGGTTACGACGCCCCTCACCAGAATCACCCGGTTCAGCTCCGGCTGGCGTCTCCATGCCGCTTCGCGGCATACATGTTCCATGAACCCTGGACTACACAGGCTGGCCATCATGGGCGAAGGTTTACTGACAGCATCAGACTATTATTTTACCCTTTAAAGCAGGGTTGCCTAAATCCGGGAGCGCGATAAGCTTTAACGGGTGATTTTCAATCAGGATGAGTAAAATGGATATAATTCTTCCGGGAAACAAAAGCCAGGCACGACTCTGGGCAGAAACCATGATTAATCTGGAGGCCCGCAAACTCGTCAATACCGCTAATATTGTTGGCGCCCGACATCTGGGGGATGGATTGACGCGTCTCAAATTCATCGATGAAATTAAATCTGTCATTAATGGCGAATTTGAGCGTGCCCGGCGGGCAAAGTCTGACGAAGAGTGCATGACCTGCCTGCGTAACCTGCAGGCAGAAAACAGCAGTCTGCTTGAGCAGAGCCGGCAGCTCCAGACCGGTTATGCGAAACTATATGCCCAGATCAAATACGTCAGGGATGAAGACCGGATGGTCGGTTATGTCATCTCAGGAATTAAAGTGGTGCTGGCAGGTATGCAGGGCGTATTTGGCTTCGTGCTGACTTCCTCAATGACCCCCGTAGGCGTTCTTGCCGGGGCTATTCTGATTGTCGACTCGGCCAACACGATAACCCGTGAAGTTGGTCGTCAGTTCCTGAATGAACCTGACACGCAGGGTATGTTTGGTGATGGTGCCATGAACATCGCTAAATTCATGGGATTTGAACGATCAACAGGGTTAGGGATATACAACGGGATCGCGCTTGCAGGCAATATCTACAGTGTCTATGGATTAATGGCCAGACCTGGGACATGGCGTCTGTTTAACTATATCAGCACCGATTTTTACCGGAAAATCGACACCATGTCCCGGGGCAAACTGACAATGAAAATTGTGGGATGGGGGGTAAAGGCTAAGGTTGTTTTCGATCTGATCACTTCTGATGACGCTGGGAAATGAGATTCCGGCGGTAATGCCATGATTTATAGGCCAGCTTCAAAGGCATGGTAATCGTAAACAGAGTGCCAAGAACAAGAATAGCCACGCCAAAGGAAATGGCATGCATCCTCGAGCCCGCCAAAAGTGTGACCACAAAAATCAGTAACATGACTGACAGCACCCATATCAGGGCCTTAAAACGGTTTGCCAGATCGTTCAGGAGGGTATCCATCTCCGTACCCGTTTTAGCTGAACTGGCCTGCAGCCGGACAATGTCCTCTTCACTGAAGCCGTGGTTCGTCAGATCACTTTCATGGTTCATGCTTCTCTCCTTTTCCCTGCGGGAAGTTTAACATGCCCTGCGCTAATAACCAGTTAAGCCCGACCGATAACCTGTCAGGTGGTTACGGGCTATCAGTTCTTTCTCACTGATAGCCATCACGTCATCCTAAGTAAGCCAAAAGCAGACTGTACCAGACCAATAATCCCCAGGTGGCCGGCGTAAGCATAATGGGGTCAGTTTGGATATAGAGAATTATTGTACGGTAAGCCTGTTTTTTGAAAAGGCTCACCTATAGCGATAAGGTGTACTCCTGCGCTATACGCCATTTTCAGGGGATTTGACCTTAATCGAATAACCATCCATGGCAAGTCCCTTCCATTCGTTAAGGTTGCTTTTCGTATTTCGGAGGCATGAAATTGGAAGGAGGCATGAGTGAAAAACTGATATTTTTCATCGTCCACTACTTTGTCAATTTTTTATGTAATGACATTTAAGTTAAAAATACTGACTCTAGTTTCAGACACAAAAAATACCAGTTGAAAGCAGGGGGCTATGATTCAGCCTGTACAGCAGTATTTATCTCTTCAACAACCGCCATCATGGCCGAGGCATTCATACTGATTTGCGAGATTATTTCTGCGGTCTTTTCTGCCGTATTGACAGATTTTATGATCGCATCATTACTCTCACGTATTTTCACTACGGACTTTTTACAGAGTTCGCTGTTCTGCTCAGTAATACCCGAAATTTGTTTCGTAGCGGAATCTATCCTGTCCGCCAGAAGACGTACTTCAGCAGCCACAACAGAAAATCCCCGACCATGAATTCCAGCCCGAGCAGCTTCGATTGTGGCATTCAGTGAAAGCATTTTTGTCTGGACGGCGATATCATGGATAGTATTTGATATTTCAGTTATTTCTGCGGAGCGCTGTGATAATTGCTGAATATACCCATTCAGCACCGTGGTAGTGGTAATTGCGTCTTCAAGAGCAACAGACGTTTCTGCAATTGCTGCACTGACATGTGATGTCTGCTCCGCAGTTAAAGATGACACATCATATGCCTTATGCGCCGCCTGTGCTTCAAACTCATTTTTTAACTTCTGTTTTGTAATATCCTGAGCATATTTGACAACCTTCATTACCTTTCCGTTAAAATCAAAAACAGGACAGTAACTGGCCTGTAGCCACAAATCCGCACCGTGTTTCGTGATGCGCCGGTATACACCGGTCAGCGTTTCACCACAACTTAATCTTTCCCAAAAAAGTGCATACTCAGCAGATGTACTGAAAGTTTTATCGCAAAATAATGAATGGTGTTTACCCTGGATATCTGCCAGGCTATATCCTGCAGCATTTAAAAAATTATCATTAGCTGTGATAATGTGTCCCGATGGATAAAATGTGATCATTCCCATAGAAAGACTTGCAGCTTTTAATAACGCATCCTTTTCAAGAGCTATGACAATACGCTCTGTTATATCACTGGCTATTTTTATGATGCTTTTTACTTTACCCCCCCTGCTTTTAATAGGGATGTAGTTAGCTTCAAGCCATATTATCGAGCCATCTTTTTTATAACGCATGAACTTGTCAGAAAACGAGTACCCGGCAGAAAGTTTTAGCCAAAAAGACTCATAATCTGTACTTTTTACATAGTCTTCATCACAAAATATGCGATGGTGCTGTCCAATCAATTCGTCTCTTTCATAACCAACAACATCAAGAAATTTTTTATTTACGTCATAAATGACGCCATCTGTTGAAAACTCTATAAAAGCTGCGTGATCCTGCAGCGCCTTCAGAACAGGTTCTGAAGAATGAATGAATTTTTTAAGCATTTTTTAGTCCTGGATAGTTTTTTATCTAAAAAGTCAGGCTCATAAAAAGAAACAGAGTTGGCGACAAGCATATGCCATACAATATTCATGGAATCAACAGGATAGTGTCTATCAGGAGAAAAGGCAACAGATAAACATGGACATTAAAAAAAATTGTATAACTATATTGAAGTAGGAGTTTAAGTTCAATAGCATAAGATTAATGTGTTGATTTATTCTCCGACGGTTGGTTTTGTCGATACCACAATGTTTTCTATAACATTTGGTTATAAAGAGCGCTTTTTTTTCAAGAGAAAGGAATTTACATATACCGAAAGTTTATTAAAACTGTTCCTGCTAACTGAAAGCACCACTTTATTTAAAGAAATACATAAATATATCACTTTAGTGAGATAAACGATTTAAATGATTAATTCCAACCAGAGAAACGAAGAAAAAAGACAGCTTTCTTTATATAACATCGAACTTTTGAATACCGGCTCAGATGAACGTTTCGATCGACTGACGAGAATAGCGGTAAGGTTGTTTGATGTTCCAATAGCGCTGGTTACACTAATTGATGAAGAACGGCAGTACTTCAAATCCTTATGTGGTGTGGAACTGCAACCAATAAATAAAATGGTGTCATTCTGCAATTGGATTTTAAAAACCGGACAGCCTTTGGTCATTGAAGACACATTGATGAATCCAAACTTTTTAAAAAATCCTCTGGTTACCGGCTATCCTTTTATACGTTTTTATGCAGGATATCCGGTGCGTTTACCCGGCGGAGATATAGCCGGTGCAATCTGCGTGCTTGACAGTTCGCCAAAAATCTTTTCCCCAGAGCAAATGTCTTTGCTCATGGACCTCGCAGCAATTGTAGAAGACGAGTTTGAATTATTACAAATAGCCATTAAAGATTCTTTAACTGAACAATTTAACAGCCGCTCCTATACCCTCTTTCTTGAAAAAACCTTCCGCAAAGCACGATTAAAAAAGAGCGTGTTTAGTGTCATCGTTATTGATCTCGATGAGTTCAAATTTATCAATGACACCTTTGGACACCATGAAGGCAATAGAGTGCTGAAGGCTTTCGCCCGCATCCTTGAAGAGGTTACAGCAGGCAATCACATGATTGCCAGACTCGGTGGTGATGAATTCAGTATTTTACTTACTGACTGACTGCTCAGAGGCTGATGCTGTATCAGTTGTAGAAAAAATCAAGCTAGCTGTGCATAACTTAAATCAATCCGCTACAATATCCGGTATATTATCATTTTCAGCAGGTACTGCAGAATTTAATGCAGAGAAACATAAGGTACCTTCCGACATAATGAAAGAGGCAGACATGAAAATGTATGCCATAAAAAATGGAGAGATATCCTGATCCGGTATGTTATACATTATCAGACACTCGCTCACCACAGTCTCCAACCTCAGTAATGTGGCCCGACAGGACTGTGCAGGTGAAAAAGAGAGAACCGATACGACGCACTTATGACAAAGTCCGGAGCAGAAACTCTATATTTGATTGTTTTGAAAACTTAGAATAGACATGGACTACAGAGCAGTCTTGCAACCTCTTGAGTTGCGACAGTGATATCTAATACAGATTCCTGCCAGTTCTCAATCAGTCTGAGAAGATAATGCATTAGACGAAACCGTGTTTCTCAGCGCCGAGCATATTGCTGAGTTGAGGTGATGCTGGCGTGGCCCATCGCGCCTTTAATGCTGATCAATTCCTCGCAATAAGCAAACATCGCGGTCGCAAAGTTTATCCCTGGATCGTGCAGCGCCCTAGTCAGACATGCGGTCGATCGTCAGGGGGCAACCTTCTGATGCGCCACTTCTCTCGCCCCGGACCTTGTCAATCCACATTGCTAGCCGCATCTGATGCAGATACTAGTGTCATCTGCTTCAAATGCACGAAACAGCTGGCCGTACCCCTCCGGCGGGTGCGCCGATAACCAAAACGCCTTCGTTCGAGCGCAAGCTTTGTGATACGCCCTGATAAATGTGCTTCAGCAGCTGTACGCTGATGCACATTTATCAGGGCATATTATCTAGCTGACTCTTGAACGCAGACGTTTTGGTTATCGGCGCATCTGGCTGATGCTGCGTCAGGAGGGGCTGGCGTCTGAACGGTTTCCGCTTCTGCGTCTGGATGCCCCGAGCCTGACCTGGCCGATGGAGCTTGGAGAAAGAAATACTGAAAAGTTTGTCCGTCTGTTCCTGTTGCCGGGAGTAGGTCATTGTGGCGGTGGTGAAGGGTTAAATCAGATAGATTTGCTTTCTCCGCTGATGGAATGGACCGAACAACATAAGGCACCAGATGTTCTGATTTCGGGCAAGTTGGCCTCTGATACTCATGAAAAAGTGGCAATGCCACCAATGCAGCCGCAGGGAACAATGTCTGAAGGCAAAATGAAAGCAGAATCTCTTTTTCATGGTCTACAGCTGACCAGTTCTCCGGTTGCTGCAGCTATGCCATTACTCTACGTGCTGCTCACCGCTGTTGTGCAGGGCTTCAGGTTCAGCTCTCTGGCGAACTTCCGCGTTTCATGCGCGGTATACGCTGAACCGTTATCCTTCAGCCACTGTATCGGAGTATCCGGCAACCTGTCACCGAAACGCTTTTCCACCGACCTCAGCATCACATCCTGCACCCTCGAACTGTCGTAGCCTCCGGTGCTTGCCGCCCAGTCTATGGCCTCTCTGCCACAGCAGTCCCGCGCGAACGTGACCCGCAGTTTTTCACCGTTGTCACAGCCGAACTCGAAGCGGTCCGAACTCCACCACATATTGCTTTCTGCTACCGCGTATTAGACGTCAACTAGTTTTGCCGACTGGCGCCAACTACTCTGGCCGCATCCATTGATAGGTGGTTTTAAGCCACGCTGGTTACTGCCTTCGCTGTCTTTTTCCGGTAACTTTCTCCTTTTAGCTCGAAAATATATCCGTGATGGATCAGCCGGTCGGCTGCTGCCACAGCCATCGTTTCATCCACGAAGATGCTGCCCCACGTGCTGAACGGATGGTTGCTAGTGATGACCAGACTGCCGCGCTCATCGCGATGCGCGATCAGTTCGAACAACACTCCCGTTTCCGCGTTGTCGCGTTTGACATACCCGAGGTCGTCTATCACTATCACCCGGTAGCTATCCAGTTTCAGCAGAAGCTCGTTCAGTTTTAGTTGTGTCCGCGCTTTACGCAGCTCCTGCAGCAGCTCTCCGGCACTGTAGAACCGGGCCCGGTAGCCCAGCCTTACAACACCATCCACGATCGCCTCCGCCAGAAGGCTTTTTCCCAGGCCGCTGGCACCGAACAACAGGACGTTTTCTACGGCATCAACCCAGTCTGTCGTTTCGCAGAGCTGCCAGAACTGAGCGTTATTCAGTTCCGGCACCTGACTGAAGTCATACTCACCCAGCGTTTTCGCCACCGGCAACCGGGCTTCCTGAGAGTCTGCTCTGTGCCAAATGCTGACGCTCAGGAATTGAGTTTCAGGTACTTTAAAAGCGAGGCTAGAGACTCGACAGGTCCAGCGTGACAACTAGGTGAGCGGGTTTCATCCCAGGGCATTGCATCATCAGTGCAGAAGTCTCCTGCACATTCCATTTCAAGACGTTCGTCAATTAAACCAACAGGAACCCAGACATAAGGTACATCTCGCAGACTGTTAGGCACAGTTGAGCCACATACATTGCAAAAATCTGTACGGTACCCCGTTGGCTTAGACCATGAAGCAATGCAGTTTTCCCCTTTAATCCAGCGAAACTCACTGTCTTTGACTAGTGTGGCGAGATTGTAACCCACGCCGCTCTGCTTTCTGCAAAGCGAGCAATGACAACGATAAAACACTGCTGGTTTATGAGTAAGTTCAAATTCAATTGTTCCACACAAACAAGATCCATTCATTTCAAAACCATTCCTGCAAGGCCTAAGAGATTTTATGAAACATTACCATCTTTTTTGTACTGAATAGGAGCGCTCTTTTTGGCAACTCAAAATCAGCTATCAGTCGGTCTGAATATCCGCTCTTCGCTCATAACGGACTGCGCTCACTTATTGCAGTGAGCGTTACCTTGTGTTTAATGCCAGCCTGGTATAGTCAGGTTGACAGTACCGGTTTCAGGTCTTCGTCATTAAAAACGGTTCCGGTCTTCAGGACGCCATAACACCAGTGCACCAGTTTCCGCATCAGCGCGCCAATGGCCACCATTTTAGGTTTACCCCGCAGGCACATCTCATCGTAAATATCACGCATTCGCTTATTGTAGATTTTTCCGCACAGGGCGGACATGTAAAGCTTCGCTCTCAACTGAGGGGGGCCGATTTTCGACATCCGCGGCCGGCGCCGGACCGATGTGCCTGAGCGTTTCTCGATCGGCACCACGCCCAGAAAGGCGGCAGCCTGCTCAGCCGATACAAAGTTATGGCTGCGAAGCACGACCAGCATATGCATCCCCAGCTGGGGACCAACCGATTTAATTGAGGTCAGCAGTGTATAATCACGCCTCAGTGCAGGGCTGGCTTTGATATGTGCTTTTATCTGCCGCTCGATATTACTTACCTCCTCGCGCAGAAGCTGCGCCATACGCCTGCAGGAACTGATAATATCTGCAGGTGTGTCTGTCGACAGGTATTTTTCCAGCCTGTTCTCCTCACGCAGGGCATCACCCAGCAGAACATCCCGCCGTCGCAGGAGTGCACCGAGATATCTGATTTCGGGTGCCGGCGGCTCCCAGCGGTGTGGCTTCTTAAGGAATGCGTAACAGGCCAGCATATACGCATCCACCTTATCCGTTTTTGTCATGATTCCCATGCCACGCGCAAACTCCCGACTACGGTGAGGGTTGGCCAGAGAAACCCGGAAACCGGCATCATGTAATTCAGTGGCCAGCCGTTCGTGATAAACACCGGTAGCTTCCATTACCACATGAACATCTTCCGGACTGCAATGTTGAAGCCTGAGCCAGCGAAGAATATTTTCAACTGAATGTCTGTTATTCTGGATGTTACGGGTTTTTATGCGTCCTTTGATACCGTCATAAAGCATGCAAAGATCCAGGGTTTTTTTACTTACGTCAATGCCGACTGGAAACATGGTCAAACTCCTCTCACATAAACCGTCACGCCTGTTCGCCTTGTACATACGGAGTCGAGCTCCCGGTAACCGTTCAACCTTATGTGCTGGCGTGAAAGGTGAAGCGGAGGGCCATGTGCTGCAAATCAAGGTTCAGCGGTGCCGACTTTTCTGACCTTAAGGGAAGGGGGCAGCTCACTCTGCTTCAGTGGTGGTAGCTAATCACCACAAACTGTTAGATACAAGCCACCGTGGCGGATGTCACCCAGGTCGACAAACTGCTGCACGGCGACGAGAACGTCGTCTGCGCCGATGACGGCTACACAGGCGTCGAAAAGCGCTCCGAGCATGCCGACCGAGAAGTGATCTGGCAGGTCGCAGCACGCCGCAGCACCTACAAGATGCTCGATAAACGCAGCGCCCTGTACAAAGCCAAGCGCAAGATCGAGAAGGCCAAGGCGCAAGTGCGAGCGAAGGTAGAGCCCCCGTTTCGCGTGATCAAGCGGCAGTTCGGCTACACCAAGGTACGTTTCCGAGGGCTGGTGAAGAACACTGCACAACTGGTGACGCTGTTTGCCCTGTCGAACCTATGGATGGCCCGCCGACATTTGCTGGCAAGCGCAGGAGAGGTGCGCCTGTAATGCGGAAAATGGCCGTCGCAAGGTGCTCGCGACGGCTGAAAGCACCGAAATGAGCGGGTGATCCGATCGTTTTTGATCGGTTCACCGCTTTCAAAATCAGCAGTGGCAGAAGTCAGCCGGAAATACAGGGCTACTTCAGACCATCCCTAGCTAGGGCTCGTAGTTCGGCGCAAGGCTGAAGTCGCTTGGCTGCTTCGCTGTGCAGATCCATGACCCACTTTCCATCAAACTCCCGGTCGTAGTTCCACAAGCATCTCGCGAGTCTTGCCGGCCCGCTCCACTAACAAGACCACAACATCTCCAACGTTCTTGTCGTCTAGCCGGGCCTGTAATGTGGTGACGTCGTCAACGGCGATACCGTCGATGCTGATAACGCGATCGCCGGGCACGATGCCGCCTGCGGTGACCTCGACGCCGACGAGCCCGGCCCTGTGCGCCGCCGAGCCCGGCGTCACGCGCAATACGAATACGCCCTTACTGCCGGTCAGCGCCTGCAGACGCGTGTTGAGCTGCTCATCCACCTCGATGCCCAGCGCCGGACGGATGTACTTGCCGGTCTTTATGAGTTGCGGCACCACGCGCATGACGGTATCGACCGGCACCGCAAAGCCTATTCCGGCCGAGGCGCCAGACGGACTGTAGATGGCGGTATTGATGCCGATCAGCCGCCCAGCCGAATCGAGCAGCGGGCCACCGGAATTGCCGGGGTTGATGGCGGCGTCGGTCTGGATCAGGTGATCGATGGCCGGGCCGCCCGCTTCTCCCGGCAACGAGCGGTCGAGCGCGGAGACGATACCAGTGGTGAGCGTCCAGTCCAGGCCGAAGGGGTTGCCGATAGCAAACACCTTCTGACCCACCTTGAGGTCGGCACTGGTGCCGACCGGCACGGCCGGCGGGCGCTTGAAACCGACGCCGATCTTGAGCACGGCGATGTCGTGCGCGGGGCTCGTCCCCACCAGCGCGGCCTGGTAGTCGCGGCCGTCGGCCAGTTTGACGGTGGCTTCGGACGCGCCCTGGATGACGTGGAAGTTGGTGACGACGTGGCCGGCGTCGTCCCAGATGAAGCCCGAGCCAGTGCCGCGCGGCACGGAGAACACGTTGCGCGTCCAGACATCGCGTACTAATTGCGCGGTGGTGATGTAGACCACCGAGGCGCGCGATTTTTCGAACAGTTCGATGGTGGTTTTCTCGTCCGCCGCCAGATCGCCACGCGCCATCACGGTGCGTTCTGCTGCCTCGCGCGGACTGAACCAGGCCTCGATGGCAGACAGAAACTGCCACAGCAGCATGAGCGCGGCAATACAGGCGGTGATGAAGAGCCAGCGCCGGACGAAGCGGTCCGGCGCGGGGCGTTGGTACGGGTCGAGATAGGCCATGAGACGTCTCCTGTTGATGGGCAATCAGCACCACAGCCCGCTCGGGCGCCAGCGCGGTGGGCGCGTCGCCAAAGCGGATTCCGGCAAAAAATGGGGCGCGCGGAGTGGCAACGCTGATGCTGGCCCAGGCGCCAACGTCAGCAGGCGTGCGATGCGCTCTTGCGTTGCCGGACGCGTGCGCAAGCAGGAGGGCTCGGGATTGCCCCATCCCGGCCATAGCCAGGCACGCCAGGAGCGGCTGACCCGCTCGATTTTCGCCAGCGCGGACGCCAGCTCCTGCGGGTCGCCAGTCAGTTCCGCCGCAAGGCGGTCAGCGTCGAACTCACGCACGCGAGACAAGCCGAGCTGTGCGAGCAGGGCCAGTTGGGGCGATGCGGCCAATAACAATAGACCAGGCCAATAGACCTCCGCCGCGCCAACCAGCAGCGCGGGCAGGCTGAGCAGGATCGCGATCTGTCCCATAAGGGCCAGTAGGCACGTGAGGCGACTGACGGAATCCGCCAGCCCCATGATACGCAGATCCTCATTAGTGATGTGCGCGACCTCGTGCGCGAGCACACCCGCCAGCTCGCGTGGGCTCAGGCTGCGCAGCAGGCCATCGGTGAGGGCGATCGATGCCTCCTGCTTCGATCCGGTGGCGAAGGCGTTGACGACGGCACTGGGCACATAGTGCGGCACCGGCGTGGCGGGCAGCTCGCGCAACAGGGCCCACATCTCGTGGGCTTGTTGCGGGTGCAAGGCCCGTACGCGGTACAGGCGCAAGCTCAGCGCCGACGCGGCTACCGGGTCCAGCAGCAACGCACCTGCAACGGCAAACAGCGCGAGCCACAGGCAGCCTTCCCCAAATGGCAGTCTCCCTGCTGCGGCTGCGATCCCGACCAGGGTCAGGACCAACAGCCCGGTCTGCAGGCGGTTGAGCCAGCGGTGTTGCAAGAGCGCAGTGCGCGGATCACTCGGATGATGACGGGTCATGCTCAGAGGTCTCGGCGGCGCGGTCGCCGCGCTTGCGCAGCAGCCAGTAGGTCGCACCCAGAGCCAGCGTGCGCCTGCCAGCGCGGCTATCTTTGCGGGGCTCGCGTCGGAGTCGAGGATCACGAACTTGCGGGAGAGTGCGATCACCGCGATCAGGACCACCGTCTTAACCTGGATGATGCTGTCCCGACGCAGCGCCACGCGCACGATGGAATGCTTGAACTCCATCGCGATCAAGAGCGTCATGATCATGCCGAACACGCTCTGGAATACCTTGTGGTCCAGGGGATTGAAGGCATCGAGAACCAGCAGCGTGAAGACGATGGAGATGAGCTGGAACAGCGACACCATGATGATGACGGCGATCACCGCCGACAGCACGAGCGCGACGACCTGCTCGAAGCGCTCGTAAAAACTCATGATGGCCAATTGGTCACGCAAGACCTGAAATGGGTTAAGGCGTTTTGATTTCATGACTATGAACTCCCTGGAAAACGGCTGCTGTCAAGACGGCGGCGCATTGCACTGATGTGTCCTTCAATCAACTCGGTCGACATGCCAAGCGTCGACATCACCTGTTCCGCCAGCCCAATAGCTGCGGCAAAGGATTGCTGATAAACGCGCACGTTAGGCATGGCGCGAAATGCATCGGCCGCGGTCGTACTTCTGCATGACACCCACAAGGTTAGCGCCGGACGGCGCTCGGCAATCGCCTGGGCGATGCGCAACGCTTGCTGGGCATGGGCGAACGTTAGCACCACCAAGTGCGCATGCGTCAAGCCGGCAGCCAGCAAGGTATCGGGCCGACTGGCATCGCCATGGAACACCGGCGCGCCGGCGGCACGCGCGGCCTCTACCTTCTGCGCGTCCGCCTCCAGCAGCAGATGCGCCACGCCGGCGTGGCGAAGAATCTCGCTGACTGTCAGGCCAAGCTCGCCCGCGCCGCAAACGATGACATGGTCTCGATATCGCGTCGTCTGCGCGGCGATCTCGACTTCTTCAGCCTGGGGTGGCTGAATGACGCCGCCGGTGCGGCTCAAGAACCGGGCAAGTACATCGTGATGGCGGATCAGTAGCGGTGCCAGGGCCATGCTGAGCACCAGCGCGACCAGCATGGGTTGGACGACGGTCGCGGGGATCAGATGCTGCTGCAAGACCGTGCCCAACAACAGCAGGGCGAACTCGCCGCCGTGCCCCAACGCTATGCCCGTGCGCCAGGCATCGAGGGCGGACAGGCGCGTCGCCCGCAAGGCCAGCGTATTGAGCAGGATCTTGACCGGTACCAGCACCACCAGCCACGCCAGCACCGCCAGCGGTGCCGAAAGAATCTGTGCTGCGTCCAGTTGCAGGCCGATGGTCACGAAGAACACGCCCGACAACACATCGCGAAACGGCCTGAGGTGGCTTTCCATGTGGTGCCGGAAGTCGCTCTCGCCCAGCACCATCCCGGCGAGGAAGGCCCCCAGGGCGGCGGATACGCCGACCGCGTGCGCAGCAGCGGCGGCAGCCACCACCACGCACAAGGAGACGAGCACGAACGATTCCTCGTGGCCCCGCCGCGCCACCCAGCCCAGCAGGCCATGCAACAGACGGCGCGAGACGAGGGCCGCTGCCGCGAACAGCAGCAGCACACCGAATACTTCGAGCAGCACATGCTCGATCTTCGGCGACTCGCCGCGCGCCCAGATCGCCAGCAAGGCCAGCAGGGGCACGCTGGCCAGGTCCTGAAAGACCAGCACGGCGATGGCACTGCGTCCGTGGCGGGTGGTGAGCTCGCCTTGGTCGGCCAGTTGTCGGCTGACCAGCGCCGTGGACGACATGGCCGCCGCAGTGCCGAGCAGCGCGGCGCTCTGGCCGGGCTGCCCCAGCCACATCAATAGCAGGATCAGCGGCGGGGCCACGGCGATCATCTGCAGAGCGCCCGCCATCAGCACCGTCCTGCGGGCGAGCCAGAAGTCTCCGAGGGAGAATTCCAGTCCGACCATGAACAACAGCAGCGCCACGCCCAGCTCGGACAGAAAGCTCAGCGTCTCCCCCGGCGCGATCACGCCGATGACTGAGGGGCCCAGTACAACGCCGACAGAGAGATACCCCAGCAAGGCGGGCACTCTGAACGCCGCCGTCGCCATCGCCGCCAGGCTGCAAGCTGCCAGCAGGATTAGTGTAGTGCCGAGCAAGCCCTGCATCGGTCAGCGTCCCACTTGCGTCGACGTCCAGCGCACGATGTCCTGCGCGCCCATCACGCCGGCCTGACGGGCGATTTCCCGCCCACCCTGGAACAGGGCAAGCGTCGGGATGCTGCGGATACCGAACTGCGTGGCCAGGTGGGGCTCAGCCTCGGTATTCACCTTCGCCAGCCGGATCCTCGGTTCGAGCTGGTGCGCCGCTTGCTGGAACTGTGGCGCCATCATCTTGCACGGCCCGCACCATGGCGCCCAGAAATCGACCAGCAGCGGCAGATCGCTGCGCTCCACGTGGCGCGAGAACGTCGCCGTGGTCAACTCGATGGGCTCGCCCGTGAACAAGGGCTGCTGGCAGCGGCCACAGTTGGGATGTTCCGATAGCTTCGCAGTCGGTACGCGGTTGATGGACTGGCAATGCGGGCAGACAAGGTGAAGATCATTCTTCATGGTTCGCCTCCTTGGACCACAGTGAGGCTGCCTCGTTTCGGGTCACAGACAATGCCGACCAATCAACGCCTTGGAGCCAATCGTTCCCGTTTTTGCTTACTCCGGCCTCTTCCAGATGAGCAGCGATGAATGCTTCGGCCTGCATGAGCCACCTTCGGACAGCATCTTCCTTACTAGGAATCAGCAGGATTTCAGAGACGCTGCTGGCATTCAGCCCGTCCACACGGATAAGCAGAAAAATGCGCCGCCACAAACGCGGCATGTCCTTCAGCAGGTCAAATGCAAAAGCGAACTCGCTCGACCGATCAATCAGCTCCTCCTGTTCCGCGATCGTTGCGACATCGGGATGCTGACTGCCAGCGAAAATATCGGCCAGCTTGAGTGTGTCATCGTGCTGATAAAATTCGAAGATTTCCTCTTCCACCATGGCCTCGGCCACGTCTTGGGCATCCGGTTCGACCGGCGCGTCCAGAGAAACGAATTCGCCAAATTGCCGGCTGCTTGCCACTTCGTTATCCAGGACGGCGAACAGATGCTTCAAAAGACCGGTGTAAGCCTCTTTTTCCCCCGGCACGGATTGCCATTCCACCTTAGCTCGGACAATCGCTTCATCCACCACGTCGCGCAGCGTCGGATAATCGCGCGGTAAATCGCCGACGGCCCGCAGATAAGCCAGCTCACGCCTTGCGACAGCCTCAAGTTTCGACAGTAGAGGCATTCGGGTCACCTCGGCCTCATGGGCGGCTGATGCGGGTTTTGCGGCAATCCGCACCTTGAGCTCGCGCAAGCGCTCGCGTCGTGCTTTGCGCTTGATTTGATCCTGAGCATGCAGTCGGTCAAAATGCTTCTTGGCCTGACGGAACAACGACTGTGCGAGCATCTGCGCGAGGGGCGTCAGCTCGTCATGTGATGCAGTAACGCTGACAATCTTTTTGCCGGGCAGGTGCATATAGCCACTGGCCAGAAATTGCCGCTTGATCTTGTCGCGATCAAGGACGATTTGAAGTCGCGCTGAATCTTTAGTGTGTTTGTCGAGCAATGGCTTGAGGGCGTGCTCGATCACATTTCCCAAAGCTCTCTGCCAAGGTTCATGAAACTCTTTGTCGATAGCTCGATAGCTATATTGTATCTGCATGTATGACTCCTTCGATGTCATTTCTATGGAGGCATGAATCGAGGATGCTCATATCCATAGATTTTGGTTTGGCACGCTCTTACCCCAGGCGCGTTTTGCGAAGACTCCAACTCAAGAACAAAAGCGTGACGCCATAGACTGCCGCATGGAAACCCAACAGCCAGCCTGCGGCCACGAATGACTCGACCGGACGGGTAAAAAATATCCACAAGACGATAGCACCAAGGATAATCGAGAGCAGTCCACTGAGGGCAAGCCAGATTTCACCCTTGATTTCCCGACGCAGCCGAACGGCGGCGGATATCTCCAGCACACCGGTGAAAATCGCCCAGAAGCCCACGCTAGCCCATAAAAAAGAAGCCAAGACTATCGTGGCGACCCAAGGAGCAACCAGGACGACGACGCCCGTAAGTATGCCGACAATGCCGCTGAACAGCAGCCAGCCCCAGCGCTCTTTTTTCTGGATATGGCGCACCGCTGCAAACAAGTTGAACGCGCCATTGACCAAGGAAAATGCGCCGAACATGATGGTCATGGCCAACAGAGCCGATTGTGGCATCCAGAACGCGAGGGCTGCAAAAATCAATGCCAAGACACCGCGCAGCACAAAAAGCCACCAATTTTGGCTCAGCGAACACAGTGCTTTGGTGGGGTCATCCGCATTGGAATTGGCGATGGTGTCTGTGTTCATGCAATATCTCCTAAAGATCTATACAAAATAAAAAATCAAACACTCATGGGACAAGAGAGGGGGCGCTATGCGCCCCCTCTCCAGCGGTTTCAGAACAACCTGGACAGTTTTGCCTTGACTTCATCGAGCCAGCCTTTTCCGCAGCCTCCCCCTCCCGTCTTTTCCTTGATTTTCTTGAGTTCAGCGTACAGGGGCTCAAAGTCCTTCCTTTTTCCATAGCCCAGCAGTTCTGCCATTTCCAACTGCTGCCGGGCTTCGTTCAACAATGTCTCCAGGCGCTCATTGGATGCTTCGCTGCGCTGACCATCTTCTACCAGGGGCTCGGCGCGCTTCAGGAGCAGCTTCGCACGCAGGACGGGCAGCGGAAGCACGCTGCGCTCCTCGACCAGCGTGCTGAGCGCTGACTGCAGCGCGGCTTTGGCTTCTTCGATCTTGCCCTGATCGATCAGCGGCACGACTGCCTTCACGGCTGCGGGATAGGACGCCAAAGGGATGTTGGTGACCGTGATCACGATTTCACTGGCCAGCAAAGCCAGCACGTGGCGAGCCTGTTGCACCTCGCCATGTTTGAGGGCATCCAGCGCCTCGTCGGTCATCGCCTCAATGGTTTCCGTGTTGGCGAACAAGTCGTGCACGATGGTGCGCACATCAACGCCGGCCAGGGCTAGCGTGGGTTCGCGCGCGACGATCAGCTCCAGCTTTCCCGTCACTTCGGCCAGCGTTGCCAATGCGCGTGCAGTGTCCTTGCCGTCAAGTGCGGCCAGCGCTGATTTGGTCAGCGACAAGGCCGAGACTGCCTCATCGAGGACTTGTTTACGTTTGTCTGCCGCCTGCGAGTCCGTTTCTTTCTGAACCTCAGGCTGTACCTCCGTGACGACTTCAGGCTTGGACTCTGGACTGACAGGAAGGCTGCTTACCGCGGCCTGTTCGTTTTTTCCTTCGTTCGTCGCATTGGGATTCGGTGTTTGCTCATTCATGGTGATATGCCTCGTATGAGATAGTGAAAATAGGCGAATCTATTGGGGCTGAATGCGAACATCGCGAGACTGACCGACAGAGCAGTCAGCCCCTTCATCACCTCAAAACAGCTTTTGGATGCGCGTCTTCAACTCGTCGAACCATCCCTTGCCGCTTTTGCCACCAGCCGACTTTTGCTCAATGGACTTCACCTGATCGAAGATGGGTTTGAAGTCCGCCTTCTTGCCATAACCCAGGATCTGCGCCATCTCGATCTCCGTGCGCACGGACGACAGCAAGGTGCTGAGCTCCTCGTTCTGCTTGGCATCGCGCCTGTCGGTCTCGGCCAGCTTTTCAGCTTTTGCCATCGCGGCTTCGGCCCGTAGCACGGGCAGAGGAAAGGCGACCGAGGTCACCACCAGCGTGTTCAGTGCTCGGGCGAGTTCCGCTTTGGCGTTGTCGATCTTGCCGCTGTCGATGAGCCGTGCGGCCGACTTGATCGCTGCCGGGTACGTTGCCATCGGAAGGTTGTCGGTTTGGATTACGATTTCGCTGGCCAGATTGGCAACGATGGGCCGGGCCTTTTGCACCTCGCCATCACCCAACAACTCCCGAGACAACTTGACCGCTTTCTTTACCGATTCCACGTTGGCGTGGATATCGTGGGTGATGACGCGTACATCGACCGGCGCCAAAGCAAGTTTGGCGTCGCGTGCCAATACCAGTTCCAGCTTTCCGCTGGCCAGTTCCAGCGCAGCAAGCGCCTCCTTGGTCTTGTTTGCATCAAGGAGGGTCAAAGCCTCCTGGGTCTTGGTGAGCGCCGTGATGGCGTCTTGAGTGAGCTCGGCACGCTTTTTATCGGCTTCCTGGGCGGCCTTGTCATCTACCTGTGGCTGTGCCGCCTTGGATACGGCAGAGGGTGCTGCAGCACCTGGGCTAGAACCTGCCGCCGATTGGGCCAGAGCCGGTCCGCTCAGTCCGACGACGACCGCCAGGGCAAGTGCGGAGAAGGTGTATTGTGGCTGTTTGATATTCATGATCTTGGGCTCCTGATTGAAGTTAGTTGACTGAGATTTCAATCTGTTTCGGTTTGGCTTGCTCGGCCTTGACAAGCCGCACTTCCAGCACGCCGTCTTTCATGGAAGCCGTCACCTTGGTCGGATCAACGTTGTCAGGCAAGACAAAGCTGCGCACAAAGCGGCCATACGCACGTTCGATGCGGTGGAACTTCTTGCCCTGCTCCTCTTTTTCCAGTTTGCGCTCGCCGCTGATGGTGAGCACACCGTTTTCCGCGCTGACGCGCACGGCATCCTTGGGGACCTCCGGCAGATCCAGCTTGAGGAGGAATGCGTTCTCATCCTCGCTGATGTCCGCCATTGGAGCCCAGTCCGCCGTGGTCATGGCTTCGTTGCCGGTACGGGCGCCCTGTCGCTGGGGTATTCGTCCGAACATCGTCGCCAGGCGGTTTTGCAATTCATCCAGTTCCCGGAAGGGGTCCCACGGAGTCAATGCAGACATATCGGTTCTCCTTGAACAATGCCGACGAATTGGATGACGCACTGAACAGAGCCGTCGGTTTACTCTGAATGGCACCTACTACTGTTTTCAGTTCCGAACAAGTCCTTGAGTCAATTGACGGATATCGCTTTCGTCGAGCGTTTCCCGCGCCAGCAGCTCGCGCGCACAGCGCTCCAGCACCGCGCGGTTGATGTCGAGAATCCGGTAGGCGCGCTCGAACACGCCCATCACGATGTCGCGGATAGCCTGATCGATGCGCGCCTGGGTCGATTCGGCCACCCGGCAACAGCCTTGGCCAGCAATGTCTTGCCGGTGCCCGGTGGGCCGACCAGCAACACGCCCTTGGGAATGCGCGCCCCGAGACGGCCATAGTCCTGCGGATTCTTCAGGAAATCGACGATCGCGACCAGCTCCGCCTTGGCCTCATCCCCCCCCCCGCCACATCGGCGAACGTCACACCGGTGTTCTTTTCCACGAACACCTTGGCGCGGCTCTTACCGATGTTGAGAAACCCGCCCATGCCCTGCTTCTCGGCGAAGCGGCGGAACAGGAAGAACCAGACGCCAAAGAAGGATACCGCTGGCAGGATCCACGACAGCACATCGCTCAGCCAGGTGCTCTCCAACACGCGGGCATAGGGTACGTCGTACTTCGACAGGCGATCGGCAAGATCGGGTTCGACCCTCGTTGCCACGATCGTCGTCTTGCCCCGGCTGTCCGGCGACTTCAGGCGCCCGGTCACCGTACGATCCGACACCAGCACTTCGGCCACGCGCCCCTCGTCCAGCGCCTTCTCGAACTCGCTGTAGGGCACCGGCTCGACGGTTTTCGCCGTCTGCCAGTAGCTCTGCAAACTCAGCAACAGCAGGAGGGCAACGATCCAGTAGCCGGTATTCCATTGATTCTTTTTTTCCATGGACCGTGTTCCTCAAAAGTCGAGTTGCCAGAGGATCAGGTGAACAGACGGGCCGCACCGTCACGCAAACGGATGGCCAGCGAGCGGGAGGGCAGTGCCGCCGCTGATGAGCAGCCCCCACGGCGTGGCCGACCGCGGATCACGCTTGTAGACGACCGCGTGACCCGCGGCCACGACCGCCACCGCGATCGATGCCAGGGAGGCTGCCCATGCCAGGCTGATGGAGTCGGACACGGCAGCCTCGCCCGCCATCAAGATGCGTCGCTCGCCGACTTCTTCTTGCTCGAGTCTTTGCCAGCGTCGCCGTGCGGCGTCTCGGTCGCCTTCGCGACATCCGGCTGCTCCGGCTCGGCCGGGGTCTGCGGTGGCTCTTTGCGTTCGAACACCACGCGTTCGGCCTTGTCGTCCCAGCGTGCGCTGGCGTGATCGCCCTTGCCGATGCCGCCACCGAGCATCTCGCGCGCCAGCGCAGTTTCCAGCTCGCTGCGGATCAGGCGCTTGAGTTCACGCGCACCGAACTCGGGCTTGTAGCCTTCTTCCGCGAAATGGTCGATCAGCGTCTGATCGAAAGTGAGCGTCACGCCCTGGCTGGCGGCGCTGCGCGCCACGCGATCGAGCTGCAGGCCGACGATGTGGCGGATCTCCTCCTTGCCCAGCGCATGGAAGACGATGATCTCGTCGATGCGGTTGAGGAACTCGGGCCGGAAGTGGCCGCGCAGCACGTCCATGACCTCGGCCTTGGTCTTTTCGTACTCCTCGCCAGCCGCCTCACGCGCCTTCAGCCGTCGCTGGATGATGTCCGAACCCAGGTTGGACGTGGCGATGATGATGGTGTTGGTGAAATCCACCACCCGGCCCTTGCCGTCGGTGAGGCGACCGTCGTCGAACACTTGCAGCAGGATGTTGTAGACGTCAGGGTGTGCCTTCTCGATCTCGTCGAGCAGCAGCACGCTGTAGGGCTTGCGCCGCACCTTCTCGGTGAGCTGACCGCCTTCGTCGTAACCGACATAGCCCGGAGGCGCGCCCACCAGCCGCGCCACGGTATGGCGTTCGCCATATTCCGACATGTCGATGCGCAACAGGGCGTGCTCATCGCCGTAGATCGATTCGGCCAATGCCTTGGCGAGCTCGGTCTTGCCCACCCCGGTCGGGCCCAGAAACAGGAAGGTAGCCACCGGTTTACTGCCTTCGCGCAGGCCGGCGCGGGATAGCCGCACGGCATCGGCCACGGCACGGACCGCCTCGTCTTGTCCCACCAGGCGCTCGTGCAGCCGTTGTTCCAAGTGCAGCAGCTTTTCGCGCTCTTCCACCGTCAACTCGTTGACCGGGATGCCGGTCAGGCGCGAGACAACCTGCGCCACGTGTTCCGCCTTGACCTCGGCACTGCCGGAGGCCCGCTCCCGCTCCCAGTCCTCGACGAGCTTCTTGAGCTCGGCCTCCTTGGCTTCGATGCGCTTGCCGAGCTCGGCGGCCTGGTCGTACTGCTTGCGCGCGGCCACGTAATCCTGTTCACGCCGTAGCTGGTGCAGTTCGGACTCCAGCTCCTGCACGGCCACCGGCCGGGCCGTGGCCGACAGCTTCACGCGCGCGGCCGCCTGGTCGAGCAGGTCGATCGCCTTGTCCGGCAGGAAGCGCGCCGTGATGTAGCGGTCGGACAACTCGGCCGCCGCGATGATCGCGTCCTCGGAGATGCTGACCTTGTGGTGCGCCTCGAAGGTGTCGCGCAGGCCGCGCAGAATCATGATGGTCTGGGCCACCGTCGGCTCGGGCACCGTCACCGGCTGGAAGCGCCGCTCCAGTGCGGCATCCTTCTCGATGTATTTCTGGTACTCGTTCAGCGTCGTGGCGCCGATCAGGTTGAGTTCACCGCGCGCCATCATCGGTTTGAACACGTTGGCCACGTCCAGCCCGCCTTCGCCACCGCCCTGGCCGGCACCGACGATGGTGTGCACCTCGTCGATGAACAAAATCAGCTCGCCCTGGTGCTCGGTCACCTCCTTCAGCACCTTCTGCACGCGCTCCTCGAACTCGCCGCGATATTTGGCGCCGGCCACCATGGCGTTGATGTTGAGTTCCACCAGGCGCTTGTCGCGCAAGGTCTCGGGCACTTCACCCGCCACCATGCGCTGCGCCAGCCCTTCGACGATGGCGGTCTTGCCCACACCCGGCTCGCCGATCAGCACCGGGTTGTTCTTCTTGCGCCGGGCCAGCACCTCGATGGTGGTTTCGATCTCCTGCGCGCGGCCGATCACCGGGTCGAGCTTGCCGTCGCGCGCCATCTTGGTCAGGTCGCGCGAGTACTTGTCGAGTTCTGGCGTGTTGGTCGGCGTCTCAGCGCGGCCATCCTCGGCGCCCTTGCCGACCACCTTGCTGACCTGTTGGCGCAGCGCCTGCGGCGTCAGGCCGTAGCGGCGCAGCAGGTTGGCGGCCAGCCCTTCGCCTTCCTCGGCCAGACCGATCAGGAAATGCTCTGGACCGACATAAGAATGGCCGAGTTCATTGGAGGCCACGAAGGCGCGGCTGAGCGCATCCTTCACGCGCGGCGACACGCCGATCTCGCCCTCGAAGGGCTTGTCCCCGCGCTTGGCCTCAGACTCGATCTGCCGCTTGAGGTCATCGACCTTGATCTTGAACTGACCCAGGATGGTCTTGACCACGTCGCTGTCGGCCAGCGCCAGCAGCAGATGTTCGGTATCCACCTCGGAGCGGCCAAATTCGGCAGCGTGTTTGGCGGCCTCCTGCAGCAAGGCTTCCGACTGTTCGCTGATGCGGCTGGCCAACCCACTGCCGCGACGGCGCGGCGCACCCGAACCTGCGGTGGCGGGCTCGCCAAACGAGGCATCGACCACGTCATCGGTATCGGCGGCAACTGGCGTCGCGTCTTCGCCGATGCGGAAGAAGTCACTGCCGAGGAAGTCCTCGAACAGGCCGCTGCGCGAGCCGAACAAGGCTTCCAGCGGCGAAACGGTGCGCTTTTGCTGGCGCACTAATTGCCGGTAATGGTCGTCGCACAACAGCATGGTGCTGTTACGACCGTTGAGATTGGCTTCCACCCGCACGGTGGCGGGTTGGCCGCAGACCTGGCATTGTTTTCTGGCCATGCTGATGCTCCTGAGAAGGTTGAAAAGGTTGAGGCGACGAGGCATCGCGAGCCGCGACTCCTCGTCTCGTGCCGGGTTTTTCTTGTGACGAACGAGCCGGCGACGTCAGCCGTTGATCGGGATCGAGCGTCCCTGCTTCGGCGCGCTGACCTCGCGCTTGTCGATCGTGACCGTGAGCACCCCGTTCTTGAACGATGCCTTGATCGAATCCTGGTTGGCGTCGTCAGGCAGGTTCAAGGCACGCTGAAAGCTGCCGTAGGAGCGCTCCACACGGTGGAAGCCACCTTCCTTCTTCTCCTGTTCCTGGCGCTTCTCGCCACGCACCATCAGCACGTCGTTGTCGAGAGTTATCTGGATGTCCTTCTCCTCGACACCGGGCACTTCCAGGGTAATCTTGTACTGCTTGTCGGTTTCCTGGATGTCCAGGGCCGGCTTCAGCATGCCCGACCAATCGGATGGCCACTGCGGCATGTTCAACGCCGGAAAACCGAAGCCCCGGAATGCGTCATCGAACAGCCGGTCGATTTCCCGATGCAGTTGCAGGATCGGGCTGACTGGCCCGCTCGCCGCTGGCAGGTCATTGCGCTGCACCGGCAGGGAAGAGGCGGTCTGCTGCTCTTGCTGCTCGTTCTTGAACCAGTTCCAGGGAGCCAACTTCTTGAAATCGATGTCCATGTCATACCTCCAGAAAAATTGGAAAACGAGTTACTCAAGCCCTTTGCCTGCTGCGACGGGCAGTGCGCCCAGGCGACACGGGCTGCTCGGATGACTTCTGCTGTTCACGCTTGCGCATCACCTCCTTCTTTGCTCCGGCTCGGGTCTGATCATTGATGCACTGATCGATTTCACTTTGACGAAGCCGCCACGTCCCGCCCACCTTGAAAGCCGGAATTTCCCCGTGTGCGGCGAGCCGATAAATCGTCCGCTTGCCGACTTTCAAGTACGCAGCCAATTCATCGAGCGTGAAAATCACCTGTAGGTGCGCTTTCATCTCACCCTCTCCAATCGCGTCGCTTTGCGGTTCCGGCCAAGGAAATCCTTGCAATACTTTGTAATATTAGACCTACTATGAATAACTTCAAGAATCAATGTGCAGCGTTCTCCCGCCCCATTGATGCAGGTCAACTGCTCAGGCAAGGCGCAGCGGGGCGGTCTGATCAGGCAATGGACAGCGCCTGGCTCGTCAGCCTGCGTGTACCACAGGCGCCTCGATCAAACACCGATCCTCACGTTGTAGCCGAGTGCCCGCAGCCCCTTGCTCGTCTGCATGTTCCTTGGCGGAAACTCGTCTGGGCGCGCCCAGACGACGATTTCCCCGAGGCTGCTCAGGCCAACGTGCGGAATTGCCCAGTCGTCGCTGCGGATCGCGTTCCAGAGTCGGGCCGAAACACTTCCGTTGCCCCAGACAACGTAGTTCAACAGTATCCGTCCGGCCAACACACCTTCCCGACACC
The DNA here is from genome assembly GCF_009025585.1 of Enterobacter sp. 198. Classification (NCBI taxonomy): domain Bacteria; kingdom Pseudomonadati; phylum Pseudomonadota; class Gammaproteobacteria; order Enterobacterales; family Enterobacteriaceae; genus Enterobacter; species Enterobacter sp. 198. The sequence goes on along the minus strand of NZ_WCIM01000025.1, from coordinate 6,035 downwards.
GCCGCCGAAGGCCATGGCCCATCAAGCGGATTTTCCATGCGCCCTCAGCGCCGTACCTACAGCAAATCTTTCAAGGCTCAGGTCATTCAGGAGTGTTCTGAACCCGGTGCCTCCATCGCAAACATCGCCTTGGGCTACAGCCTCAATGCGGCTTTGTTGAATAAATCGAACTTTTGCTGAGTTGAAGGATCAGATCACGCATCTTCCCGACAACGCAGACCGTTCCGTGGCAAAGCAAAAGTTCAAAATCACCAACTGGCCCACCTACAATAAAGCCCTCATCAACCGTGGCTCCATAACTTTCTGGCTGGATGATGAACCTATTCAGGCCTGGTATGAGTCGGCAACGCCTTCATCACGGGGAAGACCTCAGCGCTATTATGATCTCGCCATCACCACCGTTCTGGTCATTAAACGCGTGTTCAGGTTGACCCTGCGGGCTGCACAGGGTTTTATTGATTCCATTTTTACACTGATGAATGTTCCGTTGCGCTGCCCGGATTACACCAGTGTCAGCAAGCGCGCAAAGTCGGTTAATGTCAGTTTCAAAACGTTCACCCGAGGTGAAATCGCGCATCTGGTGATTGATTCCACTGGGCTGAAGGTCTTTGGTGAAGGCGAATGGAAAGTCAAAAAACACGGCAAAGAACGCCGTCGTATATGGCGAAAGTTGCATCTGGCAGTTGACAGCAACACACATGAAATCATCTGTGCAGACCTGTCGCTGAACAATGTGACGGACTCAGAAGCCTTCCCGGGTCTTATCCGGCAGACTCACAGAAAAATCAGGGCAGCATCGGCACACGGCGCTTACGACACCCGGCTCTGTCACGATGAACTGCGGCGTAAGAAAATCAGCGCGCTTATCCCGCCCCGAAAAGGCGCGGGTTACTGGCCCGGTGAATATGCAGACCGTAACCGTGCTGTTGCGAATCAGCGGCTGACCGGGAGTAATGCGCGGTGGAAATGGACAACAGATTATAACGGAAGTGCGGACAAATTCCTGGACCTTCAGGAGTTAATTTATGCATTCATACGAGGACCGGATTCGGGCCGTCGAACTCTATTACCGGTACGGAAAGAAAGCCTCCGTTGTCGTCATGGAGCTGGGATATCCTTCCACAAAACAGCTGGGCCGTTGGGTTCGGATTTATGAAGAGAAGGGCGATTTACCCAGGGAATTAAAACCAAGAGAACGCTATTCACGTACACAGAAAATTGCTGCTGTTGAGCATTATCTTACTCACGGTGGTTGCCTGTCGTACACTCGCCGAGCCATCGGCTACCCCAGTAACGAAATTCTAAAGCGCTGGATTGAAGAGTTTACCCAAATGCGCGTCCCCTGGTCATTCGCTCAGGCACAAGCAAATGCTTCAGCCCGGAAGAGAGGTCTCAGGCCGTCCGGGAGCTCTGTAACCTACGTGGAACCGCGCGTAAAGTTGCACAAAGCATAGGCGTCAGCGTCCCGGTCCTGTACAAATGGAAGAAAGACCTTATCAGTGACGAGGCTTATCAATCCATGCGCAAACGAAAGGCAGCCCCTCAGGATAAAAATCAGGATACTTTACTCGGTGAAATCCAGCGTCTCAGGAAGCAGGTTCATCAGCTGCAGCTCGAACGTGACATACTGACAAAGGCGAATGAACTGATAAAAAAAGATCTGGGCGTCAGCTTTCTGAAACTGAAAAACAGGGAGAAAACCCTGATAGTTGATGCCCTTAAGAAAAAGTACCCCGTTGCTGAGTTGCTAAGCGTTCTGCAACTTGCCCGCAGCTGTTATTTTTACCACAAAGCCAGCAAACGTCTGTACGATAAGTATGCGGAAATACGCGTGATCATGGCCGATATCTTTGAGGAGAATTACCGCTGTTACGGCTACCGGCGCCTTCACGCGATGCTTCGCAGTAACAACAGAGTTATTTCTGAAAAGGTTGTCCGCAGACTGATGGCAGAAGAGCAGCTCGTTGTTAAGCGCACCAGGCGACGACGATATAACTCTTACTGTGGCGAAATCGGTCCGGCACCGGAAAATTTACTCGCCCGGGATTTTAGTTCCTGCAGGCCAAATGAGAAGTGGCTGACCGATATTACGGAGTTCCAGCTTCCGGCTGGAAAAGTCTATCTGTCGCCGGTTATCGACTGCTTTGATGGCCAGGTTGTAAGCTGGTCGATAGGAACACGCCCGGACGCGACGCTGGTGAATACGATGCTCGATGACGCACTCGATACGCTCAGCGAACATGATAAACCGGTGATACACAGCGATCGTGGTGGCCATTACCGGTGGCCGGGCTGGCTTGAGCGTATCAACACCTCCGGACTTATAAGGTCCATGTCGCGCAAAGGATGCTCGTCGGATAATGCTGCGTGTGAAGGCTTCTTCGGGCGTATCAAAAACGAAATGTTCTATGGCAGAGACTGGGCGGGTATCACGCTGGAAAAATTTATCTGCTTCCTGGACAGGTACATACGCTGGTATAATGAGAAACGTATCAAGCTATCATTAGGTGCAATGAGTCCTGTGAAGTACCGGCAGCATCTTGGGATCACAACATAACAGTCCAGGAAAACATCCGCAGCCCCAAAAGTGACATTACTAAATGGTTATAACAAAGCCTGTCAAGGCCAAGTTCAGATGTCCGGAGCAGGGCAAAGTTCAAATGTCCTCCAATACTCAGTAGATTGCAGAAGTAAATTCATGTGGAGACAGCCTATAACCTAATGGTAAAATTAGATTTTAGGGAAGGTGCGAACAAGTTCCTGATATGAGATCATCATATTCATCCGGAGCGCATCCCAGAGGGACATCATGAGCCATCAACTCACCTTCGCCGATAGTGAATTCAGCACTAAGCGCCGTCAGACCCGAAAAGAGATTTTCCTCTCCCGCATGGAGCAGATTCTGCCATGGCAGAATATGACCGCTGTCATCGAGCCGTTTTATCCCAAGGCGGGCAATGGCCGACGGCCCTATCCGCTGGAGACCATGCTGCGTATTCACTGCATGCAGCATTGGTACAACCTGAGCGACGGTGCCATGGAAGATGCCCTGTACGAAATCGCCTCCATGCGCCTGTTTGCCCGATTATCCCTGGATAGCGCCCTGCCGGATCGCACCACCATCATGAATTTCCGCCACCTGCTCGAGCAGCATCAACTGGCCCGTCAACTGTTCAAGACCATCAATCGCTGGCTGGCCGAAGCAGGCGTCATGATGACCCAAGGCACTTTGGTGGATGCCACCATCATTGAGGCACCCAGCTCTACCAAGAACAAAGAGCAGCAACGCGATCCGGAGATGCATCAGACCAAGAAAGGCAATCAGTGGCACTTTGGCGTGAAGGCCCACATTGGTGTCGATGCCAAGAGTGGCCTGACCCACAGCCTAGTCACCACCGCGGCCAACGAGCATGACCTCAATCAGCTGGGTAATCTGCTTCATGGAGAGGAGCAATTTGTCTCAGCCGATGCCGGCTACCAAGGAGCGCCACAGCGCGAGGAGCTGGCCGAGGTGGATGTGGACTGGCTGATCGCCGAGCGTCCCGGCAAGGTAAAAACCTTGAAGCAGCATCCGCGCAAGAACAAAACGGCCATCAACATCGAATATATGAAAGCCAGCATCCGTGCCAAGGTGGAGCACCCGTTTCGCATCATCAAGCGGCTGTTCGGCTTCGTGAAAGCCAGATACAGGGGGCTGCTGAAAAACGATAACCAACTGGCGATGTTATTCACCCTGGCCAACCTGTTTCGGGTGGACCAAATGATACGTCAGTGGGAGAGATCTCAGTAAAAACCGGAAATAACGCCAGAAATGGTGGAAAAAATAGCCTAAATAGGCTGATTCGATGTGTTTGCGGGAAAAAAATCGGCCCAGATCCGCGAAATTTTAATCAGCGAGTCAGCTTGGGAAGAAATGACCTGCTTATTCGCACCTTCCTTAATTGTGAGGTCGACATGACCAAAAAAAACATTGTGTATGGACTCTTTCATTATTATTCATTTCGCTTATAAAAAAAACGCTCCCGGACGGGAGCGTAAGCCAGTGACTTCGGCGTCAAATGAGGGTCTGACAAGTGGAGATGCGGGTTAATTCTGGGTGATCTGGCTGCGATGCTTTTCCGCCTGTTGCTGATGAATAACGGAAGACTGGCCATTATTCGCCTTCTCATGCACAACAGCGGCTTTCTCATGCTCGCTCATTTCGGAAAATGGCTTAGCAGTTTCTTGGGTGTTCTCAGGTTTGGCTTTCATCATTTTTTTATGCATTTCAGCCATGTCCTGATGGGCGGCGGAATTGCCGTTTTGCATCATTTCATGGGACATTGCGGCCTGATCGTGACCGCTCATATCCATCATTTTCATGCTCTCCCCCTGAACTGCACTTTTTTCAGCGGATGATTGCATCTGATGGGCAGGCGCCTGGGCATTATTTACCTGGTCATGCATGTTCATTGTCTCTGCAGCCCAGGCAGATGAAGCGACAGCCATCATGGCAATAAAGGATACAAGGATCTTTTTCATGGTTGGGTCTCCGGTGTTTTCATACCCGAACAATCAATGCTTATAACAGAGAAAGCATTTGATCTCAGGGCTGGTTGATCATCACGCCAGGAACCGGGCGATTGAATTATCACGCTGTCCTGATTTATGGCTGATTATAAAAAACCGCCTCTGTTTATCGCGTGACTGAACGATGACATTTTTGTCACCTTCCGGGTTTCTCCTGAATAACGGTATTAATCCATTAACAGACGCACACTGAACACAATTTCCCGCCCCTGCTGTTCTGCTGACAGCTCGCCGCCGTGAGCATGAATGATCGACCTTGTAATTGATAATCCCAGCCCCGCGCCTTCCGTGTTGTAGAACCTTGATGAGTCTGCGCGATAGAACCGGTCAAACAAACGTTCCAGATTAGCGGGAACCTGGCCGGACATCGTATTCGTAATCATCACGTTCACACAGTCACTGTCACGCTCAAGGTGTATCGCTGTACAGGTGTTATCGGGAGAATACTTGATTGCATTGGAAAGCAGGTTACTGAAAGCACGTCGGAGCATATCGCTGTCTCCGGCAACAACGCCCTCTCCTTCAACCGTGATTGTCTTTCCTGTTTCGTCTGCCAGGGGCTCGAACAACTCACGTAATTCATTCAGTTCGGCTGCCAGATCCACATCATGTTTATCCAGCCGCAGCAGACCATGCTCTGAACGTGCCAGAAAAAGCATGTCACTGGTCATTCGTGACAACCTTTTCAGTTCTTCCAGGTTAGCGAATAAAATTTCGCGGTAATGCGAAACATCCCTTTCCTTAGCCAGTGCAAACTGCGTCTGCATCATCAGATTACTGACTGGTGTGCGCAGCTCATGCGCGATGTCAGACGAGAAATCTGACAGTTTCCGGAATGCCCCCTCCAGGCGATCAAACATATTATTGAACTCCTGCATGGTCTCAGAGATTTCCGGCGGAGCCAGATCGGGATTTAGACGCTGATCCAGGCTGTGTACGGTCATGGAGGAAGCCAGACTGGTCATTTCCCGTAGCGGTTTCAGACCAATACGTGTGGTCAGCCAGCCCAGAAAAACAGAAATAAAGACCAGACCGATATTGAACCAGAACAGCCAGGTACTGAGTTTGTCCATAAACAGGGTGTGATACCCAGTATCCGTGGCAACCGTAATGATGACATGTTTGCTTTTACCCTGTTCCGGCGTCACGGCAACCCGCCGCGAGATACTGCGGTACACGGTGTTATTTTCTTCCGTCTGGATCATATAGTCGAGAATATCACCCGACTTATTAAGCAGGACCGCTGGAACAACAGAATTTTTGGCATAGAGTTCAACAATTTTTTCATTTTCCATGTTTTTTATAGAAATGAATAAGCCATTGTGCCCCACCATCGCATCGTTTATTTTTTCTGATAATGACTTAATATCCGTTTTGTTCCTGAACGTCTCTGTTTTAAGAAACTCTTCGGTGAGCTGAAGTTTACCTGTCAGAAAATCGCGGTCCTGATTATCGAAATAGCCATT
>NZ_WCIM01000024.1:0-125780 GCF_009025585.1 Enterobacter sp. 198 | reverse complement strand
CGTTGCCGTATACACACTTTCCAGGCGTGCTCCTTCAGCCACTCGGACACCTCACCATATTGTCATCCCGTTGTTGCCGGGACGGGCGCTAATGTAAGGAAAAGCCGAACTGGCGTCAACTCACTTTTTCAGTAAATCAGTGCATTTAGACAAACTTCAGTCAACATGGCTTTTAAATGTGCTGAAAGCGCCTTTTTTATCAACAACGCGGTGGCGGTAAAAATTTGTTATGCTGGCAATCCAGTTGAAAATGAACACAAAACAGCGCAATAAAAGGCAGGAATGACTATGGATATAATCTTCTATCACCCCACTTTTGATACTGCTTACTGGATTAAGGCACTTTCGGCGGCGTTGCCCGGGGCGCGCGTGCGGGAGTGGAAACGTGGTGATAACGAACATGCTGACTACGCGCTGGTCTGGCATCCGCCGGTAGAAATGCTCCAGGGCCGTAAACTGAAGGCCGTTTTTGCACTGGGCGCCGGCGTGGATTCGATTCTGAGCAAACTGAAAGCACACCCTGAAATGCTGCCGGAAGAGATCCCTCTTTTCCGTCTGGAAGATACCGGCATGGGCCAGCAAATGCAGGAGTATGCTGTCAGCCAGGTGCTGCACTGGTTCCGCCGCTTCGACGACTATCAGGCACTAAAACAGCAATCCCACTGGGAACCGCTGCCGGATTATCAGCGCGAAGATTTTACCATTGGTATCCTCGGGGCTGGCGTGCTCGGCTCAAAAGTCGCTGAAGCACTTGCCCCATGGGGCTTCCCACTGCGCTGCTGGAGCCGTAGCCGCAAGGATTATCCGGGCGTAGAAAGTTTTGCCGGCGCTGATGAGCTTCCTGCGTTCCTGAACGGTACGCGCGTGCTCATCAACCTGCTGCCAAATACGGCCGAAACGGTGGGGATTATCAATGGTGCACTGCTTAATCAACTGGCTGACCAGAGTTACGTAATGAACCTGGCGCGCGGGGTACACCTTGTTGAGTCCGATCTGCTGCAGGCGCTGAACAGCGGAAAACTGAAAGGGGCGATGCTGGATGTGTACAGCCGCGAGCCGTTACCGGCAGAAAGCCCGCTGTGGGCACATCCGCGTGTGGCGATGACGCCGCACATTGCAGCGGTCACGCGTCCGGCGGAAGCTGTGGCCTATATTACCCACACCATCAGTGAGATGGAGCAGGGCCATCCGGTAACCGGACAGGTCGACAGACAGCGCGGCTACTGAGTGAAACCCGGCGTTAGCCGGGTTTTTGCTAATATTCGCTGCAGATAACTGCTATCCTTTGGAAAAACCGCAGAGGAGAGAAAGATGTATCCCGTTGACCTGCATATGCACACCGTCGCCAGTACCCACGCGTATAGCAACCTCCATGATTATATCGCGCAAGCGAAACGCAAGGGCATTACGCTTTTTGCGATTACCGATCACGGCCCGGACATGGCAGATGCGCCGCACTACTGGCATTTTGTGAATATGCGGATCTGGCCACGTCTGGTGGACGGTATTGGGATACTGCGCGGTATCGAGGCAAACATTAAAAATACAGACGGTGAAATCGACTGTACCGGACCGATGCTGACCTCTCTGGATCTGATCCTTGCCGGTTTCCACGAGCCGGTTTTCGCGCCGCAGGATAAAGAGACGAACACCCGGGCGATGATTGCTGCCATAGCCAGCGGCAACGTGCACATTATTTCTCATCCGGGTAATCCTAAATACCCGATTGATATCGAGTCTGTTGCCCAGGCGGCAGCGAAACACCGCGTGGCGCTGGAGATCAATAACTCTTCTTTTGTTCACTCGCGTAAGGGCAGTGAAGCAAACTGTCGCGCCGTGGCAGCTGCAGTGCGGGATGCCGGTGGCATGGTGGCGCTGGGTTCCGATTCCCATACCGCGTTTACGCTGGGTGATTTTAGTGAATGCCTGAAAATACTGAATGACGTGGATTTCCCGGAAGACAGGATCCTTAACGTTACCCCACGCCGCATGCTTGATTTCCTCGAGTCACGCGGAATGGATCCGATTGATGAATTTGCCGATCTTTAATTGTGTAATGGAATAAAAAAATGAATGAGTTTTCCATCCTTTGCCGCGTGCTGGGTACGCTGTTCTATCGTCAGCCGCAAGACCCGCTGCTGGTTCCACTCTTTACCCTGATTCGTGAAGGGAAACTGGCGCAAAACTGGCCGCTGGAACAGGATGAGTTGCTGGAGCGTCTGCAAAAAAGTTGCGATATGCAGCAGATTTCAACGGATTACAACGCACTGTTTATTGGCGACGAATGCCGCGTTTCGCCGTACCGTTCAGCCTGGCAGGAAGGGGCGACGGAAGCGGAAGTGCGCGCGTTTCTCTCTGAACGCGGAATGCCGCTGACAGATACCCCTGCGGACCATATCGGAACGCTGCTGCTGGCTGCATCCTGGATTGAAGATCACGCCGCTGATGATGAGAACGAGGCTATCGAAACGCTCTTCGAAGCGTATCTGCTGCCGTGGTGCGGTACTTTCCTCGGCAAAGTTGAAGCACATGCGACCTCGCCGTTCTGGAGAACGCTGGCTCCGCTGACCCGCGACGCCATTGCGGCAATGTGGGATGAGCTGGAAGAAGAGGATGAGGAGTGATTTAGGTCACATAAATTCTGCAACCATACATTTCATCTTGCACGTAATGTGCATCTGATCTCATTTCCATGGCGCGCTTCTGCTAAGATGCGCGCCATGAACATATTACTGTGTATCGCATTAACGACAGGCATTCTCTCCGGACTATGGGGATGGGTGGCGGTCTCTCTCGGGTTGCTCAGCTGGGCCGGGTTTCTGGGCTGTACGGCCTACTTTGCCTGCCCGCAGGGCGGCGTAAAAGGGCTATTCATCTCTGGCTGTACCCTGATGAGCGGCGTTATCTGGGCACTCGTGATTATGAAGGGCAGCGCGCTGGCCCCGCATCTGGAGATCCTGGGCTATATCATGACCGGCGTAGTCGCGTTTTTGATGTGTATCCAGGCAAAGCATATGCTGCTGTCGTTTGTACCCGGTACCTTTATGGGCGCATGCGCGACGTTTGCAGGGCAGGGGGACTGGGCGCTGGTGCTTCCCTCGCTAATGCTGGGGTTGGTGTTTGGCTATGCCATGAAGAACAGCGGCCTCTGGCTGGCCGCCAGACGGGATAAAGCGCAAAACATCACTGCGGTAAGCGAATAAAAAAAGGCGAGATGATGATCTCGCCTTTTTTATGCGCTTCCTGTCAGGATTCCGGAGGCACCGACATATCGCGGTATTTAACCAGTATCGGGTTTTGCGCCTCTGCTTTGTTCTGCAGGTCCCACAATCCACGATCGATACCATCATTAATCAGGAAGATTACTCCGGTTTCTATGGCTGACATCAGACACATCATGACCGGTTCGTTAGAGGTATACCCGATTTCACCCTCCAGCAAACGCTGGTAATCGATGAAGCGGAAAACCCCGGCCTGCACTTCATAAGAAAGAATGGTTTTGCTGGTCGTTACCGAAGAGAGCACTTCACCCGTGCTGACGTTGACGACACGCAGGTTAACGGCGATTTGGTCGAGCTGATATTGCGTATCAGCACCGATACCAAAGTAACGCGCGCCCACACCACCCGATTTAACGTTGCTTTCATAACCGATAATCGATCCCTCGATCATGACGTTCGCCGCGGCCAGTGATTCCAGCGGCATGCGGTTATTATTCGCGACGGTGCCATTTTCCTGCGCAGCGCGAATAATTTTCCGTTCATTTAACAGGTTCTGCAGACCCTGACGTTCCAGAGGAATAAACCAGTGCGAATCCTTCAGAGCGGTCACCAGCATGGCGGTGGCGCTCTGTGGGACTGCCGTAGAGAAGTTACTTGCCGGATAAGGTTTAAATTGTCCCGTTTCATCCTGAATGTTGTAAACCGAGACAAATATTTTACCGGTCGGCGCAGGTAAATGTGTTAAATCACGATAGCTTTGAGCCCGAGGCATTAATGTTGGTTTTGCAGCTTCTTTAGGTGGAGCAGTTAAACAACCGCTCAATAAGCACACTGCAACAAATATCAGGAAGCGCTGCATGATCGTTGTCCTTATTTCGTTGTTGTTTAAAAGTTCGTTGAATCACTTTGTAGACCGGAAACCTGAATGGTGGAGGTTTTCCCGGTTTTTCGATCGGTAACGTTCAACTGGAGTTGTCCGTCCTTGTTGGCGATGTCGACAATGAAGTCGTTGGTCACCATTCGGCCGGGTTTGCCGGTATTAATGTTGGTCAGCAACCCTCCCAAAATCTGCGACTGGATAGCCTGCGTGAAGTTGTCCAGTGCCGATGGGGTATCGACGCTAAAATCCTTAAAGCTGGGATCCTTATAGGAGTTTTGCGCCTGGGCTTCGTTCAACAGAAACGCCCCATTATTGGGATTACCGCCAAAGTTAGGGTTACGGAACTGGAACGTCATATTTCCGGCCCAGCTTATAGGGGTGATTAGCATTATCGAAACAACTGCATATGCAATACGCATGACAGCCTCCGGATATAGGTTCGCTAGAATTCGTCTTTTGCTAAATCGCTGGTGCTTAATAGCGCTTTATCAATTTGCAGGCGATTAATAGCATCTTCTGATTGAGCCAGTGCTAAGGCTACGTTTTTATCGAAGTCTATTTTCGTGGGGAATAAAAATGTTTGATAAATAACGTCCTGATTAGCCGTTATTGTTATCCAACTTCCCCATCGTGCACTGGGCCGCTCGTTGATTGTTATATTTCCAGTAAATGTACTGTCCCATTTGTCACTGAATGCACGATAAAAATTGTGCCCGACCGAGGAGACAGTGTGGTCTGTTAACAATCCAGGAACTTCGACCTCGACGGCCCGTACGTTCCCGGCAGCGAGCATAAAACTCGCTGCGGCGATCCAACTCAACGTGCGTTTCATTTGATTAACGCCTGAGGTTATCGTTTGCCCATGAAACAGCCTGAGTTCGGTTCTTAACAGCTATCTTCTTGAAAAGATTATAAAGGTGCGTCTTTACCGTATTTTCGCTGATAAATAACGAACGGGCGATTTCAATATTTGAAGCACCAATGCGCAATTTGTTCAGGATCTCTTTCTCACGGTGCGTTAGCAGCGCTGACTCTGAACTGTTATAGCGGTAATTTCCGGAGTGCGTGATGAGGTAGCTGGCAAGTTTTTGCGAAAAATAACACTCGCCGCGCAATATACCCTGCAGACCTTCGACCAGCCGATCTTCTTCTTCCGTGATATAGAACACACCATTGATATGCGGCCAGCTTTCAATATCTCTGAAGGGATACTCATCAGGGGTATTCAATAATAACACGCGGATATTATTGTTTTTCCTGCTTAAATTATCTTGCCAGTAATGGATAAGCTTTTTATCCGCTTCCATCATATCAATCAGAATGATACTGCCAGGTGCAATATCATCAAAAGAACGTTGAATATTATGTAATTTCCCGTGCAGAGACAGCGATTGCTTTAAATGTTGTAATAAAGCGGTCGCTTGCAACGAAGGTTTTGTGATCAACAGTAACGTATGACCATGTAAACTTTGGACTTCATTATACATGATGAAACCCCACTTTTTTATGACACCTGACAGCGGTCCTCCAGATAAAAAAGAGGACCCCAGAAGTACTGACAGATGTTGCACTGCTGTGTGAAGAAAAAAACCATAACCTCCAGCAGGAGGTAAATATAAAACAAATTTCGTACATCTGATTTCAATCTAGCTATTACTAACTTTAAAGCAAGTGTTAAACGTGTAACAGGATGTAAAAATCAATATTAATTTGTGAAATTGGACTCTTTTAAATGTTGTGGAATGATAAGAAAGTTGTACATATAAATAACCCTGCACAGATTTTAAAAATCATACAAATATTTATAATCATTTGATTTTTATGAATATTAATTATTTATTTCTTCCCGTAAAGAGGTATGAGTCACAGAGATTTTCTAAGTCCTGTAATGAACGGTGCTGCGTCTTAAGAAAACAGGTCTCGTGTCACGTGTTGTGTAAAATGTCCTCCTGGCGTTTCGTTTAGCGTCCGTTGCATGGGGGCTTTACCCCTCTCGTCCCGCTGCGTAATCGATTATTAAGAAAAGCTTAATAGAAAAATAAGAACCCCGGTCTATAACGTTTTTTTGCATGGAATTACTACTTTGAGGTGACGTGATAAATAAAAATAAGCCACGCGGGTGAGATATTTAAAATGTTTCGGCAGACATACTCATCACCGTAACGACGCGTTAACAAATTACGAGTCGTTCTAACACGAAGTCACAGTAACAAGGTTATGGCGTTATCAAATAGCCAGGTCCAGGGTGACAACATGAAAAATACATCGTTATTTATGATGTTTACATTACTGGGTGCGCCTGGATTTGTAATCGCGGCTGATTCAGATTTGGCTAACGCTGAATATAACTTCACGGTTAATGAATTAAGTCGTTCATCATTAAATCAGGCAGCCATTATTGGTCAGCAGGGCATGTTAAATGATGCTCAGGTTCGCCAGGACGGGTCAAAATTATTGTCCATTGTTTCTCAGGATGGAGCAGGCAACAGAGCGAGAGTTGATCAATCAGGGACTTATAATATTGCTTGGATCGATCAGAGCGGTAGCGCGAATGATGCAGGTATTACGCAAGATGGATATGGTAATAGTGCGAAAATTATCCAAAAAGGGTCGGGTAATAGAGCAAATATTACGCAGTACGGTACGCAGAAAACCGCAGTTGTAGTGCAGAGACAGTCGCAAATGGCGATTCGCGTTATTCAGCGTTAGTTATTTAGCGGCGACTTTAATCAATCCGATGGGGGTTTACCATGAAATTTATCAAAGTGGCAGCAATTGCAGCAATCGTAGTTTCTGGTAGTGCTATGGCCGGTAGTATTAATCAAGGCGGTTGGGGTAACGGGCATGGCCACGGTGGTCATGACAGTGGTCCAAATTCAACGCTGAGCATTTACCAGTACGGTGGCGGTAACTCGGCTCTCGCTTTGCAAACCAGTGCGAGAAATTCCACACTGACCATTAATCAGAGTGGCGGCGGTAACGGCGCTGACGTTGGCCAGGGCTCTGATGACAGCTCAATTAGTCTGACTCAGAATGGTTTCGGTAACAGCGCAACGCTTGACCAGTGGAATGGTAACCACTCGGTGATGAACGTTAGCCAGTACGGTGGTGGCAACGGTGCTGCTGTTGATCAAACCGCATCCGGATCCACTGTGACTGTTCAGCAGGTTGGTTTTGGCAACCACGCGACTGCACATCAGTATTAATTTCCAGTCTGTGCTACAAAAAACAGGGCATTTGCCCTGTTTTTTTTCGGGAGTTCATCATGAATACCTTAATTCTCCTCGCGGCGCTTTCCAGTCAGATCACGTTTAAAACATCGCAACAGGGAAATATGACCACCATTATTCCGCAGGTTATTCTGACGGAACCGTGTGAATGTCAGGTGCAGATTGTCTCTTTGCGACAGGGGCAGGGGGGGCAAAGTTCTTCACGGCAACAAAACACACTTTTTATTCCCGCTAATCAGACGATTGATTTAATGCGGCTGAGTTTAAATATAGATTCCGGAGACAAGGTGAACATTACTGTCACCGTCTCTGACGGGAAATCGCTTCATTTATCACAGCAATGGTCCCCGGCGGGAAGTGCGCTCTAATGATTATGAAATCAAGACGTTGTGGATATGGCGGGCGTGCGCGGTTGAGCTATGCTGTTATCAGGAACTGTGCAGTGCTGTTCCATAACGTGATGCTTCGTTTGCCCTAGCGGAGCGCGTTTACCCCTCAAGGACGACTTTCATTGAGGAGTACATATAGTGACCAAATATTTAGCCCGACGGGTTTATGGTTTAGGTTTGATCCTCTCTGCATTTATTACTCCCGCTTTTTCAGCCACGATTGTCGACGGTGGTGTGATTCATTTTCGCGGCGCTATTGTCGCAGACCCCTGCGTGGTCACACCGCATCATGACGCGTTTGCAATGACATGTCCGGATAATAATCGGATGCAAACGCGCAGGGTCAGCTATGAAGATGTACTTAACGGTCAGGTCAACGATTCCAGCCTCGCAACTCTCAGCATGAAGTACCTTAATCCCGAAAAAACGCTCGCGGTTGTTCAAATTCAGTATCGTTAATTCTCGCTCTTCCGCTCCCCGGCGGAAGAGGTTTTTCCCCGATAGTTTTTTATCCATACCTCCTCTGCGATACACTTAAGAAAAAGGCGGGTAGCAGAGGGTACGTATGAAACCGCAAATTGAAGTCATTCATGGCGATATTACGACGATGCACGTCGACGTGATCGTTAATGCGGCCAATCCATCACTGATGGGCGGGGGCGGTGTTGACGGCGCAATCCACCGGGCTGCAGGACCGCAGCTCCTTGAGGCCTGTAAAGCTGTGCGTCAGCAGCAGGGTGAATGTCCTCCGGGTCATGCGGTGATTACCCTCGCGGGAGATCTTCCTGCCAAAGCGGTGATTCACGCTGTGGGGCCTGTATGGCATGGCGGCGATCGGCATGAGGCGAGTCTTCTGGAGGAGGCGTACCGCAACTGCCTGCGCCTGGCAGCGGATAACGGCTATAAGACGATGGCTTTTCCGGCTATCAGCACTGGGGTATACGGATATCCAAAACCTGCCGCTGCCACGATCGCGGTAGAGACCGTTCACCGATACCTCTCCCTCAAGCCGATGCCTGAGAAGGTGATTTTTGTCTGTTTCGACGAAGAAACCACGCACCTTTATCAGCGGCTTCTCACGCAGCGTGGACAGGACGTAGAGAGCTAAAACAAACGCGGCGCACTGAGTGCGCCGCGTTTGTTTATGAGGCTTTAGCCTGCGGTTTTCCTGAAAAGAGGAAACGCAGGAGCGGGATCCGCAGATGGATTTCATAAAGCACGATGGCAATCCCAATCACAAAGACCAGTCCGGTAAAGAAACCCAGCGTGTTGGACGCAATATGTGGCGTGATATAAGCGCCGAAGAACAGCGTCAGCGGGTGGTGCACCAGGTAAATAAACAGTGAAGCATTGACGAAGTAGGTCACGCGGCTGGACTTAAAGTTCAGCAAGCGGTGTCCCAGCGCGAAGACCACATTCACCATCCACAGACCCAGCAGCATGGTGATCACGCTTTCTGTTTCATACATCCAGCCATCGCCGCTGTCATAGCGCTGATTTAATAGATAGGCCGCAAACGCGATAGCGGCACCCAGGGCGCACCATGGCGACGGGGTGGTAAACAGCGATTTAAGTTTGGGATGAATAAATGCCAGCGCACCGGCTAAAAAGAAGGGGATGTAAAACAGCGACTGCATCACGACGAAATTGAACAGCCCGTCACTCAGTATCGGCGGATACACGATAAACAGCGTGCGTCTCACGGCCGCATAGGCGATCCCCAGCAGCAAAAAGAGCAGAGACAGTTTACCCAGCGTAATGTTGGCGAAGAAGGTATCGGCCTGGGTACTCAGGCGATGGCGCAGGCGGCTGAAAATGACCAGGCTGACCGTGGTGAGCACCACCAGGACCAGCAGGAACCACAGGTGAGACACCAGTTCCCAGACCAGGGTATTGTACTTTTCATACAGCGTCAGATTTGGCCAGTTCTCCGCCTTGCCTTTGACGTACTGCAACATAATAAACTGCGGCAACGTCAGCAGGGGAATGGCGGTCAACATCGGAATGCCCACACGCTCCACGCGCACTTTCCACCAGCGTTTTACCGGGTAGCGTAAGAACAGCATGTAGGAGAAATAGCCGGATATGACAAAAAACACCTGCATACGAAAGGCATGGATAAAGTCATTAAACAGCGTGAGCCACCAGGAGGGCATCTGGCTATTCACATGCCAGGTGTGGCTGGAGTAAATCAGTGAAATGTGAAAGGGGATCCCCAACAGCATCAGCCATGCCCGGATCGAGTCGAGGAAATATTCACGTTCTACAGGTGTTGAGCTCATATAACTTTGTGCATTCTCAGACTTTTCGCCTTATCCCTAAGACTCATAATGGTTACATTCGAAGCCAACCCTACACCAAGACCGACACCCTGTCTCCAGGATAAGCACGCAAAGTGAAAAGCGGGTTCTTTCATTTGCTTAATCCATGAGCCAGCGAGCTGAACAAAGCAGTGATAATGTTGTCGGATTGCCTGAGTTTCCATTAAAATGGATCGGATCGATATAAGCACACAAAGGGGGAAGTGCTTACTTATTATGAAACATAAACCACAGATGATGAAAATGCGTTGGTTGGGTGCTGCAGTGGTGTTATCTCTGTATACCTCATCGGCACTGGCCTTTAACATCGACGATGTCGCAAAACAGGCAAAATCGATGGCAGGCAAGAGCTACGAAGCGCCAAAAAGTAACTTGCCCTCCGTTTTCCGCGACATGAAGTATGCGGACTATCAGCAGATCCAGTTCAACCATGACAAAGCGTACTGGAACAACATTAAAACCCCGTTCAAGCTTGAGTTTTATCATCAGGGAATGTACTTCGACACGCCTGTTGCCATTAATGAAGTGACGGCTACCGCGGTACGTAAAATCAAGTACAGCCCGGATTACTTCAATTTTGGCAATGTTCAGCACGATAAAGATACGGTTAAAGACCTGGGCTTCGCTGGCTTCAAGGTGCTTTACCCGATCAACAGCAAAGATAAAAACGACGAAATCGTCAGCATGCTCGGTGCCAGCTACTTCCGCGTGATCGGGGCAGGGCAGGTGTACGGGCTTTCTGCGCGTGGCCTCGCCATTGATACCGCGCTGCCATCAGGTGAAGAGTTCCCGCGTTTCCGCGAGTTCTGGATTGAACGTCCAAAACCTACCGACAAACGCCTGACTATTTATGCACTGCTGGATTCCCCGCGTGCGACCGGTGCTTATCGCTTTGTGATTATGCCTGGCCGTGACACGGTCGTTGACGTGCAGTCCAAAGTTTACCTGCGCGATAAAGTCGGCAAACTGGGCGTTGCACCGCTGACCAGTATGTTCCTGTTTGGGCCGAATCAGCCGTCACCGGCGACGAACTTCCGCCCGGAACTGCACGATTCCAACGGTCTTTCTATTCATGCAGGTAATGGTGAGTGGATCTGGCGTCCGCTGAATAACCCGAAACATCTGGCTGTCAGCAGTTTTGCGATGGAAAACCCGCAAGGTTTCGGCCTCCTGCAGCGTGGCCGTCAGTTCTCCCGATTTGAAGATCTGGATGACCGCTATGACCTGCGCCCAAGCGCCTGGGTCACGCCGAAAGGTGACTGGGGTAAAGGTAAGGTTGAGCTGGTTGAAATTCCAACCAATGACGAAACCAACGATAACATCGTTGCTTACTGGACGCCGGATCAGCTGCCGGAAGCCGGTAAAGAGATGAACTTCAAATACACCATTACCTTTAGCCGCGACGAAGACAAACTGCATGCGCCGGATAACGCGTACGTCATGCAGACTCGCCGTTCTACGGGTGATGTGAAGCAGTCTAACCTGATCCGTCAGCCTGATGGCACCGTGGCCTTTGTTGTGGACTTCGCGGGCCAGGATATGAAAAAACTGTCCCCGGATACTGCCGTTGCGGCTCAGGCCAGCATCGGTGATAACGGTGAAATCGTTGAGAACACCGTACGCTATAACCCGGTAACGAAAGGCTGGCGTCTGACGCTGCGCGTGAAAGTGAAAGATCCGAAACAGACCACTGAAATGCGTGCTGCGCTGGTCAGTAACGATCAGCCGCTGAGTGAAACCTGGAGCTATCAGCTACCTGCCAATGAATAATACATCTGAATATATTGATGCCATGCCGCTGACGGACATTGAAAAAGCGGCGCTGCCTAAAAGCGACATCCGCGCGGTGCATACCGCGCTGGATGGCGAACATCGTCCGTTTTCCCGTGACGATGATACGCCGCTGGGGTCAGTAAAGGCGCGTCTGGAGCAGGCATGGCCAGACTCGCTGGCAGAAGGGCAGTTGATTAAAGACGACGAAGGACGCGATCAGCTTCAGGCAATGCCGAAAGCCACGCGTTCCTCAATGTTCCCTGACCCGTGGCGCACCAACCCGGTTGGCCGCTTCTGGGATCGCCTGCGTGGGCGTGATGTTACGCCGCGCTATCTGTCGCGCCTGACGAAAGAAGAGCAGGCCTCCGAACAGAAATGGCGTACCGTGGGGACCATTCGTCGTTACATTCTGCTGTTACTGACGCTGGCGCAGACCGTGGTCGCCACCTGGTACATGAAAACCATTCTGCCTTACCAGGGCTGGGCACTTATCAACCCTGCAGACATGATGGGCCAGGATATCTGGGTCTCCTTCATGCAGCTGCTGCCGTATATCCTGCAGAGCGGCATTCTTCTGCTGTTTGCCGTTCTCTTCTGCTGGGTGTCAGCCGGTTTCTGGACCGCGCTGATGGGCTTCCTGCAGCTGCTGATGGGGCGGGACAAATACAGCATTTCAGCCTCAACGGTCGGGGATGAACCCCTTAATCCTGAGCACCGTACGGCGCTGATCATGCCTATCTGTAACGAAGACGTTGACCGCGTATTTGCGGGTCTGCGTGCGACCTGGGAGTCCGTAAAGGCAACCGGTAACGCGGCGCATTTTGACGTCTATATCCTGAGTGACAGCTACAACCCGGACATCTGCGTTGCCGAGCAAAAAGCCTGGATGGAACTGATCGCGGAAGTGCAGGGTGAAGGCCAGATCTTCTACCGCCGTCGTCGTCGTCGTGTGAAGCGTAAAAGCGGAAACATCGATGACTTCTGCCGTCGCTGGGGGAATCAGTACAGCTACATGGTCGTGCTGGATGCTGACTCCGTAATGAGCGGCGACTGCCTGAGCGGTCTGGTGCGTCTGATGGAAGCCAACCCGAATGCGGGGATTATCCAGTCTTCGCCAAAAGCGTCCGGTATGGACACGCTTTATGCGCGCTGCCAGCAGTTTGCAACCCGCGTCTACGGGCCGCTCTTTACCGCTGGTCTGCACTTCTGGCAACTGGGTGAGTCTCACTACTGGGGTCACAACGCCATTATCCGCGTGAAGCCGTTCATTGAGCACTGTGCGCTGGCTCCGCTGCCGGGTGAAGGTTCGTTTGCGGGGTCTATTCTGTCGCACGACTTCGTGGAAGCGGCGTTGATGCGTCGTGCTGGCTGGGGCGTCTGGATCGCCTACGACCTGCCGGGATCTTACGAAGAGCTGCCGCCGAACCTGCTGGATGAGCTCAAGCGTGACCGCCGCTGGTGTCACGGTAACCTGATGAACTTCCGCCTGTTCCTCGTAAAAGGGATGCACCCGGTTCACCGTGCTGTGTTCTTGACTGGCGTAATGTCTTATCTCTCCGCACCGCTGTGGTTTATGTTCCTTGCGCTCTCTACTGCGCTACAGGTGGTGCATGCTCTGACGGAACCGCAATACTTCCTGCAACCGCGCCAGCTGTTCCCGGTGTGGCCGCAGTGGCGTCCGGAGCTGGCGATTGCGCTGTTTGCCTCCACCATGGTGCTGCTGTTCCTGCCTAAGCTGCTCAGTATCATTCTGATCTGGTGCAAAGGCTCGAAAGAGTACGGTGGTTTCTGCCGCGTGACGCTCTCGCTTCTGCTGGAAGTGCTGTTCTCGGTGCTGCTGGCGCCGGTGCGTATGCTGTTCCATACCGTGTTTGTGGTCAGCGCGTTCCTCGGCTGGGAAGTGGTCTGGAATTCACCGCAGCGTGATGATGACTCCACGCCGTGGGGGGAAGCCTTCATGCGTCATGGCTCGCAGCTGCTGCTGGGTCTGGTATGGGCGGCAGGTATGGCCTGGCTGGATCTGCGCTTCCTGTTCTGGCTGGCACCGATTGTCTTCTCGCTGATCCTGTCACCGTTTGTGTCAGTGATTTCGAGCCGTTCAACGGTGGGGCTGCGTACCAAACGCTGGAAACTGTTCCTGATCCCGGAAGAGTATTCGCCGCCACAGGTGCTGGTGGATACCGACACGTATCTGGAGCAGAACCGCAAACGTTCGCTGGAAGATGGTTTTATGCACGCGGTGTTTAACCCGTCATTTAACGCTCTGGCGACGGCCATGGCGACAGCGCGTCACCGTGCAAGCCAGGTACTTGAGATTGCCCGCGATCGTCACGTTGAGCAGGCGCTGAATGATACGCCGGAAAAACTCAACCGCGACCGTCGTCTGGTGCTGTTGAGCGATCCGGTTACGATGGCACGCCTTCACTACCGTGTGTGGTCTGCGCCGGAAAAATACTCTTCGTGGGTCAGCCACTATAAAGAGATTAAAATTAATCCACTCGCGCTGAAGGCGAAGTAAGCCTTCTGTGCCCGGCGGCGTTATGCTACCCGGCAAATAAAAATACCGGCTGAAAAGCCGGTATTTTTTTAGAGGTCATTGATGAAAATAATCCTCGCCGTGATGATGGCGTGTTTACTCAGCGGCTGTGGCAGCATCATCAGCCGCACCATTCCAGGGCAAGGCCACGGTAATCAGTACTACCCCGGGGTAAAATGGGATGTACGTGACTCAGCGTGGCGCTATCTCACCGTGCTCGATTTACCGTTTTCACTGGTATTCGATACGCTATTGCTGCCGATCGACGCTCAGCACGGCCCTTATGAATAGGGGAAATTAACGCTCATCCCACTCATCGGCTGCGGTCTGTCCTTCTTCCGTATCCAGCGGCGGCTCGAGCTGAAATTCGCCCTCATCCCACTCGTGCAGGGTGTTTTCTTCAAGCCATTCCTGCCGTAGTTCGATTTCGTCATAGTCGCCATCAAAGACGGCCTGCGCACCTTCTCCGCTCAGGACCGGCAAACATTCTCCTTCCTCGCCATCATCAGCAAAGAATTCGGCCTGCCACATAATATCCCCGTCCTGCAGAACGTATTTCTGGATATTAAGTTGTTGCACGTCAGCATTTTCTTCATCAACGCCAGGATTATCGGCGAGGAACTCTTCACGAGCGGCATCAATAGCTTCTTCCAGTGTGGCGTACATGGTCATTGGTGTCTCCCTGTTTTCCTGAAGGTTTCAGGGAAAGAATAGCTGAATATCGGGTTCTGCAAGTATGAATGCAAAAATAAGCTGTCACGCGTTTGTCTTATTAACGACCGGTCGTAAAGCCCTCGATAAACTGAACCACGAATAAATCGCATTAAACAACACCACGCCCGCGGTGACGATAAACACGGCGCGGAAACCAAAACTGGCGGAAATCCCGGCACCGACCAGCGGTCCGGTGACGTTGCCGATATCGCGAAATGACTGGTTATAGCTAAAAATGCGGCCGGCTATCTGGTTCGTTGAGTTGTAAACCAGCAGGGTCTGAACCGCAGGCAGTAACGCGCCGTCTGCCGCTCCCAGTAAGAAACGCAGCAAGCCAAGTTGCCACGGCGCTTGTACCATCGACATCGGAATGAGGAGCAGAACGGAAATCACCAGGGCGCATATCAGGATTTTTTCCGGGCCCACGCGGTCCCCCAGTTTTCCCAGCCTCGGGGCGCTGAGCAGCGCCGCCACGCCGGGCACCGACGCGATAAGCCCGCTAATAAATGCAATATTACTGACGTCACCGGCCAGATCGCGAACGTAGAGCGTCAGAATAGGGGCAATCGACCCGGTTGCTACCTGAGTAATCAGGGTCGTTACGAACAGGCTTAGCACCAGCCTGGGGTTTTTAAGCGAGGTCAGCACATCCCGTGCGTGGAGCATCTCTTTTCGGGGGACCGGGGTGAAACGTTCACGGATACAGAGCAGCGTGACGATAAAGCAGAGAAAAAGGACGCTGGCAGTAATGAAAAAGACCGGACGCAGGCCGTAGTTATCCGCCAGCAGTCCGCCTGCCAGCGGTCCCAGCAATGCGCCGCTCACGCCACCGGTGGAGAGCGTGCCGAGCGCCCAGCCGCTTTTGTGTCGCGGAATTTGGGTGGCGATGAGCGCATTTGCGTTAGGAATAAAGCCCCCCAGCAGGCCCAGTAACGCGCGCAAAATCAGAAATTGCCAGACGTTCTGCGCAAGGCCCATCAGCGCCATGATGATGGCCATCCCCAGTGCCGAACGCAGCAGCATGATCTTTCGTCCTTTGCGATCGGCAAGGCCACCCCAGAAGGGCGAAGCAATCGCGGAAAAGAGAAAGGTGATACTGAAGACCAGGCCAGACCACATATTGAGCGCACTGTGACCGGTGACGCCAAGTTGTTCAACGTAAAGCGGCAGGAAGGGCATCACCAGGCTAAACGCCGCACCGGTGAGAAAACAGCCAAGCCACGCAACCGTGAGGTTACGCTTCCAGTTTATGGGGGCATCTGAGGGTGACATAACAATCCGCATAATGAGGTGCAGAGCACCATAGGCCTGAAGTAATAAGCCTGCTAAGTATGCGCCTGGGTTATGATCGCTGCAATGCGGAGGCGCTTTTAAAGCTAAATGAGCGTGCGGCCCTGATGGCCGCACGGAAAATTAATAGCGCGACGGCATACCCTCTGGCCGCGTTTTGAAGCGACGATGGAGCCACATATACTGCTCCGGCGCGAGCATGATGCATTTCTCAACCACTCTGTTCATCCAGCGAGCGGTCGTTTCCGCATCGTCCAGCGGCGGCGCGAGTTCCGGCTCGAGCATCATTAACTCGTAGCCTGAGCCATCCGGCTTGCGACGCGGGACAAACGGGACGATCGCGGCTTTGGACATTTTCGCCAGCATCCAGGTACCGGTGGTTGTGGCCGCCTCTTCAACGGCGAAGAACGGGACAAATACGCTGGATTGCGGGCCATAATCGTGGTCAGGGGCATACCAGATCACTTCACCTGATTTCAGCGCGCGGATCATCCCCTTCAGGTCTTTACGGTCGATCATACTTTTATTGGAGCGCATACGACCATTGGTCTGGATTAAATCGATCACCGGGTTATCGTTAGGGCGATAAACACCAATACCGGGTGCCTGCATGCCAAACATACGCGCACCGATCTCCAGCGTCAGAAAATGCACGCCAATCAGCAGTACGCCTGTCTTATTGGCCTGAAGCGTATGCACAGGCTCCATACCCGTCCCAGTGACTTCACTCCAGCGGGCCATCCGTTTGTCTGGCCAGAACCACGCCATACCGGTTTCCATCAGCCCCATGCCAACGGATTCGAAATTCCTGGTAACCATCTCATGACGTTCCGCCTCGCTCATCTGCGGGAAGCACAGCTCAAGGTTGCGGTAGGCAATCCTGGCGCGGCGTTTCATGAATTTTTGACCAATACGGCCCACACATTTGCCCACACGGAAAATCACAGGGTAAGGGAGTTGGACCATCAGCCATAAAAAACCAATGCCAAGCCAGGTCAACCAATAGCGGGGATGCAAAAGGGCGACAGTAAATTTCGGTAACTGGGTCATGTCTTTCCTGTGTTCTAACGTCCTGTTTAGCTATTGTCTCATTTTTTGAGGCGTAGCCAAAATGTCTGTCTTCGAAACGTGTACGAATGCAGCAATTGATAAGTCTGACTAACTAGGGTGTGTGAAATGTAGCGTAAATTGTGTGGATGTAAATTGTCATTGTTTGCTATATGATGCCGACCGATTTTTCATTCTCTCTAACGATTGCAGGACTTGTACACCATGCCAGTGTTACACAACCGCGTTTCGAATGAGATGTTAAAGGCGCGTATGTTGGCTGAAACCGAACCGCGCACGACAATCTCATTCTACAAATACTTCACCATCAACGATCCACAAGCGACCCGCGATGCGCTTTATCAGGCCTTCACGACGCTGAATGTTTTCGGTCGCGTCTATCTTGCCCGTGAAGGCATCAATGCCCAGATCAGCGTACCGGAAAGCAAAGTAAACGCCTTCCGCGACCTGCTTTACGGGTTCGATCCGGCTCTCAACGGTGTACGCCTGAACATTGCCCTGGATGATGACGGTAAATCATTCTGGGTACTGCGCATGAAAGTGCGTGAACGCATTGTCGCGGACGGTATTGACGATCCGGCGTTTAACGCCGCTGATGTCGGGGAATACCTGAAAGCGGCGGAAGTGAATGCGATGCTGGACGATCCGGATGCGGTGTTCATCGATATGCGTAACCACTATGAGTATGAAGTGGGGCATTTCGAAAACGCGATGGAAATTCCGGCTGATACCTTCCGCGAGCAACTGCCAAAAGCGGTTGAGATGATGCAGGAACATAAAGATAAAAAGATCGTGATGTACTGTACCGGTGGGATCCGCTGTGAGAAGGCCAGCGCCTGGATGAAGCACAACGGGTTTAATAAGGTTTGGCACATTGAAGGCGGCATTATAGAGTACGCCCGCCGTGCCCGTGAGCAGGGTTTACCGGTGCGTTTTATCGGTAAGAACTTTGTCTTTGACGAACGAATGGGCGAGCGTATTTCAGAGGATGTGATTGCCCACTGTCACCAGTGCGGTACGCCGTGTGATACCCATACCAACTGCAAAAATGACGGATGTCATTTGCTGTTTATTCAGTGTCCGACCTGTGCCGAGAAATTTAACGGATGCTGCAGCGAACTGTGCAGTGAAGAGAGTATGCTGCCGGAAGAGGAGCAGCGCCGTCGTCGTGCAGGACGGGAAAACGGTAACAAGATTTTTAATAAATCCCGTGGCCGTCTGAACACCAAACTGGGTATTCCCGACCCTGAATAAGGCTGATGCCCGGCAGTGTGAAAGCCTGCCGGGCGTCGTTATTATGACTTCTGCTGAACGCCTTCAACGGAAATAATCAGTTCGACATCCTGAGAAGCCGGGCCCAAATCGGTAGTAATATTAAAGTCTTTCAGGTGAATTTTACCTGCGGCTTCAAATCCGGCACGTTTACCCCCCCACGGATCGTCACCCTGGCCCATTAATTTTGCATTCAGCGTAACCGGTTTTGTCACGCCGTTGAGCGTCAGGTTGCCGGTAATATCCAGCTTATCGCCATCTTTTTTCACTTCCGTGGAGGTGAAGGTAGCCTGTGGGAATTTAGACACGTTCAGGAATTCCGCACTGCGCAAATGTTTATCGCGTTCTGCATGATTGGTGTCGACACTGTTGGTATTAATGGTCACGTTGACTTTATCGGCGGCAGGATTTTTTTCGTCAAAGCTGAATGTGCCGTCAAAATCATTAAAGGTGCCATACAGCCAGCTATACCCGAGATGCTGAATACGGAAATTGACGAAAGCATGTTGGCCCTCTTTATCAATTTTATAGTCAGCAGCAACGGCTGAGCCGGTGGTAAATAACAGAGAACCCAGTGCGATACCCAGCAGGTGTTTTTTCATTTTAAGCTCCAGAGTCAACTGACGAGCGGCCAAGCATGCGCTTTAGCGTATCGTCTTTATCGATGAAATGATGTTTAAGGGCGGCAAGCCCGTGCAGCACGGACAGGATAACCACGCTCCATGCCAGCCAGAGGTGAATCACCCCGGCAATATCGGCCTGTGATCCCGCATCGGCAAGCGTTGCCGGGACATCAAAAATGCCAAAAACGCTTATTGGCTTACCCTCTGCTGTCGAGATGAGATAGCCGCTGATCAGAAGAGCGAAGAGCAGCGCATAAAGCGTAATATGCGCGGCAACAGCGCTGATACGGGTAAATTTACTGTGGGTCTTTGGCGCGGCAGGCGGCGGTGAAATGTGTCGCCAGATCACGCGAATAACCAGCCCCATCATCAGCAGCACGCCGATACTCTTATGCAGCTCCGGGGCCTGGTGATACCAGCCATCGTAATAGCTGAGCGTCACCATCCAGAGGCCAAGTCCGAACATGGCATAGACCGCAATAGCAAATATCCAGTGCAAGCTTATGGATATTATTCCATAGCGCCGGGAGGTGTTACGCAATTGCATCAGGATTACCATTATCAAATAAACAGAGCAGTAAAAATGAACGGGAAGGAATGATATTGCAACTGAAATAAGTCGATATTGATTTTTATTTTATTTATTTCAGCGGTTTTGAAAATGATCCGCAAAGGTAATTCAATGTCTTCGTGCAAGACTTAACAAAGGGCTAATTGAGGAATTGTTCTAACTTAAGTAAATATAAAGTAATGTCAATAAATGTCAGGCAGGCTTTCAGTAAAATACAATGTAAATAAAATCAATGATGGCCAGCAGCGCCCACAATAAGATATAGAGCATCAAATGCTCACGAATATTATTGATGAGAAAACCCACAACTTTGCGCATAGCGCCCCGTAAACCGTAACAAAAAGACGGGCTCCGGAACGTCCGAAGCCCGTGGTGGATTATCCGTTAAAACGTGAAAGAGAGAAGGGCGTCAGATCAAACTGCGGTGTAATACCCTGGGCAAACTGCGCGGCAATTTCACCCAGCACCGACGCGAACTTAAAGCCGTGACCGCTCAGACCGGTGATGAGCAATGTGTTCTCATGCCCGGGCAGCGTATCGATAATAAAGTCTTCGTCCGGGGTGTTGTCGTAGGTGCATGCCGCGCCATAGAGTAAGCCACCGACGCCCGGCAGAATATTTCGCAGGAACGAGAAGGCTTCAGAGCCATCCTGTGGGTAGGCGCCAAACGGTTTACGTTCTTCAGGAGAGGAGATAATTTGTCCCCCATTGTGTTTCCCGATTTTGAGCGCGTCTTTATCCGAAGGGAAGCCGTAGAACTGATCGCCGTTGGGTAACTCGCCGGTGAACGCCGGGAATTTATTCTGCGTACTGTAACGGCCATCAGACTGGAACCAGGAGAAGACCTTGCGCACCGGCTGTACGGGCAGGTCTGGCAGCAGACGGGTTACCCAGGTACCTGCACTGATGAGCAATCGGGAGGCCGTGTACTCTCCGTCCAGGGTTGTCACCGTGACGCCGTCAGCGTCATGTTTAATGGCCTCGACCGGGCAATTGAAAAGCTGGGCGCAGCCTGCTTTCGCGGCCAGCGCTATCCAGGTTTTTATTGCTGTTTCGCAATGCAACACCCCAGAATGGGCTTCAAAGAGACCAACATAATCGTCCGGGACGGTGATTTCCGGCCAGCGTGACATGATCCCCGCCGCGTCGAGCTTCTCAACGTCCAGGTTGAATGTCTTCGCGCTGCGTTCGACGCTGGCGAGAAAATCAGAGCGGGCAGGACCAAGGTTAATGATACCCGTGCGTTCGAAAATGCGCTCCTCAGTCTGTTTAGCCAGTTCGTCCCAGAGCGCTTGCGCGCGAAGTACCAGCGGGACATAGCGCTCGCCTTCACCATAGGCGTGACGAATGAGGCGAGTATCGCCATGATGACTTCCCTCTGAATGAGGGGGAAGATGGGCATCTATCATCAGAACCTTGAGGCCAGCCTGGGTGGCATAATATCCGGCGGCAGAACCAACGGAGCCGCTACCAATAATAATCAGATCATATTTCATGGGCATCTCTTAAACTAACGCTTTGTTAGCAGAGTAATTAACATCGGGGGCTTATACAAGGGAGAAATAAATAAGGCACCCCGAGGGTGCCTGTAGAGTGAAAAGTGGGCTAAACGCTAATGCCGTTTATACTCATTTTCCTGGTAGTCGCCAGATTCTATTTTTGCGATGCCTGCTTCCAAAATAGAAATAAACTGACGGGCGACGTCTGTCGTAAGCCACAGCGTCTGTCCAACTTCCGCTTCTTCACGGTTCAGCTGATTTGGGGTCTGGTAGTGCAAACGCAGCATCAGTGCATCGTAGCTGTCTACGGTACTGATATCCCAGCCAACGAGTGGGTGGGTCTGGATGACTTCGCTATTCTTTTCCATTATAACCCCCATAATGCGTGTTAGAAGACAACGACTTCGAGGTTCAATGCATGTTTTTCTGAAGCAACTTCAGTATACAAGTAATAAGGGTTCCTAAGGGAAAAATAAACAGCTAGCAACACATTTTTCTGCTTTTTAGGATTGTTCGAACAATAAAACACCATGTTGTTCACGATTTTTAAAGAAGTTGCCGAATTAATTTGAACTTTCTGGATTTTCAGGCGAAAAAAAGCCGGGGCGACCCGGCAAAAAAACACAATGAGGGAGCAGTGTTAATCTGTGATGAACCAGTCGTCGGCGCTTTCCCACGTTTCCTGCAGGATTTCGGTGATACGCGCTTTATCTTCTTTCGCGCCGCCAATGACGGAGAGGTTGTTTGCGGCCGCGTAACGCACCGTTACGGCACCGTCGTTTTCGGGAAAGGTGTTGTTAATACGACGGGATAATTCGCCTGCAAGCGCATCAAGCGCGCCAGCAGGCAGAACAGTAGTTTTGGCTATGGTGACTTCAATACGCATAAATGCCCCCTGTGTAATATACTGTGTATTTATACAGGCATATTATCGGTTTGACAACAAGGGGCACTGATTTTTTAGCGTTTTACCGTCCAGCGAACGGTTTCACCTGCCAGGAATGGGATCAGCGTGTCATCGGTCAGTGGAATGGCTTCCTCAACCTGGCTCTCTTTACGTTCCAGCTCAATGAAGGTCTCATTGACCGGCAGCCCATAAAAACGGGGGCCATTGAGTGAGCAGAACGCCTCGAAATGCGGCAGGGCATTCATCTCTTCAAACACGGTTGCATAGCTGGCGAGAGCAGTTGGGGCATTAAAGCAGCCCGCACAGCCGCAGCTTGCTTCTTTGCGATGACGCGCATGAGGTGCGGAATCCGTGCCCAGAAACGCGCGGGAGAAACCGCTGGCAACCAGTTCGCGCAGCGCCTGCTGGTGAATGTTACGCTTGAGGATCGGCAGGCAGTACAGATGTGGACGTACACCGCCAACCAGCATGTGGTTACGGTTAAACATCAAATGCTGTGGCGTGATGGTGGCGGCGATAAGCTCGTTACCGTCGCGGACATACTCCGCGGCATCTTTGGTGGTGATGTGCTCGAAGACCACTTTGAGCGCGGGAAGGCGCTGACGCAGGGGCTCCATCACGGTGTCGATAAAACGGGCTTCACGGTCAAAGATGTCGATCTCGGCATGCGTGACTTCACCGTGAACCAGCAGCGGCATACCCAGTTTCTGCATGCGCTCCAGCACCGGCATGATGGCATCAATGCTGGTAACGCCGTGGCTGGAGTTGGTGGTGGCATTGGCCGGGTAAAGTTTCGCAGCGGTGAATACGCCTTCGTTAAACCCGCGCTCCACTTCGTTTGGATCCAGGGAATCGGTCAGGTAGCAAGTCATCAGCGGGGTGAAATCATGGCCCGCCGGGACGGCATCCAGAATACGCTGGCGATACGCAATTGCCGCATCGACGGTGGTGACTGGTGGCACCAGGTTAGGCATGACAATCGCGCGGCCATAAATTTCGCTGGTATAAGGCACGACGGTTTTGAGCATATCGCCATCGCGCAGATGGATATGCCAGTCGTCAGGGCGGCGGATTTTAAGAACCTGGGGTTGTGCAGTCATGGAAGCTCCGGCTTGTCAGGAATCAGTCATTCGGATGGCTGTTTTTGCCGGACACAAATCATAAGCGGAAACGTTTTCGTTTGCACACTTTTCCGTAAAAAAAAGGGCGCCTCGGCGCCCTACGGGTTAATCAGTGAAGGGAATAATGATTTCTCCCGGTTTCACCTCTATCCCTTTAGCATACTTTTTCGCAAGCGCTTCACCCTTGCTCTTATCTTCACTTAAGACATAGGCTGGCTGCTGATTAAAATAGTTACGCAGCGACTGATTCAGATAAGGCATCAGGGTTTGCAGCACAGATTTCATCTTGTCCGGCGTGACTTCCGCATCGACGACTTCCATCTCCTGCAGGTAAATAGCCCCTTTCTCTTTGTTAAAGACCGGCAGCGCTTTTAGCTTCAGCTTGATATTGGCTTTCTGGTTGCCGAAGAGGGAGGTCATATCGAGGTTTGCATCCCCGTTCAGCGTCACTTTGTTTGGCTCTTCACGTCCTATCTGGCTGGTCAGGTTACTGAGGACGATATGCGCATCGGCAAGCCCGGGCACGCCGATGTCTTTTGAAAAGTTGTTATGTTTTTCCAGCGCCTGATTAATTTCCTGTTCACTGACGGTGTATTGCGTAAGCTGGTTACAGCCCACCAGCAGACCGCTGACAATGAATGCAGCGGCAATGACAATTTTCTTCATAGTGTTCCTCAACGAAAAATCGGCGCTTCTGTCCTGTTACGTCAGTATGTCAGTGTGAAATGGCAGAAACCAGCAGAAAAAACTGAGAAGTGAGGCGGGAGCGACCTCCCGCCAGAGGGAAGGGCTACGCGCCCGGTTCGAGCATACCGCTTGCGCTGCGCTTCTGGCTGAACTGCCACCAGAGGGCCAGCAGCGTCATAAAGCCCACCGCGCCGAGCATCATCCACGGCAGTTCCGGCTGATTCAGCGCTTTGCCTGCATCAAACAGCCAGCCGCCGCCGGCGTAACCCAAAGCCCCACCAAAGGCCAGACCGAGTCGGCTGAACCCCATATAGCTGCCGCGGGCACGCGCATCTGCAAGCGAGGCGCTCAGCGTCTCACGAGCCGGCTCGGCGATGATAGAGCCGATATAGAAGGTGCAAATCAGCGTAAACAGCTGCTGGAGAGAATTCACCAGACCGATGGGCATCATGCTCAGCGTCATTAAAAACAGCCCGGCCATCAGACGATGTTCCAGGCGAAAACGCCGTTCGCTCCAGCGGGCAATCGGATAGAGCAGCGTCAGCGAAAGCGCGGCTTCGATGGCGTACATCCATTTCACGGCGGCCGGGGTTCCTGCAATATCATTGACCATGATAGGCAGCATCAGCATCACCTGCACGGCAAGCATGTAGTAACCCGTCAGGGTCAATACGTAGGTGACAAAACGTTTGTCGTGCAGGACGCGGCCCAGCCCTTCGCGTACCGGCGCTTTCACCGTCGACAATTTCCATGCTGGCAGATACAGGCCATTAAAGAGGGCGCACAGAATAAAGAGCACCGCGCCAGCCGCGCAGACCAGGCGGAAATCGTACTGCAGCAACCAGCTCCCCAGAAGCGCGCCAATTACCGCGCCCGCGCTGTCCTGCATCATCAAAATCGAGAAGAAACGTCCGCGGTGCTGCGGGCGAATTAACTTCACTACCAGCGCGGTGCGCGGCGGGTCAAACAGGGTTCCGCCGATCCCGGAGAGAAAGCAGGAGAACCACAGAAGCCAGGGCTCATGGGCAACCGCCATCGTGGCAAAGCCTGCCGCACGAAGCAGCATACCGGTCACAATCATCGGTTTCGCGCCGAAGCGGTCAGCAATGGCACCGCCAAACACCCCAAGGCCTTGCTGGACAAACTGGCGTAAACCCAACGCGATGCCAACCATCAGCGCCGCCCAGCCCATTTGATCGACAAAGCGGATCGAGATAAGAGGAAACACGACAAAAAAGCCGAGCACGACCAGCATGTTATCGACTAGCAGGAAATATTTACCCAGGCTCCTCGCCTGTGATACGCGGGACATTTTCCCTCCAGGGAAAACAGGATGGTGAGCACGCTAACATTCTGCGGGGTTACTGCGCGTTTTCCCACCCCTGGGCGTGACAATATTTTTTTATCAAAAGAGCGCTTTGATAGAGAGTTCTCATCGAAAAATGTGAAAAGAGGTCAAAATGGTATGTCACTGTTTTCACAGACGGCGCAGGCACAGGTATAGTAAAGCTAATGGGTTAGCAGAAGTGACGGGAAGGAGTGGTATCGATGTTTGGCTATCGCAGTAATGTGCCAAAAGTGCGTCTGACAACGGACAGGCTGGTCGTTCGTCTGGTGCATGAGCGTGATGCCTGGCGTCTGGCGGATTATTACGCCGAGAATCGCCAGTTTTTAAAACCCTGGGAACCCGTTCGGGATGAGAGCCATTGTTACCCATCCGGCTGGCAGGCGCGCCTCAGTATGATTGCGGAATTTCATAAGCAGGGAAGTGCGTTTTATTTTGCGCTGCTGGATCCTGAAGAAAAAGAGATCATCGGCATCGCCAACTTTTCAAACGTCGTGCGCGGATCGTTTCACGCCTGCTACCTCGGCTACTCCATCGGTCAGAAATGGCAGGGGCAGGGGCTGATGTATGAAGCATTAACGGTGGCAATCCGTTATATGCAACGCACGCAACATATCCATCGTATTATGGCGAACTATATGCCGCATAATCAGCGCAGCGGTAATTTGCTGGCGCGTTTAGGGTTTGAGAAAGAGGGTTACGCCAAAGACTATCTGCTGATAGATGGAGAATGGCGCGACCATGTCCTCACGGCATTAACCACCCGGGACTGGACAGCGGGTCGCTAAGGAGAAGAGATGAAATATCAGTTAAGCGGTGCAGAAGCGCGCGTCGTCGGATGCCTGCTGGAAAAACAGGTCACGACGCCGGAGCAATATCCGCTCTCTGTCAACGCCGTCATGATGGCCTGCAACCAAAAGACCAACCGCGAGCCGGTAATGAACCTCAGCGAGCATGACGTTCAGGATGTGCTGGATGAACTGGTGAAACGCCATTATCTGCGCACCGTCAGCGGCTTCGGAAACCGCGTCACCAAGTACGAACAACGTTTTTGTAATTCCGAATTCGGCGACCTGAAGTTGAGCGCCGCGGAAGTGGCGGTGATCGCGACCCTTTTACTGCGCGGGGCACAGACTCCCGGCGAGCTGCGCACACGGGCTTCCCGTATGCATGAGTTTGCGGATATGCAGGAAGTGGAACAAACCCTCGAAGGGCTTGCAACCCGCGAGGATGGCCCTTACGTGGTGCGTCTGGCACGCGAACCGGGCAAGCGTGAGAGCCGCTATATGCATCTCTTCAGTGGCGAGGTGGATACCGCGACGCTGGCAACGGAACAAGAGTCCACTGTTGTCAGCGGCAGCCTGACGGCGCGCGTGGACGCGCTGGAAGAGGAGGTCGCTGGGCTGAAACAGCGCCTGGACGCACTGCTGGCACATTTGGGAGATTAACAGTGAAAAAATTACGTGTAGGCGTGGTGGGGCTTGGCGGTATTGCACAAAAAGCCTGGTTACCGGTATTAGGCGCGGCAACGGACTGGACGCTTCAGGGCGCGTGGTCACCTACCCGCGAGAAGGCTGAACGCATCTGCGCAACCTGGCGGATACCATACGCCGCTTCGCTGTCGGATCTTGCCCGCGAGTGTGACGCGGTATTTGTGCATACCTCAACGGCAACACACTATCAGGTGGTCAGCGAACTGCTGAATGCCGGTGTTCACGTCTGTGTGGATAAGCCCCTGGCGGAGAACGTTCAGGATGCCGAGCGACTGATAGAGCTGGCGGCACGCAAGAACCTGACGCTGATGGTGGGCTTTAACCGCCGCTTCGCTCCGCTTTATCAGCAGCTGAAGTCACAGCCGGGCGCGCTGGCCTCCCTGAGGATGGATAAACACCGTACCGACAGCGTCGGGCCAAACGATCTGCGCTTTACGCTTCTCGATGATTATCTGCACGTGGTGGACACGGCGCTCTGGCTGACAAACGGCCAGGCTCAGCTGAAAAGCGGGACCCTGATGACCAACGATCTGGGCGAAATGGTCTACGCCGAGCACCACTTTGCGCTGGAACATCTGCAGGTGACCACCAGCATGCATCGTCGTGCGGGCAGTCAGCGGGAGTTTGTCCAGGCCGTCACTGACGGTGCGCTGTATGACATCACCGACATGCGGGAGTGGCGTGAAGAGAAGGGCAACGGTGTGGTCACGCTTCCGGCGCCGGGCTGGCAGAGCACTCTGGAGCAACGCGGCTTCGCGGGATGCGCCCGTCACTTCATTAGCTGCGTGCAAAATCAGACGGTTCCGGAAACCGCCGGTGAACAGGCCATCATGGCGCAACGCATCGTGGAACGGCTCTGGCGAGAGGCCATGAGTGAATAACCCTCTGTAACATCTGCCGATAGTAATTCCCTTAAATCCGGGTAGACTAAGCGCCGATTGTTGGTTTCGCCGGGAGGCGTTTCGCCTACCCGGCCTGCAAATCCGAAGGCCTGCGCAAGCGCAACGCCGTCGGGCATTCATTACGCCTGCTCTGCAGGCGTTTTGCCGTATGGTTGTGGAAATTCACATTAATGAACTTATTAAAATCGCTGGCAGCCGTCAGCTCGATGACCATGTTTTCTCGCGTACTGGGTTTTGCGCGCGATGCCATTGTGGCAAGGGTTTTTGGTGCTGGGATGGCAACGGACGCCTTTTTCGTCGCGTTCAAACTGCCGAATTTATTGCGCCGTATTTTTGCTGAGGGCGCTTTCTCGCAGGCCTTCGTTCCAATTCTGGCGGAATATAAAAGCAAGCAGGGCGAAGATGCTACGCGGGTGTTTGTCGCCTACGTCTCCGGGCTGCTGACGCTGGCGCTGGCTATTGTGACAGTCCTGGGGATGCTGGCTGCGCCCTGGGTGATTATGGTGACCGCGCCGGGGTTTGCCGACACCGCTGATAAATTTGCGCTTACCACCCAGCTGCTGCGCATTACCTTTCCTTATATCCTGTTGATCTCGCTGGCCTCGCTGGTGGGGGCAATCCTCAATACCTGGAACCGCTTCTCCGTTCCGGCGTTTGCGCCGACGTTTTTGAATGTCAGCATGATTGGCTTTGCCCTGTTTGCCGCACCGCATTTCAACCCGCCGGTACTGGCGCTGGCCTGGGCGGTGACCGTGGGCGGCGTCCTGCAGCTGGCATATCAGCTGCCGCATCTGAAGAAAATTGGCATGCTGGTTCTGCCGCGCATTAATTTCCGTGATGCTGGCGCAATGCGCGTCATGAAGCAGATGGGACCTGCAATCCTCGGGGTTTCTGTCAGCCAGATCTCACTTATCATCAATACCATCTTTGCCTCTTTCCTGGTGTCCGGTTCGGTCTCCTGGATGTACTACGCTGACCGTCTGATGGAGTTTCCTTCTGGCGTACTGGGCGTCGCGCTGGGGACGATTCTGCTGCCGTCGCTCTCTAAAAGCTTTGCCAGCGGCAACCATGATGAGTATTGCCGCCTGATGGACTGGGGCTTACGCCTCTGTTTCCTGCTGGCACTGCCAAGCGCGGTGGCGCTGGGGATCCTCGCGAAACCGCTGACCGTCTCGCTGTTCCAGTACGGTAAATTTTCAGCCCATGATGCGTCCATGACTCAGCAGGCGCTGGTGGCGTACTCGGTGGGATTGATGGGGCTGATTGTTGTTAAAGTGCTGGCACCAGGGTTCTACTCCCGTCAGAACATTAAAACGCCGGTGAAGATTGCCCTGGTGACGCTGGTGATGACCCAGTTGATGAACCTGGCGTTTATTGGCCCGCTGAAGCACGCGGGTCTGGCTCTGTCTATTGGTCTGGCGGCCTGTCTGAATGCCGGGCTGTTGTACTGGCAGCTGCGTAAGCAGGATATCTTCACGCCGCAGCCGGGCTGGGCGAGTTTCCTTGTGCGACTGGTTATCGCGGTGCTGGTGATGGCAGCGGCGTTGCTCGGCATGATGCACGTGATGCCGGAGTGGTCGCTTGGCACCATGCCTTATCGTCTGCTGCGACTGATGGCAGTGGTGGGTGTTGGGGTTGTGGCTTACTTTGCCACCCTCGCCGTGTTGGGCTTCAAAGTGAAAGAGTTTGCCCGCCGTACGGCATAAACGCCAAAAGGGGAGTTCACCTTATGGTGCTCCCCACTGCTTGATTTGTCGCTTATGCTTCAAATCGAAATCTTTTTCCCGCCCGTAATACGTGCCGTCGCTGTCTGCCCATCCGCACCGTACAGCCCGGTTTCTTTATGCGGTTTTAACACCTCAAGCGCTTGCTGATTACGCTCTATCTGACCTTCAAGCAGCCAGCCGTTATGCTGGTTGAGATCGCGAAGGTGCTGGGTTTTTTCTGTAATAGTCTGCCAGCGCTCAACGATATCGTCGTTAGCACTGCGCTTAGGATCCTGCTCAGCGCGACGTTGCTGCTCAAGGTAATCCAGCGTCGCCAGGAGCGAGCTTTTGTCTTCAGTAATACGCTGCAACGCGCTGCCGTTGATGTGACCGGAAGAGAGGTGCTGTTGCTCAGCGTCCATTACCGTTTTCAGGTCGTTCAGGACAACCGTCATTTGATCCAGTATTTCTGACAGTCGACTCATACGGTTAGTTACTCTGTAAGAAACTCTGCGCTTCCTGAATCAGGGCGTCAGCAATTTTGCTGGTGTCCATTTTCAGCTCGCCGTTACGAATAGCCGTTTTCAGCGCTTCAACGCGTTCCATGTTGATATCGTTGCCGCCTGGCTGCATCAGTTTTGCCTGGGCATCGCTCAGGGTTACGCTGGTGCTGTTAGACGTTGACGGTTTTTCCAGATGCGTTTTCTGCGGCGTAGCGTCATTCGTTTCGCGAGGTTGTACAGCGCTTACCGGCTTCAGGGCTGATGTACGATCAATGCTCATAGTGTTGTCCTCATCGAGGGTTCGCGGCGTTGGCGCCTGACATCATCAATAGTTGAATATTTATCGGCAGCTGCAGCGAAATCTTTAAAAAGATTATAGGTTAATCAGAATATTCCCATCAGAATCGACGGTTCCGCTAACCACCTGCCCTGAAGACATTCTGACGCGGGCATTTTGCGCCACCGCGGCATTGTTTAACGCTTTCCCTTCACTGTTGATACTGAAGCCATCTCCATTGGCCACCACCATCACCTGTTGACCCGCCTTGACGCGCCACGCCTGGCGCAGCATCGACAGCTGTATCGGCTGGCCCGGTGCGACATCACGCAGGCTGACGGCGTCCTGCGCCTGGTTAATTTCAAGCATTGTCCGTGGCGGCAGCTGATCCAGACGGCCACGTTTCAACGTCACGCTGTTGGCCTGCAGTGCGGTACCCCGGGCAATGGGGACAGCGGCGACAACATAATTGCCTGTCGCCTGGACTGCAACCTGTAAATACCGTTTTTCGTTGGCGCAGCGTGCCAGCACATTCACGTTCCCCCACAGTCTGGTGGTGCCGGTCACGGTAAATGACGGCTGCTCACAGGAGGGATAAAGATTCGGTGGCGTGCGTACCGTGACGACAACTTCATCGCTAAAGCCCGCCAGCTTCTGGGCAAAAAAGGTGTTTAGCTGATCCTGTAAACCATCCGCCTGCACCAGGGGGCTAAAAAGCAAGAAAGTTGCCATCAGGCCACGTTTTAACGTTTGCATCGCAAGTTCCACCGTTTCCAGAATTGAGTGAATTCTACCTGCAGTGGTTTTTCATCAACGCAATAAATAGCGACGCATTTTGCGCTTATTCCGTCGATAAGGCGGATGGGTTGAGATTTAAGCTGTGAACTGAAATTTTGCCATCAGCGGAGGAGACATGCTCGATAAACTCGACGCCGCGTTACGTTTTCAGCAGGAAGCGCTCAATTTACGTGCCCAGCGGCAGGAAATTTTAGCCGCCAATATCGCTAACGCCGATACGCCAGGGTATCAGGCGCGCGATATTGATTTTTCCAGTGAGCTTAAAAAAGTGATGGAGCGTGGACGCGCAGAAGGGAGCGGTGTCGCGCTCGCGCTGACCTCCTCACGCCATATTCCCGCTCAGACGATGACCGCACCAACGACCGATTTGCTTTATCGCATTCCCGACCAGCCTTCACTCGACGGTAACACCGTGGACATGGACCGGGAACGTACACAGTTTGCCGATAACAGCCTGAAATACCAGACAGGCCTGACCGTTCTCGGCGGACAAATCAAAGGCATGATGAACGTCCTGCAGGGGGGCAACTGATAAATGGCCTTGCTGAATATTTTTGATATCGCCGGCTCGGCGCTTACCGCGCAGTCCAAACGTCTGAACGTAGCCGCCAGTAACCTGGCGAACGCCGACAGCGTGACCGGACCAGACGGTCAGCCTTATCGTGCGAAACAGGTCGTCTTTCAGGTCGATGCGGCGCCAGGCGCGGCCACCGGCGGTGTGAAAGTCTCTGATGTGGTTGAGAGCCAGGCACCGGACAAGCTGGTGTATGAGCCTGGCAACCCGCTGGCGGATGCGAACGGTTACGTAAAAATGCCTAACGTGGATGTGGTGGGTGAGATGGTGAACTCCATGTCGGCGTCACGCAGTTACCAGGCAAACGTCGAAGTGCTTAATACCGTGAAGAGCATGATGCTCAAAACACTCACTCTCGGCCAGTAAAGGAGACATGCATGTCCATCGCCGTAAATGTGAATGATCCCACGAACTCAGGTGTTAATGGCGCCAAAAGTTCGACGGGTTCCAACGCCCTGACGGGCAGTAACGCGTCCGATCTGCAGAGCAGCTTTCTGACGCTGCTGGTGGCGCAGCTGAAGAACCAGGATCCCACCAATCCGATGCAGAACAACGAGCTGACCACGCAACTGGCACAGATCAGTACCGTCAGCGGCATTGAAAAACTCAACACCACCCTTGGCTCCGTTTCCGGTCAGATTGACAACAGCCAGTCTCTGCAGGCTGCGAATCTGATTGGTCATGGGGTGATGATCCCGGGGACCACGATCCTTGCCGGCACCAGTACTACCGAGGGGACGTCAACCACGACCACCACGCCGTTTGGCGTTGAGCTGCAGCAGCCGGCTGACAAAGTGACTGCGACGATCAGCGATGCGAGCGGGGCAGTGGTACGCACCATTGAGATTGGTGAGCTGAAGGCAGGCGTACACACCTTTACCTGGGACGGCAGCCTGACCGACGGCACGAAAGCACCAAACGGTTCTTACAAAGTGGCGATCAGCGCCAGCAACGGAACCACCCAACTGGTGGCGCAGCCGCTGCAGTTCGCACTGGTTCAGGGCGTGATTAAAGGCGCTGGCGGTAACAAACTGGATTTGGGTACCTCAGGTACCACCACGCTCGACGAAGTTCGGCAGATTATCTAAGCCTTAACACTTATCAGGAGTAAGTCATGGCCTTTTCTCAAGCGGTCAGCGGCCTGAATGCTGCGGCCACCAACCTGGATGTCATTGGCAACAACATCGCCAACTCCGCGACCTATGGTTTTAAATCCGGTTCTGCCTCATTTGCAGATATGTTTGCCGGTTCCAAAGTAGGTCTGGGCGTGAAAGTTGCGGGCATCACTCAGGACTTTACCGACGGTACGACGACCAACACCGGTCGTGGTCTGGACGTCGCCATCAGCCAGAACGGTTTCTTCCGTATGGTCGATTCCAACGGCTCTGTGTTCTACAGCCGTAACGGTCAGTTCAAACTGGACGAAAACCGTAACCTGGTGAACATGCAGGGTCTGCAATTAACCGGTTATCCTGTTGCAGGTACCCCGCCAACGGTTCAGACCGGCGCTAACCCGCAGGCGATCAATATCCCAACGACCTTGATGGCGGCGAAATCCACCTCCACCGCGTCCCAGCAGATCAACCTGAACTCTACTGACACCGCGCCAACCACGGCCTTTGATCCGACCAACCCTGACAGCTACAACAAAAAAGGGACGGTGACGGTCTTTGACAGCCAGGGTAATGCGCACAACATGAACCTGTTTTACGTTAAAGACGCGACTCCGGCAAACTCCTGGAAAGTCTATGCCCAGGACGGCAGCGTTGCAGGAAGCACGCCATCCCTGGCGACCACGCTGACCTTCAACACCAGCGGCGTACTGACCGGCGGCGGCAGCATCAATATCACTACCGGCACCGTTCCAGGTGCAACGCCAGCCACGTTTGCGATGAGCTTCGCCAATTCCATGCAGCAGAACACCGGCGCGAATAACATCGTGGCAACCAACCAGAACGGTTACAAACCGGGAGACCTGGTGAGCTACCAGATCAACGACGACGGCACCGTGGTGGGTAACTACTCCAACGAACAGACCCAGGCCCTGGGCCAGATCGTGCTGGCTAACTTCGCCAACAACGAAGGTCTGAAGTCTGAAGGCGATAACGTCTGGTCTGCCACCCAGTCTTCCGGCGTGGCGCTACTGGGTACCGCGGGCTCCGGTAACTTCGGTACGCTGACCAACGGTGCGCTGGAAGCGTCTAACGTGGATCTGAGTAAAGAGCTGGTGAACATGATCGTCGCGCAACGTAACTATCAGTCGAACGCGCAGACCATCAAAACCCAGGATCAGATCCTCAACACGCTGGTTAACCTGCGTTAAGCGGCTGACAGGAAAGCGCAATGGATCACGCAATATATACCGCGATGGGCGCGGCAAGCCAGACGCTCAATCAGCAGGCTGTTACTGCCAGCAACCTGGCAAACGCCTCTACACCGGGCTTTCGTGCGCAGCTTAATGCGCTGCGTGCGGTCCCGGTGGAAGGGCTCTCCCTGCCGACGCGTACGCTGGTTACGGCCTCTACGCCGGGTGCGGATATGACGCCAGGCCAGATGGATTACACCTCACGCCCGCTGGACGTTGCCCTGCAACAGGACGGCTGGCTGGCGGTGCAGACCGCTGACGGCGGTGAAGGATATACCCGTAACGGTAACATCCAGGTGAGTGCCACGGGCCAGCTGACGATTCAGGGTCATCCGGTAATGGGTGAAGCGGGTCCGCTGACGGTGCCGGAAGGGTCTGAGCTGACTATAGCGGCCGACGGGACCATTTCGGCATTGAACCCGGGCGATCCGGCCAATACCGTTGCGCCCGTCGGGCGTCTGAAGCTGGTGAAGGCGGAAGGCAAAGAGGTGCAGCGTGGCGATGACGGGATGTTCCGTCTGACCCAGGCGACCCAGGCCACTCGGGGTGCCACGTTACAGGCCGATCCGAGCATCCGCGTGATGTCCGGCGTTCTGGAAGGCAGTAACGTCAAGCCGGTCGAAGCGATGACCGACATGATCGCCAGTGCCCGTCGTTTTGAAATGCAGATGAAGATTATCAGCAGCGTTGATGAAAACGCGGGCAAGGCTAACCAACTTCTGGCTATGAGTTAACAGGACTCCTTATGATCAGTTCTTTATGGATCGCGAAAACTGGCCTGGACGCGCAGCAAACCAACATGGATGTGATTGCCAACAACCTGGCAAACGTCAGCACCAATGGTTTCAAGCGTCAGCGTGCCGTTTTCGAAGATTTGCTTTATCAAACCATCCGCCAGCCGGGAGCGCAGTCTTCTGAACAAACGACGCTGCCATCCGGTCTGCAGATTGGTACCGGTGTTCGTCCGGTAGCCACCGAGCGTCTGCATAGCCAGGGCAACCTGTCTCAGACCAACAACAGCAAAGACGTGGCAATCAAAGGCCAGGGGTTCTTCCAGGTGCAGTTGCCTGACGGTACTTCTGCCTATACCCGCGACGGATCGTTCCAGGTCGATCAGAATGGTCAGCTGGTGACGGCGGGTGGTTTCCAGGTTCAGCCTGCGATTACCATCCCGGCGAATGCCCTGAGTATTACTATCGGGCGTGACGGCGTGGTGAGTGTGACGCAGCAGGGGCAGGCCGCACCTGTTCAGGTTGGACAACTAAACCTGACCACCTTCATGAACGACACCGGTCTGGAAAGCATTGGTGAGAACCTCTACACCGAAACGCAATCCTCCGGTACGCCAAATGAAAGCACCCCGGGCCTCAACGGTGCGGGTCTGTTGTATCAGGGTTATGTGGAAACCTCGAATGTGAACGTTGCGGAAGAGCTGGTGAATATGATCCAGGTTCAGCGCGCGTATGAAATTAACAGTAAAGCAGTGTCGACGACCGACCAGATGCTGCAGAAACTGACGCAACTCTAAGGTGTAGCCCGGTGCGGTCAACGCCGCGCCGGCTCCCTGTTTTCGAAGATGAAGGCAATGCAAAAAAACGCGGCGTTTCGTTATCCGATACTGACTGTTCTGGCTGTCACCCTCAGCGGGTGTGCCTTGATCCCGTCTAAACCTTTAGTGCAGGGTGCGACTACCGCCCAACCCGTTCCTGGCCCGGCGCCAGTGGTGAACGGCTCCATTTTCCAGACCGCGCAGCCAATCAATTATGGCTATCAACCGCTGTTTGAAGATCGCCGCCCGCGTAATGTCGGCGATACGTTGACCATTGTGCTGCAGGAAAACGTCAGCGCGAGCAAGAGCTCGTCGGCGAATGCCAGCCGCGATGGCAAAACCAATTTCGGTTTCGATACCGTTCCACGCTATCTGCAGGGCCTGTTCGGCAATGCGCGTGCTGATGTCGAGGCCTCTGGCGGCAATACCTTTAACGGTAAAGGTGGCGCGAATGCCAGCAATACCTTTAGCGGCACGCTGACGGTGACGGTTGACCAGGTGCTGGTTAACGGCAATTTACACGTTGTGGGTGAAAAACAGATCGCCATCAATCAGGGCACTGAG
This sequence comes from Enterobacter sp. 198, assembly GCF_009025585.1. Taxonomy (NCBI): domain Bacteria; kingdom Pseudomonadati; phylum Pseudomonadota; class Gammaproteobacteria; order Enterobacterales; family Enterobacteriaceae; genus Enterobacter; species Enterobacter sp. 198. The sequence goes on along the minus strand of NZ_WCIM01000024.1, from coordinate 89,602 downwards.
TTCATTCGTTTCTCGGGCGTGGTTAATCCTCGCACCATCAGCGGCACCAACACCGTTCCGTCCACCCAGGTGGCGGATGCGCGCATCGAGTACGTCGGTAACGGCTACATCAATGAAGCGCAAAATATGGGTTGGCTGCAGCGTTTCTTCCTTAACTTATCGCCGATGTAAGCGAGGTGACCCATGTTTAAATCGATCTTCGCCGTGGCGCTGGCGCTGGTGGCAACGTTTGCCCAGGCTGACCGTATTCGCGATCTCACCAGCGTTCAGGGCGTACGCGAAAACTCGCTGATTGGCTATGGCCTGGTGGTGGGTCTGGACGGAACGGGCGACCAGACCACCCAGACGCCATTCACGACTCAAAGTTTGAACAACATGCTTTCCCAGCTCGGTATTACCGTCCCGGCGGGAACCAACATGCAGCTGAAAAACGTGGCCGCGGTCATGGTCACCGCCTCCTATCCGGCGTTCGCGCGCCAGGGGCAGACGATTGATGTCGTGGTCTCGTCAATGGGTAACGCCAAAAGCCTGCGTGGCGGCACGCTGCTGATGACTCCGTTGAAAGGGGTCGACAGCCAGGTTTATGCGCTGGCGCAGGGGAACATTCTGGTCGGCGGTGCCGGCGCGTCTGCGGGCGGCAGCAGTGTGCAGGTGAACCAGCTGAACGGCGGGCGTATCACCAATGGTGCGATCATTGAGCGTGAACTGCCGACCCAGTTTGGCGCAGGCAACACCATTAACCTGCAGCTGAATAATGAAGACTTCACGATGGCGCAGCAGATTGCCGACACCATCAACCGTAGCCGCGGCTACGGCAGCGCCACGGCACTGGATGCCCGTACCGTGCAGATCCGCACCTCTACCGGCAGCAGCAACCAGGTCCGTATGCTGGCTGATATCCAGAATATGGAAGTGAATGTTCCGGTTCAGGATGCCAAAGTGATTATCAACTCGCGCACCGGTTCGGTCGTAATGAACCGCGAAGTGTCGCTCGACAGCTGTGCCGTGGCGCAGGGTAACCTCTCCGTGACGGTTAACCGTTCCGCCAACGTCAGTCAGCCTGATACCCCGTTCGGGGGTGGCCAGACCGTGGTGACGCCACAAACGCAGATTGATTTGCGCCAGAGCGGTGGATCGCTGCAGAGCGTACGCTCCAGCGCGAACCTCAATAGCGTGGTTCGGGCCCTGAATGCCCTGGGGGCGACGCCGATGGATCTGATGTCGATTCTGCAATCCATGCAAAGCGCGGGCTGTCTGCGCGCCAAACTGGAAATCATCTGATGCTGACCGATAGCAAGCTGTTGACCGGTGCTGCCTGGGATGCCCAGTCGCTCAACGAACTGAAAACCAAAGCAGGTAAGGACCCGGCGGCGAATATCCGCCCGGTCGCCCGCCAGGTGGAAGGGATGTTTGTACAGATGATGCTGAAAAGCATGCGTGAAACCCTGCCGAAAGACGGGATGTTCAGCAGTGATTCAACCCGTCTTTACACCAGCATGTATGACCAGCAGATTGCGCAGCAGATGACCGCCGGGAAAGGCCTCGGTCTGGCTGATATGATTGTCAAACAGACCGAAGCCGCGCAGGGCATCCAGCCGGATGATAAGCCACAGCAGGTGCCTATGAAGTTCGACCTGCAAACGGTGACCAGTTATCAGAATCAGGCCCTGACGCAGATGGTGCGCAAAGCCGTACCGAAGGCCACGAGCACCAGCGATGAGCCACTTTCTGGCGACAGCAAAGACTTCCTGGCGCAGCTCTCGCTGCCGGCACGTCTTGCCAGTGAACAGAGCGGCGTGCCTCACCACCTGATCCTCGCGCAGGCGGCGCTGGAGTCAGGCTGGGGTCAGCGGCAGATCCGTAAAGAAAACGGCGATCCGAGCTTTAACATCTTCGGCGTGAAGGCCACGTCGAGCTGGAAGGGGCCGACCACCGAGATCACCACCACTGAATATGAAAACGGTGCGGCGGTGAAGGTTAAAGCCAAATTCCGCGTCTATAGCTCCTATCTGGAAGCCTTATCCGACTATGTGGGCCTGTTGAGCCGAAATCCGCGTTACACCGCCGTTACACAGGCGGCAACCGCGGAGCAGGGCGCTCAGGCACTGCAGAACGCGGGCTACGCCACCGATCCGAACTATGCGCGTAAGCTCACCAGTATGATTCAGCAGCTGAAATCGATGGGCGAGAAGGTCAGTAAAGCCTATAGCACAGATATCGAAAATCTGTTCTGAAAGTTCTCAAGTCCCGGTGGAGGCTGCCGATAACCTTCATCAGGACTCGTGTCTGAACGTATAAAAGGAACCCCCATGTCCAGTTTGATTAACAGTGCCATGAGTGGCCTCAGTGCTGCGCAGTCGGCACTCAATACCGTCAGTAATAATATTTCAAGCTATAACGTGGCAGGTTATACCCGCCAGACGACAGTGCTGGGCGCGTCAAACAGCACGCTGACCGGCGGTGGCTGGGTAGGTAACGGGGTTTATGTCTCCGGTGTCCAGCGTGAGTATGATGCATTCATTACCAACCAGCTGCGCGCCGCGCAGACCCAGAGCAGCGGCCTGACTACGCGCTATCAGCAGATGTCAAAGATCGATGATGTGCTCTCGGATACCACCAACTCGCTCTCTACCACGCTGCAGGACTTCTTCAAAAGTCTGCAGACGCTGGTGAGCAACGCAGAAGATCCGGCTGCGCGCCAGACGGTGCTGGGCAAAGCGGATGGCCTGGTCAATCAGTTTAAAACCAACGATCAGTATCTTCGCGATCAGGATTCTCAGGTGAATACCGCGATTTCTGCCAGCGTCGATCAAATTAATAACTACGCCAAACAGATTGCGAACCTGAACGATCAGATTTCCCGTCTGACCGGCGTGGGTGCTGGCTCATCACCAAATGACCTGCTCGATCAACGCGATCAGCTGGTGAGCGAACTGAATAAAATTGTCGGTGTTGAAGTTTCTGTGCAGGATGGCGGCACGTATAACGTCTCATTTGGCACCGGTTACAGCCTGGTACAGGGGAGCAAAGCGAACCAGCTGGCTGCGGTGAATTCCAGCGCAGACCCAACCCGTACAACGCTGGCCTATACCGATGATGTTTCCGGCAATATCGAAATTCCTGAGAAGCTGATTACCACCGGCACCCTTGGCGGTTTACTCACCTTCCGCTCTGAAGATCTGGATAAAGCGCGTAATAGCCTTAACCAGATGGCGCTGGCCTTTGCTGACGCGATGAACAAGCAGCATGAAGCGGGTTTTGATGCTAACGGCGATGCTGGCGGCAAGCTCTTTGACTTTGGCTCGCCTGCGGTTGTGTCCAACAGCAAGAATTCAGGTACCGCTGCGCTGACAGCCTCCGTGGCTGACAGTACCAAAGTCCAGGCAACGGATTATAAGCTGCAGTTCAACGGAACCGACTGGACCATTACGCGTACGTCGGATAAGACCAGTTTCACGATGAGTCCGGATGCGAGCGGCAATCTGTCTTTCGACGGCCTGAATGTCAACGTGAGCGGTACCGTGAATAACAAAGACAGTTTTGTTGTGAAGCCCGTTTCTGATGTCATCGTAAACATGGAACTCAAGTTTAATGATGAGTCCAAACTGGCGATGGCATCGACAAGCGCCGGTGGCGAAAGTGACAACCGCAACGGTCAAAAATTGCTGGATCTGCAAAATAGCAAGCTTGTCGGCGGGAATAAGTCTTTCAATGATGCTTATGCTTCCCTCGTCAGTACCGTTGGTAGCTCAACAGCGGCACTGAAAACCAGCAGCGAAACGAAAGCGAATGTGGCGACGCAGTTAACCAAACAGCAGCAGTCGATCTCAGGGGTAAACCTTGACGAAGAGTACGGCAATTTGCAGCGCTATCAGCAGTATTACCTCGCTAATGCGCAGGTTCTACAAACTGCCAGCTCGCTCTTTGATGCAATCATTAATATTCGCTAAGGCTGAGGTGAAACATGCGTATTAGCACCCAGATGATGTACGACCAAAACATGCGCGGGATCACCGATTCCCAGAGCAAGTGGTTGAGTTATGGTGAACAAATGTCCACCGGCAAGCGTGTCAATCGTCCGTCGGACGATCCCATCGCGGCGTCGCAGGCTATTGTTCTGTCACAATCACAGTCACAAAATAGCCAGTTTGCGTTGGCGCGTACGTTTGCTACGCAAAAAGTCTCGCTCGAGGATAATGTACTGGCTCAGGTTAACACCGCCTTATCGAGCGTGCGTGAGAAATTAGTTTACGCTGCAAATGGGACATTAAGTGATGATGACCGCCTTTCCCTGGCAACTGATATCCAGGGCGTGCGCGATCAGCTCATGAACCTGGCCAATACAGCCGATGGTAATGGTCGTTTTATCTTTGCAGGATATAAAACAGAAAGTGCACCGTTTGATTCTGCTACCGGGGATTACAAAGGTGGCCTTGAGCCGATCACTCAGCAAGTCGATACGGCACGAAACATGGCAATTAGCCATACTGGGCAGCAAATTTTCGAGAGCATTACGAGTAATGCACAGGAAGTGCCGGGTGGGGGATATGGCGAAACAAATATGTTCAAAATCCTTGATGCCACCGTTGCCTCGCTGAAAACGCCGATTGAGAACGATCCGACAGCTGCAGCTGCGCAAGCTCAGGTGATTGCAAATGCTCAAATTGGTATCAAAAATTCCCAGAACAATATCCTTACTGTTGTTGCTGATGTGGGTACCAAGATGAACGAGCTTGAAAAGCTGGATACACTTGGTGACGATCGTGCACTGGGCCAGACTAAGCAGATGAGCGACCTGGTTGATGTGGACTGGAACGCAGCGATCTCCTCTTACACCATGCAGCAGGCCGCGCTGCAGGCATCTTATAAAGCGTTTAGCGATATGCAGGGCATGTCCCTGTTCCAGCTGAACAGATAACATCTTGACCTCTTGGAACATGTCTTGAAACTGGGCATGTTTTACTGCCCAATCCGTGTGGATTGGGCATTTTTTTTACGCGATTTCTGCCGGTGCGGAGGCGACGCGTGCACTTTCAATCAGACGTATTGCCAGCGCAATGACACCGCATACCGTTGCCAGGGCAACCACGCCCGTCCAGCCAGCCAGCGTGTAGATTTTACTCCCCGCAGCCGAACCCAACGCCATGCCGATAAAGACCACCGTAAAGAGCAGGGCATTAAGACGCCCCCTGGCCTGAGGCTCAAGGCTATAGACCAGATTCTGGTGCGCCACCAGACTGGACTGCAGGCCCAGATCAAACCCGATGGCTGAGACAGCAATCAGAATCAGTTGTCCATGAAGACCCAGCGCGGGCATCAGGAACATCAGGGCAAACGAGACGGTAACCAGTGCTGCGCCAAGCTGCGTGACTTTTCCGGCGCCCAGCTTGTCCGCCAGACCTCCCGCCAGCGGGGCGGCTAAGGCCCCCGCGGCCCCGGCAATACCATAACCACCCGCGACGGCGCTCCCCAGGTGATAGCGCTCCAGCAGCATAACCGCCAGCGTTGACCAGAAGGCGCTAAAGGCAATCGACAGAAAACCCTGTGCCAGTGCTGCACGACGCAGAGCCGGATAACGACGCCACAGATGTTCCATTGAGCGCATCAGGGCGGGATAACTCAGCGTGGAGTGAATGGCAAAACGCGGGAGTACCCGCCACATCACCGCCCCAATGAATGCGATACTTACAGCGGCCAGCTGATACATGACGCGCCAGCCAAAAGCTTCACCCACCACACCGCTGACGGTTCGCGACAGCAAGATGCCCATCAGCAACCCTGTCATCACGGTTCCCACGGTTTTTCCCTGCTTCCCTTCGGGGGCGAGGATAGCCGCTGCGGGAACGATATCCTGTGCCATGGTCGCGGCCATGCCAATCAGCAGGCTTGCCATCAGCAGTGAGTGCTGCTGCCCGGTCAGGCTGCAGCCCAGCAGAAACAGTGCCAGGGCGGCGCTTTTTATCAGGATTAACGTCCTGCGGTCGTGACGATCGCCAAGTGGCAACAGAAAAAGAATACCGAGCGCGTAGCCTGCCTGGGTCAGCGTCGGGACCAGCCCCATCCCTTCAATACTAAGATGAAGGTCGGCGCCTATCAGCGGCAGCAGCGGTTGCGCGTAGTAAATGGATGCGACGCTAAAGCCAGCCCCCAGAGCCAGCATAAAAATCACCCAGCGACTGGCGGCATGGGGAGCAGTTGTTGTGTTCATAAGACGTTCCTCACTCATAATGTGCCGCTATTTTTTATCACTACGCCTTGCGACGGTAGAGGGCCTGGTGGTAAAACGCTTATACGTTTGGCGTATAGCAGGAAAAATGATGAAGCGAGTTGAGCGTATAGACAGGGTGGAACTCATGCGCACATTTGTTCGTATTGTGGAAAGCGGATCGCTATCCGGGGCGGCAAGACTGCTTGCGACGAGCCAGGCCACGGTGAGCCGCCGCCTTCAGTCTCTGGAAACGCTGCTGGGGGTACGGCTTTTATTGCGAACCACCCATGCAACAAAACTTACCGATGACGGCGAGCGCTGCTATCAACATGCCCGGCGGGTCATTGATAGCTGGCTGGCACTGGAAGATGAAATCGGCCAGACGGAGGACGAGCCGGTCGGGGTGTTACGGGTACGTGCACCGCACGCCTTTGGGCAGGATCAGCTCCTGAGACCGTTAACGGAGTTTTTGCAGCGTTATCCTCAGCTGTCGGTGGAGTGGATGCTCAACGATAAGTCGGTGGATTTTCTGAGCGACAATCTGGATTGTGCTATTCGAGTTGGCGCAGAGGTGGATCCGGCAACCGTCTCCGTGCTGCTGGCGGAAGTGCCACGCTGTGTGGTGGCTTCGCCTGCGCTGCTGGACCAGTTTGCGCCGGTTCACACACCGGAGGATCTGCAGGCGCTTCCCTGGATTGCCATCAGCACGTTTTATCAGCGACATGTGGAGTTGTGGGATGATCTTGCGCAGGTAAAACGCATCTCCATTGCGCCGCGGCTAAGCACGGATAGCCTGCATGTTGCGCGCAATACCGCCCTGACAGGATTAGGGGTGGCGATGGTTTCAAGCTGGACGGTCAAGCAGGATATCCAGGAAGGGCGCTTAGTGCATTTGCTTCCACAGTGGCAGCCCGCCGCGCTCCCGGTTCATCTGGTTTATCCGTGGTCGCGTTATTATCCGGCGCGTTTACGCCGTTTTCTGGAGATGATGAAGAGGGTGATGCCGGACATTGCGGGTATGAGAAAGCCGGCACGCGAGCAATAAAAAAGCCGACCCGAAGGTCGGCTTTTTACGCTATGTGTCGTTACTCAACAGACTGCGGACGGGTAGCCGGTGCCGTCGCCTGATGCGTTGCACTGTGGCCACCGGCAGAGCCTTTACCGTCAAAGTTGAACGCAGGGCGGACCCAGTCACTGTGACGCGGCGCTTCCGGCACATATTCCGGCGCTGGTGCGCGAGTCATCGGGGCTGTCGCAACGTGAGCAGGGGCCGGCGCTGTGGTTACCGGCTCGGCTTTCACTTCTGGCTCTTCTGCTTTCGCGGCTTCACGCACCGGTTCGACGTCAATTTCAACGTCCTGAACCACGTCTTCAGTCACGGTTTCAACAACCACGTCCGGGGTCTCTTCTACCGCTGCTGCTGGCTGAACCTCAGCAACAACGTCTTCAGCGACCACGGTGTCTTCTTCAGCAATAAGCTGCGGTGCGGCGTCAACCGGCGCGGCAATCACTTCTGGGTGCGTGGTTTCAACGTCTACTGCATGAGGCGCTTCTGACTCAACGGCCTGTGGCTCAACCACGATAGCGGCTTCATTTACCGCTTCTTCAGTTGCGGCTACCGGGGCAATCACCTCTTCGGTGACAGCCTGTTCTTCCACAACCTGCTCCTGACGAGCAACCGGGTAGCGGATCCAGACTTTACCGGATGCCATTTCAGGAGACGCGCACGCCACGGTTAATGGCATTGGCGACTGTGTCGGGTAACGCTCATCGCGATAACGACGACGACGTTGACCGCTGACGCGCAGGTGACGCGGAGAACGGCGTGAACGACGTGGCATACCCGCGTTATCACGGCCTTCACCGTTATCGTCTTGCTCAGCGTTGTTTTCGACGACGGCAGGCAGATCCACTTTCGCCAGTTGAGTGCCTGGTGCAGTGTCACTTGCTTCTGCAGGGACGATGACGGTCTCTTCCACCGGCAGGGCACCTACACGCACTTTCTGTGACAGCTGACGCTGCTTACGACGCGGCATAACCTGAGTACGTTCTTCCTGCTCGCTTTCCTGTTGTTCAACAGGCTCTTCGCGGTTCAGGTTTTTGACTTCCTGCTGCGCCTGGCGCTTCTCGTCGTTACGACGACGGCTACGCTCACGGCGTGGCTGCTGCTCGTCGCGCTGTTTGCTCTTCTCAGACTCATCGCCCGCCTGCTGGCGAATTTCACGATCTTCAACATTCTGCGGTTGCTTCTCGCGACGGTTGCGACGGTTGTCTTCGCGTTGCTCACGACCCTCATTATTGTCCGAACGGTTGTCACGGCGTTCGTTACGGTCATTACGATCGTTACGGTCACGGCGGTTGTTCTGACGTTTACGACGGTCCTGCTGACGTTCAGGTTTCGCTTCTTTCGGTGCTTCTTTCGGTTGCTCAGGCTGCTGGACTTCTTCGCCTGCAAACATCTTCTTCAGCGCACCGAAGAGGCGGCTCAGCAGACCCGGTTGTTCTGGCTGGGCTTTGACCGCAACGGCTTCTGGTTTTTGCGCAACCGGTTTGGTCACAGGTTTTTCCAGCGCCGTTTCTGGCGGAGCTTCAGGCATGATGAAGGTCGCTAAGGCTGGCTGCTCTGGCAGTTTGCGCTCGGCAGGTTCTTCATCGGAAGGCAGCGCCATCTCTTCTTCATGCAGCTTAGGCAGCAGATAGCTGAGCGTGCTGGTCTCTTCACCCTTACGGACACGCAGCACGTGGTAGTGCGGAGTTTCCATCTGATCGTTAGGCACGATGATGCAGCGAACATCGCCCTGGCGTGATTCAATTGCGCTGACGGCTGCACGTTTTTCGTTCAGCAGGTAGGACGCAATTGGCACGGGAACAATGGCATGAACCTCTTTGGTGTTCTCTTTCAGCGCTTCTTCTTCAATCAGACGCAGAATAGAGAGGGACAGAGATTCGTTATCACGAACGGTACCAGTACCGGAGCAGCGCGGACAGACGTGATGGCTGGATTCACCGAGTGAAGGGCTCAGACGCTGACGGGACATCTCCAGCAAGCCGAAGCGTGAGATATGGCTAATCTGGATACGAGCACGATCCTGACGTACCGCTTCGCGCAGACGGTTTTCAACCGCACGCTGGTGGCGAACCGGGGTCATGTCGATAAAGTCGATAACAATCAGACCACCCAGGTCACGCAGGCGGAGCTGGCGGGCGATTTCATCAGCGGCTTCAAGGTTGGTGTTGAAGGCGGTCTCTTCGATATCACCGCCGCGCGTAGCACGTGCGGAGTTGATGTCGATGGCGGTCAGTGCTTCGGTCGTATCAATAACGATAGAACCACCGGATGGCAGACGCACTTCACGCTGGAAAGCGGATTCAATCTGCGATTCGATCTGATAATGGCTGAACAGCGGGATTTCACCGGTGTACAGTTTAATTTTGCTGGTGAAATCCGGACGACCCAGCGCAGCAATGTGCTGGCGCGCCAGCTCAAGCACTTTCGGGTTATCGATCAGAATCTCACCGATGTCCTGACGCAGGTAGTCACGGAAGGCACGCACAATCACGTTGCTTTCCTGGTGAATCAGGAACGGCGCTGCGCGGCTTTCTGCTGCTTTCTGGATTGCTTCCCAGTGCTTCAGACGGAAGCTTAAGTCCCACTGCAGCGCTTCGGCAGATTTGCCGACGCCTGCGGTACGCACGATAAGCCCCATGCCGTCAGGCAGCTCAAGACTTGCCAGCGCTTCTTTCAGCTCGGTACGGTCATCACCTTCAATGCGGCGAGAGATACCACCGGCACGCGGGTTGTTTGGCATCAGAACCAGATAACTTCCCGCAAGACTGATAAAGGTGGTCAGTGCGGCACCTTTGTTGCCACGCTCTTCTTTATCAATCTGAACAATGACTTCCTGACCTTCACGCAGCACATCTTTGATGTTTGGGCGGCCATGGGAGTTATAGTTTGCAGGGAAATATTCGCGGGCGATTTCTTTCAGAGGGAGGAAACCGTGACGCTCAGCACCGTAATCGACAAATGCAGCTTCAAGGCTTGGTTCAATGCGGGTGATTTTACCTTTGTAAATGTTCGCTTTTTTCTGTTCGTGTCCAGGACTTTCGATATCCAGATCGTACAGGCGCTGCCCATCCACAAGGGCGACACGCAACTCTTCTTGCTGAGTTGCGTTGATTAACATTCTTTTCATCGTAACTTACTCGTTATTCTTACATTGACGACAAAGCTGCGGGCAAGGTGACGCTTTCCGGGGTATGAACCGATGGCCTCGTGTCTATTCACGTCGCCAACCTCACGGTTGTCGCTCGCTTAAGAGGCGCAGAGTGTCGGTTGCCTGTATTTCATACGGAAACACAGCGCAATTATCAGGGGAATTGCCTGGGTAGAACTCTCCAGAGAACAATCCTTATACCGGGAAGTACTGCAACCCGCAGCCCGCTAACTGCCTGAAAGATCAATACGTCTTACGCCATTGCTGCGTGGATGATCGGTCAGACAAAATTGGTCATTCCGTCGAGATCCTTACTTAACCAGGATTTAACACGGAAAACGAGTTCATTATTCCACTGCTCGCCGGGTTATAGCAAGATGACTTTTACCAATTATCACCCGGTTACTCACAGTTTCTTCACTTCAAGGTGGTGATTGGTTTAATAACCACCAAATCGATTGCGTGAAACAGGGGACAGGCCGGATAAAAGTAAATATAAGCATAGAAAAATGAGTGGCGCTAATGGCTGACGATATTTAGAATCGCCAACCATGAAAACAGAGACTCCAGCCGTAAAAATGGTTGCCATCGCGGAAGACGACGCGGGGCAACGTATCGATAACTTTTTGCGCACCCAACTCAAAGGCGTGCCAAAGAGCATGATTTACCGCATCCTGCGCAAGGGTGAAGTGCGGGTTAACAAAAAACGCGTAAAGCCTGAGTACAAACTCGAAGCCGGTGATGAAGTGCGTATCCCACCGGTCCGTGTTGAGGAACGCGAAGAAGAGGTCGTTTCACCCAGGTTGCAGAAAGTGGCCGCCCTGAGTGACGTTATCCTTTATGAGGATGATTATATCCTGGTGCTGAATAAACCGTCAGGTACCGCTGTCCATGGCGGGAGTGGTCTCAGCTTTGGCGTGATTGAAGGCCTGCGTGCGCTGCGCCCTGAAGCCCGTTTCCTTGAACTGGTTCACCGTCTCGATCGCGATACCTCCGGCGTGTTGCTGGTCGCAAAAAAACGTTCTGCCCTGCGTTCCCTGCATGAGCAGCTGCGTGAAAAAGGGATGCAGAAGGATTATCTGGCGCTGGTTCGCGGCCACTGGCAGTCCCACGTTAAGGCAGTGCAGGCACCTTTGCTGAAGAATATTTTGCAAAGCGGTGAGCGCATTGTACGTGTGAATCAGGAAGGGAAGCCGTCTGAGACGCGTTTCAAAGTGGAAGAGCGCTATGCGTTCGCCACGCTGGTGCGCTGCAGCCCGGTAACCGGCCGTACCCACCAGATCCGCGTACATACGCAGTATGCCGGTCATCCGATCGCATTTGATGACCGCTATGGCGACAGGGAGTTTGATAAGCAACTGGCGGGCACCGGGTTGTCACGCCTGTTCCTGCATGCGGCGGCACTGACGTTCACTCACCCGAATACCGGCGAAACAATTCGCATTGAAGCCCCCCTTGATGAGCAGTTAAAACGCTGCCTGAAGGTGCTGCGCGGCTGATTTGGCTGGCACTTACCGACCTGAGGTCTCTCAGGCCGGTGAGTGATGCATCAATCGTAATACTCACATCTTCAGCGGATTACACTCCTCGCGTCTGAGCATCTGGCACAATGCTATCAACGGCAACCCAACCAGCGTGTTTGGGTCACGTCCGTCCAGCTTGTCGAACAGGGCAATCCCCAGACCTTCACTTTTGAAGCTTCCGGCGCAATTGAGCGGTCGCTCCCGACGCACATAGTCGGCGATTTCCTGCTCACTAAGATGGCGAAAATGGACGTCGAAAGGTTCGCATTCGGTTTGCAGGTGACCCGAGGCGGAGTTGTAGAGTGCCAGACCCGTATAAAAGGTGACGATATTGCCCCGCGCTTGCATAAGCTGCTGACAGGCATTCGCTTCAGTGTGCGGCTTTCCGGTGATAACACCGTCCAGCACACAAACCTGATCGGAGCCTATAATCAAATGCGAAGGGTAGCGTGCGGCAAGTGATTGCGCTTTCTCCTTCGCAAGACGGGTGACCAGGTGACGCGGTGATTCGCCCGGCTGCGGCGTCTCGTCAACTTCCGGCGCCGCGCATTCAAACGGGATCCCGAGCTTTTCCAGCAACATTCGGCGGTAGGGTGAGGTGGAGGCAAGAACGAGATTTGGCATATTTTTATCACCAGATATAGCGTATCGATGCCAGCCATTTTAAACTACAGGCCGCAATGTGTGCGAATAATTGGCAAAAGGCAGCTGTGGTTGCCTTTTTCTTTGACTATATGACGTTACAAAGTTAATATGCGCGCCCTATGCAAAAGGTAAAATTACCCCTGACTCTTGATCCGGTTCGCACGGCTCAAAAACGCCTCGATTACGAAGGTATTTATACTTCCGATCAGGCTGAGCGTGTCGCCGAATCCGTAGTCAGTGTGGACAGTGATGTAGAATGCTCCATGTCGTTCGCTATCGATAACCAGCGTCTCGCCGTTTTAACCGGTGATGCAAAGGTGACGGTAACCCTCGAATGTCAGCGTTGCGGGAAACCGTTTGTACAGCATGTTCACACAACGTATTGTTTCAGTCCGGTCCGTTCTGACGAACAGGCTGAAGCACTCCCGGAAGCGTATGAACCGATTGAAGTTAATGAATTCGGTGAAATCGATCTTCTGGCTCTGGTTGAAGATGAAATCATCCTCTCCTTGCCAGTCGTTCCGGTGCATGAATCTGAACACTGTGAAGTGTCCGAGGCGGACATGGTCTTTGGGGAACTGCCTGATGAAGCGCAAAAACCAAACCCATTTGCCGTATTAGCCAGCTTAAAGCGTAAGTAATTGAGGAGTAAGGTCCATGGCCGTACAACAGAATAAACCAACCCGTTCCAAACGTGGCATGCGTCGTTCCCATGACGCGCTGACTGCAGTTACCAGCCTGTCTGTAGACAAGACTTCTGGTGAGAAACACCTGCGTCACCACATCACCGCTGACGGTTTCTACCGCGGCCGCAAGGTTATCACTAAGTAATCACGCGTCAGCGTGATTAGGCTTAGTGAGGATTTCCCCGTGCAAACGGGGAATTTACCGAACCAGGCTGTGACGATACCTTGACACGTCTAACCCTGGCGTTAGATGTCATGGGAGGGGATTTTGGCCCTTCCGTGACAGTGCCTGCAGCTTTGCAGGCACTGAATTCTAATTCGCAACTCACACTTCTTTTAGTCGGCAATCCCGACACAATCACGCCATTACTTGCAAAAGCTGACTTCGAACAACGTTCACGTCTGCAGATTATTCCTGCGCAGTCAGTTATTGCCAGTGATGCACGTCCATCGCAGGCGATTCGCAATAGCCGGGGCAGTTCTATGCGAATGGCGCTGGAGCTGGTGAAGGAAGGACGCGCGGAGGCTTGCGTCAGTGCGGGAAATACCGGCGCGCTGATGGGGCTGTCGAAATTGTTGCTCAAACCTATTGAAGGTATTGAGCGTCCGGCGCTGGTGACGGTATTACCGCATCAGCAGAAGGGCAAGACCGTGGTGCTCGATTTGGGTGCTAACGTCGATTGTGATAGTACAATGCTGGCTCAGTTTGCCGTGATGGGGTCGGTGCTGGCAGAAGAAGTGGTCGGGATAAACAATCCCCGTGTTGCGTTATTGAACATCGGTGAAGAAGAGACCAAAGGCCTGGACAGCATTCGCGAAGCTGCCGAATTGCTCAAACAGGTTCCCTCCATCAACTATATTGGTTATCTCGAAGCCAATGAGTTGCTGACGGGGAAAACGGATGTTCTGGTGTGTGATGGCTTCACCGGAAACGTAACGTTGAAGACCATGGAAGGGGTCGTGCGAATGTTTCTCTCACTGCTTAAATCGCAGGGAGAAGGCAAAAAAAGCGCCTGGTGGTTGATTTTATTAAAGCGTTGGTTACAAAAAAGCCTGACGCGGCGATTCAGTCACCTCAACCCCGACCAGTATAATGGCGCCTGTCTGTTAGGATTGCGCGGCATCGTGATTAAGAGTCATGGTGCCGCCAATCAGCGAGCATTTACTGTCGCCATTGAACAGGCAGTGCAGGCGGTGCAGCGACAAGTCCCTCAGCGGATTGCCGCTCGCCTGGAATCTGTATTAGCTAAAAGTGACTGAGCGTACATGTATACGAAGATTTTAGGTACCGGCAGCTACCTGCCAAAACACGTGCGTACCAACGCCGATCTTGAAAAAATGGTAGATACGTCTGACGAGTGGATTGTCACGCGCACAGGTATCCGTGAACGTCGTATTGCCGCGCCAGACGAAACCGTTTCGACCATGGGTTACGAAGCCGCGCAGCGTGCTATCGAAATGGCGGGCATCGATAAAGATCAGATTGGCTTGATCGTGGTTGCCACGACCTCTGCCACGCATGCCTTCCCAAGCGCAGCGTGCCAGGTGCAAAACATGCTCGGCATTAAAGGCTGCCCGGCATTTGACGTTGCCGCAGCGTGCGCAGGGTTCACCTATGCGCTGAGCGTTGCCGATCAGTATGTTAAATCCGGTGCCGTGAAATATGCGCTGGTCATCGGTGCTGACGTGCTGGCACGTACCTGCGATCCAACCGATCGCGGGACGATCATTATTTTTGGTGATGGTGCGGGCGCGGTACTGCTCGGTCAGTCCGAAGAGCCGGGCATCATCTCTACGCATCTGCATGCCGATGGCAGCTACGGCGAATTACTGACCCTGCCTAACGCCGATCGCGTTAATCCGGATAACGCTATTTACCTGACGATGGCGGGTAATGAGGTGTTCAAGGTGGCGGTGACTGAGCTTGCGCACATTGTCGATGAAACGCTGGAAGCGAATAACCTTGACCGCTCCGCACTCGACTGGCTGGTGCCGCATCAGGCGAACCTGCGCATCATCAGCGCGACCGCTAAAAAGCTGGGCATGTCGATGGATAACGTTGTGGTGACGCTGGATCGTCACGGCAATACCTCTGCGGCGTCAGTACCGTGCGCATTTGATGAAGCGGTACGTGACGGACGAATCAAACGGGGCCAGTTGGTCTTGCTTGAAGCCTTTGGTGGCGGGTTCACCTGGGGTTCCGCGCTGGTTCGTTTCTAGTATAAGGATTAAATAATGACGCAATTTGCTTTTGTGTTCCCGGGCCAGGGTTCTCAGGCCGTTGGGATGTTGTCTGAAATGGCAGCAAAGTATCCGGTTATCGAAGAGACTTTCCGTGAAGCTTCCGCTGCGCTGGGTTATGATTTGTGGGCGCTGACCCAACAGGGGCCAGCCGAAGAGCTGAACAAAACCTGGCAGACTCAGCCAGCGCTGTTGACGGCGTCCGTTGCGCTGTGGCGTGTCTGGCAGCAGCAGGGCGGTAAAGCGCCAGCGCTGCTCGCGGGCCATAGCCTGGGTGAATACTCTGCGCTGGTGTGTGCCGGTGTTATCGCGTTTGCTGACGCGGTGCGTCTGGTTGAACTGCGCGGTAAGTTCATGCAGGAAGCAGTACCTGAAGGCACCGGTGGCATGTCTGCTATCATCGGCCTCGATGATGCTGCGATTGCAAAAGCGTGTGAAGAATCCGCTGAAGGTCAGGTGGTGTCTCCCGTTAACTTCAACTCGCCAGGCCAGGTGGTTATCGCCGGTCATAAAGACGCGGTTGAACGTGCTGGTGCAGCCTGTAAAGCTGCAGGGGCGAAGCGCGCTCTGCCGCTGCCCGTCAGCGTACCGTCCCACTGCGCACTGATGAAACCTGCTGCCGATAAACTGGCCGTTGAGCTTGAAAAAATTACTTTTAACACACCGACAATTTCCGTTGTGAACAACGTCGATGTGAAATGCGAAACCTCGCCGGACGCTATCCGTGATGCGCTGGTTCGCCAGCTCTACAGCCCGGTACAGTGGACCAAAACCGTTGAGTTTATGGCCTCTCAGGGCGTTGAGCATCTGTATGAAGTCGGCCCAGGTAAAGTCCTCACCGGTCTGACAAAACGTATTGTTGACACCCTGACTGCTTCGGCAATTAACGAGCCGGACGCGATGTCAGCGGCACTCTCGCAATAAAAGAGGAATACCATGAGTTTTGAAGGAAAAATTGCCCTGGTCACTGGCGCAAGCCGCGGTATCGGGCGTGCAATTGCTGAAACACTGGTTGCGCGCGGCGCGAAAGTGATTGGTACAGCAACCAGCGAGAATGGCGCTAAGGCCATCAGCGAGTATCTGGGTGCGAACGGTAAAGGTCTGGTTCTGAATGTGACCGAACCTGCATCTATCGAATCTGTTCTGGAAAATATTCGCGCAGAATTTGGCGAAGTGGATATTCTGGTAAATAATGCCGGGATCACTCGTGATAACCTGTTAATGCGAATGAAAGACGACGAGTGGAACGATATCATCGAAACCAACCTGTCATCTGTATTCCGTCTGTCAAAAGCGGTAATGCGCGCTATGATGAAAAAGCGTCATGGTCGTATTATCACTGTCGGTTCTGTGGTTGGTACCATGGGAAATGCTGGTCAGGCTAACTACGCTGCGGCGAAAGCAGGTCTGATCGGTTTCAGTAAGTCGCTGGCACGTGAGGTTGCGTCCCGCGGTATTACTGTAAACGTTGTTGCTCCGGGCTTTATTGAAACGGACATGACGCGTGCGCTAACTGATGAGCAGCGTGCGGGTACGCTGGCAGCTGTTCCAGCGGGCCGCTTAGGCGACCCTAAAGAAATTGCCAGCGCGGTTGCATTTTTAGCCTCTGACGAAGCGGGTTACATCACTGGTGAGACCCTCCACGTCAACGGCGGGATGTACATGGTTTAATCACGATGAAAAATATTTGCGTTATTAGGGCGAATGGCCTCAAAATAACGTAAAATCGTGGTAAGAACTGCCGGGATTTAGTTGCAAATTTTTCAACATTTTATACACTACGAAAACCATCGCGAAAGCGAGTTTTGATAGGAAATTTAAGAGTATGAGCACTATCGAAGAACGCGTTAAGAAAATTATCGGCGAACAGCTGGGCGTTAAGCAGGAAGAAGTTGTGAACTCCGCTTCCTTCGTTGAAGACCTGGGCGCAGATTCTCTTGACACCGTTGAGCTGGTAATGGCTCTGGAAGAAGAGTTTGATACTGAGATTCCGGACGAAGAAGCTGAGAAGATCACCACCGTTCAGGCTGCCATTGATTACATCAACGGTCACCAGGCGTAAGTGAACATCTCCAGGCGGTCATTCGACCGCCTGAGTTTTATCTTTTTTGTCCCACGAATCCCTTTTTTATCCCTCCCTGGAGGACAAACGTGTCTAAGCGTCGTGTAGTTGTGACCGGACTTGGCATGTTGTCTCCTGTCGGCAATACCGTAGAGTCCACCTGGAAAGCTCTCCTTGCCGGTCAGAGCGGCATCAGCCTAATCGACCATTTCGATACTAGCGCCTATGCAACGAAATTTGCTGGCTTAGTAAAGGATTTTAACTGTGAAGAGATCATCTCGCGCAAAGAACAGCGCAAGATGGATGCCTTCATTCAATATGGAATTGTCGCTGGCGTTCAGGCCATGCAGGATTCTGGCCTTGAAATTACGGAAGAGAACGCAACCCGTATCGGTGCCGCTATCGGTTCCGGGATTGGCGGTCTGGGTCTGATCGAGGAAAACCATACATCTCTGATGAATGGCGGCCCGCGAAAAATCAGCCCGTTCTTCGTTCCGTCCACGATTGTTAATATGGTGGCAGGTCATCTGACCATCATGTTCGGCCTGCGTGGGCCAAGCATTTCTATCGCTACCGCATGTACCTCTGGCGTGCATAACATCGGCCAGGCCGCGCGCATGATTGCGTACGGCGATGCAGATGCTATGGTTGCGGGCGGTGCGGAAAAAGCCAGTACTCCGCTGGGAGTGGGTGGCTTTGGTGCAGCGCGTGCGCTGTCTACCCGCAACGATAACCCGCAGGCGGCAAGCCGTCCGTGGGACAAAGACCGTGACGGTTTCGTGCTGGGTGACGGTGCGGGTATGATCGTACTTGAAGAGTACGAACATGCTAAAAAACGTGGCGCGAAGATTTATGCTGAAGTTGTCGGCTTCGGGATGAGCAGCGATGCATACCACATGACGTCACCACCAGAAAATGGTGCGGGCGCCGCGCAGGCAATGGCCAACGCGATTCGCGACGCGGGTCTTACCCCGGAGCACATTGGTTACGTTAACGCGCACGGTACTTCTACGCCTGCAGGCGATAAAGCAGAAGCTCAGGCTGTTAAGTCTATCTTCGGCGAATACGCCAGCCGCGTGCTGGTGAGCTCCACGAAATCCATGACCGGTCACCTGTTGGGTGCGGCGGGTGCAGTAGAGTCTATCTACTCTATCCTTGCGCTGCGCGATCAGGCTGTTCCGCCAACCATCAACCTGGATAATCCGGATGAAGGTTGTGACCTGGACTTCGTTCCTCACGAAGCGCGTCAGGTAAGTGGTATGGAGTACACCCTGTGTAACTCCTTCGGCTTTGGTGGTACTAACGGTTCACTGATCTTCAAAAAGATCTGAGCCTGACTGCATCATGGCGATTAAAAAAGGTCCGCTTGTCGGGCCTTTTTTATTAAGCCTAATCTTCTTGTCGGCTGCATGGCATCCTGCCAGACTAAATGCCCACGCATAAGGAGCCACCATGTTTTTAATCAATGGCCTTGAGCAAAACACGCTGCCTGCTGGTGACAGGGCAACTCAGTTTGGTGATGGCTGCTTTACGACAGCGCGCATTCTCGACGGCAATGTCTGCCTGCTCGAGGCGCACCTTCGTCGTCTTCAGCAGGGTTGTGAAGCCTTGATGATCCCCTTCACGCACTGGGACACATTGCGTCAGGAGATGTGCCAGCTGGCGGCCGGGAAGCAAAGCGGTGTTCTGAAGGTGATTATCAGCCGCGGCAGCGGTGGCCGGGGATACAGCGGTACAGCTTGCCAGCACCCAACGCGGATCCTTTCGGTGTCTGCCTGTCCTGCTCATTATCTGCGCTGGCGTGAAGAGGGCGTTACGCTAACGCTCAGCCCGGTACGTCTGGGGCGAAACCCTATGCTTGCCGGTATAAAACACCTCAACCGCCTTGAACAGGTACTGATTCGCACTCATCTTGAACAGACGGACGCTGATGAGGCGCTGGTTCTTGACAGCGAAGGGTTTATTACGGAATGCTGTGCGGCTAATTTACTCTGGCGGCAGGGGAACGATGTTTTTACGCCGTCGCTTGAGCAGGCCGGCGTCAACGGGATTATGCGTCAGTTTTGTTTGCAGCAGCTGGCACACTCTGGCTTTCGCGTTGTCGAAGTGAGCGCGCGAGAAGAGGCGCTGCACCAGGCTGATGAAATTATCATCTGTAATGCGCTGATGCCGGTTGTACCCGTCCGCGCGTATGGTCAATACAGCTTGTCCTCGCGCGAGCTGTTTCAGTTTTTAGCCCCGATATGTGAGCAAACCCGATAGTCATGAAGAAAATGTTGCGCTTTGTCCTCCTCCTTATCGTTGCGCTGGGTGTTGCCGGCGGAGCGGGAGTGTGGAAAGTTCGTCAGCTGGCGAACAGTAAGATCCTGATTAAAGACGAGACGATTTTTACCCTGAAAGCGGGGACGGGCCGCCTGGCGCTTGGCGAACAGCTTTATGGCGACAAGATCATTAACCGTCCGCGCGTGTTTCAGTGGCTGTTACGTATCGAGCCTGAACTGTCTCATTTCAAAGCCGGTACCTATCGCTTTACGCCGGGGATGACCGTCAAAGAGATGCTGCAGCTGCTGGAAAGCGGTAAAGAAGCGCAGTTCCCGCTGCGTTTTGTTGAGGGGATGCGCCTGAGCGATTATCTCGAGCAGCTGCGCGATGCTCCGTACATTAAGCATACCCTGAAAGATGACCGCTATCAGACGGTGGCCGAGGTACTGAAATTTGAACACCCTGAGTGGGTGGAAGGCTGGTTCTGGCCAGACACCTGGATGTACACCGCAGGCACGACCGATGTGGCTATCCTCAAGCGGGCGCATAAAAAGATGGTTGCAGCCGTCGATTCCGCCTGGGAAGGGCGCATGGACGGTCTGCCATACAAAGATCAAAACCAGTTTGTCACGATGGCCTCAATTATTGAGAAAGAGACGGCCGTCGCCGCCGAACGCGATCAGGTGGCATCGGTCTTCATTAACCGTCTGCGTATCGGCATGCGTCTGCAAACGGACCCCACCGTCATCTACGGAATGGGCGAGAGTTATACCGGTAAGATTTCAAGAAAAGATCTGGAGACGCCAACGGCGTATAATACCTACGTGATTAGCGGTCTGCCGCCGGGCCCGATTGCCACGCCGAGCGAGGCTTCCCTGCGTGCGGCTGCGCATCCTGCTAAAACACCGTATCTCTATTTTGTGGCTGATGGAAAAGGGGGGCATACCTTTAACACCAACCTTGCCAGCCATAATCGCTCCGTTCAGGACTATCTGAAGGCACTTAAGGAAAAAAATGCGCAGTAAATACATTGTCATTGAGGGACTCGAAGGGGCGGGTAAAACCACGGCCCGCAACGTGGTGGTGGATACGCTCAAATCGCTTGGCGTTGCGGACATGGTATTTACCCGCGAGCCCGGCGGTACGCAACTGGCCGAAAAGCTGCGAAGCCTGGTGCTGGATATCAAATCCGTTGGTGACGAGGTCATCACAGATAAAGCCGAAGTATTGATGTTCTACGCGGCACGCGTGCAGCTGGTGGAGACGGTCATTAAACCGGCCCTGGCTAATGGTAAGTGGGTAATTGGCGATCGTCATGACCTGTCGACCCAGGCTTATCAGGGCGGTGGGCGTGGTATTGACCAGACGATGCTGGCCACGCTGCGCGATGCGGTGCTGGGTGATTTTCGCCCTGACCTGACGCTCTATCTGGATGTGACGCCGGAAGTGGGTCTCAAGCGCGCCCGTGCTCGCGGTGAGCTGGACCGCATTGAGCAGGAGTCTTTTGATTTCTTTAACCGTACCCGCGCGCGCTATCTGGAACTGGCGGATCAGGATGGCAGTATTCGCACCATTGATGCGACGCTATCCCTGGAAGAGGTCACCCGCGCTATTCAGAAGACGGTTACGCAGTGGCTACAGGAGCAACAGGCATGAAATGGTACCCATGGTTGCGCCCGCATTTTGAAAAGCTGATCGAAAGCTATCAGGCTGGTCGGGGGCATCATGCGTTACTGATTCAGGCACTGCCGGGAATGGGGGATGATGCATTGATTTACGCCATCACCCGCTTCCTGATGTGTCAGCAGCCGGAAGGCCATAAAAGCTGTGGTAAATGCCGTGGCTGCCAGTTAATGCAGGCGGGCACGCACCCTGACTATTACACGCTCGAGCCCGAGAAGGGCAAAAGCGCGCTCGGTATTGATGCCGTGCGTGAAGTCAGTGAAAAATTGTACGAACATGCGCGGCTCAGCGGCGCAAAAGTCGTCTGGCTCAAAGACGCAGCACAGCTTACCGAGGCGGCGGCGAATGCGCTGCTTAAAACGCTGGAAGAACCGCCGGAGAAAACGTGGTTCCTTCTCTCCTGTCGTGACCCGGGGCGTTTGCTGGCAACGCTGCGCAGCCGTTGTCGTCTTCATCACCTCGCGGTGCCTCAGGAATCATGGGCGCTGAGCTGGCTTGAACGAGAGGTGACAACGTCACAGGAAGGGGCGCTCTCTGCGTTGCGCCTGAGCAGCGGTGCGCCCGCGGCGGCGCTGGCATTACTGCAGCCAGAGGTCTGGTCACAGCGAGACGCGCTCTGCCGGGCCGTTGAGTCTTCCATCACCAGCCGCGACTGGCTAAGTTTATTGCCTGTGCTTAACGGCGAGCAGGCCGCGGAACGTCTGCACTGGCTGGCCTCCTTACTTCTGGATGCGCTCAAACTCCAGCAAGGGGCAACGCTACTGACCAACCCGGACGTCTGGCCGCTGGTTAACACGCTGGCGAACAGCCTGTCAGGCGCATCATTACACGCTATCCTTCACGATATCTGTCAGAGTCGTGAACAACTTTTAACAGTGACCGGTCTTAATCGCGAGCTTTTACTGACCGACCAGTTGCTGCGTATCGAACATTACCTGCAACCAGGCGTGACACCGCCTGTTTCCCATCTCTGAGAGAGACATTATGTTTTTAGTCGACTCACACTGCCATCTTGATGGCCTGGATTATCAATCCCTGCATAAAAACGTGGACGACGTGCTGGCCAAAGCCGCTGCCCGTGATGTGAAGTTTTGCCTTGCCGTGGCGACAACGCTACCGGGGTATCGCGCCATGCGTGAGCTGGTGGGCGAGCGCGAGAACGTTGTTTTCTCCTGTGGCGTGCATCCGCTCAATCAGGATGAAGAGTATGACGTTGAGGAACTGCGCCGGCTGGCCGCAGAAGAGGGCGTCGTGGCGATGGGGGAAACCGGGCTGGATTACTACTACACGCCGGAAACGAAACCGCGCCAGCAAGCGTCGTTCCGCCATCATATTCGCACTGGTCGCGAGCTCAACAAGCCAGTGATTGTCCATACCCGTGATGCGCGCGCCGATACGTTGGCGATCCTGAAGGAAGAAAAGGTGACGGATTGCGGTGGCGTACTACACTGTTTCACAGAAGACAGAGAAACAGCGGGTAAACTGCTTGATTTAGGGTTTTATATCTCGTTTTCGGGGATCGTGACGTTCCGTAACGCTGAGCAACTCCGCGAGGCTGCACGCTATGTTCCGCTCGATCGCATCCTCGTGGAAACAGACTCTCCGTATCTGGCACCGGTGCCGCATCGCGGTAAAGAAAATCAGCCAGCCATGACGAGAGACGTAGCCGAGTACATGGCCGTGCTTAAAGGCGTCAGCATTGAAGAGCTGGCCCGCGTCACGACGGACAACTTCTCTACGCTGTTCCATATCGACCCCGCCCGCCTGCAATCTGTTTGATACGCCTGTTTTTTTTAGGCTCGTAATTAATACATAAAACGAGTAAAGTTCACCGCCTCATTTGGGGCGGTGAAGGTGTATTTAGACACATCCAGAAACGCTTTTTGTAAATAACTGAAAGTTTTTCGACCGTCTTAAGCTGAAACGTGATAGCCGTCAAACAAACTCAGAGGGAATTATTTTACTCTGTGTAATAAATAAAGGGCGCTTAGATGTCCTGTCCACGGCACGGTACTCCCCCCGGGCCAATGCGTGAAAGCGTAAAAAAAGCACAAATACTCAGGAGCACTCTCAATTATGTTTAAGAATGCATTTGCTAACCTGCAAAAGGTCGGTAAATCGCTGATGCTGCCAGTATCCGTACTGCCTATCGCAGGTATCCTGCTGGGTGTCGGTTCTGCTAACTTCAGCTGGCTGCCAGCCGTAGTTTCCCACGTGATGGCCGAAGCAGGCGGTTCCGTCTTTGCTAACATGCCTCTGATCTTCGCTATCGGTGTGGCGCTGGGCTTCACCAATAACGACGGCGTTTCTGCGCTGGCTGCAGTTGTTGCCTACGGCATCATGGTGAAAACCATGGCAGTGGTTGCGCCACTGGTTCTGCATTTACCGGCAGAAGAGATCGCTGCGAAACACCTGGCAGACACCGGTGTTCTGGGCGGTATCATCTCCGGTGCGATTGCAGCGTACATGTTCAACCGCTTCTATCGCATCAAGCTGCCTGAGTATCTGGGCTTCTTCGCGGGCAAGCGTTTTGTTCCGATTATTTCTGGTCTGGCAGCGATTTTCACTGGCGTGATCCTGTCCTTCATCTGGCCACCAATCGGTTCCGCTATCCAGACCTTCTCTCAGTGGGCTGCTTATCAGAACCCGGTTGTGGCGTTTGGTATCTACGGCTTCATCGAGCGTTGCCTGGTACCATTTGGTCTGCACCACATCTGGAACGTTCCATTCCAGATGCAGATTGGTGAATTCACCAACGCAGCAGGTCAGGTATTCCACGGTGATATCCCACGTTACATGGCGGGTGACCCAACTGCAGGTAAACTGTCTGGTGGCTTCCTGTTCAAAATGTACGGTCTGCCGGCAGCGGCAATTGCTATCTGGCACTCTGCTAAACCAGAGAACCGTGCAAAAGTGGGCGGTATCATGATCTCCGCAGCGTTGACCTCGTTCCTGACCGGTATCACCGAGCCGATCGAGTTCTCCTTCATGTTCGTTGCGCCGATCCTGTACATCATTCACGCGGTTCTGGCGGGTCTGGCGTTCCCAATCTGTATCCTGCTGGGTATGCGTGACGGTACGTCCTTCTCTCACGGCCTGATCGACTTCATCGTTCTGTCCGGTAACAGCAGCAAACTGTGGCTGTTCCCAATCGTTGGTGCGTGCTATGCCGTTGTTTACTACACCATCTTCCGCGTGCTGATCAAAGCACTGGACCTGAAAACACCAGGTCGTGAAGATGCGTCAGAAGACAGCAAAGCCACCGCGACAAGCGAAATGGCTCCGGCTCTGGTTGCCGCATTCGGCGGGAAAGAGAACATCACTAACCTGGACGCGTGCATCACTCGTCTGCGTGTTAGCGTTGCCGACGTCGCGAAAGTAGACCAGCCGGGTCTGAAAAAACTGGGTGCAGCAGGGGTTGTTGTTGCTGGTTCGGGCGTTCAGGCAATCTTCGGGACTAAATCCGATAACCTGAAAACCGAAATGGATGAGTACATCCGCAACAGCTAAGCTGTGACCTGGGGAGACTAAGGCAGCCGAATGGCTGCCTTTTTTATGGGTAGAAACTTAAAAAGAGTAATTCGCGCTGACGGAGACGTTCAGCGGCGCGCCATAGACAACGTATGACCCGACGTAGTCGTAGTATTTTTTATCAAACAGGTTGTTAACGTTGGCCTGCAAGGCCAGATCCCTGGTGACCTGATAACGGCTGAAGAGATTCACCAGCGCATAGCTGCCCTGTTCTGCACGGGACTGGCCTGCCGGGCCACCCTCTACATCCGTCCACACTTTATTCTGCCAGTTCACCCCGCCGCCCACCGCCAGTTCTGGCAGCATAGGCAGTTGATAACGGGTAAACAGCTTCATGGTCGTGCGTGGCTGATCGGAACTGACGGCATTCCCGCGCTTATCTTCTGCAATAAACCGTGTCGCCCCGAAGGTTAACTGCCAGTTGTCGGTCAGTGCACCGTTTAGCTCAAATTCAATCCCTTTGCTGACCACGCCATCCAGTGATTCATAAATAGATTCACCGCTCGGCATATAGGTGTAGGTATTGCGCGCCACGTTATCCTGTTCAATACGGAAAACGGCCAGTGAGGTGGTCAGGCGGGTGTTGAACCAGTCCGCTTTCACCCCCGTTTCGTAGCTTTTCCCGGTCGTAGGGTCGAGGTAACGGCCGCTCGCGTCACGCTTGTCCTGTGGCTGGAAAATAGAGGTGTAGCTGACATAGGTCGACCAGTCTTCATTGATGTCATAAACCAGTCCTGCATAAGGCGTTACGTCATCTTTGGAACTTTCCAGACGGGTATCCGGGGAGCCTGCCGGGTTATAGCGAATGTTATAGTTGGTGTAACGCGCGCCAAGGATCAGGTGCAGCGGGTCGGCCAGCGAGAATCGGGCCGAGGTATACGCCGATGACTGGCGAATGTCGTCCTGGCTATAGAGCTTCCACGGTGTCCACTGCGGGTCGGCGATAGTGCCATTCCAGTTTTTAAAATTACCCACATCCACCATACCGTATAACGCATCCGGCATGCTGTTATCGTAATGGTTACGCTGGCGGCTGAAGCTCCCGCCAAACATCATCTCATGCTGACGACCAAAAAGGCTGAAATCGCCACGCAGGAAGGCGTCGATGGCATCCTGCTTACGTTCACCGCGGTTCCAGCCGCCGTAGCCGACCATGCCCGCCCCGGTCTCTTTATCCGGATAGCCGGACATATACATCAGTTTGCTGTCGAAATGGGTTTCCGCATGCATGCCGTTGATGTGCGCTTCCCAGCCGTTGTCAAAACGTTGGGTCAGGTTGGCAAAGATACGGGTGTTGTCTTTATCCGAGTAAGCCCAGTCAGGCGCAACGGTCTGGCTGCGGTCGTAATGGGTTTTGCTTCCGTCGCTATACCAGGTTGGCAGCCCGCCCCAGGTGGGATCGGCGGTGTGGCTTTCCTGGTATTCATAGCCTACGGAGAGGGTCGTGCTGTCGGTGACGTCGGCATCCACCACGCCATAGAGGAATTTTTTACGGTAGTGGTAGTTATCCACAGCGCTGTCGTTGTCCTGGTAACCGGTGATCAGACGACCGCGCACCTTGCCGGATTCTACCAGCGGGGCCTGTAAATCCAGCACATAGCGCTGCTTGTCCCAGCTGCCGTAGCTGGCGGAGACGTTCCCTTTGAATACGTTACTGTCTGCGTGCTTGCGTACCATATTGACGTAGGCGGATGGGTTACCGGTGCCGGACATCAGCCCGGTAGCGCCGCGAACCACCTCTATACGGTCATAAATGGCGGTGTCGGCGGCGGTGTCGCCAAAGTTCCATACTTCGCTGATGGAGGTCGGCAGGTCATCGAACGCATAGTTACTGACGAAGAATCCGCGTGAGTAAAATACGGTGCGGTCGCTGTCCTGTACCTGGGCCGTTACGCCGGTGGTGTTGGTTAACACCTGGCCGACTGACTGCAGGTTCTGATCTGCCATGCGCTGCTGGCTAATCACGCTGACGGACTGGGGGATATCGCGGGGAACAAGTAACAGTTTGGTCCCGGTGGTGGTGGTTTTTACGCTGTAGTCCTGATCCTGTCCGCTGGAGGGATCTTGTACGTTATCAAAGCCACCCTCCACAACTACCGTATCTTCGGTCGTGGAGGCGGCAAAACTGACGGTTGGCATCAATGCCATAGCAATACAGGCTGTCAGCAACGAAGGTGTTGCGACAGGCTGGCGTTGCCCATCCCTGGTATGAGTAATGAAAGACATCATCAAACCCTTAATGAATGGTGAAGGTGGTCTGCATCAGTCCCGCGTGTGCGGGCTAATGTCGTTTTCTATGTTGAAAATGCGCATGAAAATGCAAATGCGAAATATACGCATTGAGATTAACGGTGTAAACAGATGTGTCAAAAGGAACTGAAATAATGTTTCAGGCGATCGCGACGCGTCAGCGCTCACTCTCCAGGCAGCTGGAGGACATTCAGGAAAGAAATCGGTGGAGAAGGTTGAAAGGACAGGAGAATCTCGCTCATACTCTTGTGTTGTGTCACACAGTAATACTGAGAATGTGTTAATGGCGGCGCACTACGCCAGATTAAACAAAAAAGGAAAAGGTCATGGCTGAAGAAACGATTTTTAGTAAAATTATCCGCCGCGAAATCCCTTCGGATATCGTTTATCAGGATGAGCTGGTGACGGCTTTCCGGGACATTTCTCCTCAGGCTCCGACACATATCCTTATTATTCCTAATATTCTGATTCCGACCGTAAACGACGTAAAAACCGAGCATGAAGTAGCGTTAGGTCGTATGCTGACAGTGGCCGCAAAAATTGCTGAGCAGGAAGGGATTGCTGATGACGGTTACCGTCTCATCATGAACTGTAATCGCCACGGTGGTCAGGAAGTTTATCATATTCACATGCATCTGCTGGGTGGACGTCCTCTGGGGCCGATGCTGGCACATAAAGGTCTTTGACATGCTTAAAGGGCGTATTGCAGCGCTGGTAATGACGATGTTGATCGTAGGGTGCAGCACGCGTCCGGCGATCCCCGTCAGCGATGAACAGACGCTGGTGATGGAATCCTCCGTACTTGCTGCGGGCATCACGGCGCAACAACCTGCGTTGTCGATCAGTGAAATCAACTCTTCTGCTTCCTCTACGCTCTTTAATGAAAGACAAGAACCAGTGACGGTGCACTACCGTTTTTTCTGGTATGACGTACGAGGTCTTGAAATGCATCCGCTGGAAGCGCCGCGCAGCGTCACTATTCCGGCAAGATCGTCGGTAACGCTCTATGGCAGCGCCAACTATCTGGGTGCACATAAGGTGAGACTTTATCTTTATCTGTAAGGGGTGAACCTTGATTAAAAATTTGAGCCGTTATGCGCTCGTGACTGCTTTCGCTCTGTTCCTCGCAGGGTGTGTGACCCGAACTGAAGAGCCTGCGCCTGTGGAAGAGGCCAAACCGGGTACCGAGCAGCCGACACAGCCAACGCAGCCGCCGCCAACCGTACCGACTGTGCCGTCTATTCCGTCGCAGCCTGGTCCAATTGAACATCCGGATCAGACATCGCAGCCTGCGCCGCGCGTTCGTCATTATGACTGGAACGGTGCGATG
This sequence comes from Enterobacter sp. 198, assembly GCF_009025585.1. Taxonomy (NCBI): domain Bacteria; kingdom Pseudomonadati; phylum Pseudomonadota; class Gammaproteobacteria; order Enterobacterales; family Enterobacteriaceae; genus Enterobacter; species Enterobacter sp. 198. Next base: position 60,964 of record NZ_WCIM01000024.1, on the reverse strand, counting down.
CAACCGATGGTCGGCAAAATGCTGCAGGCTCAGGGTGTGACCGCGGGCAGCGTATTGCTGGTTGATAGCGTGAATAACCGTACCAACGGTTCGCTGAACGCAGGCGAAGCGACAGAAACCCTGCGCAATGCCCTGGCCAATAACGGTAAGTTTACGCTGGTCTCGGCACAGCAGCTCGCGGTAGCCAAGCAGCAGTTGGGCCTGTCACCGCAGGACAGCCTCGGTTCACGCAGCAAGGCGATTGGGATTGCCCGTAACGTCGGTGCGCAGTATGTGCTTTATTCCAGTGCCACCGGTAACGTGAACACGCCAGCCCTGCAGATGCAGCTGATGCTGGTTCAGACAGGCGAGATTATCTGGTCAGGTAAAGGTGCCGTTACGCAACTCTGACTGTACGCGTGAAGAGATCCTGACGCGTTATTTTCCACAGTATCGCCTTATCGCGCCGCAGGCCCCTTCCGGGCTTGGCGGCGCGAGTTGCATTATAGAGCAGGGCGAGCAACGTCTGGTATTGCGGCAGAATCACGATCCCTTAGCGTCATCATCCCATTTCCGCCGTCAGTTTCGGGCACTGAAACGCCTTCCGGCGGATCTGGTGCCAAAGCCCCGTTTTTACCGCCAGGGCTGGATGGCCGTGGAGTATCTGGCAGGGGAGATCGGCTACACGCTACCGGAAACGGCAGTGCTTGCGGCTATGCTCTGTCATCTGCACCGGCAACCGCGTCTGGGATGGCGGGTGACGCTGCTGCCGTTGCTTGAACAGTACTGGCAGCAGGCTTCAGCCGACAGGCGAACCCCCTTCTGGCTGGCACAGCTAAAACGGCTGCGTAAAACGGGCGAACCGCAGCCGCTTCGGCTCTCGCCGCTGCATATGGATGTTCATGCCGGAAATATTGTTCATACGTCTCTCGGTGCGAGGCTTATCGACTGGGAGTATGCCGGTGACGGAGACGTGGCGCTGGAGCTGGCGGCCGTCTGGTCGGAAGATGATACTGCGCGACAGCGGCTCATCACCGACTACGCCCGGATAGCGCACATGAATGCCGACGCCCTGAGGCGTCAGGTGAGACGCTGGCGACCGTGGGTAGTCATGCTGATGGCTGGCTGGTTTGAAATGCGCTTTCAGCAATCCCGAGACAAACAATTTATTGCGCTGGCAGATGATGCCTGGCGTCAGTTACAAACTAAAGGATAAGAGAGGTTGGTGTGGGTCCAGTCATGTTGGATGTAGAAGGGTTTGAACTGGATGCGGAGGAGCGTGAAATACTGGCGCACCCGCTGGTGGGAGGCTTGATCCTGTTCACCCGCAACTATCACGATCCGGCGCAGCTGCGAGAACTGGTGCGCCAGATCCGTGCTGCATCGCGCAATCATCTGGTGGTGGCCGTCGATCAGGAAGGCGGACGCGTACAGCGTTTCCGCGAAGGCTTTACTCGCCTGCCTGCCGCCCAATCTTTTGCGGCATTACTGGGCACGGAAGAGGGGGGCAAACTGGCGCAAGAGGCCGGCTGGCTGATGGCCAGCGAGATGATTGCCATGGATATCGACATCAGTTTTGCGCCGGTTCTGGACGTGGGGCATATCAGCGCCGCCATTGGCGAACGCTCATACCATGAAGATCCGCGTATTGCGCTGGCGATAGCGAGCTGTTTCATTGACGGTATGCACGACGCGGGAATGAAAGCCACCGGGAAACATTTCCCGGGACACGGTGCGGTGACCGCCGACTCGCACAAAGAGACGCCGCGCGATCCGCGTCCGGAAGCTGACATTCGTGCCAAAGATATGTCGGTGTTCCGCTCCCTGATTACCGATAACAAGCTGGACGCCATCATGCCAGCACACGTGATTTACAGCGACGTCGACCCGCGTCCTGCAAGCGGGTCCGCGCACTGGCTGAAAACCGTTTTGCGTCAGGAGCTGGGGTTTAATGGCGTGATTTTCTCAGACGATTTGTCGATGGAAGGGGCGGCGATTATGGGCAGCTACGCGGAGCGCGGTCAGGCGTCGCTGGACGCAGGTTGCGATATGATCCTCGTCTGCAATAATCGTAAAGGTGCCGTCAGCGTGCTGGATAACCTGTCGCCGATCAATGCACAGCGTGTTACACAATTGTATCATAAAGGTTCATTTAGCCGTCAGGAGCTGATGGACTCGGCGCGCTGGAAGACGGTCAACGCGCAGCTTGAAGCCCTGAATGAACGCTGGCAGGCACATAAAGCCAGCCTGTAAATCCTCCCGGAAGGCGTAGCGTGGTGAGAAGACAATGATCATCTATTTACACGGTTTTGACTCAAACAGTCCTGGTAATCATGAGAAGGTCCTGCAGCTGCAGTTTATCGATCCGGATGTCCGGCTGATCAGTTACAGCACACGCCATCCAAAGCATGATATGCAGCACCTGCTCAAAGAGGTGGACAAGATGTTGCAGCTCAACATCGATGACCGTCCACTGATTTGTGGCGTGGGATTAGGTGGCTACTGGGCAGAGCGGATTGGATTCCTGTGCGATATCCGCCAGGTGGTGTTCAATCCTAATCTTTTCCCGAATGAGAACATGGAAGGTAAAATTGACCGCCCTGAAGAGTATGTCGATATTGCCACCAAGTGCGTCAGTAATTTTCGGGAGAAAAACCGCGACCGTTGTCTGGTGATCCTGTCGCGTAATGATGAAGCCCTTAACAGCCACCGGGCGGCTGAGCTGCTGCATCATTACTATGAAATTGTCTGGGATGAAGAACAGACCCACAAATTCAAGAACATCTCCCCGCATTTGCAGCGGATCAAAGCCTTCAAAACCCTGGGCTAAGCCACTGCGTACGACCTGCCAGGCCCGGCCGCGAAAGCGCGCCGGGCTTTCTTTTTGTCCAGAATTGTCTACTTTTAAGCCATCAAAACTTGATGCATATCAATTTTGGTATGACCAATGCGCCTGTCGTGGTATTCTCAATGCACCTGAATGGTTTCAGTGCTGTAACCTGTTGTTAATTAAGGGTTATTTTTATAACTTTTAATTAACAATTGGTTAATAATTTGAGGGGGTCACGTTGACTACGCCATTGAAAAAGATAGTGATTGTCGGCGGTGGTGCTGGCGGGCTGGAGCTGGCTACACAGTTAGGCAAGAAGCTCGGTCGCGGCAAAAAAGCCAAAATTACGCTGGTGGATCGTAACCATAGCCATCTGTGGAAACCGCTGTTGCACGAAGTGGCGACCGGTTCACTGGATGAGGGCGTGGACGCGCTGAGCTATCTGGCACATGCGCGCAATCACCATTTCCAGTTCCAGCTGGGCTCCGTGGTGGATATCAATCGTGAGAGCAAAACCATTACCCTGGCAGAGCTGCGCGATGAAAAAGGGGAACTGCTGGTTCCTGAGCGCAAACTGCCGTATGACACGCTGGTCATGGCGCTGGGCAGTACCTCCAATGACTTCAACACACCAGGTGTAAAAGAGCACTGTATCTTCCTCGATAACCCACATCAGGCACGTCGTTTCCACCAGGAAATGCTGAACCTGTTCCTGAAGTACACCAGCAATATGGGTGCGAACGGGAAGGTTAATATCGCGATTGTTGGTGGGGGGGCGACGGGCGTCGAGCTTTCTGCTGAGCTGCACAACGCGGTGAAACAGCTGCACAGCTACGGTTATAAAGGCTTAACCAATGACGCGCTGAACGTGACGCTGGTTGAAGCGGGTGAACGTATTCTGCCGGCGCTGCCCCCGCGCATTTCCGGTGCGGCGCATAATGAACTGACCAAGCTGGGCGTGCGGGTTCTGACCCAAACCATGGTGACCAGCGCGGACGACGGCGGCCTGCACACCAAAGATGGCGAGTACATCAAAGCAGACCTGATGGTCTGGGCTGCTGGCATCAAAGCGCCTGATTTTATGAAAGAGATTGGCGGGCTGGAAACGAACCGTATTAACCAGCTGGTGACCGAGCCGACCCTGCAAACCACACGTGATCCGGACATTTTCGCCATCGGCGACTGTGCTTCCTGCGCGCGTCCGGAGGGCGGTTTTGTGCCTCCGCGTGCTCAGGCAGCGCACCAGATGGCAAGCCTGGTACTGCACAATATTCTGGCGCAGTACAAAGGTAAGCCGATGAAAGCCTATGTCTATAAAGACCATGGTTCTCTGGTATCGCTCTCGAACTTCTCTACTGTCGGCAGCCTGATGGGTAACCTGATGCGCGGCTCTATGATGGTGGAAGGGCGTATTGCACGCTTTGTCTATATCTCGCTCTATCGTATGCACCAGATTGCCCTGCACGGTTACTTCAAAACCGGGCTGATGATGCTGGTGGGACGAATCAACCGCGTTATTCGACCACGCCTGAAGCTGCACTAATATTCTCTCCCTCCGGGGCCTCCGGAGGGAATTTTTAGCATATCATGCTGCTCAACGTACATTGAGTGCTTAAGAGTTCTCCTAAACACGATATATCTCTCCTCCACGTCCACTTTTTGATCCTTTGTCTTATTGGCGAAGCGCGACCTGCATTGCAAAATTGTTACCAATAGCAACAAAGGAGGAAGTCCCGTGAATAAATCAATGTTGGCGGGTATAGGGATTGGCGTCGCTGCTGCGTTAGGTGTGGCTGCCGTTGCCAGTCTCAACGTACTGGATCGCGGCCCACAATACGCACAGGTCGTGTCTGCTACCCCGATTAAAGAAACCGTGAAAACGCCTCGTCAGGAGTGCCGTAACGTCTCCGTGACCCATCGCCGTCCGGTACAGGATGAAAACCGTATCGCCGGTTCAGTACTGGGTGCGGTTGCCGGTGGTGTGATTGGCCATCAGTTTGGTGGTGGTCGTGGTAAAGATGTGGCGACCGTGGTCGGCGCGCTGGGCGGCGGCTATGCCGGTAACCAGGTGCAGGGCGCTATGCAGGATAACGACACGTACACGACGACTCAGCAGCGCTGCAAAACCGTCTATGACAAGTCGGAGAAAATGCTGGGTTACGACGTGACGTACAAAATTGGCGATCAGCAGGGCAAGATCCGCATGGATAAAGACCCGGGCACTCAAATTCCGCTGGATGGAAACGGCCAGCTGGTACTGAATAACAAAGTGTAAAAAAGATGTTCTCTGAACTTAGCTCCTCAAGCGCTCAGGCTGAGGAGCTTTTTTTTGCGTCAGATTTTGAGCAGTTCAGGCCACAGTTTCAGCGTGGTCGCGGTAATTGTTTGCAGTTTTTCCAGCGTAGCCCCTTCACGGGCGCTTATCGACATACCCTGCAAAATACAGTTCAGGTATTGCGCCAGCATCTGTGGATTGCAATGCGCAGGAATTTCACCTCGTTGTTGGCGCTGAGACAGGAACGCGCTTAGCGTCTCTTCCTGCATGGCATGGCGCGATTTCACCGTGTTGGCAATCTCTTTTGAGGAGGCCGCAAGGGTGGCAGAGGTGTTAATCATAAAGCAGCCCGCAGGGGTATCTTTACTGGTGAAGCAGGTCGCGACGGTGGTGAAGTAGTCCCGTAGCGCCTGTTCTACGCTTTTCTCTTCACAAAACAGCTGGGCTTCGTGTTTCGCCGCAAAGCGCGAAATGTATCTGTCCAGCACTGCCCTGAACAGCCCCTCTTTATTGGTGAATTCAGCATACAGCGTGGGTGCTTTGGCACCGGTAGCTTCCACCAGATCGGAAAGCGAGGTCGCTTCATACCCATGTTGCCAGAAGAGAGTCATGGCCTTATCAAGCGCTGCATCCCTGTCGAACACTTTTGGTCGGCCACGGCTTTTCTTCGCGCAACTCGTCACGTCGGTTGTCATTTGCCGTTGGTCCTCTGTTGGTTTGTTGAATAATCATTATAAAAATAATCGCGGGTGACCACCAGCACTGATGAGAGAAAAATAAATTAATCATATGGGTATGAAAAATAACGAATTTAAAATTTAATTAATGTTCGTTATAAAAAGATGTTGACGCGTGAGCTGGATCACATTTATTATTTACCTATCGATCGTTAACTAAATGGCTAACGACCTCCAAATCATCTGCCCAAAGGTAAAAATCATGAAAAACGTAAAAACCCTCATCGCTGCTGCTGTTCTGAGTTCACTTTCTTTTGCAAGCTTCGCTGCGGTTGAAGTGCAATCAACCCCTGCTGATCAGCATAAAGTCGGGACTATCTCTGCTTCTGCCGGGACTAACCTGGGCTCACTGGAAGATCAGCTGGCGCAGAAAGCTGACGAGATGGGTGCAAAATCTTTCCGCATCACCTCAGTGACCGGTCCTAACACCCTGCACGGCACCGCTGTTATCTACAAATAAGCCGGGCTAAACCCTCATTTATGCCACTGCGATGCCACTGTAAAAAAGCCCTGCTCAGCAGGGCTTTTTTTATTGGGGATCACATCGACTGCTGGGTGACATCCTGATGCCGGGTGACATCGGTGGGCATCCCGGAACGCGCCTCCATCGCACGCTCCATCACGATGCCATCCGTGCGGGCATTCGTTTTAAAGCTCACCATCGCGGCATTCAGATTAATTGGCAGTGTCTGCGGATCGTCGCCAATGTTTTTCGATAACGGCTGGTGAATTTCAACCAGTCTTACGCCACCCGGCTCCTCAGAAACCTTAATGGGCGTATTAATAATATTCACTCGGGTACCAGGCGTGATCACGCTATAGAGCGTCTTGATATCATCATCGCGCAGACGAATACAGCCGGAACTGACGCGCATCCCGATACCGAAATCCGCATTTGTTCCATGCAGAAGGTAAACGCCACCATAGGCCGCAAGACGGATCGCGTGGTGACCCATCGGATTCTCCGGACCCGCTGGCACCACAGCCGGTAAATCAATTCCCTGTGCTTTATAGCGAGCACGAATATTAGCCGTTGGCGTCCAGGTTGGGTTGGCACGTTTATCCGATACGGTGGTGACCATTGTTGGTGTCAGCGTGTCGCCGCCCAGCTGGCCAATACCGATTGGATAAACGGTGACTTCATTTTTACCCGGTGGGTAATAGTAAAGACGCAGCTCGGCAAGGTTTATCACGATCCCTTCGCGCGCGACATCCGGGAGAAGGGTCTGCAACGGGATGGTCAGGACGCTGCCAGCGCGTGGCACATAGGGGTCGACGCCAGGGTTAGCCTGCAGCAGAGCCAGAAAGCCTACGTTATATTTTTTGGCAATCGCTTCGAGCGATCCCCCATTATTTTCAACCACATGAAAACGGTTTTCGCCCACGACCTTGCTGCCAGCAGGGGGAAGAGGCCAGGTATTTGCGCGTGCAGGAAGCGCAACAGCGACCGTTGCTGCCAGCGCAAACACGGTTATCCAGCGGGTAAAACGCGAAGAGTTCATCATCACCATAATCCATATAAATAATAAGGTTATTGTTTTATAAGGCGTTAACGATAATTATGGCGAATGGGTATGTCGGGAAATCCAGGTGAAGTGCAAAGAGTTTGTAAATTGTCCCCCCGTAAGCATTGCGCCAACGGGGGGAAGGGGAATTATGCGACAGCGTTCTCTTCCAGCTGACGCATAAAGTGACGAACCCACTCCATCCGGTTTTTACGATCCGTCAGCTCCTGCGTAAATTTCAGACGCGTTGGACCATCCAGACGGAAATGCTGCGGCTGTTTCTGGAGCAGACCGATTAGCCACATCGGATTAACGTGATTCTTCTCGGCAAATTCAATCACGCCACCTTTTTCATTGCCTTCGAGTTTACGAATGCCCAGCTTCTGTGCCTGCTGGCGCAGCCTCGCAATATCCAGCAGGTTTCTCGCGGCATCCGGCAACAGGCCAAAGCGATCGATCAGCTCTACCTTAATTTCATCCAGTTCGTTCTCATTTTTCGCACTGGCGATACGTTTGTAGAACGACAGACGTGTGTTCACATCCGGAATAAAATCATCCGGCAGCAGGGAAGGCATGCGCAGTTCCACCTCAGTCTGCTGGCTGGTCAGATCTTCCAGCGATGGCTCACGTCCGGCCTTCAGGGCATCGACTGCATTTTCCAGCAGCTCCATATAGAGCGAGAAGCCGATGGTTTCCATCGAGCCGCTCTGGTCTTCGCCCAGAAGTTCACCTGCACCGCGGATCTCAAGGTCGTGTGTCGCCAGCGCGAAGCCCGCGCCCAGATCTTCCAGCGATGCGATAGCCTCCAGACGTTTTTGCGCATCGGTAGTCATCGCTTTCGGATGCGGGGTCAGCAGCCAGGCGTAGGCCTGATGGTGCGAGCGGCCAACGCGGCCACGCAGCTGGTGAAGCTGCGCCAGTCCAAAGTGATCCGCGCGCTCAATAATGATGGTATTGGCCGTCGGAATATCGATCCCGGTCTCAATGATGGTGGTACACACCAAGACGTTAAAGCGCTGGTGGTGGAAATCGTTCATCACCCGCTCCAGCTCGCGCTCGCGCATTTGACCGTGACCGATAGCGATGCGCGCTTCCGGCACCAGTTCTGCCAGCCTGTCCGCCGCTTTCTGGATATTTTCCACGTCGTTGTAGAGATAATAGACCTGACCCCCGCGCAGTACTTCACGCAGAATAGCCTCGCGGACGACCAGGTTGTCGTACTCACGAACAAAGGTTTTTACCGCCAGACGACGTGCCGGCGGCGTGGCGATAATCGACAGGTCGCGCATGCCGCTCATCGCCATATTCAGCGTTCGCGGAATCGGTGTGGCGGTGAGGGTGAGGATATCGACGTCGGCACGCATCGCTTTAATACGCTCTTTATGACGGACCCCGAAGCGGTGTTCTTCATCGACGATCAACAGCCCCAGATCTTTCCACTTCACATCACTCTGCAGCAGCTTGTGGGTGCCGATCAGAATATCGATCTTACCCTCGCTGGCCTGTTCCAGAATCTGCGTCTGCTCTTTGGTACTGCGAAAACGTGACAGCATCTCAATACGAACCGGCCAGTTGGCGAAACGGTCACGGAAGTTGTCAAAATGCTGCTGGGCGAGCAGGGTGGTAGGCACCAGCACCGCGACCTGTTTGTTGTTTTCTACCGCGAGGAAGGCGGCGCGCATCGCCACTTCGGTTTTGCCGAAGCCGACATCGCCGCAAACCAGCCTGTCCATCGCCAGCGGCTGGCACATGTCGCTCAGCACAGCATTAATGGCCTGAGCCTGATCCGGCGTGGTTTCAAACGGGAAGCTATCGCAGAACATCTGGTACTGTTGTTTATCATGCCTGAAGGCAAAGCCTTCTTTGGCCGCGCGTTGGGCGTAGATATCCAGCAGTTCTGCCGCCACATCACGCACTTTTTCCGCGGCTTTCTGCCGCGCGCGCGCCCAGGCGTCGCCGCCCAGTTTATGTAATGGCGCATGATCTTCTGCACCGCCGGCATAGCGGCTGATGAGATGCAGGGAAGAGACCGGCACATAGAGTTTGGCGTCATTGGCGTAGGTCAGCATCAGGTATTCGCCCTTGATGCCACCGGCTTCCAGCGTCGTCATGCCCTGATAACGGCCAACCCCGTGCTCGAGGTGAACAATCGGCTGGCCGGGGTGCAGTTCGGCGAGGTTACGGATCAACGTGTCCGGATTAATGGTGCGACGGCTGTCCTGACGGCGGCGCGCCACGCGTTCCCCCAGCAGGTCGCTTTCGCAAATCAGCGCCAGATTGTTGAGGGTATCCACAAACCCGTGCTCGGCGGAGCCAATCATCAGATAACGGCCATTATCGGTGGCTTCACTCAGGCGCAAAATACGTTTCGGCGCAATTTTGATCCGCCCCAGCAGTTCACCCAGCGCTTCCCGACGGCCTTCACTTTCAACGGAAAACACGACCGGCCCGGTAAAGGACTCGAGGAACTTGCGCAGATTATCCAGCGGCGACTTCTGCTGCGCCTGAACGGATAAATCCGGTAGCGTGCGGAAGGCGAGGTTGGTATTGGCGGCCTTGTCGGCGAGCGAATCGGTTTTGAGCTGCATACGCGGCCAGCGTTTGAGCTCGGCGTTCAGCTCATCAGTGCGCAGCCACAGCACTTCCGGTGGCAACAGCGGACGCATCGGGTCCACGCCCCGGTTTTCAAAGCGGGCGCGGGTTTCGCTCTCAAAACGGCTGGCGCTGGCGTCGATATCACCGGTGTTAACAATCAGCGTATTGGCCGGGAAATAGCTGAACAGCGCGGGCAGAGGCTCGTTAAAAAACAGCGGCTGCCAGTATTCAATACCCGCCGGCAGCGTCCCTTTGCTGACCTGCTGATAGATATGTTCGGCATCGCGTTTGACGTCGAATCTGTCGCGCCACTGGCTGCGGAACAGCTCGATTGCGGTTTTGTCGGTCGGGAACTCATGTGCGGGCAGTAAATTGATGGAGTCCACTTCTTCCAGCGTGCGCTGCGTGTCGGCGTCGAACACGCGCAGGCTGTCGATTTCATCATCGAAGAAATCCAGACGATACGGCTGGTCGCTGCCCATCGGGTAAAGATCGAGCAGTGCACCACGCGTGGCATATTCCCCGTGCTCCATCACCTGATCGACATGGCGATAACCGGCGCTGTCGAGCTGCGCGCGCAGGGCGTCCCGGGACAGGCGCTGGCCTTTTTTCATCACCAGCGCATGGCCATGAAGATAGCTGTGCGGACAGACGCGCTGCATCAGGGTGTTTACGGGGACGATCAGCACGCCGCGCTGCATCGTCGGTAACTGATACAGGGTCGACAGACGAGAGGAGATGATCTCCTGGTGCGGCGAGAAACTGTCATACGGCAGCGTTTCCCAGTCGGCCAGACTGAACACCAGATTGTCAGTGAACTGGCGGATTTCATCATGCAGACGCAGGGCATTTTGCATATCCGGGGCAACCAGTACCACCGGACCCGGGTGTCGCTCAGCGATTTCTGCCACCAGCGTGGCGCACGCCGCGCCAGTAAGTTCGCCCAGCTGGCGCTGATCGCCCGCTTTGACAGGCAAGGAATATCGATAGTGTTCAGGCATGGCTATGTCAGAGTCTCTTGGGGATATACCAACAGTATTGGGGCATATCACTGATACGCAATGTCTTTATTATCCTCGATCGTTTTACATAATCAAACCGGAACCGCACAGGGAGGAAATTCGCCCCCAAAAGGGGGCGAAAAGCGCATCAGCGGCTGGCCGATGACGGAGAAAGCGTGGAAGGCGGGGAGAAGAACACATCACCAAACAGTGCGGTGGAGATCTTACGGACCCCAAGCCCGGCAACGGTGCAGAGCAACAGGCTGGCAAACGGGTAGACCAGAATCAACGTCAGTTCCGCCCAGACCGGCCAGTATGCGGCATTCATCTCACCAATCAGGAACAGGCTAAAGGCCTCAATCAGGATGCGATGGGTGGTATAAATCGCGATGGTATTAGAACCGATCACGTTAAGCAGATTATTAGGATGGACGGCATAACGTTGCTCAATGCTGTAGAAAAGCTTCATGATTAACACAATCGACAGCAGGGAGAGCAGCAGCGGGACGTTAGCAAACCACAGCACCACAGAAACGGCAGCGAACGCGGCTAATGCCAGCCAGGCGCGACGCAGATTGAACCCTTTCATCCACGCCATCAGCTCAGCGCCATACCACGCGCCGAGGCTGTAGTAGATCATGTTGCGCACCACGCTGTTCATTCCCCACCACGGCAGCGGCAGGAAGTTTATCGCGACGCTCGCCAGTGCCAGCAGCCCCAGTACCGGCAGCTTCCAGCGGCTCAGCAGTTTACACAGCGTGAAATAGACCACCAGGGCATACAGATACCAGAGACTGGTGCTGGCGGTGAGCATTCCCTTCACAAACCCGGAAAGGGAATCGGCATAGGCCGCATTGGAGGAAGTGGCCAGTTCACGCTCGGGAGCAAGCCAGGCGTTGAGGTGGCTCAGCGCCTGCCATTGCAGAACGCCCCACAGCGCCAGCACCCAGACAATACTCCAGATCCGTTTATCGAGACTGGTACGCCAGTCCACCTCATCGATGTAACGTCGAATCAGATAGCCGGAAATGAAGAAAAACACCGGCATGCGGAAGGGAGCAAGATAGAGATTAAAATAGACCCAACATTTGGCGAGAAGACCGGATAACGGATGTTGTAACCCATTGAGATGGGGATAAAAGGTGATGACTGAATGGTAGATAACCACCAGGCAGATACACAGCCCTTTTATCTGGTTAATCCATAATGCTTTTTGCTTCATTGTTCGCGACTACCTTTTTGCCATAAACGAACGAACAATTGTTGTTAAACAAAACCGTGATGTAACGGGTAACAGTCTGTATCAGGAGGTTTTTCGGAAAAGGTGGAGGCTGTACAGTGAGGTTTCAGAGAGTAGTACCCTGATTTATCTGAATTTTTCAGAAAAATGATTACCAAAGCTTACGGTTTCAGTCATTTACGCTTAAGGGATTCGCTTATATACTCGTGGGTCTGCTATCAGCAAACAGACGGATTTCATGTACCAACCTGTCGCACTCTTCATAGGCTTACGTTATATGCGTGGGCGCGCCGCGGACCGCTTCGGTCGCTTTGTCTCCTGGCTTTCGACTATTGGCATTACGCTTGGCGTAATGGCTCTGGTGACGGTTCTTTCCGTCATGAACGGCTTTGAGCGCGAGCTGCAAAACAACATCCTGGGGCTGATGCCGCAGGCTATCCTCTCCTCAACCAACGGTTCCGTTAACCCACAACAGCTCCCGGAAAGCGCGGCGAAGTTACAGGGTGTCACGCGCGTTGCGCCGTTAACCACGGGCGATGTGGTGCTGCAAAGCGCCCGTAGCGTGGCGGTCGGCGTGATGCTGGGCATTGACCCGGCGCAAAACGACCCGCTGACGCCGTTCCTCGTGAACGTGAAGCAGACCGACCTGGAAGCCGGCAAATATAACGTGATCCTCGGCGAGCAACTGGCCGGGCAGCTTGGCGTCAACCGTGGCGACCAGCTGCGCGTAATGGTGCCGTCGGCCAGTCAGTTTACGCCGATGGGACGTTTGCCAAGCCAGCGCTTGTTCACGGTGGTTGGCACGTTTGCCGCCAACAGCGAAGTCGATGGTTATCAGATGCTGGTGAATATTCAGGACGCGTCACGTCTGATGCGCTATCCGGCGGGGAATATCACCGGCTGGCGCCTGTGGCTCGACGCCCCGCTAAAAGTGGATACCCTCAGCCAGCAAACGTTGCCGGAAGGGACCAAATGGCAGGACTGGCGTGAACGCAAGGGCGAGCTGTTCCAGGCCGTGCGGATGGAAAAAAATATGATGGGGCTGCTGCTGAGCCTGATCGTGGCGGTCGCGGCCTTCAACATCATCACCTCACTGGGGTTGATGGTGATGGAAAAGCAGGGTGAGGTCGCCATTCTGCAGACTCAGGGGCTAACGCCGCGCCAGATCATGGCGGTATTTATGGTGCAGGGTGCCAGTGCCGGGATTATCGGTGCGCTACTCGGTGCGGTGCTGGGGGCGCTGCTCGCCAGCCAGCTTAACAATTTAATGCCGATCATCGGCGCTCTGCTTGATGGTGCGGCTCTGCCCGTGGCTATCGAACCGTTACAGGTGATTGGGATTGCGCTGGCTGCGATGGCCATTGCGCTGCTTTCTACGCTTTATCCTTCCTGGCGCGCTGCCGCCACTCAACCCGCTGAGGCTTTACGTTATGAATAAGATCCTGTTGCAATGCGACAACCTGTCCAAACGCTATCAGGAAGGCACTGTGCAGACTGACGTGCTGCACAATGTGAGCTTCAGCGTGGGAGAAGGTGAGATGATGGCGATTGTGGGCAGTTCCGGCTCCGGCAAAAGTACGTTATTACACCTGCTCGGTGGGCTGGATACACCCACCAGCGGTGACGTGATTTTCTCCGGCCAGCCAATGAGCAAAATGTCATCTGCGGCAAAAGCGGAGCTGCGTAACCGCGAGCTGGGCTTTATCTACCAGTTCCACCACCTGCTGCCGGATTTCACGGCGCTGGAAAACGTGGCGATGCCGCTGCTGATTGGTAAAAAGAAACCCGCAGAAATTAACACCCGCGCCAGCGATATGCTGAAAGCGGTTGGGCTTGGGCATCGCGGTAGCCATCGTCCTTCTGAACTTTCCGGCGGTGAACGCCAGCGTGTGGCCATTGCGCGTGCGCTGGTCAACAATCCGCGCCTGGTACTGGCGGATGAGCCAACGGGTAACCTGGACGCCCGCAACGCGGACAGTATTTTCCAGCTGCTGGGTGAGTTGAATGCCTCGCAGGGAACCGCGTTTCTGGTGGTAACCCACGATCTCCAGCTGGCAAAACGGATGGGACGTCAGCTTGAGATGCGCGACGGTCATCTGAACCCAGAACTGACCCTGATGGGGGCGGAGTAATGGCTTCACCGTTATCGTTACTCATAGGGTTGCGTTTTAGCCGCGGACGTCGTCGCGGCGGCATGGTGTCACTGATCTCGGTGATCTCCACCATCGGTATTGCGCTGGGGGTGGCGGTGCTGATCGTGGGCCTTAGCGCCATGAACGGTTTTGAGCGTGAACTGAATAACCGCATCCTGGCGGTGGTCCCGCACGGTGAAATCGAACCGGTGAATCAGCCGTGGACGCACTGGAGCGATGCCCTGAGCAAAATCGAAAAAGTGCCAGGCATCGTGGCGGCAGCACCCTACATTAACTTTACCGGGCTGGTCGAGAGCGGCGTTAACCTGCGCGCCATTCAGGTAAAAGGGGTGAACCCGGTGCAGGAAGAGCGCCTCAGCGCGTTGCCGAAATATGTGCAAAACGGCGCGTGGGCAAACTTTAAGGCCGGTGAACAGCAAATTATTATGGGCAAAGGCGTTGCCGAGGCCCTGAAGGTTAAGCAGGGCGACTGGGTCTCTATCATGATCCCGAACGCCAGTGCCGACCACAAGCTGCAGCAGCCTAAACGTGTACGCCTGCACGTCACCGGTATTCTTCAGTTAAGCGGCCAGCTCGATCACAGCTTTGCGATGGTACCGATGGAAGATGCGCGCCAGTATCTCGACATGGCCGACAGCGTGACGGGGATTGCCATTAAGGTCAACGACGTCTTCAACGCCAATAAGCTGGTGCGTGATGCCGGTAGCGTGACCAATAACTATGTCTACATCAAAAGCTGGATTGGCACTTACGGTTATATGTACCGTGATATCCAGATGATCCGCGCCATTATGTATCTGGCGATGGTGCTGGTGATTGGGGTCGCGTGCTTTAATATCGTCTCGACGCTGGTGATGGCGGTCAAAGACAAGAGCGGCGACATCGCCGTCCTGCGTACCCTGGGGGCAAAAGACGGTCTTATTCGCGCCATCTTTGTCTGGTACGGTCTGCTGGCTGGGCTGTTCGGGAGCCTCTGCGGCGTGGTGATTGGCGTGGTGGTTTCTCTGCAGCTGACGCCAATTATCAATGGCATCGAGGCGCTTATTGGCCACCAGTTCCTGTCAGGTGATATCTATTTTATTGACTTCCTGCCGTCTGAATTGCACTGGCTGGACGTTTTTTATGTGCTGGTAACGGCACTTTTACTGAGTCTGCTGGCAAGCTGGTATCCGGCGCGTCGCGCAAGCCGAATTGATCCGGCGAGGGTACTAAGTGGCCAGTAATTACGTCATGATTTAGCGGTCGTCAGGCCGCCAAATCAAAAAGAGGAATGCGTGATGTATTATGGATTTGATATTGGCGGCACCAAAATTGCGCTGGGCGTGTTTGATAAAAACCTCAAACTGCAGTGGGAAACCCGCGTTCCCACACCACGCGAAAGCTATGATGAATTTTTAACTGCCATTGCCGCGCTGGTGGCGCAAGCTGATTCACGTTTTGGCGTGAAAGGCAGCGTCGGCATTGGTATTCCGGGAATGCCCGAAACTGACGATGGTACGCTGTATGCGGCCAACGTTCCTGCTGCCAGCGGTAAACCGCTGCGCGCCGATCTCTCCGCTCTGCTTGAACGCGACGTGCGTTTAGATAATGATGCCAACTGTTTTGCACTCTCCGAAGCCTGGGACGATGAGTTTCAGCGCTATCCGCTGGTGATGGGGCTGATCCTCGGCACGGGCGTAGGGGGAGGGATCGTCATCAACGGTAAGCCGATTACCGGGCGCAGTTACATTACGGGAGAGTTCGGCCATATCCGCCTGCCGGTTGATGCCCTGGCGGTCGTCGGGCGCGACTTCCCGCTGACCCGCTGCGGTTGCGGTCAGCATGGCTGTATTGAGAACTACCTCTCCGGACGTGGGTTTGCATGGCTTTACGAACACTTCTATCATCAGAAACTTGAAGCCCCTCAAATCATTACCTTGTGGGAGCAGGGGGATGCGCAGGCGCGAGAGCACGTTGAGCGCTATCTGGATCTGCTGGCGGTGTGTCTGGGAAATATTCTCACCATCGTCGACCCGGATCTGCTGGTGATTGGGGGAGGGCTTTCAAACTTTAGCGCGTTAACGGAACAGCTGTCCGGGCGTTTGCCCCGACATTTATTGCCGGTTGCCCGCGTGCCGCGTATTGAACGTGCGCGACACGGGGACGCAGGAGGGATGCGCGGAGCCGCATTCCTTCATCTCACCGATTAGTTTACGAGGTTTTTATGCTGTCGCGTCGCTTAGGTCGACTCAGCCGTTTTCGCAAAAATAAATGCCGCTTACGTGAGCGCTTGCGCCAGCGGATCTTTTTCAGAGACAGAATGATGCCAGAAGCGATGGATAAACCCAGAGTGGTGGTGCTGACCGGGGCGGGGATCTCCGCAGAGTCAGGTATTCGCACTTTCCGCGCTGCGGACGGGTTATGGGAAGAGCACCGTGTTGAGGATGTGGCGACGCCGGAAGGCTTTGCCCGCGATCCGGATCTTGTGCAGGCGTTTTATAACGCCCGCCGTCGTCAGCTGCAGCAGCCAGAGGTTGTGCCTAACCCGGCGCATCTGGCGCTGGCGAAGCTGGAAGAGGCGCTTGGCGATCGTTTTTTACTGGTTACGCAGAATATCGACAATCTGCATGAACGGGCTGGTAACAAAAACATCATCCATATGCACGGTGAACTGCTGAAAGTTCGCTGCGCCTGGAGCGGTCAGGTGCTGGACTGGAAAGAGGACGTGCTGCCTGAAGATAAGTGCCACTGCTGCCAGTTTCCGTCGCGCCTGCGTCCGCATGTGGTCTGGTTTGGTGAAATGCCGCTTGGTATGGATGACATCTACAGCGCACTGGCCATGGCGGATGTCTTTATCGCCATTGGCACATCTGGCCATGTCTATCCGGCGGCCGGCTTTGTTCACGAAGCGCGGCTGCACGGCGCGCATACGGTTGAGCTGAATCTTGAGCCGAGCCAGGTGGGCAGTGAGTTCGAAGAGAAGCACTATGGCCTGGCCAGTACCGTCGTACCGGAGTTTGTCGATAAGCTCCTGAAAGGGCTGTAATCGCGATAGCCTGAAAAGGCACCCGTCCTGCGGGTGCCTTTTTTTGTTTATGGCGTAAAGTACGCCAGCGTTTTCTCCAGCGATTTCGCCTGTTCGTCCAGCGACAGGGCCGCTGCCGAGATCTATTGTACCAGGGACGCGTTCTGCTGGGTCGTGCTGTCCATCTGATTGACGGCAATGCTGACCTGGCTAATTCCCCGATTCTGCTCATCCAGAGCCTGAACAATATCGTTAATCACCAGATGCACATGCGACACGGCCTCAATGACCTGCTTCATCATGACGCCGGTTTCATTGACCAGCTCAACGCCTTTGCTGACACGGCCTGAAGACTCGGCTATCAGCTGCGAGATCTCTTTTGCCGCGTTGGCGCTTCGCTGGGCAAGGTTGCGCACTTCACCCGCCACCACTGCAAAACCGCGCCCCTGTTCGCCCGCGCGCGCCGCTTCTACGGCGGCATTCAGCGCCAGAATATTGGTCTGGAAGGCGATACCGTCCACAATGCTGTTGATCTCTCCAATCTTACGGGCGCTTTCGTCAATTTCCCCTATCACCACCACGACATCGTTGACCAGCGTCTCGCCATGTCCGGCAAGGGTCGCGGCGCGATCGGTAAGGGTGGTAGCTTTGTGCGCATTGTCGGCGTTATTTTTCACCGTGACCGAAATCTCTTCCATGCTGGCCGCGGTTTCGACAATCGCCGCTGCCTGTTCTTCGGTGCGTGAGGCCAGATCGAGATTGCCTGCCGAAATTTCACTGGTGCCACCGTGAACGGAGTGGCTGGCTTCGCTGATGTTACCCACGATGCGCTTGAGCTGCATCTGCATGGTGTGCAGGGCGTAAAAAATACTGCTGGTATCCCCGGGACGCACCGGGATAGCGTTGTTCAGGTCGCCTTCGGCCACGGCCAGCGCGATCCCGGCGGCATCTGACGGTTCGCCCCCCACCGGGCGGTCCACTTTACGGGTAAAGATTTGCGCCATGACCAGGCTGACAACCACAATGCTTAACACCATCAGGAGGATGGCTTTCAGTAAAAATTGTCTTGCCTCGGCCATCACTTCGCTGACCGGGGTGACGATAGACAGCTTCCAGGGCGTCTGACTGTTGCCGATGGTAATCGCCTGCCAGGTGATAAACGCCTCTTCCTTCAGTTGAGGATCGTTTGTGCGTATCACCTCATCCCCTGTGACAGTTCCGGTGTAAGGCTTGCCTACGGCACGTTTATCCGGGCTGGAAACCACGCTGTTGCCCGCCGACAGAAGCAGGGCGTAGCCTGTACCGTTCCACGGTTTAATCGCCCCGATCATCGATTGCAGGGTAGCGAGTGAGAAATCCGACGTGACGGACCCCAGGAATTGACCCTCACGCATGATGGGGGCGGCAATCGAGGTGAGCATTAGGTCCACCCCATTGTAGGGATAAATATAGGGTTCGATGATGACATCTTTTTGCCGTTGCTTCGGCAGCAGATAATAATCACCGCTGCCGGGCGTTTCGATGTCCGTCAGCAGATGTAATGCCGGTTTGCCTGTGGCGTCGCGGTCAACGTAGCGGGCGTAACGTCCGGCGGGATCTTCACCGCTCTGACCGGCAAAGGTGGCATCGTTGCCATCGAAGGCATCAGGTTCAAAGGCCATCGACATTGAAAGAAACTGAGGGTGCGCTGAGAGATAATGGATTAGCAGCTGGTTGAGTCCCTGTCGATCAGCGATGCCCGCGTCGCGCAGTGCCTGAGCGCTGTTTCCCATGTCACGCGCGGCCGCCAGAGCGGAATCCATCTGTTTACTGACCTGCAACGACTGCACTTCAGCAATCTGGCGGATGTGTTTTTTAGCCAGCACTTCTTGCTGATCCATCCACTGCCACATCATAAAACCGATCGTTGCCGTAAAGCCCACCGTCACGGTGAGGAAAATGGACAATAGCATCAACGTCTTGACTCTTATTTTTTGTTTTCGGACCATGGCGTCTTTCATTCTCAACTCCCGTAATGACGTGCATGTCGGGCAGGCACAGATCACTTATCGGATATTTCGCCATGTTTCTGTAGAGCACCGGGTATATTTAATTTAAATTTTTGATCGCTAATTCCCGTTAATTAGTGTGGATGCTTTTATTTTGTGCATTCAATCAAATTAGTGTTCGATAATGCTCGTTATCGTTGTGCAGATAGGGGATGCTAATAAATATAAAGACGTTCAGGAGGATGGGATATGTATGGATTTATCGCGAGACAACCCATTTTTAACCTCGATATGAATACCGTGGCCTATGAGCTGCTTTTCAGAGACGGAATGACCAACCGTTTCCCCGATGTGTCGGCGGAATATGCCACGTCCAGAATGATATCAGACCAGTTCTTATCCGTGCCATCTCAGCGCATCGCCGGGGAACATACGTCGTTTATCAATTTTCCTTCCCGGATGATCATCGACCGCAGCGCTGAGGCGCTGGACAAAAACAACGTGGTCATTGAGATCCTGGAAGATGCTGACCCGGGTGAGGCGCTTTTGCAGGCCGTGAGAGAAATGTATGAGCACGGGTACTGCTTTGCGCTCGATGATTTCACTCTCGCACCGGAATGGGATGTTTTCTTGCCCTATATTTCCATCATCAAATTTGATGTCCAGAATTACACCTTAGCGCAAATTAAAAATTACCTGAGTGAGCGTAAAAGCCTGACCGGGCATATTAAATATCTGGCTGAAAAAATTGAGACTAAAGAGGAATTCAAACAATACAGCGATGCCGGATTTTCTCTTTTTCAGGGATATTTTTTCTGTCGTCCGGAGGTGATTAAATATAAACGGCTATCGCAAAATCAGCTTGCAATTTTCCGTCTGCAAATGGAAGTAGGACGCAATAAACCTGACTTTCGGATCATCGAGGCGTTAATCAAAAGCGACCTCACGCTGTCCTATAAAATCATGCGCTATATGAAGCACACCGCTTTTAAACACATGGGGGCCTGTAATTTCAGCAAGTTAACGCTGAGTGAAGTGCTGAGGTATCTTGGAGAAAATCAGCTCAGAAGGTTTGTAGCCGTTGTAGTGCTGGCAAGTGCAGCCAACGACACCGTCACCGAGCTTTACCCGATGAGTATGATGCGCGGGAAATTCTGTGAACTGATTGCCGAGAAACTGAACGAGCCGATGCTGGCTGAGAATGCGTTCATGTGCGGTCTGTTCTCACTGCTTGATACCCTGCTTGAGCTGCCGATGGCAGAGCTGATGACGCAAATTGCTGTCCCGCAGAGCGTGAGTAATGCGTTGTGCCATCAGGAAGGGCAGTTAGCGGACATGGTTCGCCTCTGCCATTACTACGAGCAGCAGCAGTGGGATGAGGCAAGCAGAATAAGTCACGCGCTGGGGCTGGCAGAGGAAGACATCGTAGAGGCGATGAGGAAGGCCACGATCTGGGCCGGGGAGAACGCCGTCAGTTAATCGTTCCTCACTCCGCTAAGACGGAGTGAGGAAGAAAGCCTGGCCGCTTACCGGCCCGCTTTTAATTTCTGGTAATACTCTTCATAGATGCGGCTTGCGTCACCTACATCGTTTTGCCACTCGCCTTTACTGATGGTTTGCGCATCCGGATAGAGCGATTTGTCGTTCGCGACGGCCGGGCTGAGCAGCTTACGCGCAGCGAGGTTCGGGGTGGGATAACCAATGGTCTCCGCAACCTGTTTCGCGACGTCCGGGCGCAGCAGGAAGTTAATTAGCTTCAGGGCACCGTCAACGTTCTTCGCGTTTGCAGGAATAGAGAGACTATCCATCCAGAAGATCCCGCCTTCTTTCGGCCACACTACCTCCAGCGGCGTACCGGCCTGACGGGCAACATACGCGGAGCCGTTCCACACCATGCCCAGATTCACTTCGCCTTCCATATACGGGTTTGCCGGGTTATCAGAGTTGAATGCCGCCACGTTAGGCATCAGCTTTTTCAGCTCGTTATAGGCCGCTTCAATCTCTTTCGGGTCCGTCGTATTGCCTGAGTAGCCGAGCTTACGCAATGCTACCTGGAACACTTCGCGCGCGTCGTCGGTTAACAGCAGGCTGCCTTTGTATTCCGGTTTCCACAGATCGGCCCAGCTTGTAACGGTTTTCGGATCGATAGCCTCGCTGTTGACACCAATGGCGGTTGCGCCCCAGATGTAAGGAATGGAGTAGTCGTTATTCGGGTCAAACGGCTTATTAAGCATCTCCGGATCGAGATTGTTGAAGTGAGTGAGCTTCGTTTTATCGATCTTCTGAATCATGCCCTCTTTGCGCATTTTATCGACGAAATAGGTCGACGGGACGACCAGATCGTACGCGCCTTCTTTGTAAGTTTTGAGCTTGGCGTACATGGTTTCATTCGACTCATAGGTAGAATAGATAACCTTGATGCCCGTCTCTTTCGTGAACTGCTCCAGCAGGCCTGGTGGCACATACTCGGTCCAGTTATAGAAATAGAGCGTTTTGCTGTCATCAGCGTGCGCGGCACCCATTCCGAGCACCAGTGCCGCAGCGGCAAGCATTTTTTTCATTTCATTGTCCCCTGAGATTTTGTTTTATCACGAGCAATAACCTGGCTGGCAATCACCAGCACCAGCGAGAACACTAACAGTATGGTCGCCAGCGCGTTCACCTCGGGCGAGACGCCGACTTTCACCATTGAATAGATCTTCAATGGCAGAATTTCATAACTCGGGCCGGTGACGAAGGAGGAGACCACCACATCGTCCATCGACAGGGTAAAACTCAGCAGCCATCCGGCAGCAACGGCGGGCATCGCCAGCGGCAGGATGATTTTGCGCAGAATGGTCATCTCACTGGCACCCAGATCTTTTGCGGCTTCCAGCATGCGCACGTCAAACCCTTTCAGGCGTGCGAAGACGGTGACCACCACAAACGGCAGGCAGAAAGTGATGTGGGAGAACAGCAGTGACCAGAAGCCCAACTGGACGCCCAGCAGCATAAACAGCACCAGCAGCGAAATCGCCATGACGATATCCGGCGACATCATCACCACAAACAGCATCCCGCTGACGAACGGTTTACCCCGGAAGCGATAGCGGTAGAGCGCCACGGCGGTAAGCGAACCAATCAGCGTGGCGAAGGTGGCGGAGAAAATCGCCATCGTCAGGGAGTGCTGAGCAGCCTGCAGCAGGCTGTCGTTGTTCATCAGCAGGCTGTACCAGTTGGTAGTGAAACCTTGCCAGTTGATGCCGAAACGCGAGCTGTTAAACGAGTTCACGATCAAAATAATGATCGGAATATAAAGATACGCATAGATGGCGGTCATAAAACCGCCGCGAAGCAGTCGACCGATCATTCGAGTTCCACCTTTTTATTCAGTAATCG
Organism: Enterobacter sp. 198; assembly: GCF_009025585.1. Lineage (NCBI taxonomy): Bacteria > Pseudomonadati > Pseudomonadota > Gammaproteobacteria > Enterobacterales > Enterobacteriaceae > Enterobacter > Enterobacter sp. 198. The sequence continues at coordinate 38,279 of NZ_WCIM01000024.1, read as the reverse complement.
TGAAGCACGCCAGTAGATCAACAGCATCAGACCCATCACCACCGTGAGCGTAATGCTGGTAGCGGAACCGAACGGCCAGTCGCGAATGTTCAGGAACTGACTCTTAATCACGTTGCCGATAAGCAGGTTTTTCGCGCCGCCCATCAGGTCGGACACGTAGAACAAGCCCATTGCCGGCAGCATTACCAGCAGGCAACCTGCAATGATGCCAGGCATGGTCAACGGAATGATAATCCGGATAAAGGTCTGCAGTTTGCTGGCGCCCAGGTCTCTCGCAGCTTCCAGCAGCGGTTTATCCAGCTTCTCAATGCTGGAGTAGAGCGGCATCACCATAAAGGGCAGCAGGATGTAGACCAGACCCACAATGACCGCACCCGGCGTAAACATGATGCGCACTGGCGTATCAATCACGCCCAGCCACAACAGGAACTCGTTCAGATAGCCTTTGGTGCTGAGGAAAATTTTCAGCCCGTAGATGCGGATCAGGGAGTTGGTCCAGAAAGGCACGATCAGCAAAAAGAGCAGCAGTGGACGCACTTTTTGCGGCAGACGCGCCAGAAACCATGCAAAGGGATAACCCAGCACCAGGCAGGCAACGGTGGCGATCAGCGCCATATTGAGCGAGTGCAACAGCACGTCAAAATAGAGCGGATCGAGCAGACGCGAGTAGTTGTCCAGCGTAAAGACCAGCTTTACGAAGTCAGTATCGTCGCGGGTCAGGAAGCTGGTGGCGATGATCATCAGGTTGGGTAAGAAGACAAACAACACAAGCCAACCGACGATAGTAGCAATCACCACATTCTGGAATTTACTTGTGTTCTTCATCAGCCAGTACAACCTCCCAGCTTTCTACCCAGTTGATAACCATTTTCTGGTCGAGGGAGTGGTCGAAATCAGGGTCGTCCTCATTAAAGAACTCGCTGACCATCACCATCTTACCGTTTTCCAGTTCGACGACAGACTCCAGCGTCATCCCTTTATAGTTGCGCTCCCGGATATAGCCAATCAGTCCCTCGGCATCAGTATTGCCGTGGATCTCTTCAACGCGCAGATCCTCCGGGCGCAGCAGGACGTTGAGCTTTTGCCCTTTTTCGACGGCGAAATTCACGGTGATATTGCACTCGCGGCCTTCTACGTTGGCCCGCACGCGCTGTTCGTCCAGGCGTTCAATCACCGTGGCGTTGAAAATGTTGATCTCCCCAATGAAGCTGGCCACGAACAGGTTTTTCGGCTCTTCATAGATTTCACGTGGCGTGCCGTCCTGCTCGATTTTGCCGTCACGCATCACCACGATACGGTCCGACATGGTGAGTGCCTCTTCCTGATCGTGGGTAACGAAGACAAAGGTAATGCCGAGCTTGCGCTGCAGGGCTTTAAGCTCGTTCTGCATCTGCTTGCGCAGTTTGTAGTCCAGCGCGGAAAGTGACTCATCCAGCAGGAGCAGACGCGGTTTATTGACCACAGCGCGGGCGATAGCAACGCGCTGCTGCTGGCCGCCGGAAAGCTGGTGTGGCTTACGCTGGGCAAATTCTTCCAGTTGCACCATGCGCAGCGCGTCGGTAACGCGAGCAGGGATCTCGCTGGCCGGTGTTTTTTGCATCCGCAGGCCAAATGCGACGTTCTCGAACACGGTCATGTGCGGAAACAGGGCATAGCTCTGAAAGACGGTATTCACGTGCCGCTCTTCGGCGGGGACCTGGGTGATATCCTGGTGTTCAAGGTGGATGTGACCGCTATCGACGTTTTCCAGTCCGGCGATAAGGCGCAGTACGGTTGTCTTGCCGCAGCCAGAGGGGCCAAGCAGCGTGAGGAACTCACCGTCATTGATGGTCAGGTTGAGCCCGGAAATAACATCTTTACCATCAAAACTTTTACGAATTCGTTCCAGTTGCACCAGCGGTGAACGTGAACGGGATTGTGTATTCAATTTTTGCGCTGTCCCATATAGACGCTCCGGGATGCAGACCGAAGCGGGGTTTGTGTGTAACCACCTTGGTGACTCGTAATGAGGGCGGACATTCTACGGCAAACCACTGTAATCGCCAATCCTTGTCACTGATTCATAAGCTACATTTACTAACGGATACGATATAAACGGAAAATATTCTCGTTTGCGGGATAAAAGTGACCTGACGCAATATTTGCCTTTTGATGCTTATTGATAATGTTGTCACAAAAAGTGAGGGTGACTGCATGGATAAATTACTTGAGCGTTTTTTACAGTACGTTTCGCTGGATACCCAATCTAAACCGGGTGTCCGCCAGGTGCCAAGCACCGAAGGCCAGTGGAAGTTATTAAACCTGCTCAAAGAGCAGCTCGACGCCATGGGGCTGGTTAACGTCACGTTAAGCGAGAAAGGCACTGTGATGGGAACGCTGCCTGCGAATGTCTCCGGCGATATCCCGGCGATTGGCTTTATCTCCCATGTCGACACCTCTCCGGATTTTAGCGGTAAACATGTGAACCCGCAGATTGTTGAAAACTACCGCGGCGGTGACATTGCGCTGGGGATTGGTGACGAAGTGCTGTCGCCGGTGATGTTCCCGGTGCTGCACCAGCTGCTCGGTCAGACGCTCATCACCACCGACGGCAAAACGCTGCTGGGTGCCGATGACAAAGCGGGTATTGCCGAGATCATGACGGCGCTGGCGGTGCTGAAAGAGAAAAATATCCCGCACGGGGATATCCGTGTCGCCTTTACGCCGGATGAAGAGGTCGGCAAGGGGGCAAAACACTTCGACGTAGAGGCCTTTAACGCGAAGTGGGCCTATACCGTCGACGGTGGCGGCGTAGGGGAACTGGAGTTCGAGAATTTCAACGCCGCGTCCGTGACAATCAAAATCGTCGGAAACAACGTTCATCCTGGCTCCGCCAAAGGGGTCATGGTGAACGCGTTGTCGCTGGCGGCGCGTATTCATGCGGAAGTTCCGCCAGAAGAGAGCCCGGAACAGACCGACGGTTATGAAGGTTTTTATCACCTGACCAGCATTAAGGGCACCGTAGACAGTGCGCAGATGCACTACATCATTCGCGACTTTGACCGTAAAGCATTTGAAGCGCGTAAACGTAAGATGATGGAGATAGCCAAAAAGGTCGGTAAGGGCCTGCATCCGGATTGCTATATCGAGCTGATTATCGAAGACAGCTACTACAATATGCGCGAGAAAGTGATGGCGCATCCGCATATCCTCGATATCGCGCAGCAGGCAATGCGTGACTGTGATATTGAACCGCTGTTAAAACCGATTCGTGGCGGCACAGACGGTTCGCAGCTGTCGTTCATGGGGCTGCCTTGCCCGAATCTGTTTACCGGTGGCTACAACTATCACGGCAAGCACGAATTCGTGACGCTGGAAGGAATGGAAAAAGCGGTGAAGGTGATTGTGCGAATTGCGGAGCTGACCGCGGCGCGGTAAGGACAAAAAAAAGGCCGGGTCAGGCGAAGCCGCCACCCGGCACGCTTTTCTTTACGGTTTAGTCCTCAAAGAACCAGTACCCGCTGTTCACCAGCGCGGCGAGCATCGCGAGGAAAGAGGGATCTTCCAGCGCATCGCCAAAGGTATCGGCCGTTAAGGTCAAGTGGCTGGCAATAGCCTCCAGCGCCGGACGGTGAGGGGAGTCCAGCTTCTCGCCGTTAACGAAAACATCTTCACCGATGCGCAGTACGCGCAACCCGCCCAGACGAACCAGTTTGTCGCCCTGCTGCAATGCGTCATAAATCTCGTCGGCCTGGTATGGCGGCTCTGGCGGTGCCACATCCAGCTCATGGCGTGACTGGCTGATAAACTCACCAAACCACTGGCTGAAATGCGCCGGTTCATTGATCAAATCCAGCATCATGCCGCGAAGCTTGTCCAGTTCGGCTGGCACAATATCAGCCGGGTGCTCGCGTGCAGGCACATCCGGATCGCTGTAACGATGGCTGCCCAGTTCACGCTGCAGCACGTAGTCAGCAAAGCCGCTGATCATTTCGCGACCGCTTGGTGCGCGGAATCCGACGGAGTAGTTCAGCGAGTTTTCCAGCGAATACCCTTCGTGCGGGAACCCAGGTGGGATATAGAGAATATCACCCGGCTCCAGCTCTTCATCGATAATCCCTTCAAACGGATCGACCTGAAGCAGGTCCGGATGCGGGCAGTGCTGTTTCATCGGCACTTTGTCGCCCACGCGCCAGCGGCGGCGGCCTGTACCCTGAATGATGAACACGTCGTACTGGTCCAGATGCGGACCAACGCCCCCTCCTGGCACGGAGAAGGAGATCATCAGATCGTCCATTCGCCAGTCGGGCAGGGCGCGGAACGGACGCATTAACGCCGCAGTCGGTTCATGCCAGTGGTTAACCGCCTGAACCAGTAATGACCAGTTGTTTTCACCGAGGTGATCGTAGCTTTCGAAAGGACCGTGGCTGACCTGCCATTTCCCGTCCTGGTGGCTTACCAGGCGGCTGTCGACTTCGCTCTCCATGGCCAGGCCGGCCAGTTCGTCAGGGGAGAGGGGATCGACAAAATTGCTGAACCCGCGTTTAAGAACGACCGGGCGTTTCTGCCAGTAACGTTCAATAAATTCGGGCCAGTTAAGTGTTAAGTGATAATCCATATTTTTTTATTCCGCAGGCTCTTACTGACTCGGATTATAACGGAAGCACAGGAGCCTGGGTGCGAGATCCTCGCATTTTTCACATAACGGGTTAACTATCGTTCGATGTGGGCTGCTGGCGACCGAAAATGGCCTCCATTCTGGCGCCTCCGAGTAAACTGTCTTCGGTTTCAATTTTTCCGTCGTACTGGTCGACGATTTCGCGTGCCACCGCTAACCCAACCCCCTGGCCGGGGCGCAACGTATCCGCACGCTGACCGCGGTCGAATACCACATCACGTTTATTGCGCGGGATCCCCGGGCCATCATCCTCAACGATAATATGCAATTCGTTATCCGTCTGACGCGCGGAAACTTCCACGAATTCCAGGCAATATTTACAGGCGTTATCCAGCAGATTGCCCATCACTTCCATGAAATCATTTTTTTCACCAACAAAGCTGATTTCGGGAGAGATATCGAGGCTGATATTGACCCCTTTGCGCTGGTAAACCTTGTTGAGCGCGGAGGTGAGGTTATCCAGAAGCGGTGCCACAGGATGCAGTTCGCGGCTCAATAACGCGCTGCCGGAACGCATGCTGGCACGGTGCAGATAGTAACCAATTTGCTGAGAAATACGGCTGATCTGTTCCAGCATCACCGGCTCGGCGTCATCAACGCTCAGCTTTGAGCTGCGCATCGAACGCAGGGTACTTTGCATCACCGCCAGCGGCGTTTTCAGGCTATGCGTGAGGTCGGTGAGGGTGGTGCGGTATTTATCATAGCGCTCACGTTCGCTTTTTAGCAGACGGTTGAGGTTACGCACCAGGCTTGTCAGCTCGCGGGTAGTGTCCGGGTTGAGCTTCTCACGATGATGTTCTTCCAACTCGCGCACCTCTCTCGCCAGCGATTCGATGGGGCGTAAACTCCACCACGCGGCGAGCCACAGCAGCGGGATTACTAGCAGCAGATTCGCGGCCAGAACATAGACGAACCAGTTCCATACCATATAAGAACGTTTAAGTTCGACCGGGATGGTATCGACCACCACGATGGTTAACTGCGGCATGTTCATCGTGGCCGGGTAGAGGTTAATCGCCACGGAGTGCGTCATTTCTGTTTCGGCATCGTCTGCGCGGATCTCATTCAGCTTTTGCTGCAGGGAGCGGTCCTCGCGCAGCAGCGAGCTGGTGGTGTTCAGATCGGCTTCAAGTTCGTGGAAACCATTGGTCTTAAGCCATTCCGGACGAATACTTTTAACCAGCCATGGGATATCGCGTTGTGCCCAAAGTAGTTTTCCCTTTTCGTTATAAATCAGGGCTAGGGTCGGGCTTTGCTGGTTAAGGTTTTCCGGCATTTCGACGGTGATCGTGTTGTTTTCCCATTTCGCCAGGGTATAAAACAGGTTGCTTTCACCACGCAACAGTCGAAAAGTTGTTTTATCAAAACTGACGCTGTAGCCCACCAGAGCCACCATGCCGTAGGAGAGGGATAACACCAGCACGACGGCGGCCGTTGCCAGTAAAAAGCGAACCCGCAGCGAGAGGGGCAGAATATGACGCAAGATCCCTTTCATTTAGCGTATTTCGAACAGATAGCCCTGACCACGGACGGTCGTGATCACGTCCTGCGGGTACTCCGCCTGAATTTTCTTGCGCAGACGTCCCATCAACACATCAATCGTATGGCTCTCACGCAGCTCGGCATCCGGATAAAGCTGAAGCATTAAGGAGTCTTTGCTCACCACTTTGCCGCTGTTGCGGATTAACGTTTCCATGATGGTGTATTCAAACGCGGTCAGCTTAATGACTTCATTATTGATCGAGAATTCACGACGGGAGAGATCAACCTGGAAAGGGGGAATCGAAATCACCTGGGAGGCCAGGCCGCTGTTGCGGCGTAGCAGTGCCTGCATGCGTGCCGCCACTTCTTCGATGTGAAACGGCTTGGTGACGTAATCATCCGCGCCCGCGCTGAGCACTTCAACCTTGTCCTGCCAGCCTTCACGTGCGGTCAACACCAGAACCGGAAGGGAGACATCATGGCTCCGCCAGCGACGAATCAACGACAAACCGTCTTCATCAGGCAATCCGAGGTCGACGATGGCGATGTCCGGCAGGTGCTCATTGAGATAATAATCGGCTTCTTTTGCATCTTCGGCATCGTCCACCTGATGACCCATCTCCTGAAGCTGAACCTTCAGGTGATGGCGTAGCAATGCGTTATCCTCAACAACCAGTACGCGCATCATCTTTTCTCCCTATATGAATGGTATGAATAGTTTAACGCTGATTATGTTGTTGTGGGGATAAACATTAAGTAAACCGGGGAAAAGCAGCCCCCTTTCCAGGCGGAAAGGGGGAAGGGAGGTTACTTCAGCTCGTCAACCATGGTGATGGCACGGCCGATATAGTTTGCCGGGGTCATCGCTTTCAGGCGGGTTTTCTCGTCTTCCGGCAGTTCCAGACTGTCGATAAACTGTTTCATGCCTTCGGCGTCTACGCGTTTGCCGCGCGTCAGCTCTTTCAGTTTCTCGTATGGTTTTTCAATGCCATAACGACGCATGACGGTCTGAATGGGCTCTGCCAGCACTTCCCAGTTGTGATCCAGCTCGTCCAGCAGACGGTCGCGGTTCACTTCCAGTTTGCTTACACCTTTCAGGGTGGACTGATACGCGATCAGCGCGTAGCCGATACCCACGCCCAGGTTACGCAGCACGGTGGAGTCAGTCAGGTCGCGCTGCCAGCGGGAAACCGGCAGTTTGCTCGCCATGTGCTGCAGCACCGCATTCGCCAGGCCCAGGTTGCCTTCGGAGTTTTCGAAGTCGATTGGGTTGACTTTGTGCGGCATGGTTGAGGAGCCAATTTCACCGGCGATAGTCTTCTGTTTGAAGTGGTTCAGCGCGATGTAACCCCACACGTCACGATCGAAATCGATCAGAATGGTGTTGAAGCGAGCGATGCAGTCAAACAGTTCCGCGATATAGTCGTGCGGCTCAATCTGGGTGGTGTACGGGTTCCACTGAATGCCCAGAGAGGTCACGAACGCTTCGCTGAACTGATGCCAGTCCACTTCCGGGTAGGCGGCGATGTGGGCGTTGTAGTTACCTACCGCACCGTTAATTTTACCCAGAATCTCGACCTGCTCCAGCTGACGATACTGACGTTCCATACGGTACGCCACGTTTGCCATCTCTTTACCCATCGTGGAGGGAGTGGCCGGCTGACCGTGGGTACGGGACAGCAGCGGAATATCACGATATTCGACAGACAGTGCTTTTACCGCGTCGATGATTTTACGCCAGTAAGGCAGCACCACGTCTTTGCGCGCGGTGGAGAGCATCAGCGCATGAGACAGGTTGTTAATGTCTTCTGAGGTGCAGGCGAAGTGAATGAATTCAGACACGGCATGCAACGCAGGCACGCTTGCCACTTTCTCTTTCAGGAAATACTCAACCGCTTTTACGTCATGGTTGGTGGTGCGCTCAATAGTTTTAATGCGCGCAGCATCTTCTTCGTTGAATTCAGCAACGATTTTATCGAGGTAATCGTTTGCCTGGGCGTCAAAAGCAGGAACTTCCTTGATTGCTGCCTGGGCGGCCAGCTTTTGCAGCCAGCGTACTTCAACCTGAACACGGAACTTCAGCAAACCATATTCGCTGAAGATCCCGCGCAGCGCGCTGACTTTATCGCCGTAGCGTCCATCTACAGGGGATACGGCGGTCAGTGAGGATAATTCCATAATTCGCAACTCCGGGAGGTTAACAATGAGCAAGAATTTGTTTTGCCTGAGTCGTCAGGCGATTACGAGAAAACATTAACTGCAGGCGGCCACCGCCAACCTGATGCCACAGCACGGCGGCACGAATACCCGCCAGCAGGGAGGCGCGAACTTTTGCCTGAACCTGCGGGCTTTGCAGCACGGCAGGAGAGCCGGTGACCTGAATACGTGGGCCCAGCGGGCTGATGACGTCAACATAAATGCCGGCCATGGCACTGAGCAGCGTTTCGGACTGGAGATCAAAATGGTCGAGCTGGCGCTGCAGCCCGGCAATGCGGTCACCGAGCGTATCAAGCGCGCCTTTAGCCGCGCTGAGCTTACGCTCCAGCACCATCAGGCTTAACGTGTAGCGGGTCAGCTCCGCGTTCAACCCCTGACGGCTACTGGCGTTAAGCACGCCAAGCAAAGTTTCAAGACCGAGACGAAGATTGGTTTCACTCCCACCGAAGACACCCAGAGTCGAACCGGGGTTGAGGTCGATAACGCTGTTGAGTGAAACGTGCAGCGCGTCAGCATCGCAATGACCCTGATGCGCCAGCTGTTGCACCAGACGGGCAGACTGGCAAATTCCAGCCAGTGCCAGGGTGATGTCATAATAGTTCTTCGCCACACGTTCTCCTTTATGTGTGCAATCGTGTTAAACGGCCGGCAGCGGCAGGCGCTGTTCAATGATCCCGCCGCCCAGACAGATTTCGCCGCTGTAGAATACGGCGGACTGGCCTGGGGTGACCGCCGCAACCGGCTCGTCGAAACGCACATCAATGCGTTCATCATCCAGCGCGGTGACGGTACAAGGGATATCGGTCTGGCGATAGCGTGTTTTTACCGTGCAGCGCAGCGTACCCTTCAGCGGCTCACGATCGACCCAGTGCAGCTGTTGTGCGATGAGGCCGACGGACATCAGACGCGGATGGTCGTGGCCCTGAGCAACAACCAGAATATTGTTTTCGACATCTTTATCTACGACGTACCACGGATCTTCGCTGCCTTCTTTGGTGCCGCCAATACCCAGCCCTTTACGCTGGCCCAGCGTGTGGTACATCAGCCCCTGATGTTGACCAATCTCATCACCGTCGACGGTAACGATTTTGCCCGGCTGTGCCGGCAGGTAACGACCAAGGAAATCGCGGAATTTGCGCTCGCCGATAAAACAGATACCGGTGGAGTCTTTTTTCTTCGCGGTGATCAGATCCAGCTCTTCGGCGATTTTACGCACCTGCGGCTTTTCAAGCTCGCCTACCGGGAACAGGCTTTGCGCAATCTGTTCGTGGCTGAGTGTATAAAGGAAGTAGCTTTGATCTTTGTTGCCATCCAGACCGCGCAGCAGCTGGCTTTTGCCATTCACATCGGCACGACGCACGTAGTGCCCGGTCGCAATATAGTCTGCGCCCAGATCTTCTGCGGCGAATTCCAGGAAGGCTTTAAATTTGATCTCTTTGTTGCACAGAATGTCCGGGTTCGGGGTACGACCGGCTTTGTACTCTTCCAGAAAAAGCTCGAAGACGTTGTCCCAGTATTCTGCGGCAAAGTTAACGGTGTGCAGTTCAATGCCCAGCTTATCGCACACCGCCTGCGCATCGGCGAGATCCGCAGCAGCAGTGCAATATTCCTCGCCATCATCTTCCTCCCAGTTCTTCATGAACAGGCCCTCCACCTTATACCCCTGTTGTTGCAACAGGTAGGCGGAAACGGAGGAATCGACACCGCCGGACATGCCGACGATCACTTTTTTCTGGCTGTTATCTGACATGGAATACTCACGACATTGAACTTCAAGGCGGCGTATTCTATCACGCCCCCCCACCATTGGCACCCTCTGTAAACGGCCAGTTAAATTCTCCAATCACCTCAAGCGGCAGGCGACCGGCAGACTGCCAGCAGCGCATACTCTCGGCAACCAGCGGGGAGCGCAGGTTTGGCGCGTTCAGGATCTCTTCGGCAGTGACCCACAGGCAGCGATCGATATCATCGTCCTGCGGCTCTGTGGCGCACGTTTCGCTAAGCTCGACGGCAAATAAAAAGCGCAGGAACGGGGTGTGATCAGGGGCAATCCACTGGTGCATACGGATGAAGTGCTGCGGCTCCGCGTGGATACCTGTTTCTTCCCACAGTTCGCGTTTGGCGGCCTGCAGTAAGGTTTCATTGGCTTCAAGGTGCCCGGCTGGCTGGTTCCACAGCGCCTTGCCGTTAATACTTTCTTCTACGACCAGAAACTTACCCTGCGCGTGAACCACGCAGGCGACCGTGACATGCGGTTTAAACATAGTGACTCCTTAAGGGGTAACGTCCCGCCATTCACCGTTTGCCAGTGAATCCAGGGTGTAGTTGCCCATTGCGTAGCGAATAAGTCGCAGGGTAGGGAAGCCCACGTGTGCGGTCATCCGGCGAACCTGGCGATTACGGCCTTCATAAAGGGTGATCTTGAGCCAGCTCGTCGGGATGGATTTGCGCTCGCGGATAGGCGGCGTGCGTGGCCACAGCCATTCCGGCTCGCTGACGAGCTCAATACCTGCAGGCAAGGTAGGACCATCGTTTAACGTCACGCCGCGGCGTAATGTCGCCAGCGTCTCTTCATCCGGTTCACCTTCAACCTGGACGAAGTAAATCTTTCCCGTGCGTTTGCCCGGCTGAGTGAGCCTGGCCTGTAAGGCACCATCGTTGGTTAAGACCAGAAGTCCTTCGCTATCCCGGTCCAGACGGCCAGCGGCGTAGACGCCCTGAACAGGAATGTAATCCTTCAGCGTGCTGCGTCCGGCTTCGTCAGTAAACTGCGGCAAAACATCGTAGGGTTTATTGAACAAAATAACCCGCTTTGGCTGGGATTCTTGTGGTCTTCTGGCGGCTTGTCGTGAGCTGAATCGCTCAACCCGGTGTTTTGTAAAAGAAGTTTTCTTCATGGTATTTTCAGACGTTATCAATTGCCGCATTATAGCCTATTAACGAAGACCTTTCATGGCGTCGGACAATCAGGTACTATCGAAGGGCTCATTACAATTTATTAACATAAGATCAGTAACAACCAGAAGCGCTCGAAGGAGAGGTTAATGGAAAGCAAAGTAGTTGTTCCGGCGGAAGGTAAAAAGATCACCCTGCAAAACGGCAAGATTAACGTTCCTCACAATCCGATTATCCCGTTCATCGAAGGTGACGGTATCGGTGTAGACGTTACCCCGGCAATGCTGAAAGTGGTTGATGCCGCTGTTGAGAAAGCCTACAAAGGCGAGCGTAAAATTTCCTGGATGGAAATTTACACCGGTGAAAAATCTACTCAAGTTTATGGCCAGGACGTTTGGCTGCCAGCTGAAACGCTGGACCTGATCCGCGACTACCGCGTTGCTATTAAAGGCCCTCTGACAACTCCAGTCGGTGGCGGTATTCGTTCCCTGAACGTTGCGCTGCGTCAGGAGCTGGACCTGTACGTGTGTCTGCGTCCGGTTCGTTACTATCAGGGCACCCCAAGCCCGGTTAAGCACCCTGAACTGACCGACATGGTTATCTTCCGCGAAAACTCAGAAGACATCTACGCGGGCATCGAGTGGAAAGCGGACTCTGCTGACGCAGAGAAAGTGATTAAATTCCTGCGCGAAGAGATGGGCGTGAAGAAAATTCGCTTCCCTGAGCATTGCGGTATCGGTATCAAGCCTTGCTCCGAAGAAGGGACTAAACGTCTGGTGCGTGCGGCCATTGAATACGCGATCACCAACGACCGTGACTCTGTGACGCTGGTTCACAAAGGCAACATCATGAAGTTCACCGAAGGCGCATTCAAAGACTGGGGCTACCAGCTGGCGATGGAAGAGTTCGGTGGTGAGCTGATTGACGGTGGTCCATGGCAGAAGATCAAGAACCCGAACACCGGCAAAGAGATCATCATTAAAGATGTGATCGCCGATGCGTTCCTGCAGCAGATCCTGCTGCGTCCTGCTGAATATGACGTTATCGCCTGTATGAACCTGAACGGTGACTACATCTCCGACGCCCTGGCGGCGCAGGTTGGCGGTATTGGTATCGCTCCTGGTGCGAACATCGGTGACGAGTGCGCACTGTTCGAAGCGACCCACGGTACGGCACCAAAATATGCCGGCCAGGATAAAGTGAACCCAGGTTCTATCATCCTGTCTGCAGAAATGATGCTGCGTCATATGGAATGGTTCGAAGCCGCAGACCTGATCGTTAAAGGTATGGAAGGCGCGATTAACGCCAAAACCGTAACGTACGATTTCGAACGTCTGATGGAAGGCGCTAAGCTGCTGAAATGCTCAGAGTTTGGCGACGCGATTATCGCGAACATGTAATCCACTTGCTGGGTTAAACAAGAACGGGAGCCGATGGGTTCCCGTTTTTTATTATTCGATTTCGTACGGTTATTAAAACCCCTCCCTTCAATAGCATTTACCGTCCACGCTTTACCGGGCCATCATGCGCTTTCGCCGTTTGATTCGGCGATGTATGCCCCAAAATTTCTTGAATATCTTAATTCCACGTCTCACTAAATTCATTGTTATGGTGTCCGGCCTCACCCGGTGCCGCGCTCATGAATACCTGATCTGACTTATCGGCTACGACGCGATTACGGTGAAACCCTCATTAATTCTGTTGTCAGCATAACTTTCTGGTGTGCGGAATATCACTCGTATTACGGGAGATAGCACAACGTGAATTAGCATCATTTTAAGCAGGCGGCTGATATAAATATCCCTGTCGCAGCAAGTTGTCTAATCAAACGGTATTGCTGCGCTGGCACTGTCCGCAGAAGTGGGAAAAGCCAGACAAACTGTACGAAAAAATAAAGCCGGGCAATATCAGTTTTATTGTGTACGTAGCAAACACGCATGGTCATTCATTGCCATGTATTTTCCAATCGAGACGTAAGGATATTCTACAAATGAGTACTTTTACTGTAGTACCCGCAAATCAGTCTGCAGATAATAATGCGAAAATGATTTATCAGTGGTTGAGTGGTCTGTCCGATCGACGGGGTAAAAAGCTCATTTCAGGTATTTTTGGTGGCTATAGCAATATCGGCGGCGTCGATGCTTTTTCCCTGCAACAAGGAAAAGACCTGCAGGCCCTGACCGGGAAATTCCCCGCTATTTATAGCGCTGACTATGCCCGTGGCTGGGATGCCTGTACCCCAGGAGAGGAAGCCAGTTTGATCGATTTTGGTTGTAATGCCGATCTGATCGACCACTGGAAAAAAGGCGGACTGGTCGCGATCAGCCACCATTTACCAAACCCTTGTTTTGCGGGGAATAATCCTGGTGATGGAAAGGGGGCTCTCAAGCATCCTGTGAGTAATGATGAATTTTCTGCAATCTTACAGTCTGGAACACCGTCGCGTGGACGCTGGTTGGCAATGCTTGATAAGGTCGCTCAGGGCCTACAGCAACTGAATGAGAAAGGTGTCACCGTCTTTTATCGACCCTTGCATGAGATGAATGGCGAGTGGTTCTGGTGGGGGGCAACCGGTGAGAATACAAACGATACTGTACGTATGGATCTGTATCGACGCCTGTATCAGGATATCTTTAACTATTTCGTTAAAACGAAAGGGTTAAACAATTTACTCTGGGTCTTCTCTCCTGATGCAAACCGGGATTATAAGACATCTTATTACCCTGGCGCAGAGTATGTTGATATTACTGGCCTGGACTTGTATACAGACAATCCTGCCACTGTAAACGGTTACGATGAAATGGTGGCATTGAATAAGCCGTTTGCCTTTGCTGAGGTGGGGCCATCAACAATTAACGGCCAGTTTGATTATGCAAATTTAGTGAGTGTTATTCTTCAGAAATACCCTAAAGCAACCATGTTTATCCCCTGGAACAATGACTGGAGCCCGCTGAAAAACCTGAATGCCTCTGGTGCATACAATAATGACCGGGTAATAAATCTCGGAGAGGTATGGAACGGAAGCGTTCTGAGTTAATGTACGTTCCGGTGTCACGTTGATGCGCCATATAAAATGGTTGAAGTCGCTGGCCCGATCGTTAACGCTATAGAAGATGCTAAAATGTTCAGAGTCTGGCGACGCGATCATCGCGAATATGTCATCCAGATTCTGGGTTAAACGTGAACGGGGGCCAGAAGGTCCCCGTTTTTTTCCTCTGCCTGCGGGAGACTGCAAGATGTTAGCTACGATCCTTGTCGCTATTGTTGCATTAATTCATCTCTACATACTTGTGCTGGAAATGTTCCTGTGGAACACAAAAACAGGCCACAAGGCATTTAATCTCAGCCCTGATTTTGTACGCGATACCCGTGTGCTGGCCGCAAATCAGGGGTTGTATAACGGTTTTCTGGCGGCGGGACTGCTCTGGGGACTGTGGCTTGGTGAAAGCGGTGTTCCTGTGGTCTTCTTCTTTTTGACCTGCGTGCTGATTGCGGGCATTTACGGTGCCATGACCGCCAGCCGAAAAATACTCTATGTTCAGGCTTTACCGGCGCTGGCTGCATTGATTGCATTGTGGTTGCGTTGATTAACAAGGCTTTGGTCTAAGAGTGCCGTCCGATATACTTACGCATTACCCTTAAAGGTCAGAGAAGAGACTGTTTATGCCCAATGAAATTCCACTTAAGTATTATGACATCGTCGATGAATACGCGTCGGAAGCCGCGGAGCCGGTAAGTGAGGCAGAGCGCGATCCTCTTGCCTGTTATTTCCAGTTGCTGCTCACCCGTTTATCGAACAATGAAGAGATCAGCGAGGAAGCCCAGCAAGAGATGGCGAGTGAAGCCGGCATCCGTAGCGCGCGCATTGATGATATTGCGAACTTCCTCAATCAGTGGGGAAATGAATAGTCCGCCTCAAAAACCGTTGTGATGATGCTTTGCTAAACAGCTCAGCATCACGCTATCGGACCACATGCATTTTTTATCCGGGATGTGCGTTGAGGGTTTACCGATGAGCAGGGCGAAAATAACGATCAGGAAAAAGAGTACCAGCGGAAACAACAGAGAATTTTTCACGTTTTAACCAAATGAGAGTGTGCTTCAGGGTAATCTACGGTCTGAATGTGACGACTATATGTTTTTAGGAAAGAAATGGAAACGTCTGATCTGGAAAAACATTACCACGACACCAACGCTAAGACGCTGGCGCTCTGGGAAAAGCGGGACGGTATCGGAGCGGTAAGGGAGCCGTTTTATGCTACGCAAAAGCTCGCACTGGCGACAGGTTTCCAGCCGGAAATGACCGCGTCTCTCGACATGTTGTTTCGGGAACTGCGGGCGTTGACCCGCCACGACTCGTTAGTAGACCTCCAGCCGCCATCCGGCTTCCATTTCACCTTCGTACCCATAACGCTCCCTCTCTACGACGAGAATGCACCGTTACCGGCGAAGACGCATCAGCTTATCGACGCATGGACCCCTTTTGCCGGTCTGGGCATCACGGTTCGGGAACTCAGGCTGGTGGCATTGCCCAACCAGCTCTTGCTTGCAGGCATACCCGATACACTTGCCTTGAGGCAGCGGCAGGCGTTTTGTGAACGTCTGTTAACCACGGACTGGCAAGCGGCGTTGCGCTTACGCCATGGCAATACCCCTTTGCCAGCGCCGTTCTGGCACACTACGCTGTTGCGCTACCAGGCAGACTGTCTGCCTGAATCACTGAGGGCGTTTTTCCGGGAGCGCCGCATGCAGCGTTACGGTGAGGTTTGCGGAGAGCTAAAACTCAACGTCGTGAATTATAACTGGACGCTATGCAGAGCCGTCACGTCGTCAATGTTGACACGTTAACGCGCTGGTTTTTGCTTATCGTTGTTAAGTTGCTGCGTCAGTTCACCAATGGTCAGTGATTTAGAGAAATACCACCCCTGAATCAGGGCATCAGGATACCGGTCAGCGATAAAGCGATATTGCGTTTCGCTTTCCACACCTTCAAAGACGAGCGTTTTATTCAGTCTGGCGAGGGCGTCACTAAAGATGACGAATATATTCTGTTTATAATGCTCATTAATACCATCTACCAGCGATTTGTCTATTTTGATCTCATCGTATTCCAGAAGCGATATGCGGGCGAGGTTAGAGTTTTGTACTCCAAAATCGTCAATTGATATTCTCACACCCAATGATTTTAACGCCTGACAGAACCCTTCGAGAACATCCGCAGTGGAAACCGCCTTTTCAGAGAGTTCGACTTTTATCAAGGAGAGTGGAATGCTATTCACTAAACACTCACGACACAGAATCTTAATGAATTGCCCGTCTTCAATCTCGGTTCGGCCAATATTTAATGAAATCACCAGCTGATGTTTAATCGCCAGCGAGGCGATTTCTGCCAGGGATTTTTCGATGATATTGATATAATACTTTTGATACAGGCCAATTTTCTTAATTAAGGGAATAAAGAGCTCAGGCGAGACCTCTCCATGATTGTTATCGCGCCATCTCGACAGAACTTCAACGCCCACCATTTTTTTATCCTGGATTCGAATAATGGGCTGGTAGTTAACGCTGATGGTATTGGCTTTTACCGCGTTAACCAGCGTGCGCTCCAGTGAGAACCGATCTTCATAGATGCGGAAGAAAAACAGCGTGATCGCTATCCAGATGAAAGCCAGAATTGCCGTGAGAAGGGTAAACACCACCAGAGACAATGAAGCCAGCCCTGCGTTGTGATGCTTCACGATCACACACAAATCCCATACGGCGCTGCACTGCGTCAGGGTTAAGGTAAACAGATTCGAATGCAGCCAGCTCTGTTCTTTTATCACCGGGGAGGCTGAGAAAAATGTTCTGCCGAAATCTTTGGTCGTCGTACTCAGTGAATAGTTCGCCGTAATCGGCGTGAACTTATCGTAAGCATAGCGGGAGGTGAATATAATCACGCTATTATAAATTGCCGCATTGCCTGTAAAAAAATCTTTTCTGGAAAACTGTGCCAGAAGAAAACCCCGTGGCGTTTTATGCAGCTCTGCAGGAAGGGCAACGGGAGTGGCGAGTTTACCCCAAAAAGCAGTACAGGCTATTTTCCCCTTTTCAATAAAACCGATATCCCCGAAATAGAGGCTATCTAACTTTATCTGCCTGTAACTATCGAGACTGGTTTTATCACAACCCTGTGTAGTAATGCTTTTGAGCGCCTGCGCCACACTTTGAGAGAGGCCTTCTGAATATTGCAAAAGGGAATGGGAAACCTCGAGCTGTTTGCTCTTTTGCTGGGCCACGATAACCGCATTAACCGCGTAGAGAGAGAGGGCGACCAGCAACGTTGAAATGATAGCAACGGCAATGATCTTTTTCATTTTCCAGTTGTCCCGTTCGCTCCCTGATTTGACAAATCTTAACACAGCCAGGGCAAGGCACAAGCCTGATAATAACGGAGGTTTATCTTATTCAGTCAGAGTAACTCATGCGGAAGTACCAGTTTTTTAAGATAAATCTTAACTAAACTTTTCACATTGCTTTAAGCAGCGCAGAGTTTGCCAGGCGATCGCCTTATACAGGTCATAAATGAGCGTTTTTCTCTTAAGGAAAAAATCGTGCGCAACGTTATGCTCCCCATTCTGTGTGCCTTATTTGTGTTTCTGAGTGGCATGCTGATCATTAACTGGCAGTTGTGGCATATGGCCCGGTCAAATTATGCCGAAACCGCCGCCGCAAGCACGCGTAAAATTGAGGCCATTCTTGCTGAGGCTGTCAGTGCTGCAGATACAGCAAAACGGGTCGCCGCTGCAGGGTGTACCGACACCGGACAGCGTGAACTGGGTTCGGAAGCTGCGCTGAAACCGCATCTTCGCGCCATTATGATTGAGCAGCAGGGTAGGATCGTCTGTACCTCCCTTCCCGGAAACGGCGTATTGATTGTTCGCCCGCAGACGCTGCCCAACAAAGGATTGATGCTGCTCCCCGGTAATCGCCTGGTGAACGGCATTCCGGTGTTACTTTTTCAGATGCCCGTCGCGAAAGGGCGCGTTATCGTAAGCGTTAGCGACGCGCATTTGCGGGATGTTATTGCGAGTGCAGCAAACAGCACGGGACTGAGGCTGGTTGTTGGCGATAAAGCAATAGCCGGCGCGGGCGATGTGACCAGTTGGCCCCCCGTGAAGTGGGCGGGCTCCATAACAGCATCGGCACATTTTCCGTTTAGCATGGCCTGGCAGCCTCCCGCCTTTTTCAGCCTGACGCGTTTACTGCACCAGGGATGGAGCCTCATACTGCTTATCCTTGCGTTATCTGTAGCTGTTGGCATTCTTATCCGTCGCTACAGGGGGAAAAGCAGCTCGTTTGAAGACGATCTGCGTAAAGCCATCATCCACGGCCAGATCGTTCCGTACTATCAGCCGATCGTGAATGGCGATACCGGCGGTTTGTATGGCGTGGAAGTACTGGCAAGGTGGAAGCACCCAAAATCAGGCTTTATCCCACCGGATGTTTTTATTCCGATTGCCGAGCGCAGCGGCCTGATAATTCCGCTGACCAAAGGGTTAATGGCGAAAGTGGTGACCGAGCTTAAGCCGCTTTTGCCTAAGTTGCCGGACGGATTTCACATCGGAGTGAACATCAGCGCCAGACACATCAATGCGCCTTCTTTTATCGCTGACTGCCGGGTCTTTGGAAAAGGCTTTTATGGTAAAGAGGTCAAACTGGTTCTCGAAGTGACCGAGCGTGAACCGCTGATCGATAATCCTCATCTGGTGGAAAATCTCACTGCGTTACATAACGCCGGTTTCGTCATTGCGCTTGATGACTTTGGGACCGGGTATTCCGGACTCTCCTGTCTGCACGCGCTGGCGATTGATTATATTAAAATCGATAAAAGTTTCGTGAACCGGGTATCAGAGGCGAAAGACTCTACGATCCTGCTGTCCGAAGACAATAAAGTTGTACACAAAGCACTAAAGTTGTAACCATTCTCAAAAAACGACGCTAATGTTGTATACTTACTGAATGTGTGGTTATAGGGTTGGAGACTATAAAATGCACATATAGGTACGTATCAATGTCGTTTTTTGGGTACGATCATGGGTAGGGGTAGGCGTCTCAAATCCTATTTGGATTATGAAAATGCGCTAGGTGACGGCATAGGAGTGGGCTATGGCCAAAGTTATCAGCCCTGGCTTAGAGCTCAGGACGTTAAATCCCGTGGAAACCGTTCGATAGTCTTTGGCCTTAAGACGTTTCGAAACCATCATCTCCTTTCTTCTGTCGAAAGTAACTTTTTCTATCTGGCTGAGTTTAATGACTCGGTGATTGATATCCGGGAACAATTCCCACTCTTTCCTCTCCGGCTTACCCAACAAATAGCAAATCATCTACATTTTCAACATCCTATGGTGAGGGGAGTAAGAGGAGTACCTGTCGAAGTTCTGAATGTTATGACAACCGATTTTTTACTGACCTTGAGAACTCCTGAAGGCGGACTTCGATACAAAGCTATAGCAGTAAAACATAACGAGAGCATACCTGAACGCGAAGCCCAAAAACTTGAAATAGAGAGGATGTTTTGGCAGTTGATTGATGTTGAGTTTCAAATTTATGTTGGCTCGGAACTCAATAACGTCGTCGGTAAAAACATTTGCTGGGCTACTTCTGTATTAAGAGATGGTTCTGAATTTTATGATAAATATCCTCTTGATAAAATCCTATGGAAGCTTAAACCAGATGTTTATCCCATAGTGGGACTACGTGCAATGATTTCATCAATCATTGGGGTAGATGCACAAGAAGCGATGATGTTATTGCAGGCAATGATTGGATTAAAAATGATAAAAATTGATTTATCATATCCAATACTCGAAACCGGTCTGATAAAGATAATATCCAATGGCCACTATATAGGACTGAACGCAAATGGATATTATTAGAAATTCAGTCTGGCTCTCTCAAGGCACTGATTTGCTTGCAGAGGGGCTTTATCGTGTTTTGGATTTTGACAAAAAGGTTGATTTGTTAATTTTGTTTAAAATAAAATCAGAAAGAACGGGTAAGCCAATTCCTTTCTCATTTTCATTGTTTAAATATTATATTGAATCAAATAGCATAACTTGTAAAGATTATATATACCCTTCATATATGTTAGTAGATGAGAAAGAAATAACAGATGAAGACAGGGGAAGGCGAGATGAAAATTACAATATCATTAAAGATCTTGTAGATGACAGAATGTTTCTGTTCGACTATGCATTACATAAAAAGTCTCACCTTTTAATGGACTACTCCAGAAATAAAAAAATATCACAATATACTATCAGAACGCTTCTGGCGTTGTACTGGCGACATGGGCAGGATGTTTATGCATTACTACCCGCATTCTCGAACTGTGGTGCCGCTGGGAAAAGTAGAATCAAACATGAAATTAAACTTGGGAATTCCAAGAAAAACAGAGCATTACCTAATGAACGTTCACGTGTTTTCATTCTTAATGAAAGAGATATAAATAATATTAGAAAATCTCTCATTATGTATCATTATAAAGTTAACGGAGATACGATAAAGAAAACATTAGAGAGACATATTGATTTGTATTTTAGGGATGAAATTAAAACAGCGAACTTAGAAAATAGAGCTCCATATGTTCCTTCTTTAAAACAATTTTCATACTGGAATAAAAAACTCTTCACTAAAGATTTCTCGATAAAGAAGAAGAACACGAAAAAAGAAATAGACCTCAAAATGCGGGCGCTTTTAGGTAGTGCGGCTAATACAACTGTTTTACCGGGTGATGTTTTCGAAATAGACTCAACTGTCGCTGATGTACATCTTATTTCGAGTTTAAACAGACGAAAAGTCATTGGGCGCCCAACTATTTATACAGTGGTGGATCGCGCAACAAGAATGATTGTTGGCCTTCATGTTTCTTTATACCATGCTTCATGGCGAGCTGCCCGACAAGCGTTAGCAAATTGCTTTATGCCAAAAAAAGAATATTGTAGATTATTTGGAATCTCTATTACTAATGATGATTGGCCTTGTTCTCATATTCCATTAACATTGATGTGTGACAACGGGGAGATGATTGGTCTTAAACCTCAGGAAAAGATGACCCCCCTGACAAAACTTGAGTTTGCGCCAGTCGGTAGAGGCGACAGAAAAAGCATTGTTGAACGCTGTTTCGGTATTCTAAATGATGAAGTTATTCATAGGCTTATTGGAACAACACGAAGGGGTAAGATTGTTAAAGGAGAGCCAACACCGCAATCCAGGGCTTGTTTAACGATTCAGGAGGTCACGTCTTTACTGATTCGGGAGATACTTGCACATAATCAGAGAACATATGAAGAACTGGCTTATATCAATCCCTTACTGATTGAAAATGATCTCGTAATATCACCAAAAAATAGTTGGATGATAAGCTTAAAGCACGGGAGATTCAGCGCAAGAGCCGTTGGGGCCGACGAAGTGATCGCACGATTGTTGATCCCTGTGAACGCTAACATTACCGCCGGTGGGATTCAGTACAATAATCTTTTTTATGAATGTGATCCAGACATTGCATCAGGTGCCAGAGTATTTGGAAGAACCACTTGTGAAGCAAGAATAGATGACAATTGCGTAGATTATATATATGTAAGATTTGACAAAAATAGCATTTTCAAAAAGCATTACCTGCTTAAGAAAAGAGATATATTTAAAGGTAAAGCTCATCTTGATACAGATGTAATGGCTGATTGGGTAGATACTCAAAAAGAAATTAATTTATTTACTCTGAATTCACTCAGCAATATCAATAATAAAGATGATTTTAACAAGAAAGGTAACGAAAGATTAAATGAAATATACGAATCTCGACGGGTACATGGTAAAGATATTAAAAAGAACAGGAAAAATGAACTTGATTCATTAGGGCGAACTGATGTTGCTAATGGAAGACCTGAACCCCTACTTCCGTCATCCAGTAAGGTTCTGCTTTTGCCTGGCCGGGAGGAGAAACAAAGATGGTTAAAAGGTAAGAAGAAGACTGAGGACGCAGAATAATGAACCTTATACGGAGCGTTTCAGCGATATATAAAGAACAGGAGTTACCTGAGTATCGTGGCAACCCCTTAATTGAAGCACTTCCTGAAGCGCTTACGGAAGATGAAGTACTTCTGGAAATGAGTTATTTTCCCGAAATTGACGAAAAAATCCGCTGGACTGCCCCGGCGAATGTTAGAGAGCAGTATGTCGAACGTATAAAGAAATTCCGTTGCCCTCAAACCAATCTTATCCAGGCTTATAAAATGATTTTACGGGCACTTAGGGAAAGCTATGCAGCCCGTAATCCTTTAAAAAGCGGAACTATTCAATATCTTCATTACTATGGGACTGAGCGTCCTGATATTGAACCCGAAAGTGGATATTTTAAATCCCAGGCTGAAACCATTACGATAGTTGGAATGAGTGGTTCTGGAAAAACTACCATGATCGAGCAAGTCATGGATCATTTCCCTCAGATTATAGAACACAGCAGCTATAAAGGAGTTTTTCCCGGCTTCAGTAAGCAAATCGTATGGGTAAAGATTAATTGTCCATACAACTCAAGTGTGAGAGACCTTTGTGAAGAGATTTTACAAAAATTAGATGATGCAATTGGTATTGAACGAACTACACCAGAGATTAGAAATGGTGCTCTGGCTCGCCAGATTGCGCAAAGAATAAAATCATCATTTTTAGGTATCCTTGTTATTGATGAAATGCAGAGGCTAAAATTTTCAAGAACTGGAGGTGAGAGTAAGTTGATTGATTTTTTACATGAAATTGTAGATTCGATGGGGGTATCTATGGTTTTTTGTGGAAATCATCCTTTTGACGAGACTCTGACAAAGAAAATGAGAATTGCCAGGCGGGCAGAGTCTGGTGGTTATATGAAAATTTCAAATGTCAGATACGACTCACAAGACTGGCAATCGTTTATTCATTATTTATGGC
Source organism: Enterobacter sp. 198 (assembly GCF_009025585.1). Lineage (NCBI taxonomy): Bacteria > Pseudomonadati > Pseudomonadota > Gammaproteobacteria > Enterobacterales > Enterobacteriaceae > Enterobacter > Enterobacter sp. 198. Next base: position 15,067 of record NZ_WCIM01000024.1, on the reverse strand, counting down.
CATTACAATGGACAAATGTTGAAACACCATTAAATGATGAGTTAAACGAAAAATTATTCATTTTATCTAAAGGCAACATTGGATTGGCTCAGATGATTTATCGGGGGGCACAATTAAAGGTTATCGGTAGCGGTAATGAAATCATAACTGGTGCAGTCTTGTCGGCCTCTGTACCGGTACTCGTAAGCCATACGGAGGAATATAAGGATACTTTACTCCCGGGGGCAGCGACTGAAGACGAGGAAGCCAAATGGCTCTCTGCATCTAATGAAAGTGATGCTTCGGCTAAGTTCATGTCAGAGAAGCCCTTAAAAGCTTTGATCCCTGGAGATATAGACAGGCCACAGCACAAGGAATTCGTAAGAAAAATAGACGAGGTTATGCGCAATTTCGACGAGAAAATACTGTCTCTTGACCATGATCTTGTTATCACCAGAACAGCTGAAAAGAAAAATACCTACGATGCTCTTCAGCGTTGCGGGCTTATAAATACAGATCCACTTAATAAATTGTAATGAGGTCATCAGTTCGTAACGGTCAAAGAGAGGTGGGGTAAATGAGAATGTTGTCTGTTTTACCTGATGAATCCTTGTTCAGTCGGTTTTGTCGGACAGCTACCGTGTACGGTATGTCCCCATCTTCTCTGTTAACGATCATTTTCCACAAACCTGATATGAGCGTCCATCCAATTCTCAATTCAGGATTAAAGGCTATTTCTCTTCATACATCCGAAAGTGCAGACCAGCTCTGGCATGAACAGACTTTACTCCCTCTGTTTGCCTGGGCACTACCAATCAGTCGTAATGAAATTATGGATTTCAACACGACCCCTGCCAGGCTTAATCGATTGTGCCGCCTTAGTAATTTTTCACTAGGACAGCGGACACTATTGAAGTTTTGCCCGGTTTGCGCTCGTGAAGATACTTTTCATTATGGTGTTACTTATTGGCATCTGGCGCATCAACTTCATGGGGTTACAACCTGCCATCGGCACCAGGTAGTGCTTGAAAGCATCAATGTCCCTTCTGCACCGCACATACGTATTGGACTGATGCCTCCTGTTTCGTATACAGAACAACTCAGCAATGAGACAGACTTCGATTTTGCTAAATTTTGTTATGAGTCCATAAATATAATCAGAAGAAAAGAAATTTGTCACCCAAATTACATGGATGTACTTAAAAAGTTAAATTTATTATCATTGGACGGGAATCTGAAGAAAAATGTATTTTACGCACATGTTTATGCTAAGTGCCAGTTATTTGGGGAGGGTTCATCGGAGCTTCTACCGACATCCCTTACTGATTATCACTACTGGGAGCCTATACTCAAAGATAAATGTTGTCAGCATCCCACAAAACACCTTTTGCTTTGTTATTGTTTGTTAAATACTTGCTGGCCAACGTATGCAGGAAGTCGTCCTAATAAAAAGAAAGAAATCTTTAAAAGTCATAAGGAATACAGCTTTCATATGGCTGAAAATAATACTAGTGTTAGCAACCTTGGGAGAGAATTTAATCGCAGCAGATGTTACATTAAAACACTTATTTATAAAAAATACCTGAGGGCGTTTAAGCGAAACACAAAAATTAATATATTCACTGAATTGCTTATCAAGTCTATGGCTGTAAGGGGGTTTAGTCTGGCATCCATAGCTGAGAAAAACTCATTATCGGAAGGAACTGTATCCTCTGTAATTTCATCTTGTTACGGTTTATGCTCATGGCGTAAAAAATGTAAAAAAGATTCTTTAAGACGGCGTCATAAGCAGAAAATATTAAGATTTATACATAATCAATCCATTTCTGTAACGCGAAAGTTAGTCAAGGAAAGTTGTTATGCTAGTTTCTTTTGGCTAAATAAACATGAAAATGGCTGGCTTAATTCCTGTCTTCCTAAAGCAGTACGATGTTATAGAAATAAAAGAGTAGACTGGAGCGAGAGAGATATAATCTCATCATCATTAATAAATGTTGTTTTATCTCAGGGGCAATACCCGATGTCACTTACAAGCCTGGATGCTTTACTGGGGGGGGCATAACTGGCTTTTGAAATACAGAGATAAACTACCAATGACAATGACACTTCTCAGGAAAAAGAATCTAATTAAATAAGAGGGAGTGATATGGTTTACGAAAATGAATTGTGGCACAGTTTTCTTCTGCGTTCACAGATAATGTATAACTTATCCAATTGCAGGAACATAATATCTAAGCATGGTGAACTAAGGTACGATGCCTTTCCTCGGCTCGAACTGATTGATATGTACAAATTGCATAGTTTGCAGGATATATATGACATTCTTGCCACAAGAAATGGTTATATACTAACTTCCAATATAGTGTCGTTATCTTCTGGTGTTTACGGGTATTTCAACGCTGTTGAAGATGCCTGTCGAAATAATTTACACATAACTAATTCATATCCATTGGTAAACATCTCAAAGATTCATTACTGCCATAAATGTATTATTGAAGATATACACTCTAAAGGCATTGGTTATCTTCGTCATAGATGGTTGTTTGAATCTAAATGTGCAGCTCATAGTACCTGTTTATATGAGGTTTGTTTTGACAACTATTTGGATGCAGTGAAAGGACTTAGTGACTTAATTATAAGTGGAATAAATCCTCATGGTTATTGTTCCCTTGTGGTTGACATTTCAAATCCTTTCAAAACTCCAGTGTATTTATTGCCATGTGCCAGGGATAAAATTTTAAAATGGATTTCTGACAATAAAAATGAGCTGGTTTACTTTCTCTTTGACCTCTTTAAAAGTAAATCGCATTCTAGTTTATTAAAGGTTATTGAAGTCAGGATAATGCATAGTAGTTATATTTCTGCGGTGTTCAGGATATTGAGTGAGGTTAATTTTTGTAATTTCAACTCATTTATTACCGATTTATTCGAGGACGTAAGTTATGCCTCTGTTGGACTTGATGATTATTCTGTTAATGTGGATTTTCTCAGGCTAAAAGCCGCAGATTGCAAATTTTGCCGGTTCAATGGTAAAAATTTTTGCTCACTTTTTAATGTAAAGCTTCTTCGCTAATTTTTACTTCATTTATAAACTACTAAGAAAGCTAATAAGATAGGGTTATATATTTTGATTAGGGCGGGAATAAATTATCACTTCCCGAGTATCCCTGGGGGTTACCACCTGAGTATGATGCCGGTTAGCAACAACGTCTAAAAGACCTACGATCACGATAAATGTCACTGGGTCACTCTCAAGCAAAGTGGTCAGGGGTGCTAGATACCAGTACTGCTTACTCAACACGGCCTTGTTTTTGAAAGATGCCGAATCTTGGCAAGAGGCGTATTACAGCCTATAGTCTGTTAATGAGTATTACAGCTTATCTGCTGTAAATCCATTCGTTGTGCTTGTTAACCCGTCGATACGGAAGATCACTTATGAACACTCAATACGCTTTGAAGACCTTGAAGGGGTCGTCTCAGAAAACGGAAAATAAAGCACGCTAAGCCGGTTGCAGCGGCCGTAGCGGCCTGAACTTGCCCGCGCCGATCTTGGCGCTGCTGCGCCAGAGGTAATCGCCGGTCAGGTTGATGTGCTCCCAGCCGAGCGGCGACAGGTACTGCAACAGGCCGTCATCGACGGCTTGACCGTGGCCACGCAAGGCGTTCGCGGCCCGCTCCAGATAGACCGTGTTCCATAGCACGATGGCCGCCGTCACCAGGTTGAGGCCGCTGGCCCGGTAGCGCTGCTGCTCGAAGCTGCGGTCGCGGATTTCCCCCAGGCGGTTGAAGAACACGGCGCGGGCCAGCGCGTTGCGCGCCTCGCCTTTGTTCAGCCCGGCATGCACGCGGCGGCGCAGCTCGACGCTTTGCAGCCAGTCCAGGATGAACAGTGTGCGCTCGATGCGTCCCAGCTCACGCAGGGCGACGGCCAGGCCGTTCTGGCGCGGGTAGCTGCCAAGCTTCCTGAGCATCAGCGAGGCCGTCGCCGTGCCCTGCTTGATCGAGGTGGCCATCCGCAGGATTTCATCCCAATGGGCGCGGACGTGCTTGATGTTGAGCGTGCCGCCGATCATCGGTTTCAACGCCTCGTAGGTGGCATCGCCCTTCGGGATGTAGAGCTTGGTGTCGCCCAGGTCACGAATGCGCGGGGCGAAGCGGAAGCCCAGCAGGTGCATCAACGCGAAGACGTGGTCCGTGAACCCTGCCGTGTCGGTGTAGTGCTCCTCGATCCGCAGGTCGGATTCGTGATACAGCAGGCCGTCGAGCACGTAGGTCGAGTCGCGCACGCCGACGTTCACGACCTTGGTGTGGAACGGCGCGTACTGGTCGGAGATATGGGTGTAGAACGTCCGCCCTGGGCTGCTGCCGTATTTCGGATTGATGTGGCCGGTGCTCTCGGCCTTGCTGCCGGTGCGGAAGTTCTGGCCGTCCGACGATGACGTGGTGCCGTCGCCCCAATGCTCGGCGAAGGGATGTCGGAACTGCGCGTTGACCAGCTCGGCCAGTGCCGCCCCGTAGGTTTCGTCGCGGATGTGCCAGGCTTGCAGCCAGGCCAGCTTGGCGTAGGTCGTGCCGGGGCACGATTCCGCCATCTTGGTCAGGCCCAGGTTGATCGCGTCGGCGAGGATCGTGGTCAGCAACAGGTTTTTGTCCTTGGCCAGGTCGCCTGACTTCAGGTGGGCGAAGTGCCGGGTGAAGCCCGTCCATTCGTCTACCTCCAGCAGCAATTCGGTGATCTTGACGTGCGGTAGGATCATCGCCGTCTGGTCGATCAGGGCCTGTGCGGTATCGGGCACCGCCGCATCGAGCGGCGTGATCTTCAGGCCCGACTCCGTGATGATGGCGTCCGGCAGCTCGTTGGCCAGCGCCATGCGGTTGACGGTGGCGAGCTGCGTTTCCAGCAGCGTCAGCCGGTCATGCAGGTACTGGTCGCAATCGGTGGCCACGGCCAGCGGCAATTCGCTGGCCTGCTTGAGGCTGGCGAATTTCGCGGGCGGCACCAGGTAGTCCTCGAAGTCCTTGAACTGGCGCGAGCCTTGCACCCAGATGTCGCCGGAGCGCAGCGCGTTCTTCAGCTCCGACAGCGCGCACAGTTCGTAGTAGCGCCGGTCGATGCCGGTGTCGGTCATCACCAGCTTCTGCCAGCGCGGCTTGATGAACTCGGTCGGCGCGTCGGTGGGCACCTTGCGGGCGTTGTCGCTGTTCATGCTGCGCAGCACCTCGATGGCGTCGAGTACGTCCTTGGCGGCGGGCGCGGCCCGCAACTTGAGCACGTCGAGAAATTCCGGCGCGTAGCGGCGCAGCGTGGCGTAGCTCTCGCCGATGCGGTGCAGGAAATCGAAGTCCTCGGGTTGCGCGAGCCGCTGCGCTTCGGTGACGCTCTCGGCGAAAGCATCCCAGGACATGACGGCCTCGATGGCGGCGAACGGATCGCGGCCCGCTTGCTTGGCCTCGATCAGCGCCTGGCCGATGCGCCCGAACAGCCGCACCTTGGCATTGATCGCCTTGCCGGATGCCTGGAACTGCTGCTGATGCTTGTTCTTGGCGGCATTGAACAGCTTGCCCAGGATGCGGTCATGCAGGTCGATGATTTCGTCGGTGACGGTGGCCATGACCTCGATGGCGAGCGCCACCAGGGTCGCGTAACGCCGCTGCGGCTCGAACTTCGCCAGGTCGGCGGGCGTCATCTGGCCGCCCTCGCGGGCGATCTTGAGCAGCCGGTTCTGGTGAACCAGCCGCTCGATGCCGGAGGGCAGGTCGAGCGCCTGCCACGCCTTGAGGCGTTCGATGTGTTCCAGCATGTGCCGCGAGTTCGGTTTGACCGGGGATTGCCGCAGCCAGGCCAGCCACGTCGTCTTGCCGTTGTCGCGGCGCTTGAGCAGATCGTCGAGGCGACGGCGATGCACGTCCGTCAGCGGCTCAGCCAAGGCGTCGTAGAGACGCCGGTTGGCGCGGGTAATCGCTTCGGCGCTCGCCCGCTCGACGGCGTTGAGGGCGGGCACAATGACCGACTGCCGCCGCAGGTGCTCGATCAAGGCTCTGGCCAGCACGATGCCCTTGTCGGTTTGCATGGCCAGCTCGGTCAGCAACTGGACAGCCTGCCGGTAGTGGCCAATCGTGAACGGCTGGAAGCCGAACACCGTTTGCAGCTCGACCAGGTGCTCGCGTCGGGTCTGCTCACGCTGCCCGTACTCGTCCCAGCTTTCGATGCCGACCTTGAGCTGGTTGGCGACCAGTCTCAGCAATGGCGGGAACGGTGGCTCATCAGCGCCAAGGATGACGCCGGGAAAGCGCAGGTAGCAGAGCTGCACCGCGAAGCCCAGCCGATTGGCCGGGCCGCGCCGCTGCCGGATGATGGAGAGGTCGCTTTCGCTGAACGTGTAGTGACGGATCAACTCATCCTTGGTGTCCGGCAACGCCAGCAGGCTTTCGCGCTCGGCGGCGGAGAGGATCGAACGGCGGGGCATGCGGTTTCCTTCTTCTTGAAAACGTAGGTTTGTGACAAGCCCGCCAAGGCAACCGGCGCGGCACGGGAATCAAGGCATTGCGATTCTCGAAAATAGTTCTTGAAATTCTATTCTTGATTGCATATCATCTCAACGAGTTTCGATAAGAAAGGATGCCCATGCGACCGTCTGTTGTGCTTGACATGAAGCGAAGCGCAGTGCGTGAAGCGGTAGGCCGCTTTCGCGCCGCGAACCCGCGCGTCTTCGGCTCGGTGCTGCATGGCACCGACCGGGATGGCAGCGACCTCGACCTGTTGGTCGATGCGCTGCCCGGTGCCACGTTGTTGGACTTGGGCGATTTGGAAGAAGAACTGAAATCGCTGCTCGGCGTTGACGTCGATCTGCTGACTCCCGGCGACCTGCCGCCGAAGTTCCGGGCCAAGGTGCTCGCGGAGGCGCAACCGATATGAGCGAGAACCGCCTGCCCGATTACCTCGACCACATTCAGCAGGCCGCAACCGATGCGCGCAGCTTCGTGGAAGGGATGGCCAAGGACGACTTCTTGGCCGACAAGCGCACCCAGCAGGCCGTCATCATGAGCCTGATCGTCATCGGCGAGGCGGCCACAAAGGTGATGGATGGCTACGTCGAGTTCACCCAGGCGCATGCCGACGTGCCGTGGCGCAGCATGCGCAATATGCGTAATCGCATGGCTCACGGCTATTTCGACATCAACCTCGATGTGGTGTGGGAGACGGTACAGGAATGGCTGCCGGCGTTGCTCCAGCAATTGCCCGCCGTGCGTCAGGATGCCGACGATGAAGACCGTAACGACAAAGGCATGGAGCCATGACCAATCAAGCCGCCGATGTTCGGCCCCTCTGGCGTGTTCGATCCCGCGACCTATGAGCCGCGCTCGGGCAAGACCTTCTGGATGGCCGCAACGGACGTGAGTTCGCTGGTGGGCAAGGAGGCAGCAGCCGACACGCTCATCGGCAACTGCACGACCGCACGACCAGCCTCCCGTTCAAATTCGAGTTAGAACTCATATCCAGCCTGTCTGTGGGCACTGTGAAAGAGGAATCTCCGATGACTGTTGAATCGAGAATATTTTCTGTAGCCGAGTATGTTCAGCCGTCCGAAGGCGAGCCTATTCGTTCCGTTGTGCTTGAAACCCGAGACTCAATTATCGTGGTTTGGCATGTCCATCCCGGGCAGGAAATTGCGGCTCACATTCATCCTCACGGCCAAGACACGTGGACTGTTTTGTCGGGAATGGCTGATTACTTTCAGGGCAATGGGATTGTTCGTGCCCTCAGGGAAGGTGAGATAGCCGTGGCAAGACCGGGCCAAGTGCACGGGGCGCGAAATACAGGTACCGAGCCATTTGTGTTCGTCTCGGTTGTGGCATCAGCCAATGCCGGTTTCGTATTGGCTGAGCGATAGAGCCCAATCTCTGGAGTTGGTCCAATGAGCGGTCGGGGAGATAGGTAACAGACATGCAGCGGACACGGCTGCTAAACCAGGTCGCAAACCTCCTTGCGTCGCAGCGTGCCGCAAGCGACGCGATCAATCGAATGGGGTCGGCATGAGACTGAACACCATCCAGTTCCCGACCGCGTAGCCGCCTGTCCTGCCGATCAGGTCTTGACCATCGACGCCTGGGATCAGTCCTGAATGTTCTTGGAGACCACTACGTTATGAGCCGCAGCCGCCGCAAAACACCCATCGTCGGGCACACGACCTGCGGCAGCGAGCGCGAGGACAAGAAGCTCTGGCATCAGCGCTGGCGCACCCGTGAGCGCACGGCGCTGACCAGCGCGTCGCCCGAAGCCCTGAGCGCCCATCTGCCCCTGCTGGAAAACCAGGCCAGCAGCGTCTGGTCGATGGGCAAGGATGGCCGCTCCTACTGGCCCGTCAAGCGCCAGGCCGCCACGGCGGATCGCATCGCCAATCACAAGGGACGCAACCCGCAAGAACGCGCCTCCCTGAAAAAGCGCCTGCTGCGCAAGTGGATGAGCAAATGAAGCTCTCCTTCCATCAGCACATTGCGCTGTTCTAGATGATCGGTGCTCCGGGCGTCTTCGCGCCCGTGATCGAGAACGCCAAGCGGCCCGATGCCGGCGCCGTCATGGCGTGGGGTGTCGCGATCGTGGCGGTGATGATCCTCTTCACCCCTTTGCTGCTGCGCTGTCCACCATTCCGGCGCTGGTATGGCCGGACGGATGCGCTGTCGGAGCGGCAGCGCCAGGCGCTTGCCGAGCGCGGCCTGCGCCGCTACTACCAGACCGCTTTCGATGACGGCTACGTGCCCCGCGTGATGCCCTACGTGTGGCGCATCATCTGGACGGTCGGCGGGTTGATGGCTGTGACCGCCGTACTGCCTACCAACACCGGACGGCCAGCCTTCGATGCCTTGGTGGTCTTCTCGACCTGGTATCCGATAGGCGTGATGCTGCTGGTTTTCGCGTCGAGGCCCCTTGGCCGGTTGATTCGCCAAAGAGCACAGGAGCGGCGGAAATGAGCACGTCAACCATCGAGGCGCTGGCCAGCGCCTGGGCAAGGATTGCCGAGGAAGCGGAATTCCCCGCTGACTACGAGGGGACTGCCACACCACAAGCGCATCGGGCTAGCGAAGCTATTCAGGAGCAGATTCGGGAGCGCATCGTCGCCACCAACGACATGCGGCTGTTCAGCCTGCTGCACCTGCTGGGTCAGGCGTCGCTGCGCATGGAGCAAGCGCTGTGGCCGGAGGATTACGAGCGGATGACGCGCGAGGTTGAGGAAGCCCTGCGGCAAGCCACCGACGCCAACGCCAGATCGTACACCCACGAAGAAGTGATGCAGGCGATGCAGGAACGCATCGACCGGGCGCGAGACAAGCCATGTTGATTGGCTATGCGCGCGTCTCGACGCAGGATCAGAACCTGGAGCTGCAACGCGAAGCCTTGAGCAAGGCCGGATGTAAAAAGGTCTTCGAGGACAAGGTGAGTGGCACGCGGGCAGACCGGCCTGGCTTGGCCAAGACGCTCGAAATGCTGCGCGAAGGCGATACTTTGGTCGTCTGGAAGCTCGACCGGCTGGGCCGGTCGGTCAAGCAACTGGTCGATCTGGTCGGCGATCTGCACAAGCACGGTGTCCAGTTCAGGAGCCTCACCGACTCCAGGCACTGTTGCAAAGTTAGCGATGAGGCAGCCTTTTGTCTTATTCAAAGGCCTTACATTTCAAAAACTCTGCTTACCAGGCGCATTTCGCCCAGGGGATCACCATAATAAAATGCTGAGGCCTGGCCTTTGCGTAGTGCACGCATCACCTCAATACCTTTGATGGTGGCGTAAGCCGTCTTCATGGATTTAAATCCCAGCGTGGCGCCGATTATCCGTTTCAGTTTGCCATGATCGCATTCAATCACGTTGTTCCGGTACTTAATCTGTCGGTGTTCAACGTCAGACGGGCACCGGCCTTCGCGTTTGAGCAGAGCAAGCGCGCGACCATAGGCGGGCGCTTTATCCGTGTTGATGAATCGCGGGATCTGCCACTTCTTCACGTTGTTGAGGATTTTACCCAGAAACCGGTATGCAGCTTTGCTGTTACGACGGGAGGAGAGATAAAAATCGACAGTGCGGCCCCGGCTGTCGACGGCCCGGTACAGATACGCCCAGCGGCCATTGACCTTCACGTAGGTTTCATCCATGTGCCACGGGCAAAGATCGGAAGGGTTACGCCAGTACCAGCGCAGCCGTTTTTCCATTTCAGGCGCATAACGCTGAACCCAGCGGTAAATCGTGGAGTGATCGACATTCACTCCGCGTTCAGCCAGCATCTCCTGCAGCTCACGGTAACTGATGCCGTATTTGCAGTACCAGCGTACGGCCCACAGAATGATGTCACGCTGAAAATGCCGGCCTTTGAATGGGTTCATGTGCAGCTCCATCAGCAAAAGGGGATGATAAGTTTATCACCACCGACTATTTGCAACAGTGCCTCTACTCTTGCCACAGGTTTACGAGTAGGTGATTTGGGAGGAAGCGTCTTAGCCTTTGAAGTTGGCGCGAAGGAGAGAATGGCACTCCGTGCAACGCATTAATTACCGCGGATATCCGCCATCACCTACTTGCGCCTGTGTGTACCATTTCATCAGCTCTGCAGTTCCCGGCTCGTTTTCGGCGGGGGCCCATGGGGCGGCATCTTGATCAGCAACAGGCTGGTACCTACCGTGTTTTACCTCAAAAATAACGCCGCCTTCATCCAGTGACAATACGGTATGCCAGGTGCCTGCATCCATCTCCAGCACTTTACAGTCCTCACCTAACACGACGCGCTGGGTCAGGTTACCCAGGTCATCAAAGTTCAATACCAAAAAGCGACCGGTAAGGGATGTCAGCAGTTCAAAAGTATGCGGGTGGCGATGAGGGCGAACATAAGTTCCCGGTTCCATAGCAATAGCCAGACGCTGCACCGGGTCGCTCAATTCAGGGTGGAAATTATGATGGGCACGTAAGCGGGGGGAATTTGCGGCTTGTGCGCTTTGCTTGCGTAGGTCGTTGAAAGTAAGTTGTTTCATATTATAAGCCTTATTGCATTCTTGCAGCTTACGGCAACCAGGTTGCCGTAAGGCTTTTTGTTATACTAACAATCGATTAGCCACGGCATTCGCGGAACAAATCGCGGTCAGGATTATAGACGCTGGTGCTTACGTCCCACAGCCCCAAAATCGATGAGAACAGGTTGTCGTGGGAATATGATTTTTTCGCCGCATTATTTTCAAGGCAAGACATGTTGATGTGTTTCCCGGCGATAAAGCCCGGTGACATCCAGACCTGCATCGGAATATGCGTCTGCTGATCCGGTGCCAGTTTGTACGGCGTGCCGTGCAGATATAGCCCGCTTTCGCCCAATGATTCACCATGATCGGACACATAAAGCAGCACGGTGTTGTACTGATCGCTGTAATTTTTTAGCTTTTCAATCATCTCAGCTAATACATAGTCTGTATAACGAAGGGTGTTGTCGTAGGTGTTGACCAATTGTTCCTGAGTACAGTTTTCGATATCGCTACGTGCACATTCGGGCATGAAGTGGCGATGCTCAGCCGGATAACGCAGGTAATAAGTCGGTCCATGGCTGCCAATGATATGGAAGGCGACAAGCTTATCACCTGGCATTTTGGCGATTTCATCATCAAGGTTTTCCAGCATCACCTCGTCATGGCACGTTTTGCCATCGCACAGTTTCGGGTTATCACTAGGCTTAATTTCGACAGTCGGGATGCGGCTACATACGCCTTTACAACCGCCATCGTTCTCTTTCCATAACAGCGAGACACCGGTTTTCTGCACGATGTCGAGGAAATTTTCACTGTTAGATGCTTTTTTACTGTCGTACTCGGTGCGATTCATATTCGAGAACATGCACGGAACGGATATTGCGGTAGCGGTACCGCAGGAATGCATATTTTTAAACGAAATAACGCCGCCGGATTTGCTGGTAAAGGCATTGGTATCACGCGAATAACCGTTCATCGAGAAATTCTGGCTGCGTGCCGTTTCGCCAATCACCAGGAACATCAGCGTGGGTTTTTCGTGAGCGACGACGCGTTTAGCATCATTCCCCAGCGTCTGGAAAGGCACTTTAGTCGTAAAGTACGTATCCTTAACATACTGGAAAGTGCTGTAAGCGTAGTTCGCCGGGATGATCTCTTTATTCAATGTCGAGTTATTGCGGCCGACAGAGGCATAATCCTGATAATAAAGTGCGGCAACACCTGCAATCAAACTCAACGATGCCAGCACGGAGAGCAAACGGTAAGCAATGCCTTTATACCATTTTTCAGGATATTGAATTTTTATTGAAAAAAGGAGGATGGCAGGAAGGATACCGGTAAAGACGAACCATATAATAATTGAGCCATTAAGATAGGAATGCGCTTCCTGGGGGTTAGTTTCAATAATGTTTTGAATCATCGTTTGATCAAACATTACTTTATATTTTAGTGTCGAATAACTGACCAGTGAGCCAGTGATAAACAGTAAAGCAAAGAAAGGTTTCAGCAGAAAACGAACTGAGAAAGGCATAAAAACAACGTTAAGCGCCGCAACCAGAACAAAGGGAATAGAAATGACAAAACCAATTTTGACATGCTCTAAATGCGACAAAATCTCGTAAAAATGCAGCAATATTGGCCAGTTAAGTAAAAACGCAAAGATCATTGCCAGAAGTAAAACCAGCGGAATAACTTTCACCCTGAAAAGTACAGGCATTAACACCTCCGGAAAATAGTAAACCAGTAAAAACATTGATGATAATTACAACAATTCAATCTAATATTATGATTGCCTTATTCGCTGCAAAGCAGAGATTATCATTCTGAAATCTTAGGTTAACCTTAACGAGGCTTTGTTGAATAAATCAGATTTCGGGTAAGTCTCCCCCGTAGCGGGTTGTGTTTTCAGGCAATACGCACGCTTTCAGGCATACCTGCTTTCGTCATTTTGTTCAGCGCTCGTACCAGGGCCATAGCCTCCGCAACCTGACCATCGTAGTCACGCAGCGTCAGTGAACCCCCGAACAGCTGTTTTACCCGGTACATCGCCGTTTCCGCTATCGAGCGACGGTTGTAATCTGTTGTCCATTTCCACCGCGCATTACTCCCGGTCATTCGCTGATTAGCCACTGCACGGTTACGGTCTGCATATTCACCGGGCCAGTAACCCGCACCTTTTCGGGGAGGGATAAGCGCGCTGATTTTCTTATGCCGCAGTTCATCGTGACATAGCCGGGTATCGTAAGCGCCATCGGCGGCGGCTGACCTGATTTTCCGGTGGGTTTGCCGGATTAACCCGGGGAAGGCCTCTGAGTCCGTAACGTTGTTCAGCGACAGGTCAGCGCAGATGATTTCATGTGTTTTACTGTCAACGGCGAGATGCAGCTTACGCCAGATACGGCGGCGTTCCTGGCCATGCTTTTTGACTTTCCACTCGCCTTCACCGAAGACCTTCAGCCCGGTGGAATCAATTACCAGGTGTGCGATTTCACCCCGGGTGGGCGTTTTGAAACTGACATTAACCGACTTTGCCCGCCTGCTGACACAGCTGTAATCCGGGCAGCGTAGCGGAACGTTCATCAGAGAAAAAATGGAATCAATAAAGCCCTGCGCAGCGCGCAGGGTCAGCCTGAATACGCGTTTAATGACCAGCACAGTCGTGATGGCAAGGTCAGAATAGCGCTGAGGTCTGCCTCGTGAAGAAGGCGCTGCCGACTCATACCAGGCCTGAATAGCTTCATCATCCAGCCAGAAAGTTATGGAGCCACGGTTGATGAGGGCTTTATTGTAGGTGGGCCAGTTGGTGATTTTGAACTTTTGCTTTGCCACGGAACGGTCTGCGTTGTCGGGAAGATGCGTGATCTGATCCTTCAACTCAGCAAAAGTTCGATTTATTCAACAAAGCCGCGGTGATGCTTACGGTATGGTGGTTATCAAGTTTTATCCTGATTAGCACCCTTAATGGCTATTTCGATAATCAGGACCGCGATTTTCTGACAGGTAAACTTCAGCTCACCGAAGAGTTTCTTAAAACAGAGACGTTCAGGAACAAAACGGATATTAAGTCATTATCAGAAAAAATAAACGATGCGATGGTGGGGCACAATGGCTTATTCATTTCTATAAAAAACATGGAAAATGAAAAAATTGTTGAACTCTATGCCAAAAATTCTGTTGTTCCAGCGGTCCTGCTTAATAAGTCGGGTGATATTCTCGACTATATGATCCAGACGGAAGAAAATAACACCGTGTACCGCAGTATCTCGCGGCGGGTTGCCGTGACGCCGGAACAGGGTAAAAGCAAACATGTCATCATTACGGTTGCCACGGATACTGGGTATCACACCCTGTTTATGGACAAACTCAGTACCTGGCTGTTCTGGTTCAATATCGGTCTGGTCTTTATTTCTGTTTTTCTGGGCTGGCTGACCACACGTATTGGTCTGAAACCGCTACGGGAAATGACCAGTCTGGCTTCCTCCATGACCGTACACAGCCTGGATCAGCGTCTAAATCCCGATCTGGCTCCGCCGGAAATCTCTGAGACCATGCAGGAGTTCAATAATATGTTTGATCGCCTGGAGGGGGCATTCCGGAAACTGTCAGATTTCTCGTCTGACATCGCGCATGAGCTGCGCACACCAGTCAGTAATCTGATGATGCAGACGCAGTTTGCACTGGCTAAGGAAAGGGATGTTTCGCATTACCGCGAAATTTTATTCGCTAACCTGGAAGAACTGAAAAGGTTGTCACGAATGACCAGTGACATGCTTTTTCTGGCACGTTCAGAGCATGGTCTGCTGCGGCTGGATAAACATGATGTGGATCTGGCAGCCGAACTGAATGAATTACGTGAGTTGTTCGAGCCCCTGGCAGACGAAACAGGAAAGACAATCACGGTTGAAGGAGAGGGCGTTGTTGCCGGAGACAGCGATATGCTCCGACGTGCTTTCAGTAACCTGCTTTCCAATGCAATCAAGTATTCTCCCGATAACACCTGTACAGCGATACACCTTGAGCGTGACAGTGACTGTGTGAACGTGATGATTACGAATACGATGTCCGGCCAGGTTCCCGCTAATCTGGAACGTTTGTTTGA
>NZ_WCIM01000023.1:0-263764 GCF_009025585.1 Enterobacter sp. 198 | reverse complement strand
AATGGCTATTTCGATAATCAGGACCGCGATTTTCTGACAGGTAAACTTCAGCTCACCGAAGAGTTTCTTAAAACAGAGACGTTCAGGAACAAAACGGATATTAAGTCATTATCAGAAAAAATAAACGATGCGATGGTGGGGCACAATGGCTTATTCATTTCTATAAAAAACATGGAAAATGAAAAAATTGTTGAACTCTATGCCAAAAATTCTGTTGTTCCAGCGGTCCTGCTTAATAAGTCGGGTGATATTCTCGACTATATGATCCAGACGGAAGAAAATAACACCGTGTACCGCAGTATCTCGCGGCGGGTTGCCGTGACGCCGGAACAGGGTAAAAGCAAACATGTCATCATTACGGTTGCCACGGATACTGGGTATCACACCCTGTTTATGGACAAACTCAGTACCTGGCTGTTCTGGTTCAATATCGGTCTGGTCTTTATTTCTGTTTTTCTGGGCTGGCTGACCACACGTATTGGTCTGAAACCGCTACGGGAAATGACCAGTCTGGCTTCCTCCATGACCGTACACAGCCTGGATCAGCGTCTAAATCCCGATCTGGCTCCGCCGGAAATCTCTGAGACCATGCAGGAGTTCAATAATATGTTTGATCGCCTGGAGGGGGCATTCCGGAAACTGTCAGATTTCTCGTCTGACATCGCGCATGAGCTGCGCACACCAGTCAGTAATCTGATGATGCAGACGCAGTTTGCACTGGCTAAGGAAAGGGATGTTTCGCATTACCGCGAAATTTTATTCGCTAACCTGGAAGAACTGAAAAGGTTGTCACGAATGACCAGTGACATGCTTTTTCTGGCACGTTCAGAGCATGGTCTGCTGCGGCTGGATAAACATGATGTGGATCTGGCAGCCGAACTGAATGAATTACGTGAGTTGTTCGAGCCCCTGGCAGACGAAACAGGAAAGACAATCACGGTTGAAGGAGAGGGCGTTGTTGCCGGAGACAGCGATATGCTCCGACGTGCTTTCAGTAACCTGCTTTCCAATGCAATCAAGTATTCTCCCGATAACACCTGTACAGCGATACACCTTGAGCGTGACAGTGACTGTGTGAACGTGATGATTACGAATACGATGTCCGGCCAGGTTCCCGCTAATCTGGAACGTTTGTTTGATCGGTTCTATCGAGCTGATTCATCAAGGGTCCACAACACGGAAGGCGCGGGGCTGGGATTATCAATTACAAGGTCGATCATTCATGCTCATGGCGGCGAGCTGTCAGCAGAACAGCAGGGGCGGGAAATTGTGTTCAGTGTGCGCCTGTTAATGGATTAATCCCGTTCTTCAGGAGAAACCTGGAAGGTGACAAAATTGTCATCATTCAGTCACGCGATAAACAGAGGCGGTTTTTTATAATCATACATAAATCAGGAGCAGAGTGATAACGCAATCGCCTGGTTCCTGGAGTGATGAATAACCCGCCCTGAGATCAAATGCTTTCTCTGTTATAAGCCGTTGATTGTTTGGGTATGAAAACACCGGAGACCCAACCATGAAAAAGATCCTTGTATCATTTGTTGCCATTATGGCTGTCGCTTCATCCGCCATGGCTGCAGAGACAATGAACATGCATGACCAGGTAAATAATGCCCAGGCACCCGCCCATCAGATGCAGTCAACCTCTGAAAAAAGCGCTGTTCAGGGAGACAGTATGACAATGATGGATATGAGCGGACACGATCAGGCTGCAATGTCCCATGAAATGATGCAAAACGGCAACGCTTCTGCCCACCAGGACATGGCGGAGATGCATAAAAAAATGATGAAAGGCAAACCAGGGGCCACCAACGAATCAGCAACGTCATTTTCAGAAATGAACGAGCATGAAAAAGCCGCTGTTGTGCACGAGAAGGCGAATAATGGTCAGTCTTCCGTTATTCATCAGCAGCAGGCTGAAAAGCATCGCAGCCAGATCACCCAGAATTAACCCGCAGCTCCACTTGTTAGACCCTCATTTGACGCCGAAGTCACTGGCTTACGCTCCCGTCCGGGAGCGTTTTTTTTATTCTTTCATTTATCATTGAGTCTTATGGGAATGGATTTAATCAGTTACTTAATCCCTGCCTCAGCAACAAGTCCCGGAAAGAGCAGCTTTATATTCCGGGTTTTTCTGCTCATAACCTCAACGGTGGCGCTTAGGATGTACTTTGTAAGTACCCAGAGTGTGTGTCATCAGTACCGGTGTTAATGCACCAGCCCATTCCAGCCATGTATACCCATGTAAATCCCAACAGCAGCAATCAGGGCGCTTGAAATATAGGGGGCTCTTCTGGCGATGGTATTGAAGCCACTCCAGCGTTTGGCGACCTGACGAACGCTGATCGCCGCACCCACTCCAACCGTTACGAGGGTCAATGCCAGGCCGATACTGAAACAAACAACCAGTGTGGCACCCAGCGTAAGCGCTTTAAGCTGAAGGCAGATCAACAATACAGTTATAGCTGCCGGGCAAGGGATAAGCCCTCCTGTCAGTCCAAATATCAGGATTTGCCCGTTGGTTACTTCTTTCCCGTCGAAGCGGCGTTTTATGTCATTGGCATGAGCCAGTTCGTGAGCGTCCTGATACTCTTTCGAATTCACATCCAGCCCATCAAGCTCAGAGTGGTCATGGTCATGGTCGTGTTCAGCGAACGCCACATCATAGTCATGGACATGACCACGATGTCCCAGAGACAGACGTACGTTGAAACTGTGAGGCTCAGGGATGGGAGATGTTGACTCCAGATAATCACCATGATCAACAAATTCAAAAGTCTGAGAGATCGTACTGTTTTCCCGAAGTGTGGTTAATGAGATATCTTCAGAAGCCCATCTTTGGCCACTAAGAGTGCGTAGCCGCCAGTGGGGAAGTTGTCCTTCTTCAAAAATGGACAGTTCAACTTTTCCATGGCCAGTATCGATCAACCTTGTTTCGTCATGGTGATGATGTTCATTCTCCTGCATTCCCTCCAGCCAGTTTTTCTCACCGCTCCAGGTTCGCCAGAACATCCAAAAAGCCGTACCAAGGATGATCACTGAAGAGACCATCTGTAGCCAGGGTTCGGCTGATTCTGCGGTAAATTTATTACTGATATACATCCCTCCAAAAGCAATCAGCCATACGACTGCAGTGTGCGACAATGTTGCCGCGACACCCAGCATCACGGCCTGACGTACGGTGCCTTTTATAGCAATGATGAATGCTGCCATCATTGTTTTGGAGTGCCCGGGCTCCAGTCCATGAAGCGCGCCAAGCAGAATGGCGCTGGGGATGAAAAACCATGCGTTGCCTTGCTGAAGAAGTGTCGTAAATTCGTTCATGAGAATCATTCTTGGTTATTAAGTGTAGGCCGGATTCTACTCCCCCCCAGTAAAATATACTACCCCCCAGTAGAATAACGCTGGTATAGTTACATAAAATATCCAGGAGAGTGAGAGCCCACATGTCACATACCATCCGCGATAAACAAAAACTGAAAGCACGTACAAGCAAGATCCAGGGGCAGGTTGCTGCGCTGAAAAAAATGCTTGATGAACCTCACGAATGTGCCGCTGTACTGCAACAAATAGCCGCCATACGTGGTGCCGTGAATGGTTTATTGCGTGAAGTGATTAAAGGACATTTGACTGAACATATTGTTCATGAAAGTGAAGAACAGAAACGAGAAGAAGACCTGGACGTTGTGCTGAAGGTTCTGGATTCTTACATCAAGTGACAGTTTGGCTAAAAGCCCTGAGCATTAATTTATCTAAATAACACGTTATCAAGTGACGGTTTTGGGCTGTTTGTAGCGGCATAGTGAGTTTGTTTAATCAATGAGCTTTAAGATGCCCCCCTTCATGCAAGGCAACGCGTACATTTCTGGTACATCTACTTCCCTTACTTTGCTCAGGGCAACCCACATTGTTAAAGCCTCTACTCGCTGACCATCAAAATCACCCAACGTCAGATAATGGAAAAAAATTTTGGATGACATTTTGAAACGTGTCCTCTGCTGTGAACGTCGAGAGATGCTACGCGAGAAAGGAGATGACCTACTTAGTATCCTGTTAAGTAGGTCTATCTGAAGAAGTAGACAACTTTAAAGTCTTTTTCATGTTAAAGGAGACAACTTTAATGTCTGTGTACACCTGCTGGACTGTGTGATTGACCTGGCGAAAAAACTCTCACTGCATATCGTGGCTGAAGGGGTAGAAACGAAGGAGCAACTGGACTATCTCAACCGTAATCAGATTACCCTGTTGCAGGGATACTATTTTGGTAAACCGGTCTCGTATAAAGAATTTATTAAAGTCATCTTATCTAAGCCCCTGGAGAAGGTCAGTCTGTAAGAGATTTTTTTCTGTGAAAGGGGCCCAGTAATAATATCTGATGCCCGTTTGCGAAAAGCGAAATATCATCAGATTTCTGTTGTATGCTTAAGTGCAATTCATTTTCCTCTTATCCTGAGCTTTGTTACAGTGACTCTAGTTGTCAGCCAGGGATGTCAGGCGTGATAAGGTGGAAGAGCTCGTGCATGTGAAAAATACTTTTTACACAACAACTATTACCGTCATCATTGTCTCATTGTCTCATTGATCATTTCGCTGTCGCTTGCCGTCCAAATTACCACGTCCAGGCAGCAGTCAATCCAGCAAATAAATACCAGCGTTGCTAACCTGAGCCATACCTTAGACGTGTACAGCGAAGGGATCATGCGCCAAAGTGAAATGTTGATTACTTCGGTTTCCGACATAATCAAAATTTATGGCATGACCCCACAACAGGCCAAAAATATCCAGCGGATGATAAGCAATCAGGATAATCTTCTTATCCAGATAAATAATGTGGTTGTTTACGATGCGCAAGGGAATATTTTTACGGCACTGCATGAAAGTTTTTCCGGACCCCGGAAAGGGGTGGACAGGTCGTTTTTTATCTATCACAAAGAAAATAAGAGCCAGCAGATTTTTATTGGCCAGCCGGTGGTCAGCAGAACGAATGGTAAATGGGTCATAACCATTAGTCGTCGGCTGGAAACCCCTACCGGCGCGTTTAACGGTGTCGTTGTGGTTACGCTGGGTATCGAAAATTTTCTGGCGTTATACGGGCAGATCAATATTGGTCACTCAGGCGTGATCGGCTTAACAACCCAGTCAGGCGTGTTGCTGGTACGTCATCCGTTTAAAAATAATTACATCGGCGCAATTGTTTCGGATTCGCCTCTCTTCAGGACATACCTCAAGGTACAAAACGCGGGTATTGCCAGCTCTGTCTCACGGTTTGATAAAATCGAACGCATTTATGCTTTCGAGAAGAACAAGCGCTACGGGCTCGTCACCACCGTGGCGGTCAGTACGCAAGAAGCGCTCGCCCCCTGGCGCAAGCAGGCTCTCCAGCTTTCTGTACTCATTTTGGTTTTTACCGCGATACTCATTGCGGCGTCCTGTTTCCTCTATTCCGATTTATCCAGAAAAACACGGGATAACAGGGCGCTGAAGATTATTGCGTCTGAAGATGCGCTAACAGGGCTTTTCAACCGACGCATTTTTGATGAAAAAATTCTGTCAGAAATTGCGGCCTGTGCGGCCAGCGACGCCCCGATTTCGGTGTTGATTGTCGATGTGGACTACTTCAAAAAATACAACGATAACTATGGTCATCCCGAAGGGGACCGCTGTTTAACCCTGCTGGGAAATAGCCTCAGGGAGAGCCTCAACCGGGACAACCAGGTTGTGGCGCGCTATGGTGGGGAAGAGTTTGCACTGATCCTGCCAGACACGGATATCCAGGAAGCGCTCCGCCTCGGTCAGACGATCATTCGCAATGTCTTTTCGCTGCATATTGAACATGCTTTCAGTCCCTTCGGGCGGGTCACGGTTAGCGTCGGGATATCCACTGCGCGTGCCGTGGATATCGCGGGCAGCCAGCAGAACATCATTATAGCCGCCGACCAGGCGCTCTATCAGGCAAAACGTGCAGGGCGAAACCGGCACGCTTTTGTAGCGGTGTAGGCAAAAAAAAGCCCACTCTAGAGTGGGCAAGAAATACTGGAAGCAATGTGAGCAATGTCGTACTGAATACCTGAGCGTTTCACTCAACTATTCAGTGTTGAGAAAGATAATCTTTCTCAACAAAAGATGCAACCCCATATTTCTTGTGGTGCTGTTGATGAATAAACGCGCACTCTCTCACTGTGATGCTTATCACAAATTTCCTTTCTGAAATCCTGTGCTATCCTTTCTTGTGTCGTTGATTTAATGACAAAAACCATACGGAGAGGAAACTTATGGGAATTTTATCCTGGATTATCTTTGGGCTTATTGCAGGTATTCTGGCGAAGTGGATTATGCCGGGCAAAGATGGCGGTGGGTTTATCGTCACCGTAATACTGGGGATTATCGGTGCAGTGGTGGGCGGTTGGATCAGTACGCTGTTCGGCTTTGGTAAGGTCGATGGCTTTAACTTCGGCAGCTTCGCTGTCGCGGTGATCGGTGCGTTGGTTGTTCTGTTTATTTACAGAAAAATCAAAAGCTAAGCCTGATAAATGTTGAAAAAGGCTGCCATATGGCGGCCTTTTTACGTGGTGGGTTTACCACCAGCCTAGCTGCGAGCCTGCAACAGCCACGATTGCCACGATCAGCATAATGAGGGTTGTTTTTCTCATTTATGCCCCCGGAGCAGCGTAACCACCGACAAAAAACCAGGCCAAAAACACTACCGCCGTTATAAAAATAACGACCGGGAAGAGGATCCCTATTCTCATACCATCACCTGTTTCGGTTTTTATAACGCCGTAGAGTGTACGGGGTTAATCCATCGCGAGAAAGCGCGTTTTGCTTTTTCCTTTCTTATGCTGATACATCGCGACATCAGCCGCGCGTAATGCACTGTCCGGATCGGTCACGGTGGGGTCAACTTCAATCACACCGAAGCTGGCGCCAGGATAAATAATGTTCACGCTCCCCAGCCAGTATTCTCCTGCAATACGGGCGTCGAGGCGCGATTTTAGCAGGTTAATCTGTGTGCTCTCACCCGTACTGTTGGTCTGGCTAAGCGAGGCCACCAGAAACTCATCACCGCCCAGCCGGCCAATTATTTCGTCCGCCTGTTTTTCTTCAGTCAGACGTTTACCCACTTCAATCAGGAACCGATCGCCTGATTCATGCCCGTAACGGTCGTTAATCAGCTTGAAATCATCAAGGTCGATAAACGCGATGATGGCGTTGCGTTTAAGGTGCTTTGCCAGTGAAAACAGGGTCGTCAGCTCTTCGAAGATGGCGCGGCGGTTTGGTAATCCGGTAAGGGCATCGGTATAAGAGTGCGCAATGAGTGCCGCATTGGCTTCCCGAAGCTGGATCACCAGCGACTCTTTCTGAATATACTGGGCAATCAACCCGGCGAATAATTTCAGAACTTGTTCACCGCGGTCACTGGGATGTTTCTTTTCTGTGCTGGTGGCGCAGAGCGTGCCATAGAGTGAACCATCCGCAAGGTGAATAGGGATACTCATGTAGGTTGTAATGCCAAGGGCTTTCGCGGCATCGCAATCCGGCCAGCGCTCAGCCACCTCGTTACTGAACAACGTACCACTCTCAATGGCGCGCTTACACAACGTATCGCCCCACGGAACGCTCAGCCCCTCAGGGATCTGCATCTGCTTGCTGTTGCGGGCGTAGAGGATATGCTGCAGCCGCGCATTGATATCGACCTTCGTCAGGTAGGTGGACTCCATTTCAGTCACAATCTCCAGCATCTCCAGCAACTGGCGGACGAGACTTTCAAGGGACTGCTCAGTGGCGAGCGTTTCTGAAACACGGGCAAGGATAATATCCGACATGACGTAGGCTCACTCCCATGCAGAAGACGTCTGCATCTGCATGTTATGCTGAATTTTTCGACTTCGGGCATAGTAAAACATGAATATAAAAATTTTAATATTCATCACAGGGGAGCGGGGGAGAAAAAAAGCCCCGATGTTGAGACCGGGGCAAAGACATCTTGATTACGGAATGATGTTCTCTGGTCATTGAGAACACGTGCCACTGTAGTGTGGAAAAGTGCAGTTAAGATGGAGAAATCGTGGAGAAAGCGGCGATGACCCGTTACCCTTAAAGTCTGATGAAGTTAAAAGGATCAATGAGATGAGATTACTGCTTCTGGCACTGGCGTTACCGCTGGCCGCCTGTACCTCCAAAACATCCCCGCCTGATGCCCCGAAACCGCCCCATGTTATCGGGATGGCTAATCCCGCCTCCGTCTACTGCCTGAATAAAGGCGGGGAACAGGTCCCGGTTCAGAGCCCGCAAGGGGTTCGCACGGAGTGCAAGTTGCCTGGCGGCGAAGTGATCGATGAATGGGCGCTTTATCGTCGCGATCATCCGCAACCTGCCAGGTGACAGCGGGATAGTGGCTGCGGTACACTTCTCTTTAGGATTATTCTTAGCCTTTCGATGGCTACCGTTATCGTGAGAGAAGTATGTTTCAGCTTAAACCGGGCAGCATGGCGATGATCATCGGTGCCCGCACGGCGTCCGGCCGTCGTAATATTGGTAAATCTGTTGAACTGTTTGGCCTGTGTCAGCCCGGCCAGCGTTTCGTTAACCCGGTCAATGGCGTCATGACGCAGTTACCCACCACCTCGGATCGCGCGCTTTGGCTGGTGACCGGTGATGTCTTCGCGTTTGACAATCAGCATGGCTTTGCGTTTATTCGCGCCGAACATCTGATGCCGCTTACCCCGGATACGGCGCCGCAAATCCTTGATGAACTGATGATCGACTGACTAGACATTACGCAGCCAGTCGGCTAACACCAGGGCGTGATTGTGTTCCTTATCTTTCGCGCCATAGAGAAGGGTTAAGGTCTGCTTGCTGGCCAGCGCCGCAAGACGCAACCCCTCGTCCTTGTGCTGCGCCAGCTCTTCCCGGTATGCCTTGCTGAAGGCGTTGAAATCAAGGGTTTCGCTATGAAACGCCTTGCGTAAATCGTTGGACGGGGTGAGCGTTTTACACCATTCATCATACGCGAGATCGGTTTTCTTCACGCCACGCGGCCAGAGTCTGTCTACCAGCACCCGATAACCATCGTCCGGGCTTGCCTGTTCGTATACGCGTTTACACTGGATCATCTTTTCTCCTCATCTGTGGCAAAACGTTCTGCGTATTACTCTAGCACTTTGTCTTTACCCACCCAATTTAAGGTATTGTGATAATTGCAGAAGATCGGTAGTCTGAGGTTCCTTATGTTATCTGCTAATACTCAGGCATAAGGAACCTTTCATGGAACACCTCCCGGCTAAAACCACACTGCGCATTGCGCTGGTTGGCGATTACAATCCCGATGTTATTGCGCACCAGGCGATCCCGCTGGCAATTGACGACGCCGCTGCCGTTCTTGACCTCACCGCTGATTATGACTGGCTCGCGACCACGGAACTGACCAGCCCGGAAGATCTGGTGGGTTATGACGCTATCTGGCTGGTTCCTGCAAGCCCGTACAAAAACACGGCGGCGGCCTTTATCGCTGCACGCTACGCACGCGAAAACAGCATTCCCTTCCTCGGCACCTGCGGCGGGTTCCAGCATGCGCTGATTGAGTACGCCCGTAATGTGCTGGGCTGGCACGATGCGGCGCACGCCGAAACGGATACCGAAGGCACAATGGTGATTGCGCCATTAACCTGCTCGCTGGTGGAAAAAACCGATGCAATTGAGCTGCGCAACAATACGCTCATCGCCAAAGCCTATGGCAAACCGGAAATCGTGGAGGGATATCACTGCAATTACGGTGTGTCGCCGGAATTTGCACGGGAGCTGGAGAGCGGTGAAATGCGCGTCACCGGCTGGGACGAGCAGGGTGAAATTCGCGCCGCGGAGCTACTGACCCATCCGTTCTTCGTGATCACCTTATTCCAGCATGAACGTGCCGCGCTGGAAGGTCGACCGGTGGTGCTGGTACAGGCAATGCTGCGCGCGGCGCGCGGATAAAAAAGGCAGACCTGGTGGTCTGCCATTCTACTAACGGGGCGTGACCTCCCGGTCACGCCCGGCAAGCATACCGCAAACGGCCATGATCACGGCGGCCAGTGCACAGGCCAGAAGCGGATACCGCCAGTCACCGGCAGCATCGTGAATTTTGCCCATCAACGGCGGGCCACAGGCGGCCAGCAGATAGCCAACCGACTGTGCCATGCCGGACAAGGCCGCGGCCTGATGCGCAGAGCTGGCGCGCAGCCCGATGAAGGTCAGGCCAAGGATCATCGTTGCCCCGGTACCAAAACCAAACACCAGCGTCCACATGACCGCCATTCCCGGCGCAAACCACAATCCTGCTGCGCTTATCGCGCACAACAGCGCCACGACGCCGGCGATTGCTCGCTGATCCTTCAGACGATGGAGGATCAGCGGCACAGCGAGACCCGGAACGGCGGTGGCCAGCTGTAAGAGTCCGTGCACAGAACCCGCTTGGGCTTCGCTATACCCGTGGCTGAGCAGGATCGCCGGTAGCCAGCCGATGATGACATAGTAAATCAGCGAGTTAATCCCCAGAAAAAGGGTGACCTGCCAGGCGAGGGCAGAGCGCCAGATGGCGCGGTTATGTAACGCGCCTGCACCGGTCACCGTCGCAACGTGTTTCTGACGCCACTGTGGCAGCCAGAGCAGTAACGCCGCCAGCGGAAAGGCCATCAGCATTAGCAGGGCGCCATGCCAGCCGGCTTCCCCTTGCGCCAACGGAACAATCAGTGCGGAACCTAACGCCGCGGAGATCCCCATCGTCAGGGAATACGCACCGGTGAGTCTGGCAACCTGTCCCGGGAAGTCACGTTTAATTAACCCAGGCAAAAGCACATTGCCCAGTGCGATACCGCAGCCAATCACCGCCGTACCGATGAAAAGCAGGGGGGCGGAAGGCAGGGAGCGCACAGCAATGCCGACGCAAATCAGCAGCAGGGCGATAAACAGGCTGCGCTCCATGCCGATACGCCGGGCAACACCTGCGGCGAGCGGAGAGATAAGGGCGAAAGCCAGCAGAGGCAGGGTGGTCAGCAGACCGGTTTGCGCCGTACTCAAGCCATAATCGAGACGAATGGTATCGAGCAGCGGTGCTGCTCCGGTAAAGGTGACGCGAAGCGTAGTGGCAATCATCAGGATACCTGCGATGAGCAGCGCGCCCTGTTTTCCTGAAACCCGAATTGCAGTAGTCATTGTGTTCTCATACGTTCAAGCGAGCGCACACAATACCGATTTTCTCCACGGTTGAAATCAGGCTAAAATGACAGTTTATCGCTAATATCGGACAACCTGATGATTGGTCTCGGACTGGACGGCTACGATCCCGATAGCCAGCATGATGCGGCTGTCGCGTTTCGCATCCGCGTGGTGGCGCAGGAACAATACATTCCGCGACACCAACACCGTAAGGGACAGCTGATTCTGGCGCTGGGGGGAGCCATCACCTGCGAAGTGGAAAACGCCATGCTGATGGTACCGCCCCAGTATGCCGTGTGGATCCCTGGCCAGATGCCGCACAGCAATAAGGCCACGCCGGGTGCCCAGCTTTGCTTTTTGTTTATTGAACCCGGAGCGGTAAGTTTGCCCGATCGCTGCTGCACCCTGAAGATCTCCCCTCTGGTGCGGGAACTGATCTTATCGCTGGCGGAAAAATCACGTGAAGCGCTTTCGCTTGCTGCCACATCGCGTCTGGTGGATGTTCTTTTTGACGAGCTACCGCTGCAGCGTCAGGAACATTTGCAACTGCCCGTTTCGCCTCATCCAAAAATCCGGCTGATGAGCGAGAAGATGGCGGAAGAGCCTGCCGCCTGGCAGACGCTGGCGCAATGGGCGAGCCACTTCGCCATGAGTGAGCGCAATCTGGCGCGCCTGGTGGTGAAAGAGACGGGCCTGAGCTTTCGCCGCTGGCGGCATCAGCTGCAGCTTATTGTGGCGTTACAGCTGTTGATTGGGGGAAAGTCGGTACAGCAGGTGGCGCAGTCGCTGGGGTACGACTCCACCACCGCGTTTATCACGATGTTTAAGAAGGGGCTGGGGCAGACGCCAGCGCGCTATATTGCCAGCCTGACTATGACTTCCCGATAAACAGTGAGACCAGCCCGGCTGCAATCAGCGGGCCCACCGGAACGCCACGAAAGAGCGCCACACCGAGCACGGTTCCCACCAGCAGACCGGCCACCAGCGAGGGCTGGCTGCTCATCAGCGTAACGCCACGCCCGCCCAGCCACGAGACAAAAACGCCTACCGCTATCGCTATCAGCGATTTCCAGTTCACAAATGAGTGCAGCAGCGTCGAGGCAGGCAGCGTACCGCTGGCGATAGGTGCCATCACCCCAATGGTCAGAATGATGATCCCGATGGTGAGACCTTGTTTTTCTATCCACGGGAAAAAGGTGTTTAACGGGGTCACGCGCACAATGATCAGCACCAGAATTGAGATAGCGACGGTGGTGTTATGGCTGACAAAGCCAAGCGCAGCGAGGGCCAGAAGAATGAGCAGAGTCGGGTCAAACATAAGGAATCCTTGCCAAAAGAGTAAGCCTGCTTACTTTACGCGGAAACACGGCTGAAGACAGTTTTTAAAAAGATTTTACTGCTGTCATAACCCTGTCATTTACGGGGGATAAAACTGGGGCAGGCATCGAAAAAGGGGCGCAAAAATGTACGATCACATGTTTGTCGAAACGCTGATCATTTCTTCATCGTTTTTCGCTGTTGCCATTATCCTGGTCGCGTCAGTTATTTTTCTGGAAAAAAAAGGCTGACGGGATACCAGCCTACACGATTACGCTTTATGGAACGTCACCAGCTCAGGACGGGCGATACGCAAATAATCCTGCGTATCCATAATCACGGATTTTTCCAGCAGACCGGCGTTAAACGCGATTTCATCGAAACGCTCGAACAGGAGCGGGTCGGCCACCAGTGCCAGATCGGGATGGAAGCTAAAAGGCGGAATGGCGCCAAAAACGCAGGCGGTCAGGGTATCGACTTCGGCAGGGCTTGCGAGAGACGCTTTTATCCCCCCAAAATGGCTGGCAAGCTGGCTTAAATCGGCCTGCAGATCGGCGGCGAGGATCGCCAGAACGTGTTTTTTTACGCCGTTTCCCTTCACCTTACAGACCAGTGCTTTTGCCCCTTGCCCCAGATCGGTTCCGCGGATCTCACTCACCGCTTCACATTTCCCCACGGCGTCATGCTCCATGACGCGAAATCGTGCGCCCTGCTGGGTTAACAACGTAATGAGTTGCTGGTGGGTTGTTGTTCCCTTAACGTCATCAGACATAGCGATTTACCTGTTAAATACCAATACGCAGCGTTTAACCTTAGCACAGAATATTTCGCCGTTGGTATAGACGTTGCTGTTGGGCGATTGTTTTTCCCGCTGATTAGTGTCGGCATCAGAAGAGATTATATCCAGCTGCAATTTGCTGGTGAGATCGGAGAAAGATTTAAAAACGCTTAACAGGCATGAAGCTTCTCAGGTTTCATAAAGTGAAAGTCCTGAGAAGCGAGAAAAATTACAGATGTGATTTCTTTATCTCGAACTATTATCGGCGATACTCTTCAATTGCTCGTCAATAATATTCAGTATAGGCCGAACATCGGTATCCATCACGCGGCGCTCTTTCAGTCTAACCTGGATAGCTGATTCATAGTTTGGTCCCCAGACATCAGCATTATCTGCCTGAGCGACAAGCATTTTAAATGGATAGAGGCAAATTAGTTTTTTCTTAAATGCTCTGGATACATGCACGAATGATGTATCTGGAGAAATTACGAGTGCACTCTCTTTTATAATTTGTGCAGCCGAAAAGAATGAGGGCAATGAGCTCTTAGTGACATGATCTGAATCGGGAATAGGCTTTATTTTATGTTGTTCGCCAAGAATGATTAAGTGAAAAGTATCTTTATATTTAGCCATGTGACTGGTAATGGCCTCAATCTGCCCTGTTGAGAAGAAACGTTCACTCACACTGCCGTAAGGAATGAACGCAACCGTTTTTTTATCAGTGGTTTTCTTAAGAAAATCCTTTGCTTTTTGTACATCGTCGTCAGGTATGATCACTGTGTAATCATAGTTCTGTGCCGATATCCCCAGATGCTTCAGGAAATCAATGTATCTTGTGCTTATATGTGACAAAGGGCAGCTAATGTTAATTACTTCGTCATAGATACGATACTTCCTGGTAAAACCGATTGTTTTGTGTGGTTTTATTAGTCTGATTAAATTAAATGTTTCGACATTTGAATGAGTTATTTCATGCGAGTCAACAAATACAAAAGGTGGAAGTTCCCTTAACACCTTGATTAGCATCTTTTTGTTGTTAGGTTCATAAAAGTAAAGAGCTTCTAAATTGCGCCATTCTTTGAAGAGAAAGTGCGTCCTTTTATCTGCAATAACAGAGACCTGAAAATTGTTTCTTACCAGAGTCTCAATCACACCACCAATGACAATAGCATCACCAATCCCTTTACCAATGAAGGGGATAATCAGATGGTTTGTGCCCGACCCATGTCTCGTTCGAGAAGTACGCCCCTGAGCGGAAATCATACTCAATAAGTTAAGTTTTAACTTAAGTTTGATCCTTTTCAAAAAATAGTTTTTAGATCTGTTTGCTTTTTTTATCCATCGAAACATTAAAGACTCCTTGAATACTTATCTGGTGTTAGTTAGCGTAGTACCAATTTCTTTTCATTTTGACTAAAAGTCAGCGCGACATCCATAAAAATAGTATATGCATTCCCATCCACGAGGAGGCTCTCCACCCGTATATTACCTGTAGTGATTGCTTCCAGTCAGTACTGCGAGGTAGGCCACCTGTGCGTCAGTAAAGTCTGGTGCGCCCTGGAGTTGGGTAAGTTGTTCTGCCGTCGGTGGAGAAATATTTTCAATGGGCTGCATAACGCATCTGTGAAAAAGCCCTACGGGGCTTAACGCTTAAAATTATGTGTAAATGGCCGTGAGTTGCTGACTCTAACACTGGAGGTAAGGTGGATTCAATGTTCGGTTTTGGTAGGTCAGCAATACGTTCCTGCTTTGGGCAATTTTTATGCGCCTGTTGTTCTTCCTTCTCCGGATATGCTTATCCTTAGTTTATCGTATAGCTTATCCAACAAACATATAACCCTGGTAGGGCTGTGCCAATATCGGAAGAAAGAATTTTAGTCAAACATGGGATTGTTGAGGTATTAAATAATCCGCTTGCCCTTTACAGGCAAATTACCCTGAAAGCCAAAAGATCAGCCAGTTAGTATAAATAACTGGCTGATTAATGATGATTAACTTGTTGTTGAACTTTGTTTATGGAACAGTTCCCTGAACACCGGATAGATATCATCCTGATCGCGGATATGCTGCATGGCAAAGTTATCAAACATCGATTGCAGATGTTCATACTCACGCCACAGCGTCTGATGAGCACGGCGGGTAATTTCGATATAGCTGTAGTAACGCACCACCGGCAGAATTTTCTTCGCCAGAATGTCGTGACACAGCGGGGAGTCATCTGCCCAGTTATCGCCATCTGATGCCTGCGCGGCATAGATGTTCCACTGCGCCGGGTCGTAACGCTCTTTCACCACTTCATCCATCAGTTTCAGAGCGCTCGACACGATGGTGCCACCGGTCTCCTGCGAGTAGAAGAACTCATGTTCATCCACCTCTTTCGCCTGAGTGTGGTGGCGAATATAGACCACTTCCACGTTCTTATAGGTTCTGCTCAGGAACAGATAGAGCAGGATATAAAAACGCTTCGCCATATCCTTGGTGGCCTGGTCCATCGAACCGGAGACATCCATCAGACAGAACATGACCGCCTGGCTCGACGGTTCGGGGCGTTTTTCGTAATTTTTGTAGCGCAGGTCGAAGGTGTCGATAAACGGTACCCGGTCTATTTTAGCCCGGAGTTCGGCTATCTCTTTGCGCAGGCGTTCCTCTTCCAGCAGTTGCGCTGGTTCAGTATTTTCCACCACCTTCAGGCTGCTCTCCAGCTCGCGGAGTTCGCGCCGTTTACCTGCCGTCATGGCCGTGCGTCGCGCCAGAGAGTTCTGCAGCGAACGGACCACGCTGATGTTGGCGGGCACGCCGTTTGCGGTATATCCCGCGCGATGGGTTTTGTACTCGTTAAGCTGACGATGCTGGTTCTTTTTCAGATTCGGCAGCGCCAGATCCTCAAACAGCAGGTCGAGATACTCATCTTTTGAAATCTGGAAGACAAACTCATCCTGTCCTTCACCGTCCTGGCTGGCCTGTCCCTGACCGCTTCCTGAACCGCCCCCGCCGCCTTGCGGGCGCTCGATTCTGTCGTTCTGCACGAAGTGGTCATTACCTGGGTGTACGCGATGGCGAAGGCCGCCACGTCCCTGATGAAACATCGGTTCGCTGATGTCATCGGTGGGGATGGAGACAGATTCGCCGCTGTCGACGTCGGTCACCGAGCGTTTGTTGATGGCCTCGGAGATCGACTGTTTAATTTGCGCTTTATAACGGCGCAAGAAGCGCTGGCGATTTACCGTGCTCTTGTTTTTGCCGTTAAGACGACGGTCAATAAACCAGGTCATATATCCCCCGTACTGCATTTGCCAACTTGCAGTGTCCGGACGTGCCGGACATTTTTGTAGCCCGGCAGGCGTATGCGCTACCGGGCACTTGTACTTGTATTAAGACGATTTACGTACGCGCAGATACCATTCGCAGAGCAGGCGAACCTGTTTGCGGGTGTAGCCTTTCTCCATCATACGGTCGACAAAATCGTCGTGCTTTTTCTGCTCATCGGTTGACGTTTTGGTGTTAAACGAAATCACCGGCAACAGCTCTTCGGTATTGGAGAACATTTTCTTCTCGATTACCGTGCGCAGTTTCTCGTAGCTGGTCCAGTTCGGATTACGTCCGTTGTTATGCGCTCTGGCGCGCAGGACGAAGTTCACAATCTCGTTACGGAAGTCTTTCGGGTTACTGATCCCGGCCGGCTTCTCGATTTTTTCCAGCTCTGCGTTCAGGGATTCCCGGTCGAACAGCTGTCCGGTATCCGGGTCGCGGTACTCCTGATCCTGGATCCAGAAGTCAGCATAGGTGACATAACGGTCAAAAATGTTCTGCCCGTACTCTGAATAAGACTCCAGGTAGGCGGTCTGGATCTCTTTGCCGATGAACTCCGCATATTTCGGGATCAGGTAGCCTTTCAGGAACTCAAGGTAGCGTTCAGCCTGTTCCTGCGGGAACTGCTCGCGTTCAATTTGCTGCTCCAGCACGTAGAACAGATGAACCGGGTTGGCCGCCACTTCCGCATGATCGAAGTTAAACACGCGGGAGAGGATCTTAAAGGCGAAACGCGTGGACAGACCGTTCATCCCTTCGTCCACACCGGCGTAGTCGCGGTACTCCTGATAAGACTTCGCTTTCGGGTCGGTATCTTTCAGGCTTTCCCCGTCATACACACGCATTTTCGAGTAGATGCTGGAGTTTTCCGGCTCTTTCAGGCGCGAGAGAATGGAAAAGCGCGACAGCGTTTCCAGGGTGCCTGGTGCGCAAGGTGCGTGTACCAGCTCACTGTGGTTAAGCAGTTTCTCGTAAATTTTGATCTCTTCGGAGATCCGCAGGCAATAAGGCACTTTGACGATGTAGACACGGTCAAGGAACGCCTCATTGTTTTTGTTATTACGGAAGGAGACCCACTCAGATTCGTTCGAGTGCGCGAGGATAATGCCGTTAAACGGCAGGGCGGAAATACCTTCCGTACCGTTGTAGTTCCCTTCCTGGGTGGCCGTCAGCAGCGGATGCAGCACTTTAATCGGTGCTTTAAACATCTCGACGAACTCCATAATCCCCTGGTTGGCGCGGCACAGCGCACCCGAGTAACCGTAGGCATCCGGGTCGTTTTGCGCGTAGTTTTCCAGCTTACGAATATCGACTTTACCCACCAGAGCGGAGATATCCTGGTTGTTCTCATCCCCCGGTTCAGTTTTGGCGATAGCAATCTGTTCCAGAATGGATGGCCACACCTTGACGACGCGGAATTTGGTGATATCCCCACCAAACTCGTGCAGGCGTTTTGCCGCCCAAGGCGACATGATGGTGCCAAGATAGCGCCGCGGAATACCAAACTCTTTATCCAGAATTTGCGCATCTTCCTGCGGGTTAAACAGGCACAGCGGATGGTCATTCACCGGGCTACGTTCACCGTTAGCGCTCAGCACATAGATAGGGACGCGCTGCATCAGTGATTTCAGACGTTCAGCCAGTGATGATTTACCCCCACCCACGGGGCCGAGTAAATAAAGGATCTGTTTCTTCTCTTCCAGACCCTGGGCGGCATGCTTCAGGTAGGAGACAATCTGTTCGATGGCATCTTCCATACCATAGAACTCTTCAAACGCCGGGTATCGGGCGACCACCCGATTCGAAAAGAGACGGGAAAGCCGAGGTTCCAGGGCAGTATCAACCATGTTTGGCTCACCAATAGCCATTAATAGCCGTTCTGCCGCATTGGCATAGGCACTGCGATCTTGCCGACAAATGGTAAGAAACTCCTGCAGTGTGAACTCTTCGTCCTTGGCAGCTTCATAACGCTGGCGATAGTGATCGAATATATTCATGGCATGCCGTCCTTTCGTTTTTTAGCACAGGATAAGAGCCGTTCGTATGAGTAGTGGAGGCTCCCGGAAGAGAATCTCTCGCACCTCACTGCCAGAGCAGCAACCTGTGTGCCAGGTCAGACGCTAAGAACCGCAGGGTGTTCAGAAAAAACTCTTCTTAATTTAAAGCGTAGATGGCATTTGCAAAACTTGCATGCCGATAAAATCTAATTTCAATGACATATCAATAACTCATCCAAAAATTTCCCCTGCTGTTTTAGGGTAAAAGCACGTTTTTCATTCAGTAGTCATATAAATGAAAGCAGGCTGTCACCTGAAAAGTTGAAAATAACGGGTTAATCAGACTGATTAGCAGGCAAAAAATTTTGGGATGTACGACAATGGCGGTTAAACTTCTCTCGCTGATTATTTGACTACAGGAAAGAATGGATTGTGACCAAACTCAAACTTCTGGCATTGGGCGTACTTGCCGCAACCGCTGTTAGCACCGCACAGGCGGCGGAAAGTCAGTGGACTGTTGGCGCGGGCGTTGGCGTGATTAACAGCCCATACAAACAGTATGATCGTGATGTTTATCCAGTTCCGGTTGTCACCTATGAAGGCGATAACTTCTGGTTCCGCGGTCTGGGCGGTGGCTACTATCTCTGGAATGATACGGCCGACAAGCTCTCCATCATGGCTTACTACGATCCGACGCACTTCAAGCCGGGTGACAGCGACAGCCATGCGCTTCGCCAGCTCGACAAGCGTAAGAGCACCATGATGGCGGGACTCTCTTATGTGCATAACACCGAATATGGCTTCCTGCGTACCGCACTTGCGGGGGATACGCTGGATAACAGCAACGGTTTTATCTGGGATCTGGCCTGGCTCTATCGCTACACCAACGGTGCGTTAACGCTAACCCCGGGTATCGGTGTGCAATATAACAGTGAGAACTACAACGACTACTACTATGGTGTTTCTAAGAACGAATCCCGTCGTAGCGGTCTGAAGAGCTACAGTGCGGACGACGGCTGGGATCCGTACCTTGAGCTGACGGCGAGCTATAACTTCCTCGGTGACTGGAACGTCTACGGTACCGGGCGCTATGAGCGTCTGAGCGATGAAGTGAAAGACAGCCCGATGGTTGATAAGTCCTGGGCGGGCATATTCTCAGTCGGTGTGTCCTACAAGTTCTGATTGTGCATTAAAACAGTGCAATCATTGCATCAAAACGGGGCGCTTGCGCCCCGTTTGCATTGGTGTGGTGCAACGAAAAAGAGGGGATGATATGAGCGTAAAAACCGTGACCTTTTCCGCAGGGCGTCCACTTCCGGCTATCGGACAGGGTACCTGGTATATGGGAGAAAAAGCCAGCCAGCGTAAATCCGAAGTGAATGCACTGCGGGCGGGCATTGATCTGGGGTTAACGTTAATTGATACCGCTGAAATGTATGCCGAAGGCGGAGCGGAAGAGGTGGTCGGGGAGGCCATTAAAGGCCAGCGCGACAACGTTTTTCTGGTATCAAAAGTCTACCCGTGGAACGCTGGCGGTCAGAAAGGCCAGGCGGCGTGTGATGCCAGTCTGCGACGTCTTGGGACAGACCATATTGATCTCTACCTTCTGCACTGGCGCGGTAACTATGGCCTGGATGAAACCATTACGCTGATGGACACACTCCAGCAGCAGGGAAAAATTGGCCGCTGGGGCGTCTCAAACCTGGATTATGAAGATATGCAGGCGCTGTGGCGTGAAGAGGGCGGTTCCGCCTGTGCCACTAATCAGGTGCTTTATCATCTGGCGTCACGGGGAATTGAATTTGATCTGCTTCCCTGGTGTCAGCAACAGGCGATGCCGGTGATGGCTTACTGCCCGCTGGCTCAGGCCGGTCGCCTGCGTTCGGGGCTGATGAACCATCCGGTCGTGAATGCCATCGCGCATAACCACCGCGCCACTGCCGCCCAAATTCTGCTGGCGTGGGTTATCCGCCATCAGGGTGTTATTGCCATACCGAAAGCGGCCTCGATTGAGCATGTTAACGCCAACGCTGGAGCGCTGGAGATAACCCTCACCGCGGAAGAACGTCACAAACTGGATAATGCTTTTCCGCCACCCACCCATAAACGCCCGCTGGATGTCGTTTAATCCTGACGCATGCCCCTCTCCTTTACAGGAAGAGGGGCAGAAGCGTATTAGCGCTTCACGATACTGATTGTCTGCCCTAAGCGAGACGGTTTTTCTTCGCTGGTTTTTTGTGGCGCAGTGACGCACGCCGTTTCCACACAGACGAACGTTTTGTAACCGTCATCAGGCACGTCGGCCATACTGACAGAAAGTGCCGGGCCTGGGTTCCAGCCCACCACGTTGCTGTGATGGTGGTGTACCACTTCGATACCACGGTTCAGGGCGCTGTCGTGGATCACGTTGCACGCTTCCGGATGCAGGTAAACGCGGTCAGTACGGTCCGGGAACGTCTGAATGCCGTCGCTCAGTTTTCCTTCTTTCGCGTTATCCACTTTGTCGATAAAGGTATCGCCAAGGCCGCTCACCTTCACAGCGCTGATGTCACCAACGTTGAAATAGGTGTGCAGGGCGGAGGTGGTTTCAAATTCACCGTGCGCTTCCAGTTCGATTTCGCAGGTTTTGCCCAGCTTGAAGCGTGCGTACAGGGTGAAATCGTGCGGCCACAGGGCGCGGGTTTCATCATTCGCCTGCAGCTCAAAGGTCAGTACCGCACCGTTATCGTCTTCATTGTGCGCTTTCAGCGTCCACTGCTGGTTACGGGCAAAACCGTGAGAGGGTAGGCCTTTCTCAGCGGAAGGACCAAACCATGGCCAGCAAATAGGCACGCCGCCGCGAATCGCATCCCCTTTTTTAAAGGAGGTCGCGTCGCTCAGCCACAGTGCTTCCGTTTCGCCTTCAGGTTTCCAGGAGAGCAGGTGTGCGCCGTTCAGCGCCACGGAGGCTTTTACGCGCGGGTGGTCAACGACGATGATATCCGCACCATCAATCTGTCGGCGGGAGAGCACAGGGGTAAGTTGTTCGACTACCGGAAGTGCAAAAATTTTATTAATCATTAAGCAATCCTCTGTCTAAAAACAATAAAAAAGGCGACCGAAGTCGCCTTTTTGGATCAAGAACTCATCTCAACTTATTTGGAGATGTGAGCGATCAGGTCCAGTACTTTGTTAGAGTAGCCGGTTTCGTTGTCGTACCAGGAAACCAGTTTCACGAAGTTGTCGTTCAGTGCGATACCTGCTTTAGCATCGAACACGGAAGTGCACACTTCGCCGTTGAAATCGGTAGATACAACGTCGTCTTCGGTGTAGCCCAGAACGCCTTTCATTGCGCCTTCGGAAGCAGCTTTGATTGCTTTCTTAATTTCTTCATAAGAAGCAGCTTTTTCCAGACGAACGGTCAGGTCAACAACGGATACGTTAGGAGTTGGAACGCGGAACGCCATACCAGTCAGTTTGCCATTCAGTTCTGGCAGTACTTTACCTACAGCTTTAGCTGCACCGGTAGAGGATGGGATGATGTTCTGAGCCGCGCCACGGCCGCCACGCCAGTCTTTGTGAGACGGGCCGTCAACAGTTTTCTGAGTCGCGGTGGTCGCGTGAACGGTAGTCATCAGACCTTCGACGATGCCGAAGTTGTCGTTGATTACTTTAGCCAGCGGTGCCAGGCAGTTGGTGGTGCAGGATGCGTTAGAAACGATGTCCTGGCCAGCGTAAGTTTCGAAGTTTGCACCACGAACGAACATTGGGGTGTTGTCTTTAGAAGGACCGGTCAGAACAACTTTTTTCGCACCCGCGGTGATGTGTTTACGCGCAGTTTCGTCGGTCAGGAAGATACCGGTAGCTTCAGCTACAACATCAACACCGATTTCGTTCCATTTCAGGTTAGCTGGGTCTTTCTCAGCAGTAACGCGGATGGTTTTGCCATTAACAACCAGGTGGCCGTCTTTCACTTCAACGGTGCCGTCGAAACGACCGTGAGTTGAGTCGTACTTCAGCATGTACGCCATGTATTCAGCGTCCAGGAGATCGTTGATACCAACGATTTCGATGTCAGAACGTTTCTGAGCAGCACGGAAAACAATACGGCCGATACGGCCAAAACCGTTGATACCTACTTTGATAGTCATATATTCCACCAGCTATTTGTTAGTGAATAAAAGGTTGCCTGTAAAATTACAAAAACCTTACGCAGCGTCAAGCGGAATCGTGTCAATCATTGCGACAAATCAATCCTGTGACTAACGTTTGTGCGACTGACTCGCCTCACTTTCCCTTTGAGCTAGCAACCACATGGGGGCTGCGCGCGGCATTTTAAAGTCCTCGCAGGATAAAAATGTGAACATGATCACAATTGCCTGACCGCCTTTTCGCGACACATAAGTTTAGAACAAAAGTGCACGCAAGGGTGTTAATGTTTTGTTAGAATCCGGGTTAAAAGGTGTCTGTTTCTACAGCGAGATGTAAGCATATGTCGAACCAACGTAACCCTGACGATTTGAAAAAAAACCTCACCGAAATGCAGTTTTACGTGACGCAAAATCACGGAACCGAACCGCCTTTTACCGGCCGTTTACTGCACAACAAGCGCGACGGTGTCTACCACTGTCTGGTATGTGACGCCCCGTTGTTCAATTCCCAAACGAAGTTCGATTCTGGCTGTGGCTGGCCAAGCTTTTATGAGCCGGTCAGCGACGATGCGATCCGCTACCTGAGCGACACGTCGCACGGCATGGTGCGTACTGAAATTCGTTGCGGAACCTGTGATGCCCACCTTGGACACGTCTTCCCGGATGGCCCTCAACCGACGGGTGAGCGTTTCTGTGTGAATTCAGCGTCGATGAGCTTCACCGATGATGAAAACGGTGACCAGATAAAAGGTTGAAAAAACGATTCAGCAAATTATTCCTTTGAAAGGGAGAGATCGTGAATATTGATGACATGATTAGCGGTATGACGCCGGAGGTGTATCAGCGCCTGGTGACTGCTGTTGAACTGGGAAAATGGCCGGACGGTGTCGCGCTCACGCCGGAGCAAAAAGAGAACAGTCTGCAACTGGTGATGCTCTGGCAGGCGCGTAACAATACCGACGCGCAACACATGACTATCGACACTCAAGGCCAGATGGTGATGAAGAGCAAGCGCGAGCTGAAAGAGGACTTTGGTATCACGCCAAAGCCGATCGCGACGATAAAAATGCAGTAACGGTGGGCGGCAGTCCTGCCAGCGCCCTCTCTCTGGAGAGAGGGCGTGCTTACCTTACTCTTTGGGTTTAATTCCCAGCGACTCCGCCAGCTGTTTCGCTAACTGGTTATTGTCATCCGCGCCGTACTCCCAGAACATCGCCCCGGCGAGACCTTTCTCCTTGATGTAATCCGCTTTGATGGCGACGGAACGCGGGTTCTCATAGGAAAGGGCAAACAGCGCCTTGCCGTCCGCCGCATTCACTGAAAGCCACGGCACTTGCGCCCGTTCGTCCCAGTGTTCGGTAAAACGCTTCTGCGGATCGTTTAAGAGCTTTTTCACAATATCGTTGTACTTCACATACGTATCTTTGGTCAGGTCGTAACCCAGTGACGCGAACAAGCCGGTTTCCTGAGGCCCAAAGTAGGGCTGGGTCACCGGATGGTTTTGCGCATCGGGTTTTGTCCAGTCAATACCGGGCTCCACGGCGCGTTTCGGCACGCGGCCGTAAAAACCAATCCCGAGGTTCATCTGCTGCGGCTTCAGCCCGGCCGCCAGATAGTTGTTCACCACAAAATCCACGCTGTATTTATCTGCGGCGGCCACCGTTGGCCAGTCGCTGGAGTCATACAGATTGGCGTTGAAATACTGTGTGCCATACGCCATGTCGTAGGTCATCAGGTTGATGTAGTCGAGCAGCGGGGCAATGGCCTTCACATCCACCCAGCTTTTCGGACTTTCTGCATTTGCCCCCACCGCGATGGTGACCAGTTTTTTATGGCCGAAGGCGGCGCGCAATTCTTTCAGCAGTGCGGTGAAGTTATCGCGATCGGCTGGCGTGCTGGCCACCAGTCCCCATGCGCCATTTACCGGGTATTCCCAGTCAAGATCGATGCCGTCGAGTGCATATTTTTCGACAATCTCCTGAGCCGAGCGGATAAACACCGCACGGCTCTCTTGGGTCGCGGCTGCGCCGGAGAAGCCACGCGCACCCCATCCGCCCACGGAGAGCAGCACTTTCAGGTTTGGATTTTGCTTACGCAGCGTCGGGATTAGCGCCAGATCGGCGGCGACTTTTGGCGACAGCCAGATCTGATGAAGTTTCGCCGGATCTTTCAGCGCAGCATGGGTTTCGTCTTTCTCATCGTTATAGACCAGACCAAATGAGTAGTTCAGGTGGGTAATCTGACGAACGTCGAGCGTATTGATATCGCCACCGGGACCGGCGGTGACATCGCCACCGCCATTAAAATATCCCACAGACATCAGGGGAGTGGCGGAAGCAACTGACGCGCAAAGCAGGGGTAATGCTGCCAGCAAAGGCAAACGTTTCATACAAGTTCCTCTTTGACTTAACAAAAATAACCACGCCACGGAAAAGGCGTGGCGAAAAAACAGCCTGAAGAGAATAGCATTGCCGCTTCGCTGGTGATGCGAGGGAGTTCACTTTATGGGGAATGAGACGGGGCGTGCCGGGCAGCACTGTGGCTTGCCCGGCGAGAAGGTCAGGCGTGCGTTTCCAGCCAGTCTTCCAGGGTATACAGGGTGGCGCCTTCCGCGGCCATATCCATAAACGCCTGTGCGCTGTCCTGCGGTTGAATATTCACCCCGCGACAGCCATCGGTGATGACGCTGACGGTATAGCCTAGCTGGAGAGCGTCCAGCACGGTGAACTTCACGCAGTAATCCGTCGCCAGACCCAGCACAATCAGTTCGGTGATTTCGTGATGGCGTAACCACCCGTCCAGCGCCGTTTTCTGGCGATGTCCGTTATCAAAGAAGGCGCTGTAGCTGTCGATAGACGGGTTTTCCCCTTTATGAAACACCGCGTCGATGGCCTTCTGATTCAGCAGCGGATGCAGCTGCGCACCTTCCGTCTGTTGCACGCAGTGATCCGGCCAGAAGGTTTGTGCCAGGCCGTCAAGTTCACCCTGAGTGAAAGGCTCAACGCCGTGCTGGCTGGCAAAACTGCCGTGGTCAGCCGGGTGCCAGTCCTGGCTTGCGACAACCGCCTCACCCCGCGTTTTGCACCACTCAATCAGCGTATTCGCCACGTCTACGGTGCTGTCACCTTCAGCGACGGCCAGTGCGCCGCCCGCACAGAAATCATTTTGCAAATCGACCAGTAACAGGGCGCGTTGCGTCATGGTGCCTCCTTATTCGTCCGGCGTCAGTTCGCCGCGCAGGTTTTGCATCATCGCGCTGCGGATGGACTGAATGTCCAGATCCTGACTCAGTAAATAGTGAAGTTTAGTCAGCGTGGCTTCAACGGTCATGTCGAATCCGCTGATAACGCCTGCATGCGCGAGGGCGTTACCGGTGGCGTAACCGCCCATATTGACTTTACCGGACATGCATTGCGTCAGGTTAACCACCACGATCCCGCGCTCGCTCGCTTCCTGCAGCTCTTTCAGGAACTCGCCGTTCTGCGGGGCATTGCCCACGCCGTAAGAGCGCAGGATCAGCGCTTTCACCGGCTGGCGCAGGAAGTTACGCACCACATCTGCAGAGATACCCGGGTAAATCGTTACCACGCCAATCGGTTGCGGCGTGATCGGATGAACAATCAGTTCGCCCGCCGTGCTCGGCGCAGGCGGGGTGCCCAGACGACGAATATGGATGCCCGCCTCCAGCAGCGGCTGCAGGTTCGGTGAGGCGAAAGCGTCAAAACCATCGGCGTGCGCCTTCGTGGTCCGGTTGCCGCGATACAGTCGGTTGTTGAAGAACAGCGACACTTCGTTAATCGGGTAATTCGCTGCCACATACAGAGAGTTGAGCAGGTTGATCTGCCCGTCAGAACGCAGCTCCGCCAGCGGAATTTGCGAGCCGGTGACGATGACGGGCTTACCCAGATTCTCCAGCATGAAGGAGAGTGCCGAGGCGGTAAACGCCATTGTGTCGGTACCATGCAGGATCACAAAGCCGTCGTACTGGTCGTAATGGGCTTTAATGTCGTCCGCGATATGCTGCCAGTCTTCCGGCGTCATATCGGAGGAGTCCATCAGCGGCTCGTATTCGTGGATGGTGAAGTCAGGCATTTCCGGACGGTGGAATTCAGGCATCAGCGCGAGCTGGCGCTGAAGGTGGCCGGAGACCGGGATATAGCCGTTTTCAGAGCGCTGCATACCGATGGTACCGCCAGTGTAGGCTACATAAATCGATTTCTTCTGCATGGTAGTGAGTTCTTGTTCTTCAAAAGAAAAAAATCCCCTCTTCACGGGAAGAGGGGACGGTGTTTAACGGACGTTTGCACAGGTCAGACAAAACGCGTAACGGCTTTGTGGATCGTTAAAGGCCGCCAGTTTGTCGCTTTCCGCTTTCATTGCTTTAGCCGCCGTCGCGACTGGCGCAGGCAGATACGCCTGCAGCGCCTCAGGCAGCATGGCACGCACGGAGCCGGACATGCTGTTCATCACCAGGTCAAAGAACGACGGCTCGTCCTGGTAATACTCAACGTGCCACTGCTTGAGCTTCGCCAGTTCGGCGGCTTTCTTCACCGCGTCATCAAAGTCGCCCAGGCTGTCTACCAGACCATTATTCTTCGCATCCTGGCCGGTCCAGACGTGGCCCTGCGCAATGTCGTCGATCTGTTGCGGTGTCTTTTTACGGGACTCTGCCACCAGCGTAATAAAGCGCTTGTAGCCGTTCTCGATACTGAGCTGCATCATCTCAGAGACTTCAGGCGGCAGCGATTTGGTGACCGACACATCCGCCAGCGGTGAAGTGGCAACGCCATCGGTATGGACGCCCAGATAATCCAGGCTGTTTTCCACGGTGTTAATCACCCCAAAGATGCCAATCGAGCCGGTCAGCGTGCTCGGGTTGGCGACGATGTAGTTAGCCGGGGTTGAAATCCAGTAACCGCCCGATGCTGCCATTCCGCCCATCGACACCACTACCGGCTTGCCAGCTGCACGTGCCGCGGCAAGTTCAGCGCGGATCACTTCAGAAGCGCTGACGCTGCCGCCAGGGCTGTTTACGCGCAGTACAATCGCCTTCACTTTCGGATCAAGGCGAGCATCACGGATTTGCGATGCGGTGGTATCGCCGCCCACGTTACCCGGCGTTTCCTCGCCGTCCATGATGGCACCATTAGCAAAGACCACCGCGACGCTGTCACCGCTGTCATCCGGCTTTTTGGTCGCATAATCGTACATGCTGATAGCGCTGAAGTTTTTATCCTCTTTGCTCCAGCCAAACTGTTTGCTCAGTGATTTTTCGATATCCGCGCTGGTGCCCAGCGCATCGACCAGTTTGTTATCCAGCGCATATTTTGCGGTATCACCATCAACCTTGCGCAGGCCTTCCAGCACGCCCTGCGCGCCAGGGAACACCTGTTCAGCGGTTATCTGGCGGTTAGCGGCCACGGTACTCAGATAGTTCTGCCACAGCTCACCAATCCAGCGGCTGTCCGCTTCACGGGCCGCAGGGGACATATCATCACGAATAAACGGCTCCACGGCGGATTTATAGGTTCCGACGCGGAAGACGTGGGTGGTGACTTTCAGTTTGTCGAGCAGCGATTTGTAATACAGACCGTTAGTGGCAAAGCCATGCAGATCGACCGTACCCTGCGGGGAGAGCCAGATTTTATTGGCGAAGCTGGCCAGATAATACTGCCCCTGGCTGTAGCTGTCCCCGACCGCAATCACCGGCTTGCCGCTGTCGCGGAATTCGCGCAACGCTTTACCAATATATTGCATTGAAGGCTGGTCGCCGCCGGCAAAATCTTTCAGATCCAGCACGATGCCGGTAATGTTGCGGTCATCTTTTGCCTGACGAATGGTATCGACGATATCGAACAGGGAGTTTTCCTGAAGACGGTCTGATGTCGCGCCAAACAGCTGACGGCCAATAACGCCCAGACGATTGCTGGTGGACGGCTTATCGACGATGACGCCCGTGATATCAAGTAACAGCGCCCCGCGAGTCGAATGCTGCGCCTGATTTGCGTTGCTGATATGCATCCAGACGCCTGCGCAAACCAGAACCAGGAGGATGAAGAAGATATTCATCACCAGGTTGCGGACGAAGTTGAGCAGTCGCCACGTCCATTTAAAGAAACCGGCAATGATTCGCCAAAGGGTTCGCATGTATTCTCCCTAACCAGAAAATGACTGTTTCCGTCGCCACGGGACGGCAATGTGCGGTTATCGTAATGACCCAACCGTCACTTGTCAGCAGGAATCGCCTGCTACGCTGTAACAAAATCTGCCGCCGTGTTAATTTTGTGAGTAAATTTCAAGAAAGGAGTTAACCAATGGACGCACTTGAACTGCTTGTTAACCGCCGTAGCGCTTCACGTCTCACCGAGCCGGCGCCGGCAGGGGAGCAACTGGAGAATATTCTGCGTGCCGGCCTGCGTGCACCGGATCATGGTACGCTGCAGCCGTGGCACTTCTTTGTGATTGAAGGTGAAGGCCGCGATCGTTTCAGTCAGATACTGGAGCAGGGGGCGGTTGCCGCAGGTCAGGATGAGAAGGGTATTGAGAAAGCCCGCAGTGCGCCATTCCGTGCGCCGATGATCATCGCTGTCGTGGCGAAATGTCAGGCCGACCACAAAGTGCCGGTCTGGGAGCAGGAAATGTCTGCCGGCTGTGCCGTCATGGCAATGCAAATGGCCGCCGTGGCACAAGGGTTTAACGGTATCTGGCGCACAGGGCCGCTGACCAACAGCCAGCCGGTTCGCGACGGATTCGCCTGTGGTGAACATGATAAAATTGTCGGCTTCCTCTATCTCGGCACGCCTCAGCTTAAAGCCTCCGCCACCATTAATGTGCCGGACACCACGCCTTTCGTCAGCCGTTTCTGATAACGCGCGCTAAACTGTCTGGATTCTGAGCATCTGCCGCAGAATTCAGACAGTCATACTTACCTCTTTATGGAATGAGCGCTACCATAGCGCGATTGAGATGACAGGAGACGTCCATGAGCGAGCA
Source organism: Enterobacter sp. 198 (assembly GCF_009025585.1). Lineage (NCBI taxonomy): Bacteria > Pseudomonadati > Pseudomonadota > Gammaproteobacteria > Enterobacterales > Enterobacteriaceae > Enterobacter > Enterobacter sp. 198. The sequence goes on along the minus strand of NZ_WCIM01000023.1, from coordinate 234,047 downwards.
AACCATTCGTTTAACGCAATACAGCCACGGAGCCGGTTGCGGTTGTAAAATTTCCCCGAAAGTGCTGGAGACCATTCTCCACAGTGAACAGGCGAAGTTTGTCGACCCGAACCTGCTTGTCGGTAACGAAACGCGTGACGATGCGGCAGTTTATGACCTGGGTAACGGCACCAGCATTATCAGTACCACCGACTTCTTTATGCCGATTGTCGACAACCCGTTCGATTTCGGGCGTATTGCGGCCACCAACGCCATCAGCGATATTTTCGCCATGGGGGGCAAACCGATTATGGCGATTGCCATTCTGGGCTGGCCGATCAACACCCTTGCCCCTGAAATTGCCCGTGAGGTGATTGAAGGGGGACGTTTTGCCTGCCAGCAGGCGGGGATCGCGCTGGCCGGGGGGCATTCTATCGATGCGCCGGAGCCGATCTTCGGTCTCGCGGTCACGGGCGTGGTGCCCACCGAGCGCGTGAAACGCAACAGCACCGCGCAGGCGGGCTGCAAGCTGTTCCTCACCAAACCGCTGGGCATTGGTGTCCTCACTACTGCGGAGAAAAAATCGCTGCTGAAGTCGGAACACCAGGGGCTGGCAACCGAGGTCATGTGCCAGATGAACCTCGCGGGTGCGGCCTTTGCGAATATCGATGGCGTGAAAGCCATGACCGACGTGACCGGTTTTGGCCTTCTCGGACACCTCTCCGAAGTGTGTCAGGGCGCGGGCGTACAGGCGCAGGTCTGGTATCAGGACGTGCCGAAGCTGCCGGGTGTGGAGGAATACATTGCAGCGGGCGCCGTTCCGGGCGGTACCCAGCGTAACTTTGCCAGCTATGGTCATCTGATGGGCGAAATGCCTGAAGCGTGGCGCAATCTGCTGTGCGATCCGCAAACGTCCGGTGGTTTGCTGCTGGCGGTCACGCCAGACGCTGAAGCCGACGTTCAGGCGACGGCCGCAGAGTATGGTATTACCCTGACGGCGATCGGTGAACTGGTGACCGCGCGCGGTGGCCGACCGATGATTGAGATCCGTTAATTCAATGCGGTTGTTTATTGCCGAAAAGCCGAGCCTGGCCCGTGCCATTGCCGATGTGCTGCCGAAGCCGCATCGCAAGGGCGACGGCTTTATCGAATGCGGTAACGGGCAGGTGGTCACCTGGTGTATCGGTCACCTGCTTGAGCAGGCGCAGCCGGATGTCTACGACAGCCGCTATGCCCGCTGGAACCTCAATGACCTGCCCATCGTCCCTGAAAAATGGCGCCTGCAGCCACGGCCTTCCGTCACCAAACAGCTCAACGTGATTAAACGTTTTTTGCATGACGCGACGGAAGTCATCCACGCGGGTGACCCGGACAGGGAAGGGCAACTGCTGGTGGATGAGGTGCTGGACTATCTGGAGCTGGCGCCGGAAAAACGCCAGCAGGTCCAGCGCTGCCTGATTAACGACCTCAATCCGCAGGCCGTGGAGCGGGCCATTTCACGTCTGCGTGCGAACAGCGAGTTTATTCCGCTGTGCGTTTCCGCGCTGGCCCGCGCTCGTGCGGACTGGCTTTACGGGATCAACATGACCCGCGCCTACACCATTCTGGGGCGTAATGCCGGTTATCAGGGCGTCCTCTCCGTCGGGCGTGTGCAAACGCCGGTGCTGGGGCTGGTGGTGCGTCGTGACGAAGAGATTGAGAATTTCGTCGCCAAAGATTTCTTTGAGGTTAAAGCGCATATCGTCACGCCGAAAGACGAGCGCTTTACCGCCGTCTGGCAGCCAAGCGATGCCTGCGAATCGTATCAGGATGAAGAGGGGCGGTTGCTGCACCGTCCGCTGGCGGAGCACGTGGTCAACCGGATTACCGGTCAGCCTGCTATTGTCACCAGCTATAACGATAAACGGGAATCAGAACCCGCGCCGCTGCCGTTCTCGCTTTCCGCGCTGCAGATTGAAGCGGCGAAACGCTTCGGTCTGAGCGCGCAGAACGTCCTTGATATCTGCCAGAAGCTCTACGAAACCCACAAACTCATTACCTATCCGCGTTCGGACAGCCGGTATTTGCCAGAAGAGCACTTTGCCGGCCGTCACTCGGTGATGAACGCCATTGCCGTTCACGCGCCGGATCTGCTGCCGCAACCGGTTGTGAATCCGGACATTCATAACCGCTGCTGGGACGATAAAAAGGTGGATGCCCACCATGCGATTATCCCGACGGCGCGCGCCAGCAACGTTAACCTCACGGAAAACGAAGCGAAGGTGTATAACCTGGTGGCTCGTCAGTATCTGATGCAGTTCTGCCCGGACGCCGTGTTCCGCAAATGCGTGATTGAGCTGGAAATTGCCAAGGGGAAATTTATCGCCAAGGCGCGTTTCCTGGCGGAGGCTGGCTGGCGCACGCTGCTTGGCAACAAAGAGCGTGACGAAGAGAATGACGGCACGCCGCTGCCGATGGTTGCCAAAGATGACGAACTGCTGTGTGAGAAAGGCGAAGTGGTTGAACGCCAGACCCAACCGCCGCGCCACTTCACCGATGCGACACTGCTCTCGGCAATGACCGGGATCGCCCGTTTTGTTCAGGATAAGGATCTGAAGAAGATCTTGCGTGCTACCGACGGACTGGGCACGGAAGCGACCCGTGCGGGCATTATCGAGCTGCTGTTTAAGCGCGGTTTTCTGGAGAAAAAAGGGCGCTATATCCACTCGACTGAACCGGGGCGCGCATTGATCCACTCACTGCCTGAGCTGGCCGCAAGGCCGGACATGACGGCACACTGGGAATCTGTGCTGACGCAAATCAGTGAAAAGCAGTGTCGCTATCAGGACTTTATGCAGCCGCTGGTGGGGACCTTGTACGAGCTGATTAACCAGGCGCGTAATACGCCGGTGAAGCAGTTCCGGGGGATGGTTGCACCGGGTGGTGCGCCGAAGAAACCGTTCAAAAAGAAAAAAAGCGCAGCCTGATGTGCTTTCGGTTGTCGCCCTCTCCCGACGGGAAAGGGCGACAGCGTGCTTAGATAACCCCTTGCCCCATCATCGCATCCGCGACCTTCACGAACCCGGCGATATTTGCTCCGCGCACGTAGTTGGTTTGCGATGCCTCACCGCCGTACTCGACGCAGGCGTGGTGAATATCCAGCATAATGTGGTGCAGACGCGCATCCACTTTCTCTGCCTTCCAGCCGAGGCGCGCGGCGTTTTGCGCCATCTCCAGGCCAGAGGTCGCCACGCCACCGGCGTTCGCGGCTTTGCCCGGCGCAAACAGCACGCCAGCCTCAAGGAACAGATCGGTCGCTTCGATGGTGGTTGGCATATTCGCCCCTTCGGCCACGGCCTTCACGCCGTTGGTAATCAGGGTACGTGCGGCCTCGGTATCCAGTTCGTTCTGGGTCGCACATGGCAGGGCGATATCGACCGGCACGCCCCACGGCTGTTTGCCTTCGAGCCAGGTCAGACCAAATTCACGGGCATAATCCGCCAGACGGCCGTCGCGGCTGGCTTTAATGTCGCACAGGCGTGCCAGCTTCTCGGCCGTAAAACCGGCTTCATCCACCACGGTACCGCGTGAATCTGACGCGGTAACCACGCGGGCACCAAACTGCATTGCTTTCTCAATGGCGTACTGGGCCACGTTACCGGAGCCGGACACCGCCACGCGCATACCTTCAAATCCTAAGCCGTGGCGCTTCAGCATCGCCTCGGTAAAATAGACCAGCCCGTAGCCGGTGGCTTCCGGACGGATCAGGCTGCCGCCAAAGGAGAGCCCTTTGCCCGTAAAGACACAGGCGCTATTATTCGAAAGCTTTTTCATCATGCCGGCCATAAAGCCCACTTCACGCGCACCGACGCCGATATCGCCCGCCGGAACGTCAGTATCGGGACCAAGATGACGATAGAGTTCGGTCATCAGCGCCTGACAGAAACGCATCACTTCGCCTTCGCTTTTGCCTTTCGGATCGAAATCACTGCCGCCTTTCCCGCCGCCCATTGGCAGGGTCGTAAGGGCGTTTTTAAACGTCTGCTCAAAGCCGAGGAATTTTAAAATCGACAGATTCACGGAAGGGTGGAAACGCATCCCGCCCTTAAACGGGCCGATGGCGGAATTAAACTGCACGCGCCACGCGCGGTTAACCTGGACCTGATTACGGTCATCTACCCAGGTCACGCGAAACTGGATCACGCGCTCCGGCTCCACGAGGCGCTCAAGCAGTGACATCTGGCGATAACGCGGGTTTTCTTCAAGGAACGGCCACAACGTGGTCATGACTTCACGTACGGCCTGCGCAAACTCACTTTGATGCGGGTCGCGCTGTTGAACATAAGAGAGGAAAGTTTCCAGAGAGCGTGTCTGATCCATAGATATAAGAACCCCTTATATTATTTTATGTATATTGCTTATACGAATTGTGTTGTTTTTTTGACTATACCATCCGTACCGCTTTGTGAAGCAAGCAGAAATGCATGCCGAAAGGGAAATTAATCAGCGGGGCTGCGTCATAACCAAAAGCGATGACGAGATAAATTAAAGGTTCTGCGCCGGTTTACCGTTATAGTCTTTATCAGGGCACAACAGGAAGATAAGTCTATGAACCGTTACGTGATAGCCGCGTTATGTTTGATGTTTACCGCAGGCGCGCAGGCAGACCGCATTCGCCCGGATGTGGACGTGAATGTGCCGCCGGAGGTGTTCAGCTCCAGCGGCCAGCGAGCGCAGCCGTGTAACCAGTGCTGCATCTATCAGGATCAGAACTATTCGGAAGGGGCAGTGGTAAAAGCGGACGGCATTCTGTTGCAGTGCCAGCGTGATGAACGCACCATTAGCACGAATCCGCTGGTCTGGCGTCGCGTAAAACAATAAACGCCTCCAGCAGTGGGATGTCCGCAGGCGCTAAGTTGAAACCAAATGCGTCTTCAGGCGTACACCACGCCAGTGCACTGTGGTAATGCGCCGTCAGCGCGCCGCTGAACGCCGGAACGTGCCAGGCGTGAAGGTTGATTAACCGCTGTGACACCTCACGCTGATGGCTTGCCACATACTCACCAGGCTGCGCGTGGATGCCGAGCTCTTCGTGAAGCTCCCGGACAAGCGCCTCGGGCTGCGTCTCACCGGCTTCTACTTTTCCGCCTGCGAATTCCCACATGCCCGGCTGGTCGGCATGAGCCGGACGCTGGGCCAGTAAAATTTTGTTGTCTTTTTCGATGATTGCCGCAACGACATCGACTGTTTTTAGCATGGTCGTCAATACTTGTTAGCGAAAAACACCATATTATCGTGCCCTTTCTAAGAGTCCAGCCATCAGGAGAATCAGGTGAAAGAGACGTCCACCTGGGTAGATCCCATCGCCACCCTTCCGGTCAGCATAAAACCGATTGCCGCCATGCAGAAAAAACACTTTGGTGCCGTGCTTAACCCCACGCGCTGGTGGGGAAGGATGCCACGTCTTTTCTGGCTGGTGGCATTGTTCGTCGGTTTTCTCGAACGTCGTCACGCGCGCCTGTCGCCGGTGCTCCGTTCGCTGTTAATGACCCGGGTATCGCAGCTTTGTCACTGCGCTTTTTGTATCGATGCCAACAGTTTGCGCCTGGCGGAGCGCTCGGGCGCATTGGATAAGGTTCAGGCCGTCAACGCGTGGCGTGATTCCGCTCTTTTTAGCGAAGAGGAGCGTGCAGCGCTGGCCTATGCCGAGGCTGTCACCGCGACGCCGCCCCGTGTGAATGACGAAATCAAAAGTGAGATCAAACGCCATTTCAGCGAGGACGCGATCGCCGAAATGACGGCGCTGATTGCGTTTCAGAATCTCTCTGCACGCTTTAATGCCGCGCTGGACATCCCGGCGCAGGGGTTATGTGCCACGTTTAAAGAGGATCCCCATGCTTGATCGTCATCTGCACCCGCGGATTAAACCCACGCTCAACCGACTGGTGTCAGTACTGGATAAGCCGGGGATCACGCCTGACGGATTAACCCTGACCGGGTTTGCCATAGGCGTTCCGGCCTTACCGTTTCTGGCCCTCGGCTGGTATCCGGCGGCGCTCGTCGCCATCGTGCTGAATCGCCTGCTGGATGGTCTGGACGGTGCGCTGGCGCGCCGGCGCGGGCTGACGGATGCGGGAGGCTTTCTTGATATCGCCCTCGATTTTCTGTTTTACGCGCTGGTTCCCTTCGGATTCGCGCTGGCGGCCCCCGCAGAGAATGCGCTTGCAGCTGGCTGGCTGTTGTTTGCCTTTATCGGTACCGGGAGCAGTTTTCTGGCATTTGCCGCGCTGGCAGCGAAACACAACATCGATAACCCCGGCTACGCGCATAAGTCGTTTTACTATATTGGTGGGTTAACGGAGGGGACGGAGACGATCGCGCTGTTTGTGCTGTGCTGCCTCTTTCCAGCGCACTTCAGCGTGCTGGCGTGGATATTTGGCGCGTTGTGCTGGCTGACCACCACAACGCGCATCTGGAGTGGGTATGTGACGCTGAAGTCACTTATCCGTTAGCGTGAACTTTCTGGCCCGCGTTTTCCGCTGGAGACGGGGTTCTGTGGATGACTGCTCCACTCGTACCAGCCGCCGTCATAGACGGCGACATTTTTCCAGCCCATCGCCCGTGCGTACATAAACGTCTCGGACGCACGCCAGCCGGTGCCGCAGTAAAACGCGACGTGCTGTTCCGGCAGGATGTTCCAGGTTTTCCACATGGCGGCGATGTCGTCAGCGCTGCGCATGGTGCCATCCGGATTATGGAAATCTTCCATATGAGTGGCGTCGCTACCGGCATGCCCCCAGCGGGCACCGGCAATCTCACCTTTTGGCTTAATGTAGCTGTAGCCGCTGGTTTCGCCGATGAACTCCGGCCAGGAACGAATGCTGACCAGCGACGCGTCCTGGCGATGCAGCATCCCGCGTGCTTGCGCCATATCCACCATCAACTGCGGCTGGCCAGGGATCGGTGCACCAAAATCGGGGGCGGGCTTCACGTCTTTGGGCATTCCCCGTTCAACCGGCAGACCCGCGTCAGACCAGGCTTTCCAGCCGCCATCAAGAATGCGGACGTCCTTCACGCCCGCATACAGCATGATCTGCGCCACGCGGGCGGCGGCATATACGTCACGGCCATACAGAATGACGGTCGTATCGTGACGGATCCCGTGCTTCGCCAGCATCGCTTTTAGCGTGTCGTCAGAAACTTTATTCCACAGCGGTTCGCTTTCCACTTCGTTGGTATCAATGTAGCCGGCACCGGGAATATGGTTCAGCAGATAAAACTTCGGCGCACCCCATGCGGCTTCAATGACTTTCCAGTCGCCCGTCGGCGCGGCAGTGACGGGGTTACCCTGCTGAAGCTGGTGGATCCACTCCGGGTAGACGAGTTGTTCAAAGTGCGGCAAACGCTGCAGACGCTCAGGTACCTGCAGGGCATCGTTGAGCACGGAAATCTGGTGGTAGCCGGCTTTTTCCAGCCGCGCTTTGACCGCCTGATTATCGGCGTCGCGGCCGTAGAGCGCGATCGTCATGGCCGGCGTAAGCTGGTGCTGTCTGGCCCAGACGGCAATCTGGTCATCGCTCATCGCGCCAAGCCAGGAGGCGGAAAGGTTAAGTGCGGCGGGCTCATGCCCGGAGGGCGCGCTCAGCGTTTGCGGCCAGCCGTTGTAAAACGCGCTGGCGCGGGTGTCGATCACCGCGCCGTGTTGTGCCTGAAGTTGAGACAGCGTCATGGCGTGCGGCATATCAGCAGCCAGAGAGGAAAATGAAGCGAGGCCGCACAGCATGGCCAGCGCGGTCAGTTGAGAAACACGTTTCATCGAATAACCTGACGTCAGTAAAAGAGGGGGGCATTGTCGTCTCTCCTGAAAGGTAAAACATTGCGTTAGCACATTATTGCCAGCGAGAAATCTCAATCACTTCGCCGCCCGGGGGCATGTCTTCGTCGTCATGCGTGACCAGAACCACCGGAATATTGCGTGCGCGGGTAGTGTCAAATACCCATGCCCGAAACGAGGCGCGTAACGCATTATCGAGACGGCTGAACGGTTCATCCAGCAGTAACGCCTGCGGCTCTGCAAGCAGGGCACGCAGCAGACTGACCCGGGCACGTTCGCCGCCGGAAAGGGTCGCCGGATCGCTGGCGTAATACCCGGCAAGCCCGGCAGAACCGAGCGCCTGCTCGACCGCTTCCCGCCGTGCTCGTCCGACAATCCGTTCAGGTAATGCCAGCAGCAAATTTTGTCCGACGCTGAAATGGTCAAACAGCAGGGCATCCTGAAAGAGGATCCCCAACCCGCGGGCCTCCACGGGCAGTCCGTCGCAGCGACGTTCATCAAGCCACAGTTCGCCCTGAGCCTCGAAGTCGTCTGACAGTGCGCCCACCATCCAGGCAAAAAGGGTTGATTTTCCGCTGCCGGAAGGGCCCATCAGCGTGACTATTTCGCCGCGTGGCACACAAAAATTGACCTCGCGGAAAAGCGGTTCAATGGTGAGATTGCTGACCTGCAGCATTAACGTAATCCTCGTCGGTAACGGCTTGCGAGCCGGGATAGCAGGGCGGCAAGGCCAAACACGCTCCCCGTGACCAACAGCAACCCCAGCGCCCGGTTAGCCAGAAGCGGAATGCTGCCTCCACTGCTGAGCGCCACGGTTTCAGTGGTCAGCGTCGCAAAACGGCCTGCGCCCAGCCAGAGGGTTGGCATGTATTGCGCCATGCTGACGGAAAACCCGGTCGCGAAAGCCAGCAGCGCCGGGCGTACCAGCAAGGGGCATTTCAGCCAGCAGAAGATTTTTCCCCGCCGCCAGCCGAGCGTTCTGGCGGTAAGGATCAGCCGGGGATCGATCCTCTGCCAGGCTGGCTGGAGGACCAACAACATCCACGGTAAAACCCACAGCAGATGGCTCCATAGCACGGCGGCATAGTGTCCGTCGATACCCAGTCGCAACGCGATAACATATTGTCCGGTAACGAGGGGCAGCGCCGGCAGCGCCAGCGGCAACCACACCCACTGTGTGCCTCGCTGCGGTCCCCACTCAAGCCAGAGAACAATTACCCCCAGCGAAATCAGGCTGGCGAGCAGGCCAAAGGTGAGACTGGCGCCAACCGCACCGATGTCGTCCCGCTGCGCCAGCATGAGCAGCACGACCGCGCAAAGCACCCCGCAGGCGGGCAGAAATCCGCTGAGCAGACGCGCTGGTGGCGCGATAAGCGACATTCGACGGCGTCCGCTCAGATCCGGCAGCGTGCGACGCCAGAGTCTCCATGCGCCGTAACCCAGTGCAGAAAGCGCGGCCAGCAGCAGAAGGAGAAGCAGGCACAGCAGCGTTCCCTTTGTCTGCTGCTGCGCATCGCCCTGACTGAGCCACTGCCACGCCAGTACGGCAAGCGTCGGGGGATTGCCGGGCCCGAGCACCATCGCCACGTCCACTACCGACAGGGACCAGGCCAGCACCGCCAGCATCACCGCGCCAAGAGCCGGCGCGATCGTCGGAAGGATGAGCCAGTTCAGCGCCTGAAAACGCCCGTAGCCGAAGGTATGCAGCACGACCTTTTGCTGCGCAAGGCGTTTTTCCGGCAGGACGGCGTAAAGGGCCCACAGCACAAACGCGCTCTCTTTTACCGCAAGCGTCAGCCCCAGCCCTGCACCGTATCGGTCAAGTGGTGGCGTACAGACGCTACACACCTGATACAACAGGCCCCCTTCGGCAAAAAGCAGTAAAGCGCTGGTGGCAAAGGCCACATGAGGAACGGCGAGCAGCCACGGCAGCCGGCTGCTGAGCCGTCGCCAGCGCTCGCCCGGCCACAGGAGGGCCACGCTCACCAGAGCGATAAACATCGACCCCAGCGTCGCGATAAGCGTTGAGACCAGCGTGGCGACCGTTGCCTGTGGCAGCTGCGGGTCGTTAAGCAGCAACTGCCAGTTGTTCAGCGAGAATGCCGGGGCAAACAGTATGGCGGCGGCGGGAAGCAACGGCATATAGATGACCGCCATCGCCAGCCAGACGAGCCAGCTCAGCGGGTGCCGTAACGACGCAGCCATTCCTGCTCCAGCGCGTTAACCCAGGCAGCGTGCGGCTCGGGAAGCATTTTCGGCAGCCCTGCCGGCGTATGGGCAGCGAGCTGCTTCGCTTCTTTTTCGGGCAGTGTTTTCGCATCCAGTACGCTCGGGTCTCCCCAGATGGCCGGGTCGGCCTTGCGAATTTGCGCCTGCGGTGAAAGGAGGAAATTGGCGACCACCTTCGCACCTGCGCTTGCGCTGGCATTCGACGGAATGGCCACAAAATGGACATTGCCTATCATTCCGTTGTCAAAACCAACGCTGTAGCTGTCGGCAGGCAGTTCACCGCTGGCCACTTTTTGCTGCGCATGTGCCGGGTTAAAGGTCAGGGAGAGATTGAGGCTACCGCTGGCAAGCAAGGTATCCATTCTGGCGGGCGAGGGAGGAAAGTCCTCTCCCTTTCGCCACAGCAGCGGGTGTAATTTGTCCAGGTAGTGCCACAGCGGAGCCGTCACCTGGGCAAAGGTGTTATCAGGGGCTTTTTGCAACGCCTCCGGGTTAGCGGTGAGGGTCAGGAGCAACTGCTCCAGAAATGCCGTACCGGTAAAATCGGGCGGGCGTGGGTAGCTGACTTTGCCCGGATGCTGCTGCGCATACGCCAGTAACACCTGAGGATCGTTTGGGGGCGCAGGCAGGCTTGCGTGGCGGGCAATAAAGGTGAGCTGTGCACCGCCCCACGGGGATTCCGCGCCATCGGTGGGGAGAGCAAAATCCTCCATAACCGGTTTACGGGTATCGACATAGCGCCAGTTGGGCAAGGTCTGCGCCCATCCGGTTTGCAGCAGGTTAGCGGCTTTCAGGGTACGGAAGTTCTCACCGTTGACCCATAAGAGGTCGACTGACCCGTTCGTTTTCCGGCCTGCGGCGGCTTCTGTTTGAATACGTTTGACCGCATCGGCGGCATCCGCCAGTGGGACGATTTTAAGGGTTATGTCGTAATGCGTTTTCATCTCACCGCTTACCCACTCGAGGTAGCGGTTTACCGCCCGATCGCCGCCCCAGGCGTTAAACCAGACGGTCTGGCCTTTGGCTTGTTGTTGGATAGCCTGCCAGTTGTCCGCTGCAAACAGCGGGGCTGCCAGCAGCAGACCGCTCAGAAACGTGCAAAAACGCACACGGCGCATAATGCCTCACTTTTTTGATGAAGGGGTAAAACGGGAAAACAGCCAGCGCGTCGCCAGCGGCAATAACCCCAGTAGTGTAAAGGCGAATATCAGTCCCGGCGATAAAATATCGCGAAGCGAATTCACTTTCCCCAGCGCGCGTCCGGCGTTCAGAAAGATAATGGTTGCAGGCAGCATGGCGACCTGGCTCACCCACCAGTAGCGACTGACCGCAATACGGGTCAGCCCCATGAGCAGATTCACCAGAAAAAACGGGAACAAGGGCATCAGACGCAGGGCAAAAAGATACCCTGCACCGTCCCGCGCCATACCGGCGTTCACCGTATTCATCTGCGATGTGAATCGCCGCTGTACCCAGTCGCGCAGCAGATAACGGCTGGCAAGCATCGCCAGCGTGGCGCCGAGGGTAGAAGCAAACGAGACCAGTAGGGTGCCTTCCCACAGCGCAAACAGCGCTCCCGCCAGCAGCGTCAGTATCGCCGCACCGGGTATCGACAGGGCGGAGACCAACACGTAGAGGGCGAAAAAGAAAAACGCGCTTTGCCACGGTGCCTGTTCCACGTGCGAGAGGAGCGACTGCTGGTGCGTTTTGATGGTTTCCAGGGAGAGCGTCCCCGGCGGAAGAAAGACGAAGGTCAGAACAAATGCGCCCAGAAGGGCGCACATCAGGAGTATTTTTTGCGTGTTCACACGAGGTTACAGTTTGAATTTCGCCCAGACCGGCGCATGGTCAGACGGTTTTTCCATGCTGCGGATATCGTAGTCGATGCCGGTTTCGATGCAGCGTTCCGCCAGCGGCGGGCTGGCCAGCAGCAGGTCAATACGCAGACCGCGGTTGTCATCAAAGCCTTTTGAGCGGTAGTCAAACCACGAGAAGCGATCCTGCGTTTCCGGGTTGGCGGTGCGGAAAGTATCAACCAGACCCCAGCCGAGCAGGCGTTCCATCCACTCGCGTTCTTCCGGCAGGAAAGAACATTTACCGGTACGCAACCAGCGTTTGCGGTTCTCTTCTCCAATGCCGATATCGAGATCGGTCGGGCTGATATTCATGTCGCCCATGATCAGCACCGGATTCTCTTTTTTCAGTTCGGTGGTCAGGTAATCCTGCAGATCCTGGTAAAACTTTGCTTTGGCCGGGAATTTTGTCTCATGGTCGCGGCTCTCACCCTGCGGGAAATACCCGTTAATCACCGTGATATTGCCGAGTGGTGAAGGAATTTCCGCCATGATGATGCGACGCTGCGCTTCGCCATCATCGCCCGGGAAGCCACGACGTACGGAAACCGGCGTCTCTTTGGTCAGCAGCGCCACGCCATAGTGACCTTTCTGTCCGTGATAGAAGACGTTGTAACCGAGCTTCGCCACCTCTTCGAGGGGGAACATATCGTCGTGAACTTTTGTCTCCTGCAGGCCGATCACATCTGGCTGATGTTGCTCAACAATTGCTTCAAGCTGGTGAGGGCGGGCACGCAGGCCGTTGATATTAAAAGAGACAAATTTCATAGTCGCTGCCAATGCAAGGTGAATAGTGCATGGATGGTAGCAGAATTTGCGTCAACTGTTACGGGGTTCGACCAATAACTGCGACAGATCATGCCAACGGTGCAATATTTGCACCATTCTGACGCGCATTGCCCCCCAACAGGGCGTAAAGAACCGATAAATTTCGCGAGCGATCACAATTCCAGAATTATATTTGGCTTCTGCATACTCTTTCTTATTTTCGTGCGGCAAAGCGCCGCTTGCCGTAAAAATATTCACTTTTTATGCAATAACAGTGAATAACTCCATATCGTAACTTATTGATATTCTGTAACCCTAACCCGTTTATGCATTTTTATCGCTGGCTGGCACGAAGGCTGCAATCTACATTCACAATGCAAACACTCAATTATTTAACATCTAAATAACCTTTTATTTACCGGATGAGGTCGCTATGTCTCTGTCAATTACGCGTGAAAATTTCGATGAATGGATGATGCCGGTTTACGCTCCGGCGGCTTTTATTCCGGTACGGGGGGAAGGCTCACGCCTGTGGGATCAACAGGGCAAAGAGTATATCGACTTTGCAGGCGGGATTGCGGTAAACGCTCTGGGTCACGCGCACCCGGCACTGCGCCAGGCGTTGAACGACCAGGCGGCGAAGTTCTGGCATACCGGTAACGGTTTTACCAACGAGCCCGCTCTGCGACTGGCGAAAAAGCTGATCGACGCAACGTTTGCCGAAAAAGTCTTTTTCTGTAACTCAGGTGCGGAAGCAAACGAAGCGGCCCTGAAGCTGGCACGCAAATATGCACACGATAAATTCGGCGTTCATAAGAGCGGCATTGTGGCGTTTAAAAACGCGTTCCACGGCCGCACGCTCTTTACCGTCAGCGCTGGCGGTCAGCCGTCATACTCGCAGGATTTTGCGCCACTGCCGCCGGATATTCGTCACGGCGTGTATAACGATCTGCAGTCCGCCAGCGAGCTTATCAACGACACCACCTGTGCGGTGATCGTCGAGCCTATGCAGGGTGAGGGCGGGGTCCTTCCGGCACAAAAAGCGTTCCTGCAGGGGCTGCGTGAGCTGTGCGATCGTCATCATGCGGTGCTGATTTTCGATGAAGTCCAGACGGGGGTGGGGCGTACCGGTGAGCTGTATGCCTATATGCACTACGGCGTAACGCCGGACGTGCTCTCTACGGCGAAAGCGCTGGGCGGTGGCTTCCCGATTGGCGCCATGCTGACCACTGATAAATTCGCCAGCGTAATGACCGTGGGTACGCATGGTACAACATACGGTGGTAACCCGCTGGCTACCGCCGTGGCCGGACAGGTTCTCGACATCATTAACACGCCGGAAGTGCTCAAGGGCGTTAAACAACGTCATGACTGGTTTGTTGAGCGCCTGAACGCCATCAACAGCAAGACGGGACTGTTTAAAGAGATCCGCGGTCTGGGTCTGTTAATTGGCTGCGAACTCACACCTGAGTTTGCCGGAAAAGCTAAACTTATTTCACAGGAAGCGGCAAAAATGGGCGTGATGGTACTGATTGCCGGTGCCAACGTGGTGCGTTTTGCCCCTGCGCTGATTGTCAGCGAGGAAGAGGTGAGAACCGGTTTAGACCGTTTTGCACTGGCCTGTGAACATGTGAAGTCCGGGGTGTCATCATGATGGTCATCCGTCCCGTTGAGCGCGGCGATATCGCCGGGCTCATGCAGCTTGCCGGTAAGACGGGAGGCGGGCTGACCTCGCTTCCTGCCGATGAAAAAACGCTGTCGGCGCGCATTGAGCGCGCCCTGCAAACCTGGCAGGGGACGTTGCCAAAAAGCGAACAGGGTTATGTGTTCGTTCTCGAAGATACCGACACCGGTACCGTGGCCGGCATTTGCGCAATCGAAGTGGCCGTCGGGCTTAACGACCCGTGGTACAACTACCGTGTCGGTACGATGGTTCACGCCTCAAAAGAGCTGAACGTCTATAACGCGCTGCCCACGCTTTTTCTCTGTAATGACCACACGGGAGCCAGCGAGCTTTGCACGCTGTTCCTCGATCCTGCGTGGCGAAAAGAGGGCAACGGTTATCTGCTCTCCAAGTCGCGCTTCATGTTTATGGCCGCGTTCCGCGATCGTTTTAACGAAAAGGTCGTCGCCGAGATGCGCGGCGTAATCGACGACACCGGCTATTCACCTTTCTGGGAGAGTCTCGGCGAGCGCTTCTTCTCGATGGAGTTCAGCCGCGCGGACTATCTGTGCGGCACCGGGCAGAAAGCGTTTATCGCCGAACTGATGCCGAAACACCCCATCTATACCCATTTCTTAAGCCCCCAGGCGCAGGCGGTGATTGGCGAAGTGCACCCGCAAACCGCGCCGGCCCGGGCGGTGCTGGAAAAAGAGGGTTTCCGCTACCGTAACTATGTGGACATCTTTGACGGCGGACCCACCCTGGAGTGCGATATCGACCGCGTGCGCGCGATCCGTAAAAGCCGGCTGGTTGAGGTTTCCGAAGGCCAGCCTGCACCGGGTGAGTGGCCAGCATGTCTGGTGGCTAACGAGCAGTACAACAATTTCCGCGCCATGCTGGTGCGAACCAACCCGAAAAGTGAACGTCTGGTGCTGACGGCCGCGCAACTGGATGCCCTGAAATGTAACGCCGGCGACACGGTTCGCCTGGTGCGTCTCTGCCCTGAGGAGAAAACAGCATGACTTTATGGATCAACGGTGACTGGGTCACGGGCGAAGGCGAGCCGCGCATAAAGACCAATCCGGTCGGACAAGAAGTGCTCTGGAAGGGAAATGACGCCAGCGCCGGGCAGGTCGAACAGGCCTGTCACGCCGCCCGTCGCGCCTTCCCGGGATGGGCGAAACAACCGTTCTCCGTACGTCAGGGAATTGTCGAGAAATTTGCATCACTGCTGGAGGCCAATAAAGCCGAATTGACGCGCGTTATCGCTCAGGAAACCAGCAAGCCGCGCTGGGAGGCGGCCACGGAAGTGACGGCGATGATCAATAAAATCGCCATTTCGGTGAAGGCGTACCATACCCGGACCGGCGAGCAACATACCGATATGCCTGACGGCGCGGCCACGCTGCGCCACCGTCCGCACGGCGTGCTGGCGGTATTTGGCCCCTATAACTTCCCGGGGCATCTGCCGAACGGGCATATCGTGCCCGCGCTGCTGGCGGGCAATAGCGTGATTTTCAAGCCGAGTGAGTTAACGCCACTGACCGGTGAGGTGGTGGTGAAGCTCTGGGAACAGGCTGGTCTGCCGCACGGGGTGCTCAATCTGGTGCAGGGGGGACGTGAAACCGGCCAGGCGCTGAGTGCGTTGAGTGATATCGACGGCCTGCTGTTTACCGGCAGCGCCGGAACGGGCTACCAACTGCATCGCCAGCTGGCGGGGCAGCCGGAAAAAATTCTCGCGCTGGAGATGGGTGGTAACAACCCGCTGATCGTTGAAGATCCTGATGATATCGACGCGGCGGTGCATTTGACCCTCCAGTCAGCGTTTATTACCGCCGGACAGCGCTGCACCTGCGCGCGTCGTCTGCTGGTGAAACGGGGTGCACAGGGCGACGCCTTCCTCGCGCGGCTGGTGGAAATCAGCGCGCGTCTGGTGCCTGCGCAGTGGGATGCCGACCCACAGCCGTTTATTGGGGGGCTGATTTCCGAGCAGGCCGCGCTGAACGTGCTGAAAGCCTGGCAGGATCACGTGGCGCGCGGTGCGAAAACCCTGCTTGAGCCAAAGCAAATCAAGCCCGGAACATCGCTCCTGACGCCGGGCATTGTTGAGATGAGTGGCGCACGCAACGTGCCGGATGAAGAGGTCTTTGGCCCGCTGCTCTGCGTCTGGCGTTATGACGATTTTGACAGTGCCATTGAGATGGCCAATCACACCCGCTATGGCCTGTCGAGCGGTCTGATTTCCCCGCATCGTGAGAAATTTGATCAGCTGCTGCTCGAAGCACGCGCCGGGATCGTGAACTGGAATAAACCGCTTACCGGTGCGGCGAGTACGGCACCGTTTGGCGGGGTAGGCGCTTCGGGTAACCACCGCGCCAGCGCATGGTATGCCGCAGATTACTGCGCGTGGCCGATGGCGAGCCTGGAAACGCCTGCGCTGACGCTGCCGGAAACGCTGAGTCCGGGGCTGGATTTTACTCAGGGGGATCGTCATGAAAGCGCGTGAAGTTAACTTTGACGGGCTGGTGGGGCTGACGCACCACTATGCTGGCCTCTCGTTTGGTAATGAAGCCTCGACGAAGCACCGTTTTCAGGTCTCCAACCCGAAACTGGCAGCGAAGCAGGGGCTGCTGAAAATGAAAGCTCTGTCGGATGCCGGTTTCCCGCAGGCGGTGATCCCGCCGCAGGAGCGTCCGAACGTGGCGGTGTTACGTCAGCTCGGCTTTAGCGGCAGCGATGAGCAGGTTATCGAAAAAGCGGGTACGCAGACGCCGCACCTGCTTTCAGCGGCGAGCTCTGCCTCGTCGATGTGGGTGGCAAACGCTGCTACCGTTGCACCGTCGGCCGATACGCTGGATGGCAAAGTGCATTTAACGGTGGCGAACCTGAATAACAAATTCCACCGTGCTACCGAAGCGGAGACGACCGAGCGCGTACTGCGTGCGATTTTCCGTGATGAGGCCCACTTTGAGGTTCATCAGGCGTTGCCACAGGTGGCCATGTTCGGGGATGAAGGAGCGGCAAACCATAACCGTCTTGGGGGGGATTATGGCGATCCCGGCGTACAGCTGTTCATTTACGGGCGAGAAGAGGGCGGCCATTCGGCGCCTGTCCGTTATCCCGCCCGCCAGACGCTGGCGGCAAGCCAGGCCGTCGTGCGGCTGAACCAGGTGAATCCCTCACAGGTGATTTTTGCTCAGCAGAACCCGCAGGTGATTGACCAGGGGGTTTTCCACAATGACGTCATTGCCGTCTCTAACCGCCAGGTGCTGTTCTGCCATGAGCAGGCGTTTGCCCATCAGGAGAAGCTGCTCGCTACGCTGCATGAGCGGGTGCCGGGATTTATGCCGATTCAGGTGCCGACCCAGGCGGTCAGCGTGCAGGATGCGGTTGAAACTTACCTCTTTAATAGCCAGCTGTTGAGCCGTGAGGACGGCAGCATGATGCTGGTGCTGCCGCAAGAGTCGCAGGACCATAAAGGGGTGTGGCGTTATCTGTCTGAACTGGTGAAAGCCGATAACCCGATCGATGAATTGCGCGTCTTTGACCTGCGCGAAAGCATGGCCAACGGCGGCGGTCCGGCCTGTTTACGCCTGCGCGTAGTGCTGACGCAGAACGAAATGCAGGCTGTTAATCCAGCCGTGATGATGAATGAGACGCTGTTTAACTCCCTGAATGACTGGGTGGATCGTTACTATCGCGACAGATTAACGCAGGCCGATCTGGTCGACCCTCAGCTACTGCGTGAAGGGCGTGAGGCACTGGACGCGTTAACAACAATCCTGCAGTTGGGAACGGTTTATCCGTTCCAGCGCTAAAGGAGTGGCTATGGAAAATTTACTGGCGTTGACACTGGCCGATGAAACGCCCGAACAGCGTGAGGGGGAGGGCCCCTCATTTCACTGGCGGTGGCTGGGTCGCGGCGTCCTTGAACTGACACCGGCCGCGAAGAGTGAGTTATCGCTGCTGCTTTCAACCGGCATCCATGGTAATGAAACCGCGCCGGTTGAAATTGTCGACCTGCTGCTTCGCGCGTTGTATCGGGGAGATATCACCCTGCAGTGCCGTCTGCTGGTGGTGCTTGGCAACCCGCCTGCGCTGGCGCAAAACAAACGTTATCTTGAGAGCGACCTTAACCGCATGTTTGGCGGCCGCTGGTCACAGTTTGTGCCGGGCGATGAAACGTCGCGGGCGCAGTGGCTTGAGCACGTGGTTGCCACATTTTTCGCCGCGGCCGGTCCCGTGCGCTGGCATCTCGACCTGCATACGGCAATTCGCGCCTCTTATCATGTGCGCTTTGGTGTTCTGCCCCAGCGTAACCAGCCGTGGGATGAGGCGTTTCTGAGCTGGCTGGGCGACGCCGGGCTGGAGGCTCTGGTGTTTCATCAGTCGCCGGGGGGCACATTTACCCATTTCACCTGTGAGCATTTCGGCGCGCTGGCCTGCACGCTGGAGCTGGGAAAAGCGCTACCGTTTGGCCAGAACGATCTCGCGCGCTTCGCGCCAACGCATCTTGCGCTTCGCGCGCTGCTCGGGGGATTGGCACCCGAGCCAACGCAACAGACTGTCGTGCGTTATCGGGTCGTACAGCAGATCACTCGCCGCAGCGAGGCCTTCCGGCTGCATATGGCCGCCCACACGCTGAACTTCACCCCTTTTCGCAAAGGCGTTCTGCTGGCGGAAGATGGCGACGAGCGCTACGAGGTGCAGAAAACCACTGAATATGTTCTGTTCCCTAATCCATCGGTAGCGTTTGGCCTGCGCGCCGGACTGATGCTGGAAAAAGTGTCCTGAACATTTCCCCTCTCATTGCCTGAGAGGGGAGCGTCAAAATATTTTTCTTAGCGATTAAAGCGCAATGACAACTATTGCAGAATATTCCTGGTGAATTGCTTTATTATTGGTCTTCACTTCGCTATACTTTTCTAAATTGCTTTGAAAATCATCATTTTGAATATTTTCGTTGCAACTCTCCATCCTTTATCCTTAATTCCTCCACATTTGGCGATAATTTGTTTTTTACACTTTCATTGTTTTACTGTTGCTCTGATTAATTGACGATAAACCCCGTAAAGTTAATCTCGTCAACACGGCATAGCGCCGAAGAATAACTGAAAGTAAGGAAATAAATTATGCGTAAGTTTACTGCACTGTTTGTTGCTTCTACCCTGGCTCTGGGCGCTACCAGCATGGCGTTCGCTGCAGATACCGCGACCACCACCACTGCCGCGCCTGTCGAAGGCAAAATGATGATGCATCATAAAGGCAAGCCGGGTATGCACCACGAGATGATGATGTTTAAAGATCTGAACCTGACGGATGCACAGAAACAGCAGGTCCGCGACATCATGAAAAGCCAGCGCGACCAGATGAAACGTCCGTCACTGGACGAACGCCGCGCGATGCATGACATCATCGCCAGCGACAGCTTCGATAAAGCAAAAGCCGAAGCGCAGATCGACAAAATGGCTGAGCAGCATAAAGCCCGCATGCTGGCGCATATGGAAACCCAGAACAAGATCTACAACATTCTGACGCCGGAACAGAAAAAACAATTTAATGCCAATTTTGAGAAGCGTCTGACAGAACGTCCAGCAATGGAAGGTAAAATGCCAGCACCAACCGAATAATCGGTTCAACATCTTAAGACCGCCGGGATCCTGTCCACAAAAGCGCTAACGCTGTGGACAGGACCGGCGGTTTTTCTTTCCTGCCCTCTTGTCTGCCGCCGCCAGAGCGGTATTCTCCTGTAGTCGCTTCAGAGAATGTTTGCAGAGTCATGGCGTTATAATTTTTATTAACGTTCCGCTAAGGCCTGCCCGCTCTGCTGCCGATACTGTGTCTGTGAAAACCCAACGATAACAAACAAGACAGCAACGATAGCGATATCCTTGCCCTGGCACAGGTTGTGCCTTTCAGGAGTGGTGATGGAGTTCTTTGATATCCGTAAGATGCCGGTCAGCCTCTGGCGCAATGGCGCAGGCGAGACGCGGGAAATTTGTTGTTTTCCGCCCGCAACGCGCGATTTTTACTGGCGTGCCAGTATCGCGACCATCGCCAGCAATGGCGAATTCTCCTCTTTTCCCGGTGTCGATCGGGTGATTACCTTGCTTGAAGGGGGTGAGGTAACGCTGGATGCCGGTCAGGCGTTCTGCCATACCCTGAAACATCATCAGCCATACCATTTTTCCGGCGATCAGCCGGTGAAAGCGCTGCTTTCCGAAGGACGGATGTCGATGGATTTCAACATCATGACCCGGCGTGACCGTTGTCAGGCGAAAGTGCGTGTCGCTGACCGCACCTTTACCACGTTCGGCTCCCGCGGGGGCGTCGCGTTCGTGTTAAGCGGGGCGTGGCAGCTTGGCGATAAGTTGCTGACGGCCGATCAGGGCGCCAGCTGGGAGGAGGGCGTCCATACTCTCCGCCTGCTGGAGGCTCAGGGCACCTTATTATTCAGCGAAATTAATTGGCTGCCGGGGCACTAAGCTCTATGACCTCATACTTGCCGGTTAACACGGGCTTGCAGAGAATTTTGTAGCCATCGTGGTCGAAACCGGCGGGTGTGCGCAGCAAGGTTGCCGCATCGTTTACATCGTCAACAGCGCCCAGCCAGAGCCAGTTGTTGATGATGTGATACTGGGTCATCGCGTCACCGACTTCTTTTAGCGCAACGGCACCCTCCCACGGCCAGCAGTTAACGCTAAGCGCCGCCAGCCCTGCGAGGAGCCGGGCGTGGTGTTCCTCAATGCTTTCTTTCCCACAGCAGGCCCCTGCGCAGCGCTTTAACGCTGAGCGGAAACAGGCCCGCCCGCGGGTGGTTGCTTCGAGGCCTAGCAGGCTGTAGCACAGCTGTAACTCATCGGCCAGCGTTTGCAGAGCCTGCAGAGCCGCCCGTTTATTTGCGAACAGCCCGTAGAGATTGGGGGCGTGAGAAAAATCGACTTCGCGTGCGTAGACAACCTGCGGCTTACCGGCGTTTATCTGCAGGGAGCAGAGCTGCCGGTTGCGGCGCAGACGCTTATTGAACAGCGGCTGTTGCTCTTTGATCAGCCGGGCTTCCAGTAAGAGCGCGCCCATCTCTCCGGCGGTACGAAACCAGGTGATGCGTCGCGACTGGCGCAGCATTGCCGCCTCGTCTGGCGTACGCAGATGAGACATGACCCGGCTGCGAATATTTACGCTTTTGCCAATGTAGAGCGGAAGGGTGTCACTCTCACCGTGAAAGATATACACGCCCGGCTGTTTAGGCAGTTCCTCAAGCCAGGGGCGAAGATGTTCGGGATATTCGTAGATAGCCGCCGCTTCAAACTCAAGACGCGGGGCGGATTGACGCCTGCTCACATACTACTCCATATACTGTTCAGGCATACAGTGTAGCAGAGCCGGTTTGGTTAAAAAAGAGCCGGATGGCGCAACGGACGGTGCGGGAGAACACCCCCTCCCCAGAGAGAGGGTGCCAGAGTGTCACTTTTTCCAGAAATCATCGAACACGGTGATCGGTGGGCGACGCTTGTGCTCGGTTTTCAGATACCAGCTTTCAATGATCTTCGCGGTACCTTCATCCAGTTTTTTGCCTTCCAGATAATCATCAATATTGTCATAGGTGACACCCAGGGCCGCTTCATCCGGCAGGGAGGGGCGATCGTCTTCCAGATCTGCCGTTGGCGCTTTCTTGTAAAGGTGCTCCGGGCAACCCAGCGCGGCAAGCAGCTGCTTACCCTGACGTTTGTTCAGACGGAAGAGCGGGTTAATATCGGTACCGCCGTCGCCATACTTGGTGAAGAAACCCGTGATGGCTTCTGCCGCATGATCGGTACCGACCACAACGCCTTTGGTCATCCCGGCAATGCTGTATTGCGCTTTCATACGTTCACGGGCTTTTTCATTGCCGCGGACAAAATCGCTCAACTCAATGCCTGCTTCGCGAAGCGCCTGCTCGCTGGCCAGCACCGATCCTTTGATATTGACGGTGAGTACGCGATCGGGCTGGATGAAGGCGATGGCATCCTGGCAATCCTGTTCATCAGCCTGCACGCCATAGGGAAGACGCACGGCAATAAACTGCAGCGCGTCATCACCCGTCTCTTCGCGGAGCTCTGAAATTGCCATCTGGCAGAGTTTACCGGCCAGGGTAGAGTCCTGACCGCCGCTGATGCCCAGCACCAGGGATTTCAGGAACGAGTGAGTTTTTAAATAAGACTTTAAAAAATCCACGCTGCGGCGGATCTCTTCTTGTGCGTCTACCGCGGGCTTCGCGCCCAGCGCCTGAATAATCTCTTGTTGCAGAGCCATCACGCCCTCCATATGCAGAACATAAACAGATTGTGTTAACTGTTAAAACTAACCCTTTGAACGAGAAACGACAAGGATCACAGTTTCGAGTGCGCTAAATTGCGGCGATTTAGCAGGTTATCGTTGTTTTATTAGAATTTTCCGAAATTCGTCTGGCGGAATTCACAAAGTTGAACAATAGTACTTTTTATTCCATGCTTAGATAACACGCTGATAAACAAGAGGACGGAATATGAACAAGAACGTAGCAGGAATTCTTAGCGCAGCGGCGGTACTGACTATGCTGGCAGGGTGTACGGCCTACGACCGCACCAAAGATCAGTTTACACAGCCCGTAGTGAAAGATGTCAAAAAAGGCATGACCCGTTCGCAGGTGGCTGCGATTGCCGGCAAGCCTTCTTCTGAAGTGACAATGATTCATGCACGCGGTACCTGCCAGACCTATATCCTGGGTCAACGTGATGGTAAGGCAGAGACCTACTTCGTTGCGTTGGATGAGACCGGTCATGTGATCAACTCCGGTTACCAGACCTGTACTGAATACGATACCGATCCGCAGGCACCTAAGGCGCAGTAACCCTTCTTGCCTGAATATGTTAATAAACCGGCCGTTGGGCCGGTTTTTTTTTATACATACGTAAATCTTATTTCTTCTCGCGAATTATTTGCCTGAAATGTGAAGGTAGTCAACACACCAGGTCAATGAGAGACAATTTGACCCTGTGCAGAATTATCTCCTGTCTGTACCATTGCGTATACTCACTCCAACGACAAACAACAGTAAGCAAACTACCTGTCTGCCAGGATAGCGAGTCGAGTGATAGCGCGATGGCAGGTAGTCATACGAGAGGGAAGTTACTATGGAAAAGAAACATATCTATCTGTTCTGCTCAGCAGGCATGTCAACCTCGCTTCTGGTGTCAAAGATGCGTGCTCAGGCTGAGAAGTATGAAGTCCCGGTGGTAATCGAAGCGTTTCCGGAGACGCTGGCGGGCGAAAAGGGCCAGACAGCCGACGTCGTTTTACTGGGGCCGCAAATTGCCTATATGTTGCCCGAAATTCAACGTCTGTTACCCAATAAACCGGTCGAAGTGATCGATTCGGGATTGTACGGCAAGATTGATGGTTTAGGTGTATTGAAAGCTGCTGTTGCAGCAATTAAAAAAGCTGCTAATTAATTTTTATTTTTCCCGTCAAAGAGTTATTTCACACACAATACGCCGTAACCTGCGTTGCGGCATTTAAGGGTATTTTCCTATGAGTAAAGTCATCGCTTCACTTGAAAAGGTACTCCTTCCTTTTGCTGTTAAAATAGGAAAGCAGCCTCACGTTAATGCCATCAAAAACGGTTTTATTAGATTAATGCCGTTGACGCTGGCTGGGGCAATGTTCGTTTTAATTAACAACGTTTTTCTGAGCTTTGGTGAAGGTTCCTTTTTTTATTCATTAGGAATTCGATTAGACGCTTCCACAATTGAAACCCTTAATGGTTTAAAAGCCATCGGCGGCAACGTATATAACGGTACGTTAGGTATTATGTCGCTGATGGCACCTTTCTTTATTGGCATGGCACTGGCGGAAGAGCGGAAAGTGGATCCGCTGGCCGCAGGTTTATTATCCATTGCCGCCTTTATGACCGTGACGCCATACAGCGTCGGTGAGGCCTATGCCGTAGGGGCCAACTGGCTGGGGGGCGCTAATATCATCTCCGGTATCGTTATCGGCCTGGTGGTTGCGGAGATGTTCACCTTTATTATTCGTCGCAACTGGGTTATCCGTTTACCGGATAGCGTGCCGGCGTCCGTTTCTCGTTCATTTTCCGCGTTGATTCCAGGCTTCATTATTCTCTCCATCATGGGGATTATCGCCTGGGCGCTCTCTCATTGGGGCACTAACTTCCACCAGATCATTATGGACTCTATCTCAACGCCGCTGGCGTCAATGGGTAGCGTGGTCGGTTGGGCGTATGTGATTTTCACCTCCCTGCTGTGGTTCTTTGGCGTGCATGGTTCACTGGCACTGGCGGCGCTGGACAGCGGTATTATGACCCCATGGGCACTGGAAAACGTTGCACTTTACCAGCAGTACGGCTCCGTTGACGCGGCGCTGGCAGCCGGTAAAACCTTCCATGTGTGGGCGAAGCCGATGCTTGACTCTTATATCTTCCTGGGGGGTACCGGGGCGACGCTGGGTCTGATCATCGCGGTCTTTATTGTTTCTCGTCGCGCTGACCATCGTCAGGTTGCGAAGCTGGCGCTGCCGTCAGGCATCTTCCAGATTAACGAGCCGATTCTGTTTGGTCTGCCAATCATCATGAACCCGGTAATGTTCATTCCGTTCATTCTGGTTCAGCCACTGCTGGCGGCCATTACCCTGACGGCCTATTACCTGGGCATTATCCCGCCCGTCACCAACATTGCGCCGTGGACCATGCCGGCGGGTCTGGGGGCGTTCTTCAACACCAACGGTAGCGTGGCTGCCTTCCTGCTGGCGATATTCAACCTTGGGATTGCAACACTGCTCTATATGCCATTCGTGGCGATAGCAAACAAAGCTGCAACCGTTATCGATGAAGAAGAGAGCGAAGAGGATATCGCCCTCGCACTGAAATTCTAAAATTGCACGGCGCGGGTCAACCCGCGCCAGCCAAAAGGAGCTTAAAAATGTTAGATTTGGACAGTATTGTCGCAGAAGAAACCGCAGAGAACGATCTGGAAGAGGTGGTGATGGGGCTTATCATCAATTCCGGGCAGGCGCGTAGCCTGGCGTATGCCGCGCTCAAACAGGCCAAGCAGGGTGATTTCGCAGCCGCGAAAACCATGATGGAACAGTCCCGTACGGCGCTGAACGAAGCGCACCTGGTGCAGACAAAGCTTATCGAAAGCGACCAGGGTGAAGGCAAGATGAAGGTCAGTCTGGTGCTGGTGCATGCGCAGGATCATCTGATGACGTCGATGCTGGCACGTGAACTGGTGGCCGAGTTAATTGAGCTTCACGAGAAGATGCAGTAAGGCAGAGTTTGCAGCAGGAGGTCAGCGCGATGGAAATAAAAACCGCACTTGAACAGCAACTGTTTAATGGCAAAAATTTTCACGTGATTATTTACAACAAGACGGAGAGCGCGAGCGGTCTGCATCAGCATGACTACTATGAGTTCACGATTGTTCTGACCGGTCGCTACTACCAGGAAATCAACGGCAAGCGCGTCCTGCTTGAGCGGGGAGATTTCGTCTTCCTGCCGATGGGGTCCCATCACCAGAGCTTTTATGAATTTGGTGCAACCCGCATTCTTAACGTAGGTGTCAGCAGACGCTTCTTTGAGAAACACTATCTGCCGCTGGTGCCGTTCTGCTTTGTGGCCTCGCAGGTCTATCGCATCAAAAACGAGTTCATGACCTGGATTGAAACGGTTATCGCCTCGCTTAACTTTCGCGAGAATGAATTTGATGAGTTTATTGAAACGGTGACGTTTTATGTGATGAACCGTCTGCGCCACCATCGTGAAGAGCAGCAGGTGAGCGATGATATTCCGCAGTGGCTGCGCAGTACGGTTGAACTGATGCACGATAAAGGGCAGTTCAGCGAAAATGCGCTGGAAAATATGGTCGCTTTGTCCGGTAAATCACAGGAATATCTGACCCGAGCAACTCAGCGTTATTATCGTAAAACGCCAGTGCAAATTATTAATGAAATCCGCATTAATTTTGCTAAAAAACAGCTGGAAATAACTAACTACTCGGTTACCGATATTGCTTATGAGTCAGGCTACAGTAGCCCCAGCTTGTTTATTAAGACTTTTAAGAAATTGACCTCGTTCACACCGAACAGTTACCGGAAGAACCTGACGGTAATTAATTAAATTTCGGCGGATTTACCCGCCACAAATATTGCCTTGATTGCTTGCCCACAGAGCGGGAAGAGTACGCTACACCTTGCAGGCGATTAACCTGATATGCTAAGGGAGATATTATGCAGAAGAAATTAAAAGTCGTAACCATTGGCGGCGGCAGCAGTTATACCCCGGAATTACTCGAAGGTTTCCTGAAACGTTATCATGAATTACCGGTCAGCGAATTATGGCTGGTGGACGTTGAGGAAGGTCAGGAGAAACTGAATATCATTTTTGAGCTCTGCAAGCGGATGGTCGCGAAAGCCGGTGTGCCATTGACCGTGCATAAAACCCTCGACCGTCGCCTGGCGCTGCAGGATGCCGACTTCGTGACGACTCAGCTGCGCGTCGGTCAACTCAAAGCGCGTGAAATGGATGAACGTATTCCACTGAGCCACGGCTATCTGGGGCAGGAGACCAACGGCGCGGGCGGCCTGTTCAAGGGGCTGCGTACCATTCCGGTCATTTTTGACATCATCAACGATGTGGAAGCGATCTGCCCCAACGCGTGGGTGATTAACTTCACCAACCCGGCCGGGATGGTGACCGAGGCGGTCTATCGCCACACCGGTTTCAAACGCTTTATCGGCGTCTGTAATATTCCGATTGGCATGAAGATGTTCATCAGCGATGTGCTGGAGTTGACCGATACCGACGATCTTTCTATCGATCTCTTTGGCCTGAACCACATGGTGTTTATCAAAGATGTCATCGTGAATGGTCAGTCTCGCTTTAGCGAACTGCTTGACGGCGTAGCCTCCGGACGCCTGACCGCTGCGTCAGTGAAAAACATCTTTGACCTGCCGTTCAGCGAAGGGCTGATCCGCTCGCTTAATCTGCTGCCTTGCTCATACCTGCTTTACTACTTCAAACAGAAAGAGATGCTGGCCATCGAGATGGGTGAGTACTATAAGGGTGGCGCACGCGCTCAGGTGGTGCAGAAAGTTGAAAAGCAGCTGTTTGATTTGTATAAAGATCCGAACCTGAACGTGAAACCGAAAGAGCTTGAGCTGCGCGGCGGAGCGTATTATTCCGATGCGGCGTGCGAAGTGATCAACGCCATTTACAACGACAAGCAGGCCGAGCACTACGTCAATGTGCCGCATCACGGCCATATCGACAACATCCCGGCTGACTGGGCCGTTGAGATGACCTGCATTCTGGGACGTGATGGCGCCAGGCCGCATCCACGGATTACCCACTTTGACGACAAAGTGATGGGGTTGATCCACACCATCAAAGGGTTTGAAGTGGCAGCCAGCAACGCGGCGCTGAGCGGTGAACTCAATGACGTTCTTCTGGCACTCAATCTCAGCCCGCTGGTCCATTCCGATCGCGATGCCGAGCAACTGGCCAGCGAAATGATTCTGGCGCATGAAAAATGGTTGCCTAATTTTGCCGCCACGATTGAGAAGCTGAAATTCAAACAGCACTGAGAGGATGTGTGATGGAAAACCTGCTGATCGTCAATGCTGATGATTTTGGTCTCTCAAAAGGTCAAAACTACGGCATTATTGAAGCCTGCCGCCGGGGTGTGGTGACCTCAACAACGGCACTGGTTAATGGTGACGCGGTTGAACACGCCGCGCAGCTCAGCCGCGAAGTGCCAGCGCTGGGCGTCGGCATGCACTTTGTATTGACGCTCGGGATGCCGCTTTCACCGATGCCAGGACTGACGCGGGACGGACAGCTGGGCAAATGGATTTGGGAGCAGGCAGAGCAGGGCACGCTGCCGCTCGAGGAGATTACCCGCGAGCTGGACTGTCAGTTCAACCGTTTCGTCGATCTCTTTGGCCGTGAACCCACGCATATTGACAGCCATCATCACGTGCATATGATCCCGGCACTTTTCCCGTCAGTGGCGGAATTTGCACAGCGCAAAGGCGTGGCAATGCGCGTGGATCGTGAGATGCAGGCGCTGCACGGGCTGTCATTGTCTTCTGTGTCCACAACGGACGGGTTCAGTAGCGCGTTCTACGGCGACGAGATTAGCGAAGCGCTGTTCCTGCAGGTGCTGGATGAGTCCGCCACGCGCGGGGAACGGTCGCTGGAAGTGATGGCACACCCGGCGTTTGTCGATAACATTGTGCGTAAAAGTGCCTACTGCTGGCCGCGACTGGCGGAACTGGATGTGCTGACGTCGGCATCGCTGAAATACGCCATTGCCGAGCGTGGGTACCGTCTGGGCACCTTTGAGGATGTATGAAAATAGCCCGGAGGCGCGGTGCCTGCCGGGCTGAGTAAACGATGTCAATCAGCACCGGGTCGGGCAAAGCCAGACCCGGCTTTTCTTATGCCGGTATACGATCAATCTTACTGCTGCGTGACCACACACGGTGCGCTGCGAGCAGATCGAACAGCTTGGTCATAAACGCATCATCGACATTATCGCCTTCGACAATGCCATCTTCGCCTTGCTCAGCCACCTTCAGGTGCGCTTTAAACTGTCGCGCATCGCCGGAAAGGGCGATCGGCTTCAGGTGCTTATAGGCTTCCAGCAGATAATAAATCGCATCGCCATTGTTCAGCAGACTGTCGATGTCGCCGCACGGCACAATCACCGCATCAACGGTGAGCGATGGTGCTCCGGCAAAGGTGGCCGCAACCGGCAGCACTGAACCGTCGTCGGCGGTCACTTCCCCCATGCGGGAATAGAGCAGTTTGGCGTGAACGCCTTTGGTTTTCAGCGCCTGCATAATCCCCAGCACGTCGCTGGCACGGGTTTTGTCATTCAGCAGAATGGCCACTACCCGGCCTTTTATCGAGCCACCCGGCACCGCATACAGACTCAGGGACGGATCTTTCTTCAGTCCGTTAACGTCTTTCGGTGGGGCCGCATTGCGTTGCTCGTCCGTCAGCGTAATGCCAAGGTTATCCGCCACGCTCTGGGCAAGCTGAATATCGATATGGGCGAGCTGATCGACCACGCGCTCGCGGATGTAAGTCCGCACCACTTTGCTCAGTTCAAAGCTAAAGCCGCCGATAATGTGCTGTTGCTCGATCGGCGTCTGGCTGTTCCAGAACAGGCGAGGTTGGGCATAATACTCGCCGAATGACGGGCTGCGCTCGCGGATTTTATTGCCATCGATGCGCTCCTGGTACGACTCAAAACCACCGCGTTTCGGTCCCGGCGGCGTTTCGCGCGGCCAGTTATCGTTGATGGAGTTCGGCTCATAGTTAGCCGGATTGGTATCGATATCCTGGCGATGCATCCCGTCGCGCTGGAAATTGTGGTACGGGCAGGTTGGGCGGTTAATCGGAATTTCGTGGAAGTTTGGCCCGCCAAGGCGACTGATCTGCGTATCGGTATAGGAGAACAACCGCCCCTGCAGGAGGGGATCGTTCGTGAAATCCAGCCCCGGAACGATATGCCCCGGGTGGAACGCGACCTGCTCATTTTCGGCAAAGAAATTGTCCGGGTTACGGTTGAGCACCATTTTACCCACCAGCTGAACCGGCACCAGTTCCTCTGGGATCAGCTTTGTCGGGTCGAGAAGGTCGAAATCGAAGTTAAACTCATCCTCTTCCGGGATCAGCTGTAACCCCAGTTCATATTCCGGGAAGTCACCGGCTTCAATCGACTCCCACAGCTCACGACGGTGGAAGTCCGGATCGCGCCCGGTCAGCTTCTGGGCTTCATCCCACACCAGCGAGGCTTTGCCCGCCACAGGCTTCCAGTGGAAGCGTACGAATGTGGCTTTCCCGTCCGCGTTGATCATCCTGAAGGTATGAATACCAAACCCTTCCATCGTGCGGTAGCTGCGCGGAATGCCACGGTCTGACATCGCCCACATCACGTTGTGTAACGTTTCTGGTTGCAGTGAGACATAATCCCAGAAGGTGTCATGCGCACTTTGTCCCTGCGGTATGGCCCAGTGGGGCTCCGGTTTTACCGCATGGACAAAGTCAGGAAATTTATGCGCATCCTGAATGAAAAACACCGGGGTGTTATTGCCGACGAGATCGAAAATACCCTCTTCGGTATAAAATTTGGTGGCGAAGCCGCGGATATCACGCACGGTATCTGCCGAACCAGCGCCGCCCTGCACGGTTGAAAAGCGGACAAAGACCGGTGTGATTTTGTCCGGATCGGAAAGGAAATCCGCTTTGGTTATCTCTTTGAGGCTTTTGTAGGGCTGGAAGTAGCCGTGTGCCGCGGAGCCACGCGCGTGAACGATGCGCTCAGGTATACGTTCATGGTCAAAATGGGTGATTTTTTCCCGCAGAATAAAGTCTTCCAGCAGGGTCGGTCCGCGTGTTCCCGCACGCAGCGAGTTCTGATCGTCAGCAATGCGCACGCCCTGGTTGGTGGTAAGTGCAAAACCTTCGCCGCCTTTACGGTGGGACTCAAGGGATTTCAGCTTCTCGTTTCCGGTATCCGGGGATTTCATACTTCCCGGCGCGGTAGGCTGTTCGCCAGGTGCGGAAGGGCCGGGGGACGGGCGGTGAGAGCCGTCCGCTGGGGCCAGAGAGTCCATGCCTGGTTGAGATTCTTCAGTGCCATGAATGGGTGATTGATGTGTTTTATCTTTGTTCGACATTGCACGCTTCTCCTTTATCCATTGCTAAAAACCTTGTTAACTATAGAACAATGTGGCGAAAGGGCGGGCGAACTAAGAGTTTTCAGATGACCTGGTTAAGGAATGCGCTATCAGAGCGATGCAGGGCGCGACGCGTGGGGGGAGGATCGGCTATCATAGAATTTTCCTGCTTCCAGAATGTGCTTTAGTGAACCCGTCGCTTATGAAACCTTTTCGTCAACAAAACCGCCCTGTCATTAGCTACGTGCCCCGCGTCGAACCCGCGCCGCCCGAACACGCCCTGAAGGTGGATGGTTTTCGTGATGTCTGGCAACTGCGCGGTAAATACGTAGCGTTTGTTCTGATGGGAGAACACTTCCGCCGCTCGCCCACGTTTTCGGGGCCGGAGTCGGCCCAGCGATGGGCGAACCAGGTCCGCCAGGATGAAGAGATTGAAGAATAACAGCCAAAAAAAACCGCCATCAGGCGGTTTTTTTTATTCATCCGTGATTAACGGTGCGCCAGTTCAGCGTCGTCTTCACTTTCCAGAATGGTTTTATCGGTCTGCTTCAGCCACTGGCTGGTCAACGTACCGGCGGTCATGGAACCGCTCACATTCAGCGCAGTACGACCCATGTCGATCAGCGGCTCAACGGAGATCAGCAGGGCAACCAGCGTCACCGGCAGACCCAGGGCCGGCAGGACAATCAGCGCGGCGAAGGTTGCGCCACCGCCAACACCCGCAACGCCTGCGGAGCTGATGGTAACAATCCCGACCAGCGTGGCAATCCAGACGGGATCCAGTGGGTTAATACCCACGGTCGGAGCAACCATTACCGCCAGCATTGCAGGGTAGAGACCTGCGCAACCGTTCTGACCAATGGTGGCACCAAAGGAGGCAGAGAAGCTGGCAATAGATTCCGGTACGCCCAGACGACGGGTCTGCGCTTCAACGTTCAGCGGAATAGACGCGGCGCTGGAACGGCTGGTGAACGCAAAGGTCAGTACCGGCCACACTTTACGGAAGTATTTCAGCGGGCTAACGCCATTGACGCCCAGCAGGATACCGTGCACCACGAACATAATGCCCAGGCCCAGATAAGAGGCGACGACGAAGCTACCCAGCTTAATGATGTCCTGCAGGTTAGAGCCGGCAACCACTTTGGTCATCAGCGCCAGAACACCGTAAGGGGTCAACTGCATCACCAGACGGACCAGCTTCATTACCCAGCTTTGCAGGGTATCGATAGCCACCAGCACGCGCTCGCCTTTCGGCGCGTCGTCTTTCAGCAGCTTCAGCGCCGCCACACCGAGGAAGGCCGCAAAGATCACCACGCTGATAATGGAGGTTGGGCTGGCACCGGTCAGGTCAGCAAACGGGTTCTTCGGCACGAAAGAGAGCACCATCTGTGGCACCGTCAGGTCAGCGACTTTACCCACGTAGTTGGTCTGAATCGCGGTAAGACGCGCCGTTTCAGCCGTACCCTGGACCAGACCTTCAGCGGTCAGCCCGAACAGGTTGGTGACCAGCACACCGACCAGAGCAGCAATCAGCGTGGTAAAAAGCAGCGTACCGATGGTCAGGAAGCTGATTTTACCCAACTGGGTGGCGTTATGCAGACGGGCAACGGCGCTCAGAATAGAGGCAAACACCAGCGGCATAACGATCATCTGCAGCAGCTGGACATAGCCGTTACCGACGATGTTGAACCACTGAATAGAATCTTTCAGAACTGGATTATCGGAGCCGTAAATAGCCTGCAACGCCAGACCAAACACGACACCCATGGCCAGACCAACCAGCACTTTCTTCGCGAGGCTCCACTGTTTGTGGCGCGCTTGCGCGAGAAGCAATAGCAATACAACGAACACTACAATGTTCGCGATGAGTGGAAAATTCATCCCCGTTCTCCTGATTTATTATACGGTCGGTTTTTACCGATCCTGTTGGCGCAAGATTATCAGAAGTGTGATGTGGCGCTTATATCCAAATGGAATGGGTTATGACAAATGGAAATAATTTGTGTGCTTAGTGTTCAATCTGGTGATTAATGAACCGATTAAACTGAAATTGCAGCGAATTGATCATCTGGGATGACCAGCGCACTGCACTGTTTTCGGGCAAGGTTTGCGGCATCCAGACGGCGTAGGCAAAGAGCGCCATACACAACACACGCTCAAGCTGATTACCTTTCTGCGGCGCAAGAATGGGCAAACGGAAACGCCAGCGGCATGGCCAGAGCAGCGGCACGCCCGCAGGCGTCAGCATATCGGCAAGGATATGGCTTAAATAACCCAGCACCATTCCCTGGATAGCATCGGCGGGCACTATCCAGCTCTCAGGGACTTTTAAATAGAAAAGGGTGAGCAGGCCGAATACAGCCAGCAGGCTGTGGGTAAACCCGCGGTGACCAAACGCGCGGGCGATGGGTTTTGATATCCACTTTAGCCGCTGTCCCAGGAACGATTTTGGATGGTCGATATCGGGCAGCAGACAGGTCAACACGGCGGACGGGACAATATGCCACCAGTCCCCCTGTGCGAGCACAGGGGTAAGTTCAGCGTTTTTGGCAAAAACTGCGCACGCAATGGAAAAAAGCAGATGGCCTTCCGCCGTCATGATAAAACCCATAAAACTGTCAATACATACAGTATAGGGTTTTTATACAGTAGACGAAAGAGGTGACGGTGTAACTGTATGTCACAAACGCGCCTAGCGCGCCAGCCAGCCCCCGTCGACGGCTAACGTATGACCGTTCACGTAATCCGAGGCGGCGGAGGCTAAAAATACCACCGGTCCCTGCAGGTCTTCCGGAACTCCCCAGCGCCCGGCAGGTATCCGGTCGAGGATCTCCTGGCTGCGCTGCTGGTCATCTCGCAGTTGCTGAGTGTTGTTGGTCGCCATGTAGCCTGGCGCGATGGCGTTAACATTGATGCCGAGTGTCGCCCATTCATTGGCCAGCAGACGCGTGATCCCCAACACGCCGCTTTTGGACGCGGTGTAAGAGGGCACGCGGATGCCGCCCTGGAATGAGAGCATCGAGGCGATATTAATGATTTTCCCGCCCTGGCCCTGCGCAATAAACTGTTTAGCCACGGCCTGGGAGAGGAAAAAAAGCGATTTCAGATTCAGGTTGATGACGTCGTCCCAGTCCTTTTCGCTGAACGCGAGAGCATCTTCACGGCGTATGGTCCCGGCATTATTCACCAGAATATCGACTCGCCCCATCTCAGCCACCGCGCTGTCAACAACGTTCTGAAGACTCTCCTGCTGACTGAGGTCGGCCCGAATCGCCCTGAACCGCCTTCCGAGTGCGCTAATGCAGGCAGCCGTTTCCTCCGGCGCTTTGCGGTTAACACCCACGATGTCGCATCCCGCCTGCGCCAGCGCAATGGCCATGGCTTGTCCCAGACCGGTATCACATCCGGTGACGATGGCCACTTTTCCTGACAGAGTGAAGTTATCCAGTATCATACGCGCCTCAGAAGTAAGGTTATTGTCATTCTGACGCTAAGGATAGAAGCGGGGGATAAGAAAAGCAAACAAAATGAAACGATGTTTTGTTTTTAAAGCAGGCAGCCTGACGCTGCCTGAAAAGGGCGGGTTACTCGCCGCGCAGGTGCTGCGCCGTCAGCTCAACCAGTGAGTTCAGCTTTACGTCGGCAAGGGCAAAACGGGGATCGTGTCGGCCTTCCTCCGCGGGAACAACAATCGAGCGCATGCGCGCGGCCTTCGAGGCCACCATTCCGTTAACGGAATCTTCCAGCGCGACACAGCAGAGGGGATCAAGACCGAGCTTAGCGGCACAGTCGAGATAGACCTGCGGGTGCGGCTTGCTGTATGGCAACGTTTCCGCTGAGGCCAGCGCGTCGAAGCTGTCGCGCAGCTCAAACATGGTCAGCACTTTTTCCAGCATATGCAGCGGTGAAGCTGACGCCAGGCCGACTTTCAACCCCTGCGCTTTACACAGCGCGACGGCTTCACGCACCCCGGGCAGCAGGGGCTTGCTCTCTTCCACCAGTGAGATGGCGCGGCTGATAATGCGCGCGGTCACTTCGTCGCGATCGGGTCCCACCCACGGCTGCTGGGCATACCACAGATCCACCACCATATCGATGCGCAGACCAAGCGTATCCGGAAGTTCATTACGGCGGCTGATATCAACGCCCAGGCTGGCGATAACGTCCAGTTCGGCGCGATCCCACAACGGTTCGGAATCGATCAGTAATCCATCCATGTCAAAAATTGCGGCAAGAATCTGGCGCGGTGTCGACATCACAACGTCTCCTTATCCAGGGTGTACGACAGACGATAAATGCTAAGTGCACTCTGCAATTTAGCATATTGCCTTTAAAGAGCGGGCGAAAATGATGGTCAGCAGGTAGACTTAGGCAGAAATAACGCGTCTTTATGAAGGGGAACTGATGACGTATCAACAAGCTGGACGCATTGCTGTCTTAAAACGTATTGCTGGCTGGGTAATTTTTATTCCAGCCGTCATTTCGACGCTGATCTCTGTGCTTAAATTTATGTACGATCACAGTGAAAAACAGCCAGGTATTAATGCGGTAATGCTTGATTTTGCTCATGTCATGATTGAAATGATGCGTTTTAATACGCCGTTTCTGAATATCTTTT
The DNA here is from genome assembly GCF_009025585.1 of Enterobacter sp. 198. Classification (NCBI taxonomy): domain Bacteria; kingdom Pseudomonadati; phylum Pseudomonadota; class Gammaproteobacteria; order Enterobacterales; family Enterobacteriaceae; genus Enterobacter; species Enterobacter sp. 198. The sequence continues at coordinate 198,402 of NZ_WCIM01000023.1, read as the reverse complement.
GGTTCAATTCGCCGACGCCGAATTTTCATCAGCAGTTGAATCTCGGGTTTTGGGTGATCTACGCGCTGATCTTTATTGGTATGGCGTTGCAGGCCTCTGGCGCACGCATGAGCCGTCAGACGCGTTTTTTACGCGAAGGTGTGGAAGACCAGATGATTCTCGAACAGGCGAAAGGCCCGGAAGGGATGAGCCGCGAGCAGATTGAGTCCCGCATTGTTGTGCCGCGTCACACCATTTTCCTGCAAATTTTCCCGCTGTATATCCTGCCAGTCATTATCATCGTGGCGGGTTACTTCTTCTTTTCGCTGTTGGGATTCCTGTAACCGATAAGGGTGGCGACATAGCCACCCGTCCCGCCATTACGCGGCAAGCACACGTTCAAGTGCCCTCTGGGCATTGACCAGATGCTCTCCGCCAAACAGAATGGCGCGGTTCATCAGTGTGTAGAGCTGATACACCGGCTGGCGCTCAAGAAAACCCTGCGGCAGAGGCAGCACGGACTGGTACCCGTCGTAAATTTGCGGCGGTTGCTCAGGGTGCAGTGGCAGCATCGCCAGGTCACACTCCCTGTCGCCCCAGTAACAGGCCGGGTCGAAGATATAGGGGCCGTCAGGACCCAGCGCGCAGTTATCTGACCACAAATCACCGTGCAGCAGAGACGGTTGAGGCTGGTGGGATGCCAGACGCTGCTGAATGTGTTCGACGATGGCATCGATATTGCCAAACTCCAGACCTTTCTCCGCAGCCAGTTCCAGCTGCCAGCCAATGCGTTGCTCAGCAAAGAATGTCGACCAGCGTCGTTGCCAGGCATTAGGTTGTGGAGTGGTGGAGAGGTCGTTGTCAAAATCGAGACCAAACTGCGGCTGGTCGCTCCATTGATGCAGTCGCGCTAACTGTTGGCCGAGAATGAAGGCGTTATGGGCGTCTAACGGGCGGGCAGGAAGAAATTCCATGACCAGAAAACTGTAGTCGCGGTCGCTGCCCACGGCCCAGACCTGCGGGACCGTCACCGTTTTACTGCGCGACAACAGTTCCAGCTGGTCGGCTTCGGCGGTGAAAATCGGAAGCAGCTCTCGCTCATCGCATTTAACAAAGAGATCGCGCCCGGCGTAGCGTAAGTGCCATGCGGCGTGGATTTCTCCGCCTGGCAGTTCGTTCCGCAGTTCAATTTCACCTTCACCCAGTTGCTCACTTAAAAGATGACTGATAGCCTGCCACATGTTGTCTCTCCCATGTTGTCTGCCAGATCATAAAGTTAGCGCATAATTGCGGTAAAAAAATACGAACTAACGCACACCTGAGCGGTTTAAATTCATGCAGGGCACTTATTGTTCTTTTTTCTGCCAGTTTTCCCAGGTATCAAGATCAATTTCTGCCGCTTTGTCGGTCACGCTTTCGACCAGACTGGCCGCCAGAGCGTGAACCTCTTCTTTACTCAGAGTGCTGATCAGGCCAAACGTCAGGGTGCCTAAATCATGGATATTGCCCTCGTCATCCGTGAGTGTGAGCAGGAAATTGGCCCGGGTAAAGGCGTTGTTGAGCTCATTAAGCTCAGTCAGCGACGCTTGATGAATGTTGATGGTAACGACGTAGCGGGTGATGTCACCACTGCTCATAATTCACCTCATTGTTATCTTGGAAGTTTTCTTAGCATAGTCGATAGGCTGCGTTTGGCGACTATGCCGCGTATTTCCCCTTCACAGAGAAGGGGAAAAGGGGGATTAATTTCGGGACAGGTAATCGACGATTTTTTGCGTGTCGCTAAGCGAACAGAGACGTGTGCCCTGGTTGATGGTGGCAGCGCTACCCGCTGCGACGCCGTAGCGTGTCATCTCCAGTAGCGAAGCACCCTGAGCCAGTTTCAGGGTCATCGCTCCAACCATGCTATCACCCGCGCCCACGGTACTCTGGCTTTTCATCGGCGGTGGGACAACCTGAACGGACCCCGTTTCGTCCACGGCCAGGGCACCCTGCGGGCCAAGGGAGACCACGACCCGTCGCGCTTTGCCGCTGTGAACCAATTCCTGCGCGGCGGTGAGGACATCGTCCGGCTGGTTCAGCTCGCGGTTCACCAGCGCGCTTAATTCTTTCTGGTTGGGTTTAACCAGCTCAAGATTGCCCGGCGTCAGGGCTGCCTGCAGCGCCTCGCCGCTACTGTCGACAATGCAGCGGATACCGCGTTGCTGCGCGGCCCGAATCAGCGCTGTCAGTTTTTCCGTGCTGACACCGGGCGGCAGGCTGCCGCTTATCACCAGCAGAGCTCCGCTCTCAATGGCCAGCACCTTCTCTTCAAGCTGACGAAACTCATCTTCACTGAGTTTTGCACCCGGCATGACGAAACGGAATTGCTCGCCGCTGGACTCCACGTGCACATGCAGGTTTTGCCGCGTCCAGTCTTTGGCCTCGACGGTCTGCGAGGCCACCTGTTCATCGGCCAGCAGAGAGACCAGGTGCTCACCGGTCGCGCCGCCTGCGGGGAAAATTGCTGTCGCCTTTCCACCGAGGTGCGTTATGGCTCGCGCCACATTGATGCCGCCGCCGCCGGGCTCAAACACCGGGGCGCTGCAGCGCAATTTACCTTCCGGGTAAATCTGGGGCGTCAGGGTGGCGGAGTCGAGGGAAGGGGAGAGCGTCAGGGTGTAGATAGAAACCATCATTACCTCCTTTTAGCGTGGGTTCCTTTTAGTCTGGCACCATTTGTCAGGAAGGCAATGTAAATAACAGTATGATTTTAAATATGAATACTGACATAAAGTCTGCTGCGGCTTATATAAAATAAAACGCTTTTTGAGATCGTTCTTATTCAAAAAATGAAATAAGAAATCATTGCTATGTTATTTGCGGCTTTTTATAATTTGTTACCTTTCTCTGGACGCCTTGTCATTGATCCTCAAGAAAGTTTCCGGGACCGTGTGGTCTCTTTTTTTGTTGTACGGACTCCTTAATAAAATGAAGCTTTTGAAGACAGTACCCGCTGCACTGATGCTGGCGGGTGGCGTGTTTGCTGCAATGAACGCGACCGCAGATGATTCCGTTTTTACTGTCATGGACGATCCAGCCACCGCGCAAAAACCGTTTGAAGGTAACCTGAACGCTGGCTATCTTGCACAATCCGGTAACACGAAAAGCTCCTCTCTCACGGCGGACAGTACGCTGACCTGGTACGGTAATACCACCGCCTGGTCTCTGTGGGGAAATGCCAGTAACACCTCCGCGAATGACGAACGCTCTTCCGAGAAATATGCGGTTGGCGGACGTAGCCGTTACAACATGACCGACTTTGACTACCTGTTTGGTCAGGCCAGCTGGTTAACTGACCGTTACAACGGCTATCGCCAGCGTGATGTGTTCACTGCCGGTTACGGTCGTCAGTTCCTGAACGGACCGGTACACAGTTTACGTTTTGAATTCGGTCCAGGTGTGCGCTACGACGAGTACACCGACGGCGAAACCAAAACTCAACCGCTCGGTTACGCTTCCGGCACCTATGCCTGGCAGATGACTGACAACACCAAATTTACCCAGGGGGTGTCTGTATTTGGTGCCGACGATACGACGCTGAACTCAGAAACAGCGCTGAACGTGGCTATCAACGAACACTTTGGCCTGAAAGTGGCCTACAACGTCACCTGGAACTCTTCTCCTCCTGATTCTGCTCCGGATCATACCGACCGCAGAACCACGGTTTCACTGGGTTATAAAATGTAATATTCTCGGGCCGATTACGCTATCGGCCCGTTTTTTATTTTTTGAAACTGTGCTGTTTTATATTAAACACTGTTTTGAAATATCTGGTCTGCTGATATCTCCATCATTTCTTCATAATGCATTTTCATTAATTTGCGGCTTATTTGACACGAATTGATAACGTAACAGGCTAGGCAAAAGTGTGATCTGGATCTACACTCTTAGCACGGGCTGAATTCGGCCTTAAGGTATTTAGCATTATTAGTATTAAATGTAGAAAGAGAAAAAACATTATGAAAAAAATCAAAACTGCCGCAGCAGCGATGGTGCTTTCCGCACTGTCTTTTGGCGTATTTGCTGCTGATGAAACCACCCCGACAGCCAGTGAGACCCACAGCCAAATCGGCATTGCGAAAGCCGCTGACGTTGAAGCCGGGTCTAACATCGCGCCAGCCTCTCAGTCCACCGGTCAGTCTATGAATGATGCTTTTGACGTCCATAAACTGGTTGCAGGTGAATGGTCCTGATGGGTTTTGCCGTGTTGTTATTGACGTTTAAACGCTAATTCAACGCGCCAAAAAAACCGGATTTTGTGGTACCGGTTTTTTCGCTGCAAACCTATTTGACGTAAACCTATCGTCCGTATTTCGTCCTGGCGGTGAATGTCCGCAAAATGGTATTACGGATAACGACGTTATTCCCTGCGCAGTTATTTATATCCACGTTCAGCCCCAAATCATTGCCGCCCAACGCAGAAGCAGCATCGCGCCGCAGATGGCAATCAGCACCAGTACCATTTTCCAGTGTTTTACGGCAAAGCGTTTTGTTGGCATAACCTGATCCTTGTAAGTTGATGCGAACAGTCTACCAAACAGGGCGGGGAAATGCCCCTTCTCCAGTGGTGAATCAGGTTATGCCAGCTTCCGGTTCGGTTAGAACCAGTGGAATCGTTCTGCAAGAATCAACAATAAACCGGTGGCTGAAAGGACGTTCAATATCACAACCGTTCTACTTGATACGTTCATGGTATGCACCTTTGGGTTTAAAGACTTGTTCAAGAGTAGCCCAGCATCTCTGGAATGCGAGCACCGGAGATATGCGCCCTGCAAATTCATGCGAAAGTGCCAGCGCAGCAATCTGCCAGCAAAGGGTGCAATCTCTCTTTTGTTAGTGTTACCATTGCAGGGCTTGCCGTAAATCCGCATTTATCTGATTTTCGGTGGGTGAATGATCGCGAGCCAATTTGACGATTGTTGGTCAGATGGTGTCGTAATCTATTGTCAAATCACGATTATTTTCTTTGTATATGCTCTTATGTGTGGGGCATCACTGCAAATAAGGATATAAAATGCCTGTAATTACTCTTCCTGATGGCAGCCAACGCCATTACGACCACGCTGTAAGCCCAATGGATGTTGCCCTGGACATTGGTCCTGGACTCGCGAAAGCAACCATCGCTGGCCGTGTTAATGGTGAGCTGGTTGATGCATCTGACCTGATTGAAAGCGATGCGCAGCTGTCTATCATCACAGCGAAAGACGAAGAAGGTCTGGAGATCATTCGTCACTCCTGCGCGCACCTGTTAGGTCATGCGATCAAACAGCTGTGGCCGAACACCAAAATGGCGATCGGTCCGGTTATTGACAACGGTTTCTACTATGACGTTGATCTTGACCATACCCTGACTCAGGAAGATATCGACGCGCTCGAAAAACGTATGCACGAGCTCGCCGAAACTAACTATGACGTCATTAAGAAGAAAGTCAGCTGGCACGAAGCGCGTGAAACCTTCGTGAAGCGTGGCGAGAGCTATAAAGTCTCTATTCTTGATGAAAACATCTCTCATGATGACAAGCCTGGCTTGTACCATCACGAAGAATACGTCGACATGTGCCGTGGACCGCACGTGCCGAACATGCGCTTCTGTCATCACTTTAAGCTGATGAAAATCGCGGGCGCCTACTGGCGTGGCGATAGCAACAACAAGATGTTGCAGCGTATCTATGGTACCGCGTGGGCCGATAAAAAAGCCCTTAACGCCTACCTGCAGCGCCTGGAAGAGGCGGCTAAACGTGACCACCGTAAAATCGGTAAGCAGCTTGACCTGTACCACATGCAGGAAGAAGCGCCGGGTATGGTGTTCTGGCACAATGACGGCTGGACTATCTTCCGTGAACTGGAAACGTTCGTACGCTCCAAGCTGAAAGAGTACCAGTATCAGGAAGTGAAAGGCCCGTTCATGATGGACCGTGTGCTGTGGGAAAAAACCGGCCACTGGGACAACTACAAAGATGCGATGTTCACCACCTCTTCTGAGAACCGTGAATACTGCATTAAGCCAATGAACTGCCCTGGCCACGTTCAGATCTTCAACCAGGGTCTGAAATCCTACCGCGATCTGCCGCTGCGTATGGCAGAGTTCGGTAGCTGCCACCGTAACGAGCCATCAGGTGCATTGCACGGTCTGATGCGTGTTCGTGGCTTTACTCAGGATGATGCGCATATCTTCTGTACTGAAGATCAGGTTCGTGATGAAGTTAACGCCTGTATTCGTATGGTCTACGATATGTACAGCACCTTTGGCTTCGAGAAGATCGTTGTCAAACTCTCAACGCGTCCGGAAAAACGTATCGGTAGCGATGAGACCTGGGATCGCGCAGAAGCGGATCTCGCCGTGGCGCTGGAAGAGAACGGCATTCCGTTCGAATACCAGCTGGGCGAGGGCGCATTCTACGGTCCGAAAATTGAATTTACCCTGTATGACTGCCTCGATCGCGCATGGCAGTGCGGTACTGTACAGCTGGACTTCTCCCTGCCGCAGCGTTTAAGCGCCTCTTATGTTGGCGAAGACAACGAACGTCAGGTACCGGTTATGATTCACCGTGCAATCCTCGGTTCTCTGGAGCGCTTCATCGGCATCCTGACTGAAGAGTTTGCCGGCTTCTTCCCAACCTGGCTTGCGCCAGTGCAGGTCGTGGTGATGAACATTACCGATTCTCAGGCTGAATACGTTAAAGAATTGACGCAGAAACTACAAAATGCGGGCATTCGCGTAAAAGCAGACTTGAGAAATGAGAAGATTGGCTTTAAAATCCGCGAGCACACTTTACGTCGTGTCCCGTATATGTTGGTCTGTGGTGATAAAGAGGTGGAAGCAGGCAAAGTTGCCGTTCGCACCCGCCGTGGTAAAGACCTGGGGAGCCTGGACGTAAGTGAAGTGATTGAGAAGCTGCAACAAGAGATTCGCAGCCGCAGTCTTCAACAACTGGAGGAATAAGGTATTAAAGGCGGAAAACGAGTTCAAACGGCACGTCCGAATCGTATCAATGGCGAGATTCGCGCCCAGGAAGTTCGCTTAACAGGTCTGGAAGGCGAGCAGCTGGGGATTGTGAGTCTGAGAGAAGCGATCGAAAAGGCTGAAGAAGCTGGAGTAGATTTAGTTGAAATCAGCCCTAACGCCGAACCGCCAGTTTGTCGTATCATGGACTACGGCAAGTTCCTTTATGAAAAGAGTAAGTCTTCTAAGGAACAGAAGAAAAAGCAAAAAGTTATCCAGGTTAAGGAAATTAAATTCCGTCCTGGTACCGACGATGGCGATTATCAGGTAAAACTCCGCAGCCTGATTCGCTTTCTGGAAGATGGCGATAAGGCCAAGATCACACTGCGTTTCCGCGGTCGTGAGATGGCCCACCAACAGATTGGTATGGAAGTGCTTAACCGCGTCCGTGACGATCTGATTGAACTGGCAGTAGTCGAATCCTTCCCTACGAAGATCGAAGGCCGCCAGATGATCATGGTGCTCGCTCCTAAGAAGAAACAGTAAGGCCTTCAAGCAGCAAAACCTGTGGAGCCTTCGGGTCTCATAGGTTTTGTTCGCCTATGTTTCGTTTATTTAACAATGCGAAGTGGAAGTAATTAAGATGCCAAAAATTAAGACCGTACGCGGTGCTGCTAAGCGCTTCAAAAAAACCGGTGGTGGTGGATTTAAGCGTAAGCACGCAAACCTGCGTCATATTCTGACCAAAAAATCTACTAAGCGTAAACGTCACCTGCGTCCAAAAGGCCTTGTTTCTAAAGGCGATCTGGGTCTGGTTATCGCGTGCCTGCCGTACGCATAAGCCGTTAACGTTTAATTTTTTACTAAGAATATAGATACAGGAGAGCACATATGGCTCGCGTAAAACGTGGTGTAATTGCACGTGCACGTCACAAGAAAATTTTGAAACAAGCTAAAGGCTACTACGGTGCGCGTTCACGCGTATACCGCGTTGCCTTCCAGGCTGTTATCAAAGCAGGTCAGTACGCTTACCGTGACCGTCGTCAACGTAAGCGTCAGTTCCGTCAACTGTGGATTGCGCGTATCAACGCAGCAGCACGTCAGAACGGTATTTCTTACAGCAAATTCATCAACGGCCTGAAAAAAGCCTCTGTTGAAATCGACCGTAAGATCCTGGCTGACATCGCAGTATTCGACAAAGTAGCGTTCACCGCTCTGGTCGAAAAAGCGAAAGCAGCACTGGCATAAGCCAGTTGAAAGAGGGGGCTTCGCTCCCTCTTTTCATTTAACACCATCAGAAGATTGACTTTTACCCGTGCAACCTTTTCAATAAGGTCTTAACGGTTTTTTACCACACAAGGTAACGCAAGCATGAATGCTGCTATTTTCCGCTTCTTCTTTTACTTTAGCACCTGAATTCAGGAGGCTAGCGCGTGAAAGATGAAACGAAAAACAGCGCCAGATAAGCCTCCTGATGGAGGCTTTTTTTGTGTCTAAATTCGAGAGAATAACTCCACCAAATCGGTGTCTGCACCGACATAATGAGGAAAATCATGTCACATCTCGCAGAGCTGGTTGCCAGTGCAACAGCCGCCATTAATCAGGCCTCAGATGTTGCCGCGTTAGACAATGTCCGCGTCGAATATCTCGGTAAGAAAGGGCATTTGACCCTTCAAATGACAACCCTGCGTGAACTGCCGCCAGAGGAACGCCCGGCAGCGGGTGCGGTCATTAACGAAGCCAAAGAGCAGGTGCAACAGGCACTGAACGCGCGCAAAGCTGAGCTGGAAAGCGCGGTGCTGAATGCGCGTCTGGCGGCAGAGACTATCGATGTCTCCCTGCCGGGGCGCCGTATCGAAAACGGTGGCCTGCATCCGGTTACCCGCACCATTGATCGCATTGAAAGTTTCTTCGGTGAGCTCGGCTTTACCGTGGCGACTGGCCCGGAAATCGAAGATGATTACCACAACTTCGACGCCCTCAACATTCCAGGCCATCATCCGGCACGTGCTGACCACGACACTTTCTGGTTCGACGCCACCCGTCTGCTGCGTACTCAGACCTCGGGCGTTCAGATCCGTACCATGAAGGAACAGGAACCCCCGATCCGCATTATCGCACCGGGCCGCGTGTACCGTAACGACTACGATCAGACCCATACACCGATGTTCCATCAGATGGAAGGCCTGATTGTTGATAAGAACATCAGCTTTACCAACCTGAAAGGTACGCTGCACGATTTCCTGAACAACTTCTTTGAGGAAGACCTGCAGGTTCGTTTCCGTCCGTCCTACTTCCCGTTCACTGAACCGTCTGCGGAAGTTGACGTGATGGGTAAAAACGGCAAATGGCTGGAAGTGCTGGGCTGCGGCATGGTGCATCCAAACGTTCTGCGCAACGTGGGTATCGATCCAGAAGTCTACTCCGGCTTTGCGTTCGGTATGGGCATGGAGCGTCTGACAATGCTGCGCTATGGCGTGACCGATTTGCGTGCATTCTTCGAAAACGATCTGCGTTTCCTCAAACAGTTTAAATAAGGGCAGGACAGAACAATGAAATTCAGTGAACTGTGGTTACGCGAATGGGTGAACACCACGCTTGATAGCGAAGCGCTTTCCAACCAGATCACCATGGCGGGTCTGGAAGTTGACGGTGTTGAGCCGGTTTCTGGCGCTTTCAATGGCGTCGTTGTGGGCGAAGTGGTTGAGTGCGGTCAGCACCCTAACGCTGACAAGCTGCGTGTGACAAAAGTTAACGTAGGCGGCGATCGCCTGCTGGATATCGTCTGCGGCGCGCCAAACTGCCGTCAGGGCCTGAAAGTGGCCGTGGCGACCGTGGGGGCTGTACTGCCGGGCGATTTTAAAATTAAAGCAGCGAAACTGCGCGGTGAGCCGTCTGAAGGCATGCTGTGTTCGTTCTCTGAGCTGGGTATTTCCGACGATCACAATGGCATCATTGAGCTGCCGCTTGATGCGCCTATTGGTACCGACATCCGCGAATACCTGAAACTTGATGACAACACCATTGAAATCAGCGTGACGCCAAACCGTGCGGACTGCTTAGGCATTATCGGCGTGGCCCGCGATGTGGCCGTGCTGAACCAGACTGAACTGAACGTACCGGAAATCGTACCGGTTGACGCTACCATCAGTGACACACTGCCGATTCAGGTTGAAGCCGCTGATGCGTGCCCACGCTACCTTGGTCGTGTGGTGAAAGGCATCAACGTAAAAGCGCCAACCCCGCTGTGGATGAAAGAGAAGCTGCGTCGCTGCGGTATTCGTTCTATCGACGCCGTCGTTGACGTGACCAACTATGTTCTGCTGGAGCTGGGTCAGCCGATGCACGCGTTCGATAAAGATCGTATCGAAGGCGGTATTGTGGTGCGTATGGCGAAAGAGGGCGAAACCCTGGTTCTGCTCGACGGTAGCGAAGCAAAACTGAATGCTGATACGCTGGTGATCGCGGACCACGTTAAAGCGCTGGCGATGGGCGGTATCTTCGGTGGCGAACACTCCGGTGTAAATGATGAAACGCAAAACGTTCTGCTGGAGTGTGCGTTTTTCAGCCCGCTCTCTATCACCGGTCGCGCACGTCGTCACGGCCTGCATACCGATGCCTCTCACCGTTATGAGCGTGGCGTCGATCCGGCACTGCAGCACAAAGCGATGGAGCGTGCGACGCGTCTGCTGATCGACATCTGCGGCGGTGAAGCGGGCCCGGTTATCGACGTCACCCACGAAGCGACGTTGCCGAAGCGTGCGACCATTACCCTGCGTCGTAGCAAGCTGGATCGTCTGATTGGTCACCATGTTGCTGACGCACAGGTCAGCGATATCCTTCGCCGCCTGGGTTGTGACGTGACCGAAGGACAGGACGAGTGGAAAGCCGTTGCGCCATCCTGGCGTTTCGACATGGAGATCGAAGAAGATCTGGTGGAAGAAGTGGCTCGCGTATACGGCTATAACAACATCCCGGATGAGCCTGTTCAGGCGGGTCTGGTGATGGGAAGCCACCGTGAAGCAGATTTGTCTCTTAAGCGTGTGAAAACCATGCTGAACGACAAAGGTTATCAGGAAGTGATCACCTACAGCTTTGTTGATCCAAAACTGCAGCAGATGATCCATCCGGGCCAGGAGGCGCTGCTCCTGCCAAGCCCAATCTCCAGCGAAATGTCCGCGATGCGCCTGTCCCTGTGGACCGGTCTGCTGGGAACTATCGTTTACAACCAGAATCGTCAGCAAAACCGCGTGCGAATTTTCGAAAGTGGTTTACGCTTTGTACCGGATAATCAGGCAAATTTAGGCATCCGTCAGGATCTCATGCTGGCTGGTGCCATCAGCGGTAACCGTTACGAAGAGCACTGGGACCTGGCAAAAGGCACGGTTGATTTCTACGATATGAAGGGAGATCTGGAAGCAATTCTCGATCTGACCGGTAAATTATCTGAAATTGAATTCCGTGCAGAAGCGATCCCTGCGCTGCATCCAGGCCAGAGCGCGGCTATCTATTTAGACGGCAAACGCATTGGTTTCATTGGCGTTGTTCATCCTGAGCTGGAGCGCAAGCTGGACCTGAACGGCCGTACCATCGTGTTCGAGCTGGAATGGAGCCCGGTTGCAGACCGCGTCATTCCTCAGGCCCGTGACGTCTCACGCTTCCCGGCAAACCGCCGTGATATCGCGGTTGTGGTCGCGGAAAATGTGCCCGCAGCAGATATTTTGGCCGAATGTAAGAAAGTTGGCGTAAATCAGGTAGTTGGCGTAAACTTATTTGACGTGTACCGCGGCAAGGGCGTAGCAGAAGGTTTCAAGAGCCTCGCTATTAGCCTTATCCTTCAGGATACCAGCCGTACACTCGAAGAAGAGGAGATTGCCGCTACCGTCGCCAAATGTGTAGAGGCATTAAAAGAGCGATTCCAGGCATCATTGAGGGATTGAACCTATGGCGCTTACAAAAGCTGAAATGTCAGAATATCTGTTTGATAAGCTTGGGCTTAGCAAACGAGATGCCAAAGAGCTGGTAGAGCTGTTTTTCGAAGAGATCCGTCGTGCTCTGGAAAATGGTGAGCAGGTAAAACTCTCCGGTTTTGGCAATTTTGATTTGCGTGACAAAAACCAACGTCCGGGCCGTAACCCAAAGACGGGGGAAGATATTCCGATTACAGCCCGCCGCGTGGTGACCTTCAGACCCGGCCAGAAGTTAAAAAGTCGTGTCGAAAACGCAACGCCCAAAGCAGAGTAATATGAACTAACTAAAAAGGCCGCTCACGCGGCCTTTTTTCTTTGCGCTCTCTGGCAAACCCGCCGTAAAATCAATTACATCACACGCTACTAAAACCATGTCCATGCTTGATTATGCCCATCGCCAGCACCGTTTAGATCAACGACACCTGCTTTTGCTCGTGCTGCTGCTCATTGTTACCGCAGGCGTCAGCCTGTGCGCCGGGGAACAGTGGATAGGGCCGGAACACTGGTTTGAGCCTGAGGGGCAGCTTTTCGTCTGGCAAATCCGTCTGCCGCGCACGCTGGCGGTGATCCTGGTGGGCGCCGCGCTGGCACTGTGCGGCACCATTATGCAGGCATTATTTGATAACCCGCTGGCGGAGCCCGGGCTACTCGGCGTGTCGAATGGCGCGGGCGTAGGGCTGGTGGCGGCGGTGATGTTGGGCGGGGGGGAACTCTCCTCATGGGGGATTAGCCTCAGCGCCATTATTGGCGCGTTGTTGATAACGGTAATCCTTTTGCGCTTTGCCAGACGGCACTTATCAACCAGTCGGCTGCTGCTTGCCGGGGTGGCTCTGGGGATCATCTGTAGCGCGCTGATGACCTGGGCGGTGTATTTCTCCACGTCCTTTGACTTGCGTCAGTTGATGTACTGGATGATGGGCGGCTTCGGGGGCGTAGACTGGCGCCAGGGCTGGCTGATGGCACTGCTGATACCGGTCTTGCTATGGGCAGGCCTGCAGGCACAGCCGCTGAATATTCTCGCGCTGGGGGAAACCTCGGCCCGCCAGCTTGGCATGCCAATAGGCTTCTGGCGTAACGTGCTGGTCATTGCCATTGGCTGGCTGGTTGGTGTGAGCGTGGCACTGGCCGGGGCGATTGGCTTTATTGGGCTGGTTATCCCGCACATGCTGCGTCTGTGCGATATCACCGACCATCGAACCTTACTGCCGGCCTCGGCGGTTGCCGGGGCGGTAACGCTGCTGGTGGCGGATATCATCGCCCGGCTCGCCCTGACAGCCGCTGAGCTGCCAATAGGTGTGGTGACCGCCACGCTGGGCGCGCCGGTATTTATCTGGCTACTATTAAAATCCGGACGTTAAATCACTACCCGTAAGATAACCTGAGGGAATGCTATGCAGTCTGATATTTTGAATACCGAAGTGACCACCATTGAGGGTGAGAAAACCACGCTGGAAAGCTATAAAGGCAACGTGCTGCTCATCGTGAATGTGGCCTCCAAATGTGGCCTGACGCCACAGTACGAGCAGCTGGAAAACATTCAAAAAGCCTGGGAGAAAGACGGTTTCACCGTGCTGGGCTTCCCGTGCAACCAGTTCCTGGGCCAGGAGCCGGGCAGCGAAGACGAAATCAAAACGTTTTGCAGCACCACCTACGGTGTGACGTTCCCGATGTTCAGCAAAATCGACGTTAACGGTGAACATCGCCATCCCCTGTATGCGAAGCTGGTGGCGGCCGCGCCGACCGCCGTTGCGCCGGAAGGCAGCGGTTTTTATGAGCGCATGGCCAGTAAAGGACGCGCGCCGCTCTATCCGGACGATATCCTGTGGAATTTTGAAAAATTCCTTATTGGTCGTGACGGACAGGTGGTGCAGCGTTTTTCACCGGACATGACGCCTGAAGATCCGATTGTGATGGAGTCTATCAAGCTGGCGCTGGCGAAATAATGACGTTGCTGATGCAGCTCACGGACGTCGCCGATACGGGGCGTCTGGAGCCGATAACCGGTGCCATCAATGCAGGCGAAATCCTGCATCTTGTCGGGCCGAACGGCGCAGGAAAGAGCACCTTACTGGCGCGCATGGCGGGGCTGACCGCCGGCGCGGGGGAGATAACCCTGCTGGAGCATAACCTTGCTGACTGGTCGCCAGTCTCACTGGCGCACAGGCGCAGCTATCTGGTGCAGCAGCAGGTCCCGCCCTTTGCGATGCCCGTCTGGCACTACCTGATGCTGCATCTGCACGATAAACAGCATACGTCGCTGCTCACGGAGGTGGCGGCGGGATTAGGGCTAGAAGATAAACTGTCCCGGCATGCCAGCCAGCTTTCGGGGGGCGAGTGGCAGCGCGTGCGTCTGGCGGCCGTCATTTTGCAGATTCACCCGGCCGGCAATCCACATGGCAGACTGCTGCTTCTGGATGAACCGATGAGCGGTCTGGATGTGGCACAGCAGGCCGCGCTGGACACCCTGTTAAGCTCCCTGAGCAGAAAAGGGATCGGCGTGGTCATGAGCAGTCATGACCTGAACCATACGCTGCGTCACGCCCATCGGGTGTGGCTGTTGGCGCGAGGAAAGATGATTGCCAGCGGCACGCGCGATGCGGTATTGACGCCGCCAAATCTTGCCCGCGCGTACAATATGTCTTTCCGCAGGCTGGATATAGAAGGGCATAAGATGCTGATTTCTACCGCGCAGGCGTAACCGTTTCTTGCCTGTTAACGCCGTTGCACGCTAAATTACGAAAAGAACAAAAAAAAGCAGAGGATTCGTCTGAAAATGCGATTCTGGTTTCTCCTGATGGCCGCGTTATTTCTTGCGGGATGCAGTAGCCATCGTGCGCCGCCGCCTAACCCGCGGCTTTCAGATTCTATTACCGTCATTGCCAGCCTTAACGATCAGCTGAGCAACTGGCGCGGCACGCCCTATCGCTATGGCGGCATGAGCCGTGGGGGCGTGGATTGTTCTGGCTTTGTTCTGATGACGTTTCGCGATAAGTTTGATTTACAGCTTCCGCGCGAAACGCGCAAACAGGCGGAAATTGGCACGGAAATCGATAAAGATGATTTGCTGCCCGGCGACCTGGTTTTTTTCAAAACCGGCTCGGGTGACAGTGGGCTTCACGTCGGTATTTATGATACCGATAATCAGTTTATTCACGCCTCGACCAGTCGTGGGGTGATGCGCTCGTCGCTCGATAATGTTTACTGGCGTAAAAACTTCTGGCAGGCACGACGTATTTAGTCTGTCAAAGAGCAGTCTCTTATGATGGCATGATAACTAATAAATCATGCCATTTTTTCTCAAATAAGAGGTTTAAAGTTAAATTTACGAAAAATGACTTATCTCCTCAGGTGTCTGTTTTATCTAAAACTGGCTATTACTGAGCAACCAGGATAAGATTATTTTAGATTCAGGGATAAATCTGAAAAATAATACGGAACTAATGAAATTAATCTTATTAAAATCAAGACAGTGGAATTGTGTCGGCAATTGCTCCAGGATGTCCTCTCTCATCTTTAATGCGGGGCGAGTGCAATGATTATTACGCTAGATAATGCTTACCAGTCTGAACTGATGCTTCTGCCTGCCCGTAATAGCGCCGGCGAGCTTAAAGGTTTAGAGGTTCTGGTTAACTTTACTGGCGTCGGTACCCACGTTCGGATCCCCACCGAACTCGTTATCCCGCGGCTTTCGGCTGAAGAAGAGTTAGCGTTGTTTAACGAGAAATTGCAATTGCTTGATACCTGTAAACTGTTTTTTATTCAGCATCAGTTAATTGCATGGATCAATATTACACCTGTAATTGTTGAATTTTTATTAAGTAATGGGAACGCTGTTTCAATACTTGAGCGTTATCCGTTTCTTGAGTTTACTGTTAATGAGAATTATCCAGGTTTAAATAACGGGAAGGACGATCTGCAACTGGCGAGAATGGCAATCCATTTTCCGCTGGTGCTGGCAAACTTTGGCGCAGGCGCAGCGTCGTTGAAAGCCGTTTATGATGGATTGTTTAAACGGGTCATTCTCGACAAGGGATTTATCCAGCAGCGTGCTTCTGAACTCTCTTTTGAGCCTTTTATGCGCGCAATCCTCTGGCAAATAACGCCTCACTGTCAGTCCGTGCTCGTCGGCGGCATTGATGACCACGGTTTATTGCAGCGCGTCTTGTCCTTTAACTTTGGCGCAATGCAGGGGGCGCTCTGGCCAGCCGTCTCTGCAGAGCACGTCACCACGCTCGTTCAGTGATAACCCTCTCTTTCGCCCGTGTTTAAGTCCGGGTAAACCCTCTACACTAAAAGCAGGAGGACCTATGACCCTGTCTTTTACTGCTCATTGGCATGACGAGTTGCCGGGTTTTTATACCGCACTCAAACCCACACCGTTACAAAATTCCCGTCTTATCTGGCATAACGATCGGCTGGCAGATGAGCTGGCTGTTCCACCTGAGATGTTTCAGCCCTCCGACGGCGCTGGCGTCTGGGGAGGCGAAGCGCTGCTTGCCGGTATGCAGCCTCTGGCTCAGGTCTATAGCGGACATCAGTTTGGCGTCTGGGCAGGACAACTGGGCGATGGCCGGGGGATCCTGCTGGGCGAACAACGGCTGCCCAACGGGGAGACGGTGGACTGGCACCTGAAGGGGGCCGGCCTGACCCCTTACTCGCGAATGGGCGACGGGCGCGCGGTATTGCGTTCGACTATTCGCGAATGTCTGGCCTCAGAAGCGATGCATGCGCTGGGGATCCCCACCACCCGCGCACTGTCGATTGTAACCAGTGACACCCCGGTGGCGCGTGAAACGATGGAAAAAGGGGCGATGCTCATGCGCGTTGCGCAAAGCCATCTGCGTTTTGGCCACTTTGAACACTTTTATTATCGTCGTGAGCCGGAAAAAGTCCGCCAGCTTGCGGATTATGCCATTCGTCATCACTGGTCTCATTTCCAGGACGAGGCCGATAAGTACATTCTCTGGTTCCGCGATGTGGTAGCCCTTACCGCAACCATGATTGCCCGCTGGCAGACGGTCGGGTTTGCCCATGGGGTGATGAACACGGACAACATGTCGCTTCTCGGGTTGACCTTTGATTACGGTCCGTTTGGCTTCCTTGATGACTATCAGCCGGGGTACATCTGCAACCATTCTGACTATCAGGGACGTTACAGTTTCGACAATCAGCCGGCTGTTGGCCTGTGGAACCTGCAGCGCCTTGCGCAAACTCTGTCGCCGTTTATCGACGTTGATGCCCTGAATGATGCGCTCGACAGCTACCAGGACATTTTACTGCGCGAATACGGCGCGTTGATGCGCAACAAGCTGGGGCTGGTGACGCAGGAGAGGGGCGATAACGACATCCTGAACGCTCTGTTTGCACTCATGGAACGTGAAGGCAGCGATTACACCCGCACCTTCCGGATGCTGAGCCAGACTGAGCAACACAGTAGTGCCTCACCGCTGCGCGACGAGTTCATTGACAGGCAGGGCTTTGACGACTGGTTTGCGCTTTACCGTGCGCGGTTGCAGCAAGAGCAAGTCGACGACGCAACCCGGCAGGCACAAATGAACGCGGCGAACCCGGCGATGGTGTTGCGCAACTGGCTGGCGCAGCGGGCCATTGAACAGGCAGAGCAGGGGGAGTATGACGAACTACATCGCCTGCATGTGGCTCTGCGTACGCCGTTTGCTGACCGTGATGACGACTATGTCAGCCGTCCGCCGGACTGGGGAAAACGCCTGGAAGTGAGCTGTTCGAGCTAGCCCGGGCGGACAAAACCTGACACCTTGCGGTGCCAGGTTTTTTTATGCCGATACCGCGGTCACTGTGCGACCCATCCGCCATCCATATTCCAGGCGGCGCCGCGGACCTGTACGGCGCTGTCACTGCACAAAAACAACGCCAGCTCGCCTAGTTGTTCCGGCGTAACAAACTCACCGGCGGGCTGTTTCTCTGCCAGCAGTTGCTCACGAGCGACATCCGGTGCGACGCCATCGGCAATACGTCTGTCGATTTGCTGCTGCACCAGCGGGGTCAGCACCCAGCCCGGGCAGATGGCATTGGCGGTAATACCGGTGCGGGCGGTCTCCAGCGCCAGGGATTTGGTAAAGCCCACCACGCCATGCTTGGCGGCAACATAGGCGGATTTCTCTTTCGACGCGACCAACCCATGCACGGAGGCGATATTAATGATGCGCCCCCAGTTTTTCGCCTGCATCGCAGGCAGCGCCAGCCGGCTGGTGTGAAAGACGGAAGAGAGGTTGATGGCGATAATGTCGTTCCATTTCTCCACCGGGAACGCATCAACAGGTGCGACGTGCTGTATACCGGCGTTGTTGATCAGAATATCGACTCCGCCATACCGGGTTTCGGCGTAATGCATCATGGCTTCAATCTGCTGGACGTCACGCAGGTCCGCATCGTGATAGCCCGGCGTTTTACCCCGTTTCGCGATTTCGTCTCTCGCCGATTCACTGTCGCCGAAACCGTTAAGAATCAACTGCGCGCCAGCCTTCGCCAGCACGCCAGCGATCCCAAGTCCAATACCGCTGGTCGAGCCGGTCACCAGTGCGGTTTTACCGTTCAGATTCATTTTATTCTCCTTACACAATGCCGGTGAGATAGAACACGGCAATGACAAAAAGCACCGCCAGACTTTTGATGAGGGTGATAGCGAAAATGCCGCCATACGCCTGACGATGGCTCAGACCCGTAATGGCAAGCAACGTAATCACGGCCCCGTTATGGGGAAGCGTATCCATGCCGCCGCTGGCCATCGAGGCCACGCGGTGGAGAACCTCCAGAGGGATATTGGCTGCGTGGGCGGCCGCGACAAACGTATCGGCCATGGCCGCAAGGGCGATGCTCATCCCGCCCGACGCCGAACCGGTGATCCCGGCAAGCACGGTCACGCTGATGGCTTCGTTGAGCAACGGGTTCGGGATAGCGGCGAGCGCTTTGGATAAGACCAGAAAACCGGGCAGCGCAGCGATCACCGCCCCGAAACCGTATTCAGATGCGGTATTCATTGCCGCCAGAATGGCGCCGCTGACCGCCGTCCGGCTGCCTTCTGCCAGCCGTCCCCGGATATTGCGAAATCCAAAAAGCAGTACCATGACAATACCCGCGATCAGCGCCGCTTCCACGGCCCAGATGGCGGTGATTTTGCTGACCTCGGTGACAATCGGCTTCGCCAGCCCGGGCAGGGTAAGCTCATGGTACGTCCCGTACCAGCCGGGGATCCAGCGGGTAAACAGCAGGTTGAGGATCCCGACCAGCAGCAGAGGGGAAATGGCGATCAGCGGATGGGGCAGATTAATGTTGTCCGGCGTTTCAGGTTCATTTTTCAGATCGGAACCGTAACCCTCATTGTTGTTGAGCGCCTTTCGCCGCTGACGCTCCAGCCAGAGCAGGCCAAAACAGAGGATAAACAGCGAGCCAATCAGCCCAAGCCACGGGGCGGCCCAGGCGTTAGTGCCAAAGAAGCTGGTGGGGATAATGTTCTGGATCTGCGGCGTACCGGGCAGGGCGTCCATGGTAAACGAGAACGCACCCAGAGCCACGGTCGCCGGGATAAGACGTTTGGGGATGCCGCTCTGGCGGAACAGTTCGGCGGCAAAAGGATAGACGGCAAACGCCACCACGAAGAGCGAAACGCCGCCGTACGTTAACAATGCACACACCAGCACAATGACCGGAATCGCATGGCGGCGCCCGAGGATCTGGATCGCTGCAGCGACGATAGCGCGTGAGAAACCGGAAAGTTCAATCAGCTTGCCAAACACGGCACCCAGCAGGAACACCGGGAAGTAGAGCTTGACGAAGCCGACCATCTTTTCCATAAACAGACCGGTAAACGTCGGGCCGACGGCCCCCGGGTCGGTCAGCAGCACGGCACCCAGCGCCGCGATGGGGGCAAACAGAATAACGCTGTATCCGCGATAGGCCGCGAGCATCAGCAATGCCAGCGCCGCCAGGGCAATCAACACACTCATTATGACTCCTCACTATCATTGTTATATTCGGGTACCAACGAGATGTCCGGGCGCGGTTAGCGCGCAAGGGTTAATGCAATGCCTTGCCCGCCTCCCACACACAGGGTGACGAGCCCTTTTTTCGCGTCGCGGCGTTGCATCTCATGCAGCAGCGTGACGAGGATCCGACAGCCAGAGGCGCCGATGGGGTGGCCAAGCGCAATCGCACCACCGTTTACGTTCACCTTACGTTCATCCCAGCCGAGCAGTTTGCCAACGGCCAGCGCCTGCGCGGCAAAGGCTTCATTTGCTTCAATGACGTCCACTTCATCCAGCGCCCAGCCTGCCCGGGCCAGAGCCGTCTGGCAGGCGCTGACCGGCCCGATGCCCATCACCGATGGATCAACGCCGGTCACGGCATAACTCACGACCCGTCCCAGGATCGGTAATCCGCTTTCACGCGCTTTTTCACCGCTCATCAACAGTACCGCGGCGGCACCATCGTTCAGGGTTGAGGCATTACCCGCCGTGACCGTTCCATCTTCACGACGAAAGGCAGGGCGCAACTGAGCGAGTTGCTCAGCGGTGGTTCCCGGCCGGGGTTGTTCATCACTACTGACCAGGCGCGGCGGCTTTTTACCCTCGCTCACCGTGACCGGAGCCATCTCCGCGTTAAACAGACCGCGCGCAATGGCCGACGCCGCTTTTTGCTGCGACCGGGCGGCAAAAGCGTCCTGCTGCTCGCGGGAGATGCCATACTGTCGGGCAACGTTTTCCGCGGTGATGCCCATGTGATAATCGTTAAATGCGTCCCACAGGCCATCCGTTATCATGCTGTCCTGCAACCCTGTATGACCAAAACGCAACCCTGACCGCGCTCCGTCCAGCAGGTAAGGGGCATTGCTCATGCTCTCCTGGCCGCCAGCGATAACCACGTCGGCATCGCCGCAGCGGATAGCCTGCGCGGCGAGC
The DNA here is from genome assembly GCF_009025585.1 of Enterobacter sp. 198. Lineage (NCBI taxonomy): Bacteria > Pseudomonadati > Pseudomonadota > Gammaproteobacteria > Enterobacterales > Enterobacteriaceae > Enterobacter > Enterobacter sp. 198. Next base: position 177,535 of record NZ_WCIM01000023.1, on the reverse strand, counting down.
TGCACCGCTTTTAAACCAGCACCGCACACCAGATTGACGGTTGTCGCGGGGGTACTGACGGGCAATCCGGCCGTGAGAGCGGTCTGACGGGCGGGGTTTTGTCCGCACCCTGCCGTCAGCACCTGACCGAAAATCAGTTCGTCTACCTGATCTGCGCACAGCTGGCTGTTCTCAAGCAGGCGACGAACCGCTACGGCACCCAGTTCAACCGCGGAAAGGGAGGAGAGCGATCCGCGAAAACTGCCTACAGGGGTTCGCGTGGCCCCGACAATCATGACCTCATTCATGTTCACTCCTCAGTTGAAGCGCATCTCGCGCACGTCGTCCGCCACGATGATTTTCCCGGCTGTTTTACTGACGATGTCGTCAATACTGACGCCGGGGGCGTATTCCCGCAGAATGAACGCGCCGTCTTCAATCTCCAGCAACGCAAGGTCGGTTAACACCCGACGGATGCAGCCAGCGCCGGTCAACGGCAGCGTGCAGCGCGGCAGCAGTTTTGACTCTCCGTTTTTTGCGGCATGGGTCATCACCACAATGATGTTCTGCGCCCCGGCGACCAGATCCATCGCGCCTCCCATCCCTTTCACCATCTTGCCCGGGATCATCCACGAGGCGATGTTGCCTTCGACATCCACTTCGAACGCCCCGAGTACGGTCAGGTCAACATGACCGCCCCGGATCATGGCGAACGACTGGGCCGAGTCGAAAATGGCGGCACCGATCCTCGCGGTGACGGTCTGCTTACCGGCGTTGATCATGTCGGCGTCAAGGCTCTGCTCATCCGGAAAGGCTCCCATCCCCAGCAGGCCGTTTTCAGACTGGAGCATCACGTCCATTCCCGCCGGAATATAGTTCGCCACAAGGGTCGGGATCCCTATCCCCAGGTTGACGTAGTAACCGTCGCGCAGTTCTCGGGCAACGCGCATGGCCATCTGTTCACGGGTTAACATCTTCAGACTCCCTCTGCGCGCAGCGTGCGCTGTTCAATGCGTTTCTCGAACTGGCCGACAATCAGCCTGTCGACGTAGATCCCCGGGGTATGAATGGCCGACGGGGGCAGTTCGCCCGGGGCGACGATCTCTTCCACTTCCACTACCGTTATCCGGCCCGCGGTGGCCATCAGCGGGTTAAAGTTTTGCGCGGTATGGCGATAGATAACGTTGCCGTACCAGTCCGCTTTCCAGCCCTTGATCAGCGCAAAATCGCCGGTGATGGCCTCTTCGAGGACATAATGCTTGCCGGCAAACTGGCGAACTTCCTTGCCAGCAGCCACGGGGGTGCCATAGCCGGTGGCCGTGTAAAACGCCGGAATACCCGCTCCGCCAGCGCGAACCTTTTCTGCCAGGGTTCCCTGTGGGGTGAGTTCCACTTCCAGCTCGCCGCTCAACACCTGTTGCTCGAACAGCGCGTTTTCGCCCACGTACGACGCCACCACTTTTCGTACCTGGCGCGTCTCAAGGAGTATCCCGAGACCAAAACCATCGACGCCGCAGTTGTTTGAAACCACCGTCAGCCCCTGCACCTGACGGCGTCTGACTTCGGCAATCAGGTTCTCAGGAATGCCGCACAGGCCGAAGCCGCCCGCCAGCAATGTCATTCCGTCCGTCAGCCCGTCCAGCGCCTGCGCATAGCTGCCGACGCGCTTATCCAGTCCCGCCATAATCATCCCTCCCGTTATCCGTGCCGGTATCATTAGGGGCGGCGACTCATTTGTTAATTTTGAATTTGTGACCCACTCATTTGGTTTTTTTATTAATTTCTTGTTAACTAAATTTTTTCAATTAGTTAACAAGGTGAAAAATGAGAATGAGTGTCAAACAGTTACGCGCGTTTTTAGCGGTAGCTCACACTCTGAATTTCGCGCATGCCAGTGAACGGCTGAATCTTTCCCAGCCGGCGCTCAGCCTGACGATCAAGGGTCTGGAGGAGGCGCTGGGGGGACCGCTGTTGCAGCGCAGCACCCGCAAGGTGGCGCTGACGCAGGAGGGGGAGACCTTTTTACCGATGGCGCGGCAGCTGCTGGCAGACTGGGATAACGCCGAAGAGGCCATGCATCAGTGCTTTACGCTGCAGCGCGGCAAAATCTCAGTCGCGGCGATGCCGTCATTTGCGGCGAATGTCCTGCCGGAGGTGCTCAAGGCGTTTCGCGATCGCCACGCCGGGATCAACGTCACCGTGCACGATGTTATCAACGAGCAGGTAATTGAAATGGTGCGGGAAGGGCGGGTCGAAATGGGGATCGCGTTTGAACCGGCGCCGACCCATAACCTGCTTTTTACGCCGCTGGGTCTCGATCGATTTGTCGCCATTGTGCCGAAATCGTCCGCTCTGGCAGCCAAAAAACGCCTTTCATGGGAGGCGCTACTGACGCTGGATTTCATTACCCTGCAGCGCCCTTCGGCCGTTCGTCTGATGATGGAAGAGGAGCTGGCCCGCAGCGGTCGTAAACTGGATGTGGCGCTGGAGAGCCATCAGCTGGTGACGGTGGGCAGAATGGTCGCCAGCGGCCTGGGCGGCAGTGCGGTCCCGGCACTGTGTGAGGCGCAGATGACCTCGTTAGGGGCGGTCTGTATTCCACTCGATAACCCGCCGATTGAAAAATGCATCGGCGTGATCCACCCCGGGCACACGCAGCTTTCAAAAGCGGCGCATGCCCTGCTTGAGACGCTGAAAGATTTTTATCAGCCCGGTCAGGGGGCAAGAAACACCTGCGGCGAGGCGTGAACCGGATGTGGGCCAACGTATACCTGCGCGCCATACCACCGGGCCAGCGCATCGGCCTGTAAAACCGTTTCCGGCGTGCCCTGAGAAACCAGCGTGCCGTTATGCAGCAGCAGGATCCGGTCCGCCCACAGCGCTGCCAGATTAAGGTCGTGCAGCACCACGCACACGTGAAAATCGCCCTGACGGGTCAGGGATTTCAACAGCCGCAGCAGATGCTGCTGGTGGTAAAGATCCAGCGCGGAAGTGGGTTCATCGAGAAACAGCCAGCCGCGCGGACCGCCGTCATGCCAGAGCTGCGCCAGGGCGCGGGCGAGCTGGATCCGTTGTTGCTCGCCACCGGAGAGGGCCGAAAAGTGTCGGTCTGCGAGGGGCAGGCAGCCCGTTATCGCCATTACGGCTTCGACAACCGGGGCTTCCGGGTAACGCGTCCAGGGCGCGCGGCCCATACCCACCACCGCGTCGACCGGCCAGTCGAAACCGAGCTGCGTATTCTGGCGCATCACTGCCCGGCGGCGTGAAAGCTTTTGCGGGTGCCACGCCTCAAGCGGCGTACCCGCCAGGCTGCATTGCCCGCCAGAAGGCGTGAGATAGCCCGTGAGCAGGCGCAGTAACGTCGATTTTCCGGCACCGTTAGGCCCAATCAACGCCACCATTTCCCCCGGAGATAACGCCAGCGACACGTCGTTGATAAGCGTCCGTTGCCCGACCTGATAAACAAGACGTTCCGCGCAGTAGCGTTCAGCCATGTGCGCCTCCACGACGAAAAATGAGCCACAGGAACCACGGCGCGCCGAAGAGACTGGTCAGTAAACCGACCGGCATTTCAGCCGGCGCGACCAGCGTGCGCGCCACCGTATCGGCAACCAGCAGCAGCGACGCCCCGGCCAGTACGGAGCCAGGGATCACGGCCCGGTGATCGGCGCCCAGCCACATCCGTATCAGGTGCGGCACCACCAGACCGACAAAACCAATCACCCCGCTGACGGCAACCGCGGCGGCAACCAGTAAGGCGCTGCACAGCAACAGGATCCGCTGTACCTTCACTACCGCCACGCCAAGGTAGTGCGCTTCTTCTTCACCCAGCTGCAGTAAATTGAGCGCGCAGGCAAGACGCCAGATAATCAGAACGCCTGGCACCATCAGCGAGGTGACGGCCAGCAGCGTAGACCACTGTGCCTGACCCAGGCTGCCCATGCCCCAGAGGGAGAGCTGGCGAAGCTGGGCATCATTGCTGAGCCATGACAGCACGCCGACTGCCGCACCGCACAGGGCATTGAGGGCAATGCCTACCAGTAACAGCCGTGAAAGTGTGCTGTTACGCTGCTGGCTTAGGACGAAAATGACGAAAGTGGCCGCCAGCGCACCCCCAAATGCCGCGATCATGGGAGCGTAAAGCATCATCAGCGCGGGGAGCGAGAGGGGAATAACCACCCACAGCGCCACGGCCAGCGCCGCGCCGCTGCTGATCCCAAGCAGCCCCGGATCCGCCAGCGGATTACGAAAAAGCCCCTGCATTACGCAGCCTGCCAGCGCCAGCGAGCCGCCGGTGACCAGCGCCAGCAGGACCCGGGGGAGACGAATGGTTAGCCAGATCTGACGCAGGGTTTCATCACTGCCGCGCCACAGCAGACTGACCGGCAGATGCAGTGCGCCAGCCCCGGAGGCCGCCAGCGTCATGACCGTCAGGATGGCGGCCAGCATCCACAGCGACAACGCGATCCGTCTGGACATCAGGGCAGTTGCTCCGCCCGGGTGCGCAATTGCTGTATGGCCTGCGGCGTGCGCACGCTAAAGCCCAGCAGCGCCATATCGTCGATGGCCAGCACCTGCCTGTTCCGTCCCGCCGGCGTTTGCGCCAGGCCGGGAAGTGTCCACACATTCGCTTCGCCACCCAATGCCTTTACGCCATCTTGCGAAATCACCACAAGGTCAGGCTGGCTGGCAATCACGCCTTCCTGGGACAGCGGCTGATAACGGGTAAAGCCCTGCATCGCGTTTTGCAAACCCGCTGCGCGAATGGCTGCATCCGCGGCGGTCTGTTGTCCGGCAGCCATCGCGGTCATCCCGCCGTGGTTGAGGATAAACAGCACCCGTTTGTCGAGTGGCGAGGTGGGCAGGGCTGCCAGCGCCTGGCGCAGCGTAGCGCGCAATGCGTCCCCCTGTGCTTCGCGATGCGTCGCTTCGGCAATGACTCGCACCTTGTCGTCAATCACGCTCAGGTCATGACTGCCGGGAACGGTGACGACACTGACCTGACTTTGCTCGACCTGTTTTAACGCCAGCGAGGGCTGTGCCTGAGCACTGGCCAGCACCAGTGTCGGGCGCATGGATAAGATCCCCTCCGCGTTAAGCTGGCGCAAATAGCCGACGTCGGGCAGGGCGTTCGCCGCCTGCGGCCACTGGCTGGTGCTGTCGCGGGCAACCAGTGACGATCCCGCGCCAAGGGCATAAACAATCTCAGTCACGTCACCCCCCAGGGCGACAATTTTCTGCGGTGTGGCCGCGAACGTCACCAGCGGCAGGGCGCAGAGCAGGGCGAGCCATTTTTTCATGCGGCCAGCCCTTTTCGGGTCAGGGCGTCGACCTGGCTGCGCCACTGACGCTGCTCTGGTTCACCTTCGCTGCGTTGACCGTACAGTTGAGCGATTTGCGTCCCGTCGGCGGCGAAGAGCTCCAGGCTGGTGACGTGCCCGTCAGCGGTGGGTTTACGCGTCACCCATGTTTCGGCGATGGACGTATCCCGCAGATGCAGGGTAAAGGTTGGGTTGAAGATGTTGAGCCAGCCTTTCATCGGGACGACGTTTTCCACCACGCCGGTAAAGATCTGCACGCAGCCGCGGTTGCCGACGAAGATCATCATTTCATTCCCCTCCAGGCGGACCGTTTCCAGCAGCTGTGCCAGAGCGGTGTTGTCTACCCTGCAGGCCAGATCGTCACCCACCAGACGAAACGCCTGCTGACGGCTCAGATTGTGGCGCTTCAGCAGGCCGAAGAACTGATGCACGTCGGTCATGGCGCGCCACTCCTGATCAACGAGGGCGGCATCAGCCTTTTCGTTGTGGGCAGGGACATCGGCATGCTTCAGCGCCAGTGGCGGATTATCGGCAAAGATAAAGCGCGTAAGCAGGTCGCCCCAGGCAGAAATATCGGTGTTATCGGTCGTGTAAACTTTCAGCAGGGCATCGCCCTGAAGGTCGAAGAACTGAATGCTCTGCCGCTCACCGCGGGCGGTGGTTTCACTGATGTGGAACGCGCTCGCCCACTGGTTGAGAAACAGGCGCAGATCCAGCGCCCGCGGATTCAGTACCAGCACGGCGTGGCCGCTAAGGTGTTGATGCGTAAACGCGCCCACCTGCTCGTGAACTGCATAGTCGTTACGACAGATGCATTTGGTCTCGCCCACGGCTTCCAGCGCGCCGATGATTTCGCGGATGTCGCCGTGCAGGCGCCAGGCGTCGTGGCCCACGCGGGCGAAGGTCAGCTCTGCTTCGCTGATGTTCATTAAGCCTGCGATGTCACGTGCGTATTGACCCGGGTTTTCTTCTTTCAGCGCAAGCCAGCGTGTGTAGTGATTCATTGTCTCTTCCTTTCGAATAAGGGCCCCGGCAGGCCGGGGCGTGGGGATTACCACTGGTAACTCACAAAAATCTTACCGTTGCGTCCGTCCTGAGGAATGCCCTGAGGAGACCAGTACGCCTTGTCGAACGCGTTACCCAGCACCAGCGTCGTGGTTACCCCTTTGAGCTGCTCCTGGCCTTTATAGCTTACGTAGAAATCGTTAACCGCATAGCCAGGCTGTTCGCTGTAACTACTGCTGATATGGGTTGAGCGATCGACGAAGGTGCCGATCCAGCCGACGGAGAAACCGCTTTGCGCCACCGGGATATCCAGCTTGCTGGTGACGGTATCCGGGTTGATGCTGGAGATATACTCGCCCGTATCGGTATCTTTTCCCCGGGTGCGGTTATAGGCGACGTCGAGGTTGAACAGGTCGGCCGTGTATTTCGCCATCACGTCCCAGCCCCAGATTTTGGCGTGGGGAACGTTCATGGACATGGTGGTCGCAGCCGCAAAATCGACGCTGGTGGAGATGTAGTCTTTGGCTTTGGTGTCGAAGTAGCTGGCCTTGAACTCCAGCGCATCGTTAGCAAGCATGACGTTGTCAAAGCGCAGTCCGAAGCCAAATTCCTGCGTTTCATTGGTTTCCGGACGCAGGTTCGGGTTCGGTACCCAGTAGTTAGTGTAAAAGCGGCCGATGGAGAAGTGTTTGGCGTCGTTATACATTTCACCCATGGTCGGCGCACGGAAGGCCTGTGCGTAAGAGCCGAACAGCATCAGCCAGTCGGTCGGGCTGACGGTCAGTCCGGCACGGGAGGACCATCTGTCCGCGTTCACATCGTCGTATCCTTCACTGCTCCCGCGGTAATTATCGTAACGGGTACCGCCGAGAAGCGTGACCGGCAGGTCGCGCAGGGTGATCTCGTCCTGCAGCCAGCCGGAGCTGAAATCGATTTTAGCCTCCGGGAAGCCGGTGGTGGTGCCCCCCGGATGTTGCTCCTGACGGTAGTATTCGCCGCCATAGGTCAGAAGATGTGAGGCAAACGTGTCGCTGAACAGACGGGTGCGGTTTTCCACTTTGCCACCTTGGGTGGTCTGCTTGCGAAACTCGCCGGTGCCGTCAATGTTCTGGGCGTTAATGCGCGCTTCAGACCAGTAGAGTTTCGCATCGGCATTCAGCCAGTCGTTGCCCTGGGGAGCCAGGTGATAGCCCAGCTGAGCGTCTCGCTGAATGGTGGAGCGATCGGTCATGGGATTGCTGCTGGCGTCTGCGGCGGGGGTTTGCGGGTTTTTTGGCTCCTGCGCCGCGTTATTGTAATAGCGCAGGGATCCGCTCAGCGTCTGGGCCGGGTCGATGGCCCAGCGGCCTTTTGCCAGCATGTTGTTGATGGATTCGTCATTCGGTGCTGTTCCACCGTCGCTCTGGCGCAGATCGCCGCGATCGCGGCTCGACCAGGCAACCAGTCCGTCCAGGGTTTCGGTACGCCCGTAAGCGCTGGCCCCCATGCCCAGACTGTGATCGCCCGTCGCGCCCGTACCAAACACGCGGTAGCCGCTGTTTTTTCCCGGTTCCAGCAGGTCATTTGCATCGGCGGTGTCATACGCGATCACGCCCCCCAGCGCGCCGCTGCCGTACAGTAAGGCTGACGGGCCGCGAACCACTTCGATACGTTTAATCAGAGCCGGGTCGAGGAACGTGCTGTTCAGGTGGCCAGTGTCGGTCCCCTGGCGCACGCCATCCACCAGCACCAGCACGCCGCGGCGGTCGTAACCGCGCAGGTTGACGTCCTGACCGTTGGTGCGCCCGGTGCCGTCAAGCATCAGGCCTGGGACGTAGCGCAGCAGGTCGACGGCCGAGCTGGCGGTCTGGTTTTCCGGGGCCGCGGTGTCAATCACGCTGACCATCATCGGGGCTTCGAAGGCGCTGCGGGCGTTGCCGGTGGCGATAACGGTCATGTCATCTGTGGCCGCAAACGTGACGCCCGGCAGGGCGCTGACAACGGATAGCGCAAGGCAGGACGGGCGCAAAAATGCGGAATGCAGGTGTGGCATAGCAACTCTCCATAAAGAATCGAAAGCGCTGGCTGCCTGGGGATCACCTGGGTGGCTGGCGAAGGTATTGTGGTATTTATTTGGTGAGGATCAGCTTCCCGGCATGGGTCTGGCGCAACAGATAAAGCTGGCCGTCATGCTCGATGATCACGCGTCCCTCGTCCCCCAGCAGGCTTTTACTGTCGATCCGACGATCGGTGCGCGCTGGGGCAGGTGCTGTGTGTGTGTTTTCGGGCGTTGCCGCGTTGTTATCCGTACGTGACATAATGTTTATAAATAACAATCAATGTAACAATGATAATCATTATCAACAAAGTGAAAATTCACGGCAAGCGTTTTTGTGAAAAAACTGTGATGGGATCAAAACAGAAGAGGATGTGGCCGTGCGCGAACGTAGACCCTCTCCCGCAGGAGAGGGTAAAAGGCAAGGACTAAAAACGTGAATCGACCGCTGCCGCCAGTTTCTCCAGCAGCAGTTCGCTGTCTTCCCAGCTCAGGCACGGGTCGGTGATCGACTGGCCGTAAACCATTGGCTGTCCGGCTACGATTTTTTGCGTGCCTTCCCGGATAAAACTTTCGGCCATAATGCCCGCGATGGCGGTTGAACCGCTGACGATCTGCTGGCAGATCTCATCACACACATCCAGCTGGCGGCGATGCTGTTTCTGGCAATTGCCGTGGCTGAAATCCACCACCAGGTGTTCCGGCAGGTCGAACTCGGCCAGCGTTTCACACGCCGCAGCAATATCTTGCGCGTGGTAATTAGGCTTTTTCCCGCCACGCATGATGATATGCCCGTATGGGTTGCCGCTGGTCTGATAAATGGTCATCTGACCGCGCTTATCCGGCGACAGGAACATATGGCTGGCACGCGATGCGCGGATCGCGTCAACGGCAATTCGCGTGTTGCCATCGGTACCGTTTTTAAAACCAACCGGGCAGGAGAGGGCAGAGGCCATCTCACGGTGGATCTGGCTTTCCGTGGTGCGCGCACCGATAGCGCCCCAGCTGATTAGATCGGCGATAAACTGTCCGGTCACCATATCGAGAAACTCGGTGGCCGTCGGTACGCCCAGCTCATTGACCTGCAAAAGCAGTTTACGCGCCAGCTCAATACCATAATTAACACGGTAGCTGCCGTTCAGGTCCGGGTCGGAAATCAGCCCTTTCCAGCCCACGACGGTGCGCGGTTTTTCAAAGTAGGTGCGCATGACAATTTCAAGGCGATGCTGGTACTTGTCCCGCAGTCCCTGAAGCCGTTTTGCGTAATCCATTGCGGCATCCAGATCGTGGATGGAGCAAGGGCCAATCACCACCAGAAGACGTTTGTCTTCGCCATTAAGGATTTTTTCAATGCGACGGCGGGATGCCGTGACATGTTCCGCTACACCCGCGGAAACAGGATGCCGCTGTGCCAGTTCAGCCGGTGTGACCAGGCTGTCAATGCGCGCAGTGCGGAGTTCATCGGTTTTATTCATGAAATGTCTCAGAAAAATTTTTGCTTCATCGGCAGACTACCGGGAAGTGATGGGCATCACCTTAAACCAATCCCTGCTGAATTCAAGTTCGGCGCGTCTGCGCGCCGAGGATGTGGTGATGATACCCGATTCTGAGTTATTGTACTAGCATGTTAGTACATGCGGCGGTTGAGTCCCATGATATCGAGGATTTTGGTGGCGATCTCTTCTACCGAATAGTTAGTGCTGTTTAGCCACGGGATCTGGTTTTTGCGGTACAGCGCTTCCACCTCGGAAACCTCCATTCGACACTGGCGCATTGAGGCGTAGCGGCTGTTCTCACGCCGTTCTTCACGTATTGCCGCCAGCCGTTCCGGGTTGATGGTCAGGCCAAACAGCTTGTGCTGGAGCGGCTTAAGGGCGGCTGGCAGCACCAGATTGTCCATGTCGTCAGCAATAAAGGGGTAGTTGGCGGCGCGGATACCGAACTGCATCGCCAGGTAAAGGCTGGTCGGGGTTTTCCCGCAACGCGAGACGCCCAGCAGTATCACCTGCGCCTGGTCGAGGTTACGCAGCGAAATACCGTCGTCGTGCGCCAGGGTGTAATCAATGGCGGCGATACGCGCATCGTATTTGGTCAGGTTGCCGGGGTTCAGCCCGTGCGTTCGGTGGGCGATAGGCGTCGGATCGAGTTTCAGTTCGCTCTGCAGCGGGGCCACCAGCGCCTGGACGATATCCTGACAGAACCCTTCACTTTGCAAAATAATCGCGCGAATTTCAGGGATCACGATGGAGTAGAAGACCAGCGGGCGGACCCCCGTCTGCTGGAAGATGGCGTCAATCTGGTCCTTCACCGCCTTTGCACGGCTCTCATTTTCCACAAACGGCAGCGTGATGCTGTTAATCGAAACCGGGAACTGCGACATCACCGCATGTCCCAGCACTTCGGCGGTAATCGCCGTACCATCAGAAATATAAAAAACGTGGCGATCGACAGCATTATCCATTTTACCCACCCTGAATATCGTACGTAATTGTCTGAAAGCATAAATTAAAAAAGTAAATTACACAGCAAAGAACTTATCCTAATTATAAATGAAACGGTGTTTTTGATTTTCCTGAAAAGTGGATTTCATTTTTCAATTAGCGACTTTATTTTTAGGGTTTTTGGCTGAATATATAGGAATCATCGGGTTAGCGGATGGTGGGAAAGTATCCGAAAAGTTGAAAATTTAAATTGCTTACACGATTCACCGTTTTTTTAGCGGAAATAATTATGCCAGTATAAATACGTAGTCAGGTGTTTCTTACTCCGATCAAATATCACAAAAGGATTGTTTCGATGTCCAACAATGGCTCGTCACCGCTGGTGCTTTGGTATAACCAACTCGGCATGAATGATGTAGACAGAGTTGGGGGCAAAAATGCCTCCCTGGGTGAAATGATTACAAACCTGTCGGGTATGGGTGTCTCCGTACCGAACGGGTTTGCCACAACCGCCGATGCCTTTAACCTGTTTTTAGACCAGAGCGGTGTAAACCAGCGCATTTATGACCTGCTGGATAAAACGGATATTGATGATGTGACCGAGCTTGCGAAAGCCGGTGCCCAAATCCGCCAGTGGATTATCGACACACCTTTCCAGCCGGAACTGGAAAAAGCCATTCACGAAGCCTACAACCAGCTCTCAGCGGATGATGCCCAGGCGTCGTTTGCCGTGCGTTCTTCTGCCACCGCGGAAGATATGCCCGATGCGTCATTCGCCGGACAGCAGGAAACCTTCCTTAACGTCCAGGGTTATGACGCCGTGCTGGTGGCGGTGAAGCACGTCTTCGCGTCCCTGTTCAATGACCGTGCCATCTCTTACCGCGTGCACCAGGGCTATGACCATCGCGGCGTGGCGCTTTCTGCTGGCGTACAGCGCATGGTGCGCTCCGACGTGGGCTCTTCCGGCGTGATGTTCTCCATCGACACCGAATCCGGCTTCGACCAGGTGGTGTTCATCACCTCGGCGTGGGGTCTGGGTGAGATGGTAGTACAGGGTGCGGTGAACCCTGACGAATTCTACGTTCATAAGCCGACGCTGGCCGCAAACCGTCCGGCGGTCGTTCGCCGCACGATGGGCTCGAAAAAAATCCGCATGATCTATGCGCCGACGCAGGAGCATGGTAAGCAGGTTAAGATTGAAGACGTACCGCAGGAAATGCGTGACCGTTTCTCCCTGACCGATGCAGAAGTGCAGGAGCTGGCGAAACAGGCGGTACAGATCGAAAAACACTACGGCCGTCCGATGGATATCGAATGGGCCAAAGATGGCAACACCGGCAAGCTGTTTATCGTGCAGGCGCGTCCGGAAACTGTCCGCTCCCGTGGTCAGGTGATGGAGCGTTATACCCTGCACGCACAGGGCAAAATCGTGGCGGAAGGCCGCGCGATTGGTCATCGCATCGGTGCCGGTCCTGTCAAAGTGATCCATGACATCAGCGAGATGAACCGCATTCAGCCAGGCGATGTGCTGGTGACCGACATGACCGACCCGGACTGGGAACCGATCATGAAGAAAGCGGCGGCCATCGTCACCAATCGCGGTGGCCGTACCTGCCACGCGGCAATCATCGCCCGTGAGCTGGGGATCCCTGCCGTTGTCGGTTGCGGTGATGCGACCGAACGCATGAAGGACGATCAGAAAGTGACCGTCTCCTGTGCGGAAGGCGATACCGGTTACGTGTATGCCGATATTCTCGACTTCAGCGTGAAGAGTTCAAGCGTTGATACCATGCCGGATCTGCCGCTGAAGATCATGATGAACGTTGGTAACCCGGATCGTGCGTTTGACTTTGCCTGCCTGCCGAACGAAGGCGTTGGCCTGGCGCGTCTGGAATTTATCATCAACCGTATGATTGGTGTTCACCCGCGCGCGCTGCTGGAATTTGACGACCAGGACGCGAAGCTGCAGAACGAAATCCGCGAGATGATGAAAGGTTACGACTCGCCAAAAGAGTTCTACGTCGGTCGTCTGACCGAGGGGATTGCCACGCTGGGCGCGGCGTTTTATCCGAAGCGCGTGATCGTGCGTCTGTCCGACTTTAAGTCAAACGAATACGCGAATCTGGTGGGGGGTGAGCGTTACGAGCCAGAAGAAGAGAACCCAATGCTCGGCTTCCGTGGCGCCGGACGTTATGTTTCCGACAGCTTCCGTGCCTGCTTCGCGCTGGAATGTGATGCCGTGAAGCGCGTGCGCAACGACATGGGACTGACCAACGTTGAGATCATGATCCCGTTCGTGCGTACCGTGGATCAGGCGAAAGCGGTGGTGGAGGAGCTGGCACGTCAGGGTCTGAAGCGCGGCGAAAACGGGCTGAAGATTATTATGATGTGTGAAATTCCGTCCAACGCCCTGCTGGCTGAGCAGTTCCTGGAGTACTTCGACGGCTTCTCTATCGGCTCGAACGACATGACGCAGCTGACGCTCGGTCTTGACCGTGACTCCGGCGTGGTCTCTGAACTGTTTGATGAGCGTAACGAGGCGGTGAAAGCGCTGCTGTCGATGTCCATCCGTGCGGCGAAGAAACAGGGTAAATATGTCGGGATTTGCGGTCAGGGTCCGTCTGACCATGAAGACTTTGCCGCATGGCTGATGGAAGAGGGGATTGACAGCCTGTCCCTGAACCCGGACACCGTGGTGCAAACCTGGCTGAGCCTGGCCGAACTCAACAAGTAACGCCATCAGCACCAGAAAAAGGCGAGGATATATTCCTCGCCTTTTTTATTTCATGCCTTATTTGCTCCCCATCACAAATAAAGTAAAAAACCAAATATCATAATTTGTCTGTTAATTTAGACAATTGTTAGCGCGCAAAGCGTTGCTAATACTTGAGCCTTACCGCGCATTTCCCTCGCTGATGCGCAACTGGTTGAAATACGTTTTAACCTGATAAAAAGGCAAATAACAATGACAATCTCCTCTGTATTGCGTACCAAAGATAAAATAGGTTATGGCTTAGGTGATATGGCCAGTGCGCTGGTCTGGCAAACGGCAACCTTATTTCTCGCCTATTTCTATACGGATGTTTTCGGTTTGCCGGCGGCCATCATGGGAACCATGTTTTTAGTGGTGCGCGTGGTGGATGCTTTTGTCGACCCCTGCATTGGCGCGCTGGTCGACCGCACCCAGACACGGCACGGTCGCTTTCGTCCCTGGCTATTGTGGTTTGCCATCCCATTTGGCGTAAGCTGCCTTATCACCTTCTATGTACCGGACGTCGGGCCGGCGGCGAAAATCGTCTATGCCTGCGTTACTTACGCCATCTTAAGCCTTATTTATTCCGCGATTAACGTCCCGTATTGCGCCATGCCCGGGGCGCTGACGCTGGATCCGCGTGAGCGTCACTCGCTGCAGTCCTGGCGCTTCGGCCTGTCGTTCATCGGCGGGTTGATTGTGACGGTGATCGCCTTACCGCTGGTCTCGCTGTTAGGCCAGGGCAACGTTCAGAAAGGCTATTTCTATGCCATGAGCATGATGGGCCTGCTGGGTATTATTCTCTTCTTCTGCTGTTTCCTGATGACCCGCGAGCGTTATTCCCCTCGCAATGACACCTCGGGTTCGATGATCGGCGATTTAAAACTGCTGGCCGGAAATAGCCAGTGGCGAATTGTTTTCTTGTTTAATATTTTGCTGTTAACCGCAGTGGTGACGCGTGGTTCTGCCACCATGTATTACGTGAAATATGTGCTTCTGCGCCCGGAGCTGGTATTTGCCTTTATTGTTTCCGGGATGGTGGCGTCCTTAACGGGGGCATTATTATCTGAACGTCTGTTGGGGAAATTTGACCGCGTCCGTGCCTATCAGTGGACCATTATTTCCTTCGTGATTTTCGGCGCGCTGATTTTCTTTCTGCCGCCTTCGCAGATCTGGCTGATTTTTGGCCTCAACATTATCTTTAGCTTTATTCAGAACCTGACCACGCCGCTGCAGTGGACCATGTTCTCTGATGTGGTCGATTATGAGGAGCATCGCAGCGGCCGTCGTCTGGATGGTCTGGTCTTTTCTACCGCGCTGTTTGCCATCAAATTTGGTCTGGCGCTGGGCGGGGCGGTGGTCGGTTGGGTTCTCGGGATGGTGGATTATGCGCCCGGTCAGGCAACCCAGGCACCGCACGTGCTCTCTACCATTAATGCGCTCTTCACCCTCATCCCCTGCGTGCTGTTCCTCTGTATGGTCGCGCTGCTGACCATTTACAAACTCAACAGCAAGCTCGTCAATTCCATCGCCCGCGAGCTGGCCAGCAAACGCGAGGTGCGAGACGAGACAGGACAACTCACCCCGGCCACCCATTCCGCAATACAGGAGTAACACATGACTGCGATTTATAAGGACGCGGGACGTCCCGTGCATGAACGCGTCGCCGACCTACTGGCACGCATGACCCCGGAAGAGAAGTTCGCCCAGATGCATGCCTACTGGTTGATCCTCGATGAAAACGGTAACCACCGCGAACGCAGCGATCTGAGCGATGAATTCGCGGGTGTGAGCGAACAGGCTGCGCTTAGCGAACGGCTGAAACTGGGTGTGGGACAGATTACGCGTCCACTGGGCACCCATATTGTTGATGCGAAAACAGGCGTGCGTGCCGCTAACCGCCTGCAGTGCATGATGATGGAAGAGACGCGCCTCGGTATTCCGGCGCTGTTCCATGAAGAGTGCCTGGTGGGGCTGTTGTGCAAAGATGCCACGCTGTTCCCGTCGTCGCTGAACTACGGTTCGACCTGGGATCCGCAGTTGGTGCAGCGTGCGGCAGAACAGATTGGCAAAGAAGCACGCTCTGTTGGCTGCCAGCAGGGGCTGGCCCCGGTGCTGGATGTCTCTCGCGACGTTCGCTGGGGACGCACCGAAGAGACCTTCGGAGAAGACCCGTGGCTGGTGGGGGTGATGGCCACGGCATACGTGAAGGGTTTGCAGGGCGATAAGCGCGATCTTCTGGCAACGCTCAAACATTATGTGGGCCACTCCTTCAGCGAAGGGGCACGCAACCACGCGCCGGTGCATCTGGGCCTTAGCGAACTGAACGACACCTTCCTGCTGCCGTTTGAGATGGCGGTGAAGCTGGCCAATGCCGGTTCGGTGATGCCTGCCTATCACGATATCGATAACCAGCCCGGACACAGCGACCACTTCCTGATGACAACCGTGCTGCGTGAACAGTGGGGGTTCGATGGGATCATCGTTGCGGACTACGGCGGCGTGAGCCTGCTGCACCAGCATCATGGCATCTCGCACGATGCCGCCGAATCTGCAGCGCTGGCCTTCAATGCCGGGCTGGATGTCGAACTACCAAAAGATGACTGCGCGCGTCATCTGGCAGAAGCCGTTGAGCGCGGACTGATTTCCATGGCGAAAGTCGATGAAATAGTGGCACGCGTCCTGACCGAAAAATTCCGTCTTGGCTTGTTTGAAAAACCGTATGCCGATGAACAGGGCATCGATTTGCAAAATGAGGCAACGCGTCAGGTTGCAAGGGAAGTGGCGACCCGTTCGCTGACGCTGCTTGAGAATAACGGCATTTTGCCCCTCGGCGGCAACCCTCGCGTGGCGGTCGTCGGGCCAACGGCAGACGATCCGCTGGCGCTCCTCAGCGGTTACAGTTTTCCGGTGCACTTAATTATTAGCGACATGGTGGAAGAGACCTCGCAGGTCACGACACCGCGCGCGGCGCTTGAGCAGTATCTGGGGGCCTCGCGGGTACGTTATGCCAAAGGCTGTCACATTATCGAAAAACGGATGGCGGGTGCGCCGGTGTTTCCGGGTGACAGCGGCGGTAAACCTATGCAGCAATCTCCGGTTTCGCAGCGTACCGACCTGATCCCTGAAGCCGTAAAAGCCGCACAGGAGAGTGACGTGGTGGTGGCCTGCGTTGGCGATCTCGCCGGGCTATTCCAGAGCGGAACCGTCGGGGAGGGCTCTGATACCGACTCTCTGAATCTGCCGGGCGTACAGCAACAATTGCTGGCTGCGCTGGTGGCCACCGGCAAGCCGGTTATCGTGGTCATGACCGGCGGGAGGCCTTACAACCTTCAGGGGCTGGAAGATAACGTCGCCGCGCTGATGATGGCCTGGGCACCAGGGCAGGAGGGCGGCTGGGCGATTGCGGATGTATTAACGGGCCGCGCTGAACCGCAGGGGCGTCTGGTGGTCAGCGTGCCGAAAAGCGCGGGAGCAATGCCCTATTACTACAACCACAAGCTCAAAAGTGGCGGCACACCGTTTGCTTTCCATTTCGGCTCCCGCTATCCCTTTGGCTTCGGTCTCGGCTGGACGCAGTTTAGCTGGGGAGCGGCGCGCGTGGCTGAACCCCGCGTTCCGATCGACGGCGAGGTGGTCGTAAGCCTGGATATCACCAATAGCGGTGAGCGCAGCGGCAGCGAGGTGGTACAGGTCTATGTGCGGGATAACGTCGCCACGCAGGTGCGGCCCCTGCAGGAGTTGAAGGCGTTCCAGCGCGTCACGCTCTCACCGGGTGAAACCGCCACGCTCACCTTTACGTTGCCCGTTGAGATGTTCAACTTTACCCGTCGTGACGGCAAACGGATCGTCGAGCCGGGTGAATTTGAGCTGCAGATTGGTGCATCGTCGGCGGATATTCGCGAGGTGGTGACGGTCAATGTGACCGGGGAAACCCGTGTATTGTCAACGGAATGGCGGATGCTCAGCACCTGTGACGTCAGCCGCGCGTAATCAGGATAAAAAAAAGCCCATCGTGGGAGATGGGCAAAGACTACACACAGCAATTCGTTGTTTCACTCAGGGGATTTCCATGCTTATAAATCAAGGTGTTGATTTATAACCGTGTCCTAATAGTAGGCATGTCAGCTTTTAGCGTCGATCAGATTCGTCTCAATAGTTAAAGAGACGTAAAGATTTCTTGAGGTTAATAGGGGACTTAGAGCCGTAATAGCGGGTCTGACCAGTGCACAACGAATAAATACTTTAGCAACGTTTAAGTATTGAAGGGGAATATGTAGGCCGGGTACGCGACTGCGTTACCCGGCCTGTCCATTACTGCTTGTTCTTATCTTCCAGCTCTTCCAGTTCGCTCAAAATCACGTCCGGGTCCGTTCCCGGAGGCGGGATTTCGTGCACCCAGGCGGAGAACAGACGCCAGGTCACGGCCAGAAGCACCGGACCAATAAACAGACCAATCATCCCAAAGGCAATCAATCCACCAATGACGCCTGAGAGAATAAGGATCAGCGGCAGGTCTGCGCCCATGCGAATAAGGATGGGACGAATAACGTTATCCATGGTGCCGACCACGCAGCTCCAGACCAGCAGAACGGTGCCCCACGTGGTATCACCGGTCCAGTACAGCCAGATAATGCTGGGTACCAGCACCAGCAACGGACCCAGTTGCGCAAGGCAGGTCATCAGCATGACCACGGTGAAGACGGTGGCGTACGGCACGCCAGAAATCGCAAGACCAATACCGCCCAGCACCGCCTGAACCAGCGCCGTTACCACGACGCCAAGCGCAACCGCGCGCACGGCCTGCGCCGCCAGCAGAACCGCGGCATCACCCCGTTTGCCCGCCAGGCGAGTGGCAAAATGACGCACGCCTAAAGCCACCTGCTCACCGCGCCAGTACAGCAGGGCGCTAAAGACCAGCATCAGCGTACAGTGCATCATAAAGCGGCCAATGTGCGCTGCCTGACCCACAAACCAGGTGGTAGTGGTGCCAATATACGGGCGCACTTTCGCCATCAGCGCGCTGCCACCCATCTCCAGCAGGCCATGCCAGCCGCTGTAAAGTTTTGCGCCAACAACCGGAATGCTGTTAAGCCAGGCGAGATCCGGCGGCGTCAGATCGCCACTGGTCACGGCGCGAATCACCGGGCCGCTGGAGTCGACAAGGCTGTTGACCAGCAGCGCAACGGGAATAATGAACAGCAGGAACAACAGCAACGTCATCACCAGGACCGCCAGCCCACGACGTCCGAAGAGCAGTTTCTGCAACCGTAACAGTAAAGGCCAGGTGGCAACCACAACGGTTGCAGCCCAGGCGAAGCCGAGAATGAAGGGTTGAACGATCCACAAACACGCAATAATCATGAGGGCCAGGAACAGCACCGACAACAAAATTTGCGCAACATCCCTGGGCTGGCGAAGATTGACCATAAATGAAACTTTCCTTAATTGAACACCAGCGTGGCTGGCGGGAACGGAAAACCGCGATTCTCTAATCATTAATGATTTCAGCGATTTTTGACAGGCGAATTCTGCCTGTAATTCTGCAGAGCGTATAAGAAAAAAATGTGATAAAACTTTTACGATACACGCAAACGATTTCACACCTCTAATTAGGGTCGACAGTAATGATCCCACAGATTTCTCAGGCACCTGGCGTCGTTCAGCTGGTGCTTAATTTTTTGCAGGCACTGGAGCAACAGGGTTTTACAGGGGATACCGCCACGCATTATGCCGACAGGCTGACAATGGCGACCGACAACAGTATCTACCAGCTTCTTCCCGATGCAGTCGTGTTTCCCCGTTCAACGGCCGATGTGGCGCTTATTGCGCGACTGGCAACGCAGGAGCGATTTACCTCGCTGGTGTTCACGCCACGCGGCGGCGGCACCGGCACCAATGGTCAGGCGCTGAACCAGGGCATCATCATTGATATGTCGCGCTATATGAACCGCATCATTGAGATCAATCCCGAAGAAGGATGGGTGCGTGTCGAAGCGGGCGTCATCAAAGATCAGCTTAATCAGTACCTCAAGCCTTATGGTTACTTCTTTGCCCCCGAGCTCTCTACCAGCAACCGTGCGACAATCGGTGGGATGATTAACACCGATGCCTCCGGGCAGGGGTCGCTGGTCTACGGTAAAACCTCCGATCACGTTCTTGGCGTGCGCGCGGTGCTGCTGGGCGGCGATATCCTGGATACCCAGCCGATGCCGGTCGAACTGGCGGAAACGCTGGGTAAAGACAACACGGCCAACGGGCGGATTTACCGCACCGTGCTTGAGCGCTGTCGCGATAACCGCCAGCTGATCCTCGACAAATTCCCTAAACTGAACCGCTTCTTAACCGGCTATGATCTGCGTCATGTCTTTAACGATGACCTGACGCAGTTTGATTTAACCCGCGTGCTGACCGGCTCCGAAGGGACGCTGGCATTTATTACCGAGGCGCGGCTGGACATTACGCCGCTGCCGAAAGTGCGTCGGCTGGTGAACGTCAAATACAACTCCTTCGATTCTGCCCTGCGAAATGCACCCTTTATGGTTGACGCGCGGGCGCTGTCGGTGGAAACCGTCGACTCTAAAGTGCTTAATCTGGCTCGGGAAGACATCGTCTGGCACTCGGTGAGTGAGCTTATCACCGATGTACCTGATAAAGAGATGTTGGGTCTCAACATCGTTGAATTTGCCGGCGATGACGAAGCGCTGATTGAAAGCCAGGTCACCACGCTCTGTCAGCGGCTGGACGAACTGATTGCAGCAGGCGAAGGTGGGGTCATTGGCTGGCAACTTTGCAGCGAACTCTCCGGCATTGAGCGTATTTACGCGATGCGTAAAAAAGCGGTGGGGCTGCTGGGCAACGCGAAGGGGGCTGCCAAACCGATTCCCTTTGCTGAAGACACCTGCGTCCCGCCTGAGCATCTGGCGGATTACATCGTTGAGTTCCGCGCCCTGCTGGACAGCCACGGTCTGAGCTACGGCATGTTCGGCCACGTGGATGCCGGGGTGCTGCACGTGCGTCCGGCGCTGGACATGTGCGATCCGCAGCAGGAGATCCTGATGAAACAGATCTCCGACGATGTGGTGGCGTTGACCGCGAAATATGGCGGCCTGCTCTGGGGAGAACACGGGAAAGGGTTCCGCGCGGAGTACAGCCCGGCGTTCTTCGGTGAAACGCTCTACGCTGAACTGCGTAAGGTCAAAGCGGCATTCGATCCGGATAACCGTCTCAACCCGGGTAAAATTTGCCCGCCAGAGGGCGTCGATGCCCCAATGCTGCAGGTGGACGCCGTCAAGCGCGGCACCTATGACAGACAAATCCCGATTGCGGTGCGCGCCTCCTGGCGCGGTGCAATGGAGTGTAACGGTAACGGTCTGTGTTTCAACTTCGACGTGAAAAGCCCAATGTGTCCGTCGATGAAAATTACCAGTAACCGCATTCACTCGCCCAAAGGCCGCGCGACGCTGGTCCGCGAATGGCTGCGTCTGCTGGCCGACCGCGGGGTTGATCCGCTGAAGCTGGAACAGGAATTACCGGAAAAACGCGCCAGTCTGCGCTCGCTGATTGAACGTACCCGCAACAGCTGGCATGCGAACAAAGGCGAGTATGATTTCTCCCACGAGGTGAAGGAGGCCATGTCCGGCTGCCTGGCCTGTAAAGCCTGCTCAACCCAGTGTCCGATCAAGATTGATGTGCCGGAGTTTCGCTCACGGTTCCTGCAGCTTTACCATACCCGCTATCTGCGTCCAATGCGTGACCATCTGGTGGCGACGGTGGAGAGCTATGCCCCGCTGATGGCGCGTGCGCCGAAGACCTTTAACTTCTTCATCAATCAGCCGCTGGTGCGAAAGCTTTCCGAAAAACATATCGGGATGGTGGACCTGCCGCTGCTGTCAGTCCCTTCGCTACAGCGTCAGCTCGTGGGGCACCGCTCGGCGAACATGACGCTGGAGCAGCTTGAGGCGCTGACCCCTGAGCAGAAAGCCAATTTGGTGCTGGTGGTGCAGGATCCGTTTACCAGCTATTACGATGCCCAGGTGGTGGCCGATTTTATCCGTCTGGTAGAAAAATTGGGCTATCAGCCGGTGGTACTGCCGTTCTCACCAAACGGCAAAGCGCAGCACATTAAAGGTTTCCTTACCCGTTTTGCGAAAACGGCGCGGAAAACCGCTGACTTCCTCAACCGGGTGGCGCAGCTAGGGATGCCGATGGTCGGTGTCGATCCGGCGCTGGTGCTCTGCTACCGCGATGAGTATAAGCAGACGCTGGGGGAGCAACGTGGTGATTTCCACGTCATGCTGGTGCACGAGTGGCTGCCGGCGGCGCTGCAACAGGCGACCGTGAAGGATGTGAGCGGTGAATCGTGGTATTTGTTCGGTCACTGCACGGAAGTGACGGCACTGCCGGGCGCCCCGGCGCAGTGGGCTTCTATCTTTGCCCGCTTCGGGGCGAAGCTTGAGAGCGTCAACGTGGGCTGCTGCGGCATGGCAGGTACCTACGGGCACGAAGTGAAAAACCACGCGAACTCGCTCGGTATCTATGAGTTGTCGTGGCATCAGGCGATGCAGCGTTTGCCGAGGAACCGCTGTCTGGCTACGGGCTACTCCTGCCGAAGCCAGGTGAAACGGGTTGAAGGGAACGGGGTGCGTCACCCATTACAGGCCTTACTGGAGATAATTGGATGATCTGGAAACGAGCCGTGACGCTGCAGGCGCTGAATGCCATGGGCGAGGGGAATATGGTAGGGCTGCTGGACATTCAGTTCACGCGTATTGGCGAGGATGAACTGGAGGCCACGATGCCTGTCGATCATCGCACGCATCAGCCGTTTGGTTTATTGCACGGCGGCGCATCCGTCGTGCTGGCCGAAACCCTGGGGTCCGTGGCGGGCTATCTTTGCACCGAAGGGGAGCAAAAGGTCGTCGGGCTGGAGGTGAACGCGAACCATATTCGCTCGGTGCGAAGTGGACGGGTGCGCGGCGTTTGTCGCGCGCTACACGCCGGTAGCCGCCATCAGGTGTGGCAGATTGACATTCTTGACGAGCAGGATCGGCTCTGCTGCTCGTCGCGACTGACGACGGCGGTCGTGTAAAGTTTTCAGATGTTTTGCCTTTGGTCAAAAACTAGCCAGCCTCTTGTGATATACTGGTCAGGTTTTGTACATAAGCGAGGACATCATGGATACTGAAATAACCCCAACACAGCTGGCAATTGAATATTTACGTCGTGATAAAAGCAACCTGTCTCCGGCGCAGTACCTGAAAAAGCTGAAACAGCTTGAACTGGAGTTCACAGATTTGCTGGCGCTCTCTTCAAATGAGCTTAAAGAAGAGATCTACTTTGCCTGGCGGTTGGGCGTTCACGTCCATTGATCGTGACAGTAAAAAAAAGGCCGCGTCAGCGGTCTTTTTTGTATCTGACGTTCAGTACCGGGCAGGCAGTTTATTGATTTTAACGAGCCTGCCATCTTCTATCTCAATGAACCCGCCTGTTTTCAAATCCGCCAGAATACGCATCACCCCGCTGCGCGACAGCTGGGTTTTTTCGCGAATATACCGCTCTGCGGTGATGGCGTTGCGATAACTCTCATCTTCATCCATCAGCTTTATCAATTGCTGGCGAATCATCTCATAGGCCGTGGGCGCGCCCTGAGGCATCACATTATTGTATAGCCGGTTATAAACAAACATCAGGTGCTTAGACAACAACCCCCATAACCCATTCTTTTTGATAACGGCTTCTACCTGAGCGGTGGTAAGCATACCCGTCAGGCAGGGGGTCACGGTTTTAAGATAATCATTGAAGTAGATATCTGTCAGATTGGCGAGGCCAAAAAGCGCCGGGCTACGTGCGGTGGTGAGCATCATGTTGTCGCTTCTGCGGTAGATAGCAACGGTGCCTTCGAGGATCAAATAGCACACGCTCTGGCCATTAACCTGGAGATCCAGCTGTTCGCCGGGAGCGACATTGCGCGTGGTACAGTAGGGTTGCAGGAATGAAATCAGTTCTCGCGCGTAAGGAGAACCACGATGCGTTTTTTCAGTAGAGGACATAACCTATAACCCGTAGCGATAACCCCCCTGATTATAGCGTTACTCCTTATCGTAAACACGAGGCCAATCAGTATTTACGTGGTAAATGACGGATTTCCAGCAGCACGCCACGCTCCATCGTGATGTACTTTCCGGTACGCAGTTCCGCGAGAATACGCATAATCCCACTGCGTGAAAGGTAGGTTCGACTCTTGATATACGCTGCCGCCGTGATGTTTTTCCGTACGGCTTCTGGCTCCTGCATCAGTTCGACCAGCTGAAACCGGATAATGTCATAGGCTGACATCTGCGATATTTGCGCGCAGTGCTCGTATACCCGGGAGGCGGTATAGATGAGTAGCTTTGAAAAGTGTTCCCATAAGTTTTTTTCCGCCACGATCTTATTAAAATTATCCAGAGAGACATGCGCTATTTCTGAGGTTTCAAGCGCTCTGACGTACAGATGTTCAGAGGAGAACTGGCTGCTGACACCCAGAATAAAAGGTGAGGATTCTGAGTTTAAAACAATACCATCGCCACGACGATGCAGCGCAACGCTGCCGTGTAACAGCAAAAAACAGAGGCGAACATCATTATTGTGATACTGGATAATTTCGCCTTTCGCGAGAATATGCCTTTCCGTAAAAGGCAGCACAGTACTGATTAACTTATCAATATGGGCATACGGCTTTAAATCCAGTACGGTAGATTTTACATCGGTGAGGACCGCTGTCATTCGCGTGTTCATAAGGTGCTCCACTGCTTTCATTGCGATCATGGTTGACCGGCGTAGAGAATTATCTTAAAAAACAGCGACTACGGGAATATGCAGCACAGGTCTAAAAGTAGACTTTCAATATTATCCTGACTAACATTTTGAATTTAATGATCTTAACACTCCGGTCTATTAATAGACTGCCTGTTATATGCATAAGGTATTCCTTATTTACAATGTTTTATTTTTGTTAATTACGGGTCTACGGAAAGACTCCAAAAATGATTGTCGACGTCAACGGGGTTGTATAAATTTTATTTCATCGACAGCAAGTCATATGCGTCTTCAGACGTTTAATGAAATAAAGTTATTTCATTTTTTTTCGCTGCTGTCTGTAAAAGGCAAAACATTAAGCGGGTGAAAAAACCGACGCGTCTTTTTGTCTGAATGTTAATAATAAATAAAGTGATACAGGATATAGCATGATGAAAAAAACACTTCTTCTGGCAACGATCGCAGCAGGTTCCGTACTGACAATGGCCAATGCGTTTGCCGCTGCAGGTACCGTTAATTTTAACGGAAATATTCTGGATTCTGCCTGTGATGTTGATGTGGCATCGCAGAACCAGGTGGTTGTACTTGGGGATTATTATAAAACAGAGTTTACCGCGACGGGGGCGAGAACCGCGGCAACGAAATTCGATATTATTTTGAAAAACTGTCCGGTCTCGGTCACGAATGCCAAAGTGCGCTTTGACGGTACTCCGGATGCGTCTAATAGCAATCTTCTGGCGATTGACACCTCCGTGGCGGGGGCTGCAACGGGCGTGGCGATCAACCTGATGACCGCGGATAAAGCCGACCTGCCTCTGCATGGCAGCAATGGTTACACCTACATGCTCAGCAGCTCCGCAGACAACACGCTCAATTTCTATGCCCAGTATATTTCGACCACGGCCAGCGTCACGGCAGGCCCGGCGAATTCTGTCGCCAACTTCTCGGTGGTTTATAACTAGCTCTTTTGCCTGAACGTCGGGGCCGCCCCGGCCCCCAATTTTATGAGGAACAGAATGTATTTTTTCAGAACCCCTTTACTGGCAACAGCGTTGTTATCTCTGATGCTGTCAACGGCTCATGCCGGCGTCATTATTGGTGGTACGCGCATTATTTTTGATGGCGCTAAAAAGGAAACGTCACTCAGTGTGAATAACCCTGATGGTACGCCGTATTTAATTCAGTCATGGATCGACGTGCAGGAAGGGGCGTCAGGCAAGGTGCCTTTTATTATTACGCCGCCTTTGTATCGTCTGGATGGCGGGCAAAAAAACGTTGAGCGCATCGTGATGACGGGGGCACTGCCTCAGGATCGGGAAAGTTTATTCTGGCTGAATATTAAAGCGATTCCGTCTGCCTCAACGCAGATGAACGCATTACAAATTGCGGTTAAAACGCGCATCAAACTGATTTATCGGCCCGCTGAGTTGCACGCGTCCACGCCTGACGAACAGGCCAGTCAATTATGCTGGCGCAGAACCGGGAATGAACTTCAGGTTAATAACCCGACCGCGTATGTCATCAATTTTAATGAAATCACCCTTGGGGGTAAAAAAATCGATGACGTGTCGTATGTCTTACCCGGTGGCTCAGTCCGTTTCACGTTACCGCAGGGGGCCAGCGGCAGTGTACTGACGTTTAAAGTGATTAATGACTTTGGCAGCCCTGGGGGCGCGCATCAGGCAACCTTATAACCGGTGAAACGCGGGCATTGCCTGTCATAAATGAGTTAAAAGCGATGGCAATACACTATTTTCGGGCTCGACCTGCACCCCTGGCGACAGTGATCGGATTAATACTTGCAGGTTCATCGCAGGCGCTTTTTGCCGGTGAGACATTTAATGCCGAACTGGTTGAACTTGATAATCCAGGAAGGGGGAGAACCGATTTATCGGCATTTGAATCCGGATCGCAGGCACCCGGCACCTATCACGTCGATATTGTTCTTGATGACCAGCTAATGGCGACCCGCGATATCACCTTTACTGCAGTAAAAGACGAAAAGGGCAATGACGTCCTCCAGCCGTGCCTGAGCCTTGACCAGTTAAAACAGTGGGGCGTAAGAACCACGCTTTTCCCGCAGCTGGCGGCGAACAACGGTGAATGCGCAAACCTTCAGGCGATCCCGCAGGCCAGTAGCGATTTTCAGTTTGGCGCACAGCGGCTGGTGATCAGCATTCCTCAGGCCGCCATCGACCTGCCTGCCAGGGACGCGGTTCCGCCAGAGATGTGGGATGAGGGGATTAATGCCGCCATGCTTAATTACAGTCTGAGCGGCGCAAACGCGTGGGCGAAGAACACTCGCGGCAGCCAGAATGATAGCCAGTACGCCAACCTGCGCCCCGGGGTCAATATCGGGCCGTGGCGCTTACGTAATTACACCACCTGGTCTCGGGATTCCACCGGTGAGGATCGGTGGGACAACGTATATACCTATGCGCAGCGCGCCGTCATTCCGCTGAAAGCACAGCTGATTATTGGGGACAGTACCGCACCGGCGGATGTTTTCGACAGTATGCCATTTCGCGGCGGTCAGCTGGCCTCGGATGATGACATGCTGCCGGACTCTCTTAAAGGTTATGCGCCCGTGGTCCGCGGCATCGCGCGAACCAATGCGCAGGTGGTGGTCCGCCAGAATGGTTATCAAATTTATCAGAGCTACGTGGCGCCAGGCGCGTTTGAAATCTCGGACATGTATCCCACCGGCGGCGCAGGCGATCTGGATGTGACCATCAAAGAGGCTGACGGGAGTGAGCAGCATTTCACGCTGCCTTATGCCTCGCTGCCGGTCCTGCAGCGGGAAGGACGACTGAAGTATGCGGTGACGGCCGGGCAGTATCGTGCCTACAACAGCCGCGTGGAGAAAACGTCTTTTGGTCAAATCACCGGTATTTATGGGATTCAGCACGGCATCACCCTTTACGGTGGGATGCAGGGGTCTGATAAATACCGTTCAGTGGCGTTTGGCATCGGTAAAAACATGGGGGATATCGGCGCGATCTCTGCCGACGTGACCCAGGCCTGGTCAACGCCGAATAACACCGACAAAACATCCGGTCAGTCCTTGCGCGCGCGTTACAGCAAAAATATGGCGAAGACCGGGACAAACTTTTCAATTGCGGGATACCGATATTCAACCCGTGGCTATTACGGGATGCAGGACGTGCTGGATTCCTACGGCGACAGCAGTGCCCTGCAGGACCGGCGGCGTAACCGTGCTGAACTGACCATGAGCCAGGCGCTGGGCGGCGCGCTGGGTTCACTGACGCTCAGCGCCGCACGCGAAGATTACTGGAATTCTGGTCAGGCGATGGCCTCCTGGAGCGTGGGCTACAACAATGACTGGAACAACGTCAGTTACGGTTTGACCTGGACCTACAGCAAGAATGGACGCGGGAGCGCACAAAACGCGGACCACGATCGGTTGCTGGCCTTTAACGTCAGCGTACCGTTGGACAAATTCTTGCCGCGTACCTGGGCTAACTATGGCATGAACGCCAGTAAGCACAACGGCACGACGCACGTGGTCGGGCTGAACGGCGTGTCTCTGGAAAACAGTGCCCTGAACTGGAACGTGCAGCAAGGTTATGGCACACAGGGCAAGGGAAATACCGGCAACCTGAACGGCGACTATAAAGGCACCTATGGCGAAATTGTCGCGGGCTACAGCTACGACAAACACAGCGAGCGCCTGAATTACGGGTTGCAGGGGGGCGTCATTGCTCACCGTGACGGCATCACGCTTTCGCAGCCGCTCGGTGAAACCAATATCCTGGTGAAAGCGCCGGGTGCACACGGTGTCGATATTCGCAATCAACCCGGGGTTCGTACGGATTTCCGCGGGTATACGGTGGTTAACAATCTGTCGGTATACCGAAAAAACGACATCACCCTTGAGCCGGAAACTATGCCGGATGACGTGGAACTTGAGATTAATACGCGCACCGTAACACCGACCCGCGGGGCGATAGTGGAAGCCGATTATGTGTCTAAAATCGGGCGCCGGGTGTTAATGACCCTGTCCGACGGGCAGTATGCCGTTCCGTTTGGTGCGGTCGTCACGCTCAAAGGCGACAGCAACAGCAGCTTTATTGTGGGCGACCGTGGTCAGGTCTATTTAACGGGACTGCCCGGACAGGGAGAAATCGTGGCAACCTGGGGAAATCAACCCGGTCAGCAGTGCCGCGCGCAGTTTAGCCTGCCTGCACAACCCACCTACGGCGGAATAACCGACGTTAACGCGCTTTGCCGCCAGGAAGGTTAAAAATGAAATTTGCTTTATCTCTGATCCTGCTCTGTTTACTGAGCGGGTGGAATAGCGCCCGTGCCGGCACCTGTACAACCATCACGCCGCAAATATCGACGATATCTGTGGGCACGATTAACGTGCAGCGTGATGCCCCCGTGGGCACCATTATTTTTTCTCGCGCCGCCTCATCAACGGGAACCTATTTAACGGGATGTTCTAACCCGCTGATGCTGGGATTCAGTATGCGATATAACAATGGGAACCTGAGCAGCTACGGTAACCATGTTTATGCCACCAATGTCAGCGGTATTGGTATTCGCTTTTCCTCGGGGAATTATTTTGAAAACCCGGCTTACACGTTTTCGTATAACGCGGTGACGTCGTATGTGGATTGGTTTGGTGGAAAAGTTGAGCTGGTGGTGACCGGCCCGGTAACGTCGGGCGCTTTAACGCCGGGCGTTATCGGAACCGTGGCGCTTCAGGGAAGTGACGGTGTTTATCGTGACGGTCTGACGGTCCAGTTAACTGACGGCACAATTAATGCGCTGGCATGCACGATAACGACGGCGCAGTTGACGTTCCCGATAGGCGATATTCCGGCCTCATCGTTTGGCTCCGTTATTGGAACCACGCCATCCGGCGCCCAAAATACGCAAAATCTGGGGTTAACCTGCAGTGCCGGCACCAATATCAGTGTGTCACTCAGCGGTATGCAAAATCCGGACAGCGCCAATACCAGCGTCATGGCATTAACCGGTCAGGGGAATGCCGGTACGGCAAAAGGGGTAGGGGTTCAGCTACTTTATAACGGTTCTCCTTTAGTAATGAGCGGTCGCCTGTTATTAAAACAGTCTGCGGGAGGACAGGAGACGCTTCCGCTAACCGCGCGCTATTACCAGACGTTAACCACCGTGGAGTCAGGTTCGGCAAATGCGTCAGCCACGCTCACGATAACCTATCAATAACCGGTGAGATGATGAAAATAATTCCCGCGGCGTTGCTTGTGTCAGGTTTACTGTGCGGCAAAGCGCTATGTGCAGACAGCGTAAATATCGGGGTCACCGGAAATATCGTGGCCTCACCCTGCCTGTTTAATAACGGCAATACGAATCTCGATATTAATCTGGGCAATATCCAGGCGAGTAATATGGTGACGCCAGGATCATCCTCAGACCCGGTTACGTTTGATCTGTTATTTACCCAATGTCCGGTGGGGACGCGTAGCGTCACCGCTACCTTTACGGGTACACCCGACCCTGTTGCCGGCGCCGACTATTACATTAACCGCGGTACGGCCACCCACGTGGCGATAGCAATGCGCGAGGCCGGAAGTGGCATACTGAAAGGGAACGGCTCCAGCATGACGGAATATGTCGCCTCAGACCGGACGGCGAAGATGGCCATGCAGGCTGCGGTTATATCCACCGGAGGCAGGGCGACGGCCGGCACCCTCAGCGCAGTGGTGGTCATTACGCTGCAATACAATTAAGTCGCGCGGGATTTCACGCGCATTTTTGCTTCCCGTCGGTGTGGTCTATGTTGAATATTTTAATTAGCGAGACGGATTCGTTATTTCAGTCTGGTCTGCAGTATTTTTTTATGGATTTCTTTTGGCGTAATTTTAATGACTGTATTCACTTTGATTATGAAATGACGCCGCATAACGTCAGCACGGCGGATATTATTGTCCTCTCTTTATGCCAGGGAGAAACCCTGACCTGTTTTCCGGAATTACAGTCACGGCAAAAAGGCATTGTGATCGGCTGGGTTGACGATGAGCAACGGTCTACGGCGTCGCAATCCTGTTATCAGGATATTATTTTCATCTCCCGCAGGGCCTCTCTTGACATGATTGGCGAGACGGTATGGTGCGCGTGGCGTAAAGCGCAGTTGAAGGGACATGTGCTGCAGAAAACGTCCTGTTTCGATTGCGAGCATAAAATATTATCACCGCAGCAAATACGCATCGTCATGAACCTGTATAAAGGCTTATCCGTTATGCAGACGGCAGACGCGTTACAGATCGGCTATAAGACCGTTTTTGCGCACAAATACATGATCATGCAAAAATTTAACCTGCGAAGTGATTATGAGCTTATCGCGCTGCTCAACAGGATGGTGAAGAAAAACGGCACCCCCAATATTTTTCGTGATTCTGTGAGACAGGGTTTCCAGGACCGCCCCTGTCTGGAGGCGTAAAGGCACTTTTATTGATGACAGGAATAACGGAAACAAGTGTTCGGTTATGAAACTTTAGAGTTGCATCTGCAGCATGTTATTTTTACGTTTTATATAACGATTAATTAGCGATGCAAATTCATAAAACCCTGAAACCGATTTTTGTGACCAGGTTCAAGTGTGTGGGGCCGGAATGTTTAATTTCCTGCTGCCGCGGCTGGACAATTTCCATTGATAAAAAAACACATCAAAAATATCTTTCATCAACGCATCCCGGTATCGCTGCAATAGCCAAAGACAATCTGATTCTGCAGCGTAAAGGCAAAGTAAACTATTCCCGTATTAAACTGGATGAAAATGGGGAGTGTCCGTTTATCGATGAAAATAAGCTCTGTATGGTACACCGTGATTTAGGTGAAAGTGCCTTATCGCACACCTGCAGTACTTATCCCCGAAGCTCCACCCGCTATCTGGATGAAACTCGCCACAGCATGACCCTTTCATGTCCGGAAGTGGTCAGGCGGGTTCTCTTCGACCCCGATGCGATGTTATTGCAGGAGCAGGATGAACTGCTGGCCGTTTATAAAACCAATCTGATTGGTCAGCGCCAGTCTATGCCTCAAAGCAGCCAGGTCATTCATCTCCTTGCGTGGAAAATAATCCAGTCGCCAGCGAGGAATGTTGAAGAAAATTTGATGGCGCTGGCTCAGTTGATCCTGACCTTACAGCATGTGAACTTCGATTTGCACAATCAGTATGAGCAGGTTGAACGCTTTTACGAAGCCTTGCTGGAAGCGTTGCAGAGCGGTAAATCGCTGCTCTCTGAAAGCAATGTCGGGCGATCAAATGCGATGAAATATCTGGCGTTGTCGATCCTCGGCACGAACGTGGCGCGAGATTCTGCACGGGATGGGTATATCAACGAAGGGCATCGGCAAATTGCTGACTTTTTGAATTTCAGCCATGACAGCGATCCCGCCAGGCTGGCGCAGAAATTCGACGCGATTAACCAGCAGTGGGGGAAACTTTGCCAGGAATCCTGTCTGTCAGAGCCGTACGTATTACGCAACTATCTGTTGTACAAACTCTACAGCGGCTATTTCCCGGGTAAGAATACTGCCACCATTATGCGTCAGTTTTATCGCATCGTTCTGGACTTTTTCTACCTGAAAGTTTTCCTGAGCGTCAAATCAATGGATGAACAACTGGACCAGCAGATGGTCATGAAAACCATCGCCAGCTTCTCAGAAAAGACCCTGCACAATCAGACCATTGATGCCCGTATGGATTTTGCTATCGATAAGATTAACGGTGGGGACGACCTCTCGTGCCTGCTGCTCATTGGCTAACGTATAACGAGGCTCGCCGTGGCGAGCCTCTTTTTCCTCAGACGTTTACTGCCGTGATTAACCGCGTCTTCATGGTCTGATAAGACGACGCCGCAAAGTCTTCCGCCCAGCGTTGGTCTTCAATCGCCTCAAGCTTAACCGCACAATACTTGGTTTCTGGGGTTTTGGAGACCGGGTCAAGGTTATCCTGCGTCAGTTCGTTACAGGCACCAATCCACCACTGGTAGGTCATATAAACCGCACCGGCGTTGATGCGCTCGCTGATGCTGGCACGGGTAATGACTTTGCCCCGACGGGAATGCACCCACACCAGCTGTCCGTCTTTAATGCCCAGGTTGTCCGCATCAAGGGGGTTCATTTGTACACGGCCTGGTTCGTCGGCAAGGCTTTGCAGCGCGGCGCAATTGCCGGTCATTGAACGGCAGGAGTAGTGGCCGACCTCGCGCAC
This sequence comes from Enterobacter sp. 198, assembly GCF_009025585.1. Lineage (NCBI taxonomy): Bacteria > Pseudomonadati > Pseudomonadota > Gammaproteobacteria > Enterobacterales > Enterobacteriaceae > Enterobacter > Enterobacter sp. 198. The sequence goes on along the minus strand of NZ_WCIM01000023.1, from coordinate 144,978 downwards.
GGTGCAGAGCACCAGCGGATACGTTTCGTCCGGTATCTCGGCTGGCGCGCGCCAGGCTGCCGCAAAAAGCTGGCCTTTGCCGCTCGGCGTATCGAACTGGTTATCTTTATAGAGATACGGCGTCCCCGGGTGATCGAGCGTTGGACACGGCCATTGCACATGGCCCATTTCACCCATTTTTTCGTATGTCACGCCATAGAATAGCGGACAGAGCTCGCGCATCTCGTCCCAGATCTGCTGGTTGGATGTGTAATGCATCGGATAGCCCATTTCGGTAGCAAGCAGGCTGATGATCTCCCAGTCCCGTTTCACGTTGCCGCTGGCCTCAATGGCTTTACCGAAACGCTGGAAACCACGGTCGGCACAGGTAAAGACGCCACCGTGTTCTCCCCACGATGTGGCAGGTAACAGAACATCCGCCACTTCCGCCGTTTTCGTCATAAAGATGTCCTGAACCACCACAAAATCGAGTGCTTCAAAACCGCGGCGCACCAGCCCCAGATCGGCTTCAGTCTGCAGCGGATCCTCGCCCATGATGTAATAAGCTTTTACCTTACCTTCCAGCGCAAGGTGAGGGACTTCGGTGATACGCGTTCCAACCTCTTTGTCCATAATCCCGACATCGATTCCCCAGGCAGTGGCGAATTTCTGCCGGACCGCCGGGTCCGTAACGTCCTGATACCCCGGGAACATATTGGGCAGAACGCCCATATCACACGCGCCCTGAACGTTGTTTTGACCACGTACTGGCCCAACGCCGACGGCAGGTCGACCAAGATTTCCGGTCAGCAGCGCCAGGCTGGAGAGACCTTTGACCACGTCTACAGCCTGACCAAACTGCGTTACGCCCATGCCCCACATGATGGTGGCGGAAGGCGCAGCCGCGAACGTCCGCATCGCCTGACGCACATCCCGGGCTGGAATGCCGGTGAGCTGTTCGACGTTTTCGGGCGCGTAGTCTTTGACCGTTTCCCGATAAGCGTCAAGCCCTTCGGTAAAGCGCGCGACGTAGTTTTTGTCGTACAGCTCCTCTTCCAGAAGGACATAGCCAAACGCATTGACCAGCGCCATGTTGCTGCCGTTTTTCAGCTGCAGGTGCTGGTCGGCAATGCGTGCGGTTTCAATGCGACGGGGATCGCAGACGATGATTTTCGCGCCATTTTCGCGGGCTTTTATGACCCGACGGGCGACGATGGGGTGCGAATCGGCGCAGTTATAGCCAAACACCAGCAGACATTTTGAGTTTTCAATATCGTTAATGGAATTGCTCATTGCACCGTTGCCGAGGGTTTCCTGTAACCCGGCAACAGAAGGGCCGTGACAGACGCGCGCGCAGCAGTCCACGTTGTTGGTATTCAGCACTGCACGGGCAAATTTTTGCATCACATAGTTCGTTTCATTCCCTGTTCCCCGGGAGGAACCGGTGGTCATGATGGACCGTGGGCCATACTGCTCTTTTATGCTCCTGAGTTTATGGGCGGTATAGCGGATAGCCTCTTCCCAGGTGACGGGGGTAAAAGCCTCTCCCTTGTGGTAGCGGATCATGGGCTGAGTCAGACGGGGGGTAAGCAGACGCGTATCGTTCAGGAAGTCCCAGCCATAAAAGCCTTTCAGGCACAGGGTGCCCTGGTTTGTTACGCCTTCGGCCGCTTCGGCACGGAGGATACGGTTATTTTCGACGACAAGGTTTAATTTGCAGCCTGCACCACAGTAGGGGCAGACGCTGGCGATTTTTTTCATCAATAACAGACCTGTTAAGAAATGAAGCAAAGTTGACTGGGTAGCCCAGTCCCGTAAACGGGAGTAAGCAGGAACCATGCCACATTTACTTTGTATGTTTTACAGGGTGTTATACGAGGAGGGAACGTGTCATCGTCAGCCCGATCGTCAGTTTTGACGATGACACGTTAGCCTTCACAGAGGGGAGGGTTTTTAGAGATCGTCCATGGTGTGACCCACAACGATTTCCAGGGTCTTACGAATGACATCTGCCTGCACAACGTCGTTTGTGGATTCCAGCGTCTGGATCAGCCACAAAATGATCGCTTTGTTGGACAGGTGTCCTTCAGAAGCCAGAACACAGCGTACTGCAGTAGAAAAAACAGCGGACTCTTCAGCAAAACGATCGCCTGCGTGACGGAAATATTCCGACAGCGCGCTTTCTAAAAAAGCGGAATGGTATTCGGGTTGAAGCTGAATATTTTGTCTCATTTGTTCTCACCGTAGCTGTAAAATTGCAGTCAATGTATTTTTCTGGGATCGGACGGTTTTCCATTTCCAAATAACGGCACTACATTGTCTCTTTTAACGTTGAGAGATCCCTCTCTATCCGTTCGTCCTTGCGCGGTTCTGCGACGTTTCAGGGCGATGTTGTTTGAACCGATATCGGCAATCACCATCGCAAGTGTCTCCCGCCGCTGGGGATCCTTTTCATGCGCTTTCATATCCCGCAGACGCTGAACCAGAGCTTCGGTTGTGACGGGGCCTCGCTCTTTCAAAAGAGAAAGAACGGCTTCACCGATAAGCTGGTCAATCAGTCGGTCTGCATCACTGCTGTTCATAACATTACCGTTCGAAAAGCAGACCAAGCAGCATGTGGTAATGCTGTTCCTCTTCAGGCCCATCGGCCTTTTCGAGGCGGCTTAAGAGTTTGGTACAGAGCGATTTGCGATTCAGATTTCGCCCGTCGCTAAGAATCTCAACCACGACCTGACCGAGCGTCTCCTGTTGGGTAGGAAGCGCGGCCTTCTCGAAGTAGTGCGCGATCGCTGCTGCTGAATCTGCGACATAATCCTTCTGCTGCATGTTTCGCTCCTGTAAAAAAATGTAATCACTAACGTTACATTTAAGGTATACACAATTTCCAAATTTGTACATAGAAAATGTACAATTTTTTAAAATAATTGTGATATATTTTATAAATTCTATGTTTATCAGGTGGTTGGGTCATGAAAATGAAGCATTTCCGTTACAGAATATATTGTACAATACGCACGGTGATGGATAAGTTGTACAACGCAGGAAACGGATGCGTTAGGTGCCGTAAATGGTTGAGATGTAAATTATTTGTCACGTAATTAATATGCTATAACAGATGTTTACCGACGTGTTTTTGTGGCCAACCCCTAACCCCCTTCAGGATAAGCATGCTTACAACCATCATATACCGCAGTCATATCTGCGAGGACGTTCCAGTGAAAGCGCTGGAAAACATGGTAGCTGCTGCAAATAGTAAAAACCGGCAATCCAATGTCACGGGGATCTTGCTGTTTAACGGCACGCATTTTTTTCAGTTGCTCGAAGGCCCAGCGGAAAACGTTTCATCCATTTACGAGCAGATTTGCCAGGACACGCGCCACCATAACGTGGTGGAGCTGATGCGCGATCACGGCCCCTCCCGACGCTTCGGCAAGGTTGGCATGGAGCTTTTTGACTTGCGTCAGTTCGACAGGGAAGAGGTGCTTCAGCAGGTTCTTGACAAAGGCACCAGCAGGTATCAACTGACATATAGCGATCGCGCCCTGCAGTTTTTCCGCACCTTCGTGGAGGCCACGGAGAAAGCCAACTATTTTGAACTGCCCCCTGCAGATGCCTGGGATTTTATCCCGGAAGAGACGCCTTTATCGGCGCAACCGGAGGTGGTGGCTAAAGGCGCGGATTGCAGCTTTGCGTTCCAGCCTATCGTGGATCCGTTTATGCAGCAGGTCGTCTCCTGGGAGGCCTTGATCCGCACGCCCACCGGTGAATCGCCCGGAACCTATTTTGCCCAAATTCCTCGTGAAGAGGTGTACGCCTCTGATTTGAAAAGCAAGCAGGTTGCGCTCTCCATGGCGAGCGCTCTGGGATTACAGGATCAGACATTATCCATTAACCTGCTGCCCATGACGCTGGTCAACGTGCCTGGCGCCGTGGATTTCCTGCTGACGGCCATTGACGCAAATGGCTTTGTGCCGGAGCAGATTGTGGTGGAATTCACCGAGAGCGAAGCGATTTCCCGTTTTGAAGAGTTTACCCATTCGGTCAGGCAGTTAAAAAGTGCCGGTATCAGCGTAACCATCGATCACTTTGGTGCCGGTTTTGCCGGTCTACAGTTACTGGCGCAATTCCAGCCTGACAGAATTAAGATTAACCGCGATCTGGTCGCGAATGTGCACAAAAGCGGCCCGCGGCAGGCCATCATTCAGGCGATTATCACCTGCTGTTCCTCGCTGGAGATCCAGTTCTGTGCCGTCGGCGTTGAGAAGCCTGAAGAGTGGATGTGGCTGGAGTCTGCAGGCATTTCCCAGTTCCAGGGGCACCTGTTTGCCAGCCCGCGTCACGGGGGAATTCCGGCGATCGCGTGGCCAGAGAAGAAGTTTGAATTTTGAGAAAGCTGTACATAAACCTGCAAGCTTGACTGTACGCGCGGCAAAATTTGTACAACAATACATTAACGGGTGAAGGAACTTGTATACCCTTCACCCGCTCAAAAAGAGGCCTTAGTTATACAAATGGTTTGTACAATCTGATAAGGTTGGTCTGGTTGGGTATGGAAGTTCTAAGCGTGAGGGAGTTAATGGCCTATTACAGTATCGGCGAAGTGGCCGAACGATGCGGTATCAACCCCGTTACGCTGCGTGCCTGGCAGCGCCGTTATGGATTGTTGAAGCCGCAGCGAAGCGAAGGGGGCCATCGTCAGTTTGACGATGAAGATATCCTGCGTATTGAAGAGATCAAACGCCTGATGAAAAGCGGCGTTTCGGTCGGCAAAGTCAAAGGCTTGCTGGAAAACAAAGAAGTGATGACTCAGGGTAACTGGGCATCAATCCAGGAAGAGATGATGACGGTTTTGCGTTATGCCAGCCCGGCAAAGCTGCGCGCCAAAATAGGCGAGTTCCGCCGCGATCACGCGATGGATGCGCTTATCGATAATATTATTTCTCCCGTTCGTCAGCGAATGAATCAGGATCAAAATACGGTGCGTCATATGGCGAGCCTGCTTGACGGTGTGCTGATAGAGTTTGCTGTCGCAAGCCTGGCGGAGTCACGTAAGAAAGCCGGTAAAGATGCTCTGCTTATTGGCTGGGAGTGCGATGACCGGACACACCTGTGGCTTGAGGCTGCGCGTCTGGCACAGAAGGGATGGCATATTGACGTGCTGGCCGACCCGATTGATTCCCCTCGTCCGGAGCTTTTTCCTGGGCAAAGAATTTTCGTCTGGACCGGTAAAGCGCCGACGCCGCGTCAGCAGGAACTGCTTGACCACTGGCGTGAACAGGGTTTTGTTGTCTCCTTTCATCATTAATTTCCGCAGGCCTTGAAGGCCTTTTTTTTTGCCCGTCGTTTCTCTGGATAAAATCTATCTTAAAAATAGGCATTTCCGATGCATATTTTACTTTTCCCCTTTACTCCGCTTTTCTGATTCGATAACCCATTATTTTTCAAAGTAATGAACAATTAAATCCATCCCGCCCGCATCCGCTGACAGGGTCTATGCTTAATAAAAGTATGCAAAAAGGGCGATTTAGCCCAATGCCCCTGCTGACAGAGGGTTGAAGTGATAATCGTTATCACTAACATGGTGTTATGCCCTGGGGCTTATTAGATGAGGTGGACCTATGGAACTGCATTCAGAAACCTTCAATCCTGCCGACTTTGCCTGGCGTGGCTTAACGCTCACGCCAGCGGCGGCGGCACATATTCACGAACTGGTGGCGAAAAAGCCAGAGATCCTCGGCGTGCGCCTGGGGGTGAAACAGACCGGCTGCGCAGGATTCGGTTACGTGCTCGATACCGTCACAGAACCCGAGAAGGATGATCTGGTATTCGAAACTGACGGCGCAAAATTGTATGTCGCCCTGCAGGCCATGCCGTTTATTGACGGCACGGAAGTGGACTACGTACGTGAAGGTTTAAACCAGTTATTCAAATTTCATAACCCGAAAGCCCAGAACGAATGTGGGTGCGGCGAAAGCTTTGGGGTATAGGCGGTACTATGTCTCGTAATACTGAAGCAACGAGTGATGTTAACACCTGGAGTGGCGGCCACCTCAATTATAAAGAGGGGTTCTTTACCCAGCTGCAGACCGATGAACTGGCGAAAGGCATCAATGAAGATGTCGTCCGGGCGATCTCGGCCAAACGCAATGAACCTGAGTGGATGCTGGAGTTTCGTCTGAGCGCCTTCCGGGCCTGGCTGGAAATGGAAGAACCTCACTGGCTGAAAGCGCATTATGACAAGCTGAACTATCAGGATTACAGCTACTACTCTGCGCCATCCTGCGGGAGTTGCGACGACACCTGCGCCTCACAGCCTGGCGCGGTGCAGCAAACCGGTGCGGACAACAGCTTCCTGAGCAAAGAAGTGGAAGAGGCATTTAACCAGCTGGGTGTGCCCGTTCGCGAAGGGAAAGAGGTGGCGGTGGACGCCATTTTTGACTCCGTCTCAGTGGCGACAACCTACCGTGAAAAACTGGCAGAGCAGGGGATTATTTTCTGCTCCTTCGGCGAAGCGATTCACGAGCACCCTGAGCTGGTGAAAAAGTACATCGGCACCGTGGTGCCAAGTAACGATAACTTTTTTGCCGCGCTTAATGCGGCGGTAGCGTCTGATGGCACCTTTATCTACGTGCCAAAAGGCGTTCGCTGCCCGATGGAGTTGTCGACCTATTTCCGCATCAACGCGGAAAAAACCGGTCAGTTCGAACGCACCATTCTGGTGGCCGATGAAGGCAGCTACGTCAGTTACATTGAAGGCTGCTCCGCACCGGTCCGTGACAGCTACCAGCTTCACGCCGCGGTGGTTGAAGTCATCATTCATAAAGATGCCGAGGTGAAATACTCCACGGTGCAGAACTGGTTCCCGGGCGATGGCAACACCGGCGGTATTCTGAACTTCGTGACCAAGCGTGCGCTGTGCGAAGGCGAAAACAGCAAAATGTCCTGGACCCAGTCGGAAACCGGCTCTGCGATCACCTGGAAATACCCGAGCTGTATTCTGCGTGGGGATAACTCGATCGGTGAGTTCTACTCCGTGGCGCTGACCAGCGGCCATCAGCAGGCAGATACGGGTACCAAGATGATCCACATCGGTAAAAACACCCGGTCGACCATTATTTCCAAAGGCATCTCCGCCGGGCACAGTCAGAACAGCTATCGTGGGCTGGTCAAAATCATGCCGACGGCCACCAATGCCCGAAACTTTACCCAGTGTGACTCAATGTTAATTGGCGCAGACTGCGGGGCACACACCTTCCCGTACGTTGAATGCCGTAACAATACCGCCCAGCTTGAGCACGAGGCGACGACGTCACGTATTGGGGAAGATCAGCTCTTCTACTGCCTGCAGCGCGGGATCAGTGAGGAGGATGCCATCTCAATGATTGTGAACGGCTTCTGTAAGGATGTGTTCTCTGAACTGCCGCTGGAATTTGCCGTTGAAGCCCAGAAACTCCTCGCCATTAGTCTTGAACACAGCGTCGGTTAAGGAAAGCACATGTTAAGTATTAAAGATTTACAGGTTAGCGTGGAAGACAAAGAGATCCTGCGTGGTCTCAATTTTGACGTCAAACCAGGTGAAGTCCACGCCATTATGGGGCCCAATGGCTCCGGGAAAAGTACGCTCTCCGCGACGCTGGCAGGACGCGAAGATTACGAAGTGACCCACGGGTCGGTCGAGTTTAACGGCAAAGATTTGCTGGAGATGTCGGTGGAAGAGCGGGCCGGTGAAGGTATCTTTATGGCCTTCCAGTATCCGGTGGAGATCCCGGGGGTGAGTAACCAGTTCTTTCTGCAAACGGCGCTGAACGCGGTACGTAAATATCGCGGACTGGAGGCGCTGGACCGCTTTGATTTCCAGGATCTGATGGAAGAGAAGATTAAGTTGCTGAAAATGCCGGAAGACCTGCTGACCCGCTCGGTCAACGTCGGTTTTTCAGGCGGTGAGAAAAAGCGTAACGACATTCTGCAGATGGCGGTCCTTGAGCCTGAACTGTGTATTCTGGATGAGACCGACTCCGGTCTGGATATCGATGCCCTGAAGATTGTCGCCGACGGGGTGAACTCCCTGCGCGACGGCAAACGCGCGTTCATCATCGTCACTCACTACCAGCGTATTCTGGATTACATCAAGCCGGATTACGTCCATGTGCTTTACCAGGGGCGTATTGTGAAATCCGGTGATTTCACGCTGGTTAAACAACTGGAGGAGCAGGGTTATGGCTGGCTTACCGAACAGCAGTAATGCGCTCCAGCAGTGGCACCGTCTGTTTGAAGCGCAGGGCAATACGCGCTCGGAACAGGCGCAACAGCACCTGCAGCAGATGCTGCGTCTCGGTTTGCCGTCACGCAAGCAGGAGAACTGGAAATACACGCCGCTTGATGGCCTGCTGAACGGCGAGTTTGTCACCCGCCTGGCAGACATCAGCCCGGCGCAGCGTGATGCCCTGGCATTGACCGTGGATGCCGTGCATCTGGTCTTCGTCGATGGTCAGTTCCGCCCTGAGCTGAGTGACAGCATCCAGGATAGCGGGTTTGAGATTGCCATTAACGATGACCGTCAGAACCTGAGCGCCCCGGTACAGCCCGAGGTCTTCCTGCATCTCACCGAGAGCCTGGCGCGGAGCGTGACGCATATTCGCGTTAAGCGTAACCAGCGTCCGGTAAAACCGCTGCTGCTGATGCACATCACCCAGGGAGCAGACGGCGACGAGATCAACACTGCTCACTACCGCCACCATCTTGAGCTGGCGGAAGGGGCGGAGGCCACGGTGATTGAGCATTACGTCAGCCTCAACGAGGCCCGGCACTTTACCGGGGCGCGTTTGACAATGCATGTTGCCGCCAATGCCCAACTTCACCATATCAAACTGGCGTTTGAAAACCCGCAAAGCCACCACTTTGCGCATAACGACATGCTGCTTGGACAAGATGCCGCGGCATACAGCCACAGCTTTTTGCTGGGCGGCGCGGTACTGCGCCACAACACCAGCACGCAGCTTAACGGCGAGAATACAACGCTTCGCATCAACAGCCTGGCGATGCCGGTTAAAACGCAAGTGTGCGATACACGCACCTGGCTTGAGCACAACAAAGGTTACTGTAACAGTCGCCAGCTGCACAAAACCATTGTCAGCGACAAAGGGCGGGCGGTGTTTAACGGCCTGATTAACGTGGCGCAGCACGCGATTAAAACCGACGGGCAGATGACCAACAACAACCTGCTGTTGGGACGCCTGGCGGAAGTGGACACCAAACCACAGCTTGAAATCTATGCTGATGACGTGAAGTGCAGCCATGGCGCGACGGTCGGGCGAATTGATGACGAACAGATGTTCTATTTACGCTCCCGCGGTATCGACCAGCAGGCGGCGCAGCAAATGATTATCTATGCGTTTGCCGCTGAACTGGCGGAAGCGCTGCACGATGGCCTGTTAAAACAGCAGGTGCTGGCCCGTATCGGGCAGCGTCTGCCTGGAGGCGAAGCATGAGTTTTCCCGTAGAGAAAGTACGGGCAGATTTTCCGGTTCTGACCCGTGAAGTGAACGGTCTGCCCCTGGCGTATCTGGACAGTGCGGCCAGCGCGCAGAAACCGAATCAGGTGATCGAAGCGGAAGCGGAATTCTACCGCCACGGTTATGCCGCCGTGCACCGGGGGATCCACACCCTGAGTGCGGAGGCGACCCAGCGTATGGAAAATGTGCGTACCCAAATCGCCGCTTTCCTCAATGCACGCTCGCCAGAGGAACTGGTGTTTGTGCGTGGTACCACCGAGGGGATCAACCTTGTTGCCAACAGCTGGGGCAACGCGCAGGTCCACGCGGGGGATAACATCATCATCACCCAGATGGAGCACCATGCCAATATCGTGCCGTGGCAGATGCTCTGTGAGCGTGTCGGTGCGCAACTGAGGGTGATCCCATTGAACGTTGATGGCACCCTGCAGCTTGAGCAACTTGACGCGTTGCTGGATGCGCGTACGCGGCTGGTGGCCGTGACCCAGGTTTCTAACGTGCTGGGAACCGAGAACCCGGTGGCAGCGATTATTGAGAAAGCCCACCAGGCTGGCGCGAAGGTGCTGATTGATGGTGCGCAGGCGGTCATGCACCACGCGGTCGACGTCCAGGCGCTGGACTGCGATTTCTACGTCTTCTCCGGGCACAAGCTCTATGGGCCGACCGGGATTGGCGTGCTGTACGTGAAAGAAGATATTCTGCAGGCGATGCCACCGTGGGAAGGGGGCGGCTCGATGATCGCGACCGTCAGTCTGTCGGAAGGGACCACCTATGCACGCGCGCCGTGGCGCTTTGAAGCTGGCACGCCGAATACCGGCGGGATTATCGGGCTGGGAGCGGCCATCGCCTATGTCACGTCTGTTGGCCTTGACGCGATTCAGGAGTACGAACAACTGCTGATGCACTACGCGCTGCAGGAGCTTGCCAGCGTACCGGCGCTGACCCTGTATGGCCCGGCGGACCGCCAGGGGGTAATTGCGTTCAATCTGGGTAAACACCATGCATACGATGTGGGCAGTTTCCTCGATAATTACGGCGTGGCCGTTCGCACCGGACACCACTGTGCTATGCCGTTGATGGCGTTTTACCAGGTGCCGGCGATGTGCCGCGCATCGCTGGTGATGTACAACACAACGGAAGAGGTCGACAGGCTGGTGGCGGGGCTTAAACGTATTCACCAGTTGCTGGGCTAACGGAGAGGCGAAAGATGGCAGATTTGCCGGATAAAGAAAAATTACTGCGTAACTTCGGGCGTTGCGCAAACTGGGAAGAGAAGTACCTCTATATTATTGAGCTGGGTCAGCGTTTACCGCCGCTCAGCGAAGAGGCACACAACCCGGGAAATATTATTCAGGGCTGTCAGAGCCAGGTCTGGATTGTGATGGAGCAGACGCGCGACGGCGTGATCGAATTACAGGGCGACAGCGATGCTGCTATTGTGAAAGGGCTTATTGCGGTGGTATTTATTCTCTATCACCAGATGTCAGCGCAGGATATTGTCGCTTTTGATGTCCGCCCGTGGTTTGAAAAAATGGCCCTGACCCAACACCTCACCCCGTCCCGTTCCCAGGGGCTGGAAGCGATGATTCGCGCCATCCGCGCCAAAGCTGCAATCCTTAGCTAGACTTACAGAACAGCATTCATTCTGTTTCGCGAGGTGGTTCCCGCCTCGCTGGTTTTTCAGCTTTCTGGCATCCGGCCAGTGAATAAGGAATCTCAGCATGAAGCGCGCGTCTCTAATAACTCTATTACTCCTGGGTTCGCTCGGTGCTCTTAATTCGGCCCGCGCGATGGATTACCCGTTGCCGCCCGCAGGCAGCCGTCTGATTGGGCAAAATCAAACCTACACGATACAGGAAGGGGATAATAAACTTCAGACCATCGCTCGCCGGTTTAATACTGCAGCGCAGCTTATCCTTGAAGCCAATAATACTATTGCGCCGGTAAACCCTGCGCCGGGGACGGCGATCACGATCCCTTCGCAGATGCTGTTGCCCGACACGCCCCGTGAGGGGATTGTCGTGAACCTGGCGGAGCTGCGGCTTTACTACTTCCCGCCGGGCGAAAACATCGTTCAGGTTTTCCCGCTCGGCATTGGGCAACTGGGACTGGAAACGCCGGTCACTACCACCCGGGTCAGCCAGAAGATCCCTAATCCTACCTGGACCCCAACACCGGGCATCAGAGCGCGCTCTCTGGAGCAGGGCATCAAATTGCCGCCCGTGGTCCCGGCCGGGCCAAATAACCCGCTAGGACGCTTTGCATTGCGTTTAGGCGTGGGTCACGGGGAATACCTGATCCACGGCACCAGCGCACCGGACAGCGTCGGCCTGCGGGTCAGCTCTGGCTGTATGCGCATGAATGCGCCGGATATCAAAGCGCTGTTTGAGCAGGTGCGGGTCGGCACGCGGGTGCAAATCATTAATGAGCCGGTGAAGTTCTCCGTTGAGCCTGACGGTAAACGCTATATTGAAGTGCATCGTCCGCTGGCGCAGGTTGAGGGTGAAAACCCCCAGATGACACCCATTTCGCATTCCGCAGACTTTGCGACGTTTGTCTCGCAGTCAGGAAGTGATAAAGCGCTTATCGATAAAGCCTTGTCACGCCGCGCGGGGATCCCGGTAGCCGTGTCGGCCGATAACGGCGCGTCAGCGCGTCAGAACGTGTTGTCAGTACAGAACAGTCGGACATCCGCTGTGGTCGCGGAAAATGACGGTGAGAAGGTGACGCAGTAGGGGTTTGACGCAGACAAAAAAAATGGCGCACAATGTGCGCCATTTTATTAACAGGTACTATTACTTACGGTATTTAGTAGCCTGGTTGTCCAGACGCTGGTTAGCGCGAGCTGCGTCGTCTTTAGCAGCCTGAACGTCGGAACGCATTGCGTTCACGTCGTTGCTCAGCTGGTCAACTTTAGCGTTCAGAGTCTGAACGTCAGAAGACAGCTGATCGATTTTAGCGTTGCTGGAGCAACCAGCCAGCAGAGTAGAACCCAGGATTACCGCGCCCAGTACCAGTTTAGTACGATTCATTATTAATACCCTCTAGATTGAGTTAATCTCCATGTAGCGTTACAAGTATTACACAAAGTTTTTTAGGTTGAGAATATTTTTTTGATGGGAATACGCCTATTTTTGATCGTTCGCTCAAAGAAGCATCGAATCGGCCCTTTTTTGGCAAAAAGCTCTGTAAAAAAAGGCATTTTTCATCGGATTCATCTTAGATAATTCGCAATTAAATAGAGAAACCCGATTTGCTTTTTGAATGACTTTGGCTAATGCATGAAATAAAAAAAGCGTCCCGGAGGACGCTTTTTATGAAAATTAATTCGTTCGGGAATTATTACAGCACGTGAACAGATGCTGTGTTGGTGGTTCCGCTTGGTACCAGCGCACCAGAAACCATGACCACAACGTCGCCTTTCTGTGCCAGGCCGCTTTCCAGCGCCAGCGCTTTACCCTGAATGTAGAAATCGTCGGTAGACGCGATTTCTTTCACCAGATGCGCAACCACGCCTTTGCTCAGCACCAGCTGACGGGCAGTGGTTTCGTTGGTGGTCAGCGCCAGGATCGTCGCGTCCGGGAAGTATTTACGGACTGCGCGAGCAGATTTACCGCCCTGGGTGGCAACCACAATCAGAGGCGCTTCCAGTTTCTCAGCGGTTTCTACCGCACCGCGGCAGACTGCTTCGGTAATACGCAGTTTGCGGCTGTCGTTGTTGAAGTCCAGACGGCTGGTCATCACGCGGTCAGTACGTTCGCAAATGGTCGCCATGATGCCAACGGCTTCCAGCGGGTATTTACCTTTCGCGGATTCGCCGGACAGCATGACTGCATCGGTACCGTCGAGGATGGCGTTAGCCACGTCGCCAGCTTCAGCGCGGGTTGGGCGTGGGTTTTTGATCATGGAGTCCAGCATCTGCGTTGCGGTGATAACCACTTTACGCGCGCGAACACACTTCTCGATCATCATCTTCTGCGCGAAGATAACTTCTTCAACCGGGATTTCAACACCCAGGTCACCACGTGCAACCATGATGCCGTCTGATGCTTCGAGGATTTCGTCGAAGTTGTTCAGGCCTTCCTGGTTTTCGATTTTGGAGATGATCTGGATCTTCTCGCCGCCGTGCGCTTTCAGGTGCTCACGGATTTCAACCACGTCGGAACGTTTACGGATGAAGGATGCCGCAACGAAGTCGACGCCTTGCTCGCAACCGAAGATCAGGTCTTGTTTGTCTTTTTCAGCCAGGGCTGGCAGCGCGATGGAAACGCCTGGCAGGTTAACGCCTTTGTTTTCACCCAGGTCGCCGTTGTTCAGCACTTTACAGATAACCTTGTTACCTTCGATGGCGGTCACTTCCATGCCGATCAGACCATCGTCTACCAGCACGGTGTTGCCAACGGACAGGTCGCTGGTGAAACCTTCATAGGTGACCGCAACGATTTCGTTGTTACCGACAACAGTCTTGTCAGTGGTGAAGGTGAAGGTCTGGCCCGCTTTCAGAGAGACGTCGTTACCGCCTTCCAGTTTGATGGTGCGGATTTCTGGACCTTTGGTATCCAGCAGGATGGCTGCTTTTTTACCGGTCTTGCTCATCACGTTGCGCAAGTTCTGGATACGCTGACCGTGTTCAGCATAGTCACCGTGGGAGAAGTTCAGACGCATAACGTTCATGCCGGCGTCCAGCATTTTGCTCAGCATCTCTTCAGATTCGGTTTTCGGGCCGATAGTACAAACAATTTTCGTCTTTTTCATGACAGTCTTAGTCTTTAAGTTGGGAAGGATATGGAAATCTCGCTCCGGGGGCGCACCGCCGCGGAGTCAAACCTGTGTTGCAAAAGAGTATATGACACGCACTAAGGATAGGAGACATCAAATGAGCGTGCAGAAGAAAGTGTGCCTGAGTGACAGCCCAACGAAGGAGAGGAGTAGTTGTACGTTGTTTTTTGTATTCCAAGCGCTGAAACCATTCACCAGGGATTAGGCGCGCATTATACGCTGATTTTAAGATAAAAGGAAAATGAAAACAGCGTTTCAAAAATAATCTGTGCAGAACCACATGAGATTGTTATCAAGGCGTTAAGGTTAGATGACATCTTATCGCGGCAGGTGCGTGACCTGCCGCATTTTGCTTAGTTTTTCAGCGCCTGGCTGAGGTCGGCAATCAGGTCTTTGGCATCTTCAATGCCCACAGACAGGCGAATCAGCTGCGGTACGATGCCGTTGGCCAGCCGCTGCTCAAGCGGAATCGAAGCATGAGTCATGCTGTAAGGCTGGCTGACCAGACTTTCCACGCCACCCAGGCTTTCTGCGAGGGTGAATAATTTCAGTTTGCGGATCACCTCTGTGGCCCGTTGCGCATCACCTTTCACCACCAGAGAAATCATGCCGCCCGGCAGCGCCATCTGCGTGCGGGCAAGCGAATATTGCGGGTGTGATTCCAGCCCCGGATAAAATACCTTTTCGACCTGCGGTTGTTGCTCCAGCCATTGCGCAATGGCCAGCGCGTTGGTGCTGTGTTTTTCTACCCGCAGCGACAGCGTACGAATACCGCGCAGCGTCAGGAAGCTGCTAAACGGATCCAGTACACCGCCGACCGCGTTCTGCAGGTAGGCAAGCTTGTCCGCCAGCGCGGCGTTATTTCCCACAACCGCCAGTCCGGCGACCACGTCCGAGTGACCATTCAGGTATTTGGTGGCAGAGTGCACGACGATGTCGAAACCCGTTTCCAGCGGGCGATGGATGACGGGCGACGCGAAGGTATTATCGGCCACGCTGATGACGTGATGACGACGGGCGATGTCGGCGATAGCCGCCAGATCCGCCAGTTTAAGCAACGGATTGGTTGGCGTTTCAACCCATACCATTTGCGTATCCGGCCGGATGGCGGCTTCAAGACCGGCCAAATCGTCCGGCTTGACCCAGCTCACCTGCAGGCCGGTGCTACGTTTACGCACATTTTCAATCAGGCGCCAGGTCCCGCCGTAGACATCGTCAATGGCGACGATATGGCTGTCTTTATCCAGCAGTTCAAGCACGGTAGAGATGGCGGCGAGGCCGGAAGCGAAGGCATAGCCGCGGGTCCCGCCTTCCAGTTCGGCGATGGCGGTTTCCAGCGCATGGCGGGTCGGATTGCCGCTGCGCGAATATTCATAGCCGGTGTGCTCGCCGGGTGACGGTTGCGCAAACGTGGAGGTGGCGTAAATTGGGGGCATGACCGCGCCATGCCGATCGTTAAACTCACCGCTGTGTACGCTCAGGGTTGCCAGATTTTTCATCATGTATTCCTTTATTGCTGAAGACGGTTGCGCCAGGCGGTAAGAACATCGCTGCGCGTAATCAGGCCCAGGAAGCGGTCATTGTCATTAATAACCGCCACCAGACCGCGATCGAAAATGGCGTTCAGGGCGCTCTCCGGGGCGTTTTTATCGAGGAACTCCACCTGACGGGTCATTGCCGCGGTCACGGGAAGCGAGAAGCGGTCGCTATCGCCACCGATATGGCGCAGAAGATCCCACTCGTCGATGATGCCCACGACCTGACCGTTCTCCAGGACCGGCAACTGGGAGATGTCATACAAACGCATCCGCGCCAGTACGGTGGAGAGGGTGTCATCTGGCGCGGCGGTGACGGTTGCGCCTTCATCGTGGCGCAGGGCAATGTAGTCGGAGAGATCGCCAGCCTGCGGCCGGGAGATCAAACCCTGCTGGCGCATCCAGTCATCGTTGAACATCTTTGAGAGATATTTGTTACCACTGTCGCAGGCGAAGGTCACAACCCGTTTCGGGGTGGTCTGTGCCTGGCAATATTTCAGCGCAGCCGCCAGCAGGGTGCCGCTGGAGGAGCCTGCCAGGATACCTTCCGTTTTCAGCAGCTCGCGGGCGGTGGTGAAAGCCTCGCGATCGGTGATGCGCCAGGCACGATTCACCCCTTCGATGTGTGCCAGCGGAGGAATAAAGTCTTCACCGATCCCCTCAACCAGCCACGAGCCCGCATCCTGATAGCGTCCCGTTTCTACCTGATCGGCCAGGACCGAACCGGCCGGGTCGGCCAGCACAAATTCAGTCTGCGGTGAGTGCTCAGCGAACCACGCCTGTAGCCCACCCAGCGTCCCGCCAGACCCCACGCCGACGACAATGGCGTCAATCTTACCGTCAAGCTGTTCATACAGTTCAGGCGCGGTGGTGGTGCGGTGCGCCAGCGGGTTGGCTTCGTTATTAAACTGATCGATGTAATACGCCCCCGGCAGTTCATTCGCCAGACGTTGCGCGTAATCCTGATAGTAGGCAGGGTGGCCCTTATTGACATCGGAGCGGGTCAGTACCACCTGAGCCCCCAGTGCCCGCAGGTGGAAAATCTTCTCGCGGCTCATTTTGTCTGGCACCACCAGGATCAGCGAATAGCCTTTCTGCGCGGCGATCAAGGCCAGGCCAAGACCGGTATTTCCCGCCGTCGCCTCAATGATGGTACCGCCTGGCTGGAGCTGGCCGTTGCGCTCCGCTTCGTTAATCATCGACAGTGCAACGCGGTCTTTAATCGAACCGCCCGGGTTCTGGTTTTCCAGCTTCAGAAACAACGAGCAGAGACCGGTATCAAGCTTATGCAGCTGGATAAGCGGGGTGTGGCCAATCAGTTCGGTGACGGAGTGGTAAATCGTCATGGTGTTTTCCTTTCAGGAGGTCATGACAGGATGATAGGGCGGGGAAATTAACCCCTTAAAGAATCCTTCACTCCGTTTTAGAACAGAAAAGAATATAAATGCCGTTTTTGGATGGAGGGATAGCAAGACGTAAAGTGCTCTGGATGTGAGGATGGCTATATCAGTCAAAAATGCTGAAAAATTAACCGTTTTCATCAGGTGATGAACCACTGATATGCACATGCCAGATAATCATTTCTGAAATTGGTCTAAATGCCTGCCGGTACGAAAATCGCTATTTATTCCTGCAAGTTATAACAAATTCCTTTTTGTTCATTTAAAAGGTGATAACGCCTGTTTACTATCATTTGGACATCCATACTGCTAAACCGCCATGCGCGGGACGGATTACACATAAGAATGATTGTACTCAGCAATATTTCGAAGGTTTTTGACAACGGGAAGGTTGCACTCACTGCCGTTGATAACGTCAATTTGACGATAGAGCAGGGGCAGATATACGGCATTATCGGTTACAGCGGCGCGGGTAAAAGTACTCTTATTCGTTTGCTGAATGGACTGGAAAAACCCACTCGCGGCAGTGTGACCATCAACGGACAGGACATTTCTGCCGCAAAGGGCGAAGCACTACGCCAGGCGCGTCTGAAAATCAGCATGGTCTTCCAGCACTTCAATCTGCTTTGGTCGCGCACGGTGAGTGAGAATATCGCGTTCTCAATGCAAATCGCCGGTGTGCCAAAAGCCAACATTAAGGCCCGCGTGGCCGAACTGGTCGATCTCGTTGGGCTGAAGGGACGCGAGAACGCCTATCCCTCGCAGCTGAGTGGCGGGCAAAAACAGCGTGTGGGGATTGCGCGTGCATTGGCCAATAACCCCGACGTATTGCTGTGCGATGAAGCCACGTCAGCCCTCGACCCGCAGACCACCGATCAAATCCTCGATCTGCTGCTGGACATTAACCGCCGCTTCAGGCTGACCATTGTGCTGATCACGCACGAGATGCACGTGGTGCGCAAAATTTGCGACCGCGTGGCGGTGATGGAGAACGGCAAAGTGGTGGAAGAGGGGGAGGTGCTGAGCGTCTTTACCCGTCCGCAGCAGCCTATCACTCAGCAGTTTGTCCGCCAGGTGAGCCAGTATGCCGAGGAAGAGACGTTTAATACGGAGCTGGCAGCTGACCTTGAAGGTAGCGTCATCAGGTTGACCTTTACGGGCCACAGCACCCATAAGCCGATCGTGGGCGAGCTGACTCTGCGTTACGGCCTGCCGTTTAACATTCTGCACGGAAAAATGACCCAAACGGCCCACGGCGTATTTGGGCAACTCTGGGTACACGTCGTGGCATCGGATGAACAACTGAGCAATATCCTCGCCGACCTGAAGCACAGCGATATTGAAGGCGAGGTAATTAAACATGGCTGAGACGCTTTTTCCTCATCTGAAGTGGGAGCAACTCTGGGCGGCGACGCTGGAAACGCTGTACATGACTGCCCTTTCCGGCGTGGCAACCTTTGTTCTTGGGATCGTCCTTGGCCTGGCGCTGTTTTTAACCGCGCGCGGCGGGTTGTTCCACAACCGCGCGGTCTACAGCGTGATTTCAATTGTGGTGAACGTGTTTCGTTCTATCCCGTTCATCATTCTGATTGTGCTGTTGATCCCGTTCACGAAAACCCTTGTCGGCACCATTCTTGGCGCCAACGCGGCGCTGCCGGCTCTGATTGTCGGTGCGGCACCGTTCTACGCTCGCCTGGTCGAAATTGCCCTGCGTGAAGTGGACAAGGGGGTTATTGAAGCCACGCGCTCAATGGGCGCACGGCTGAGCACCCTGGTGTTTCGGGTTTTACTGCCGGAGTCATCACCTGCACTGGTATCAGGTATTACGGTAACGCTGATTGCGCTGGTGAGTTACAGCGCCATGGCGGGGGTGATTGGCGCAGGCGGTTTGGGAAATCTGGCATATCTGGAAGGATTCCAGCGCAACCATGGCGACGTCACGCTGGTGGCGACGGTGACCATTCTGATCATCGTTTTCATTATCCAGTTCTGCGGCGACGTCCTGACCTCACTGTTAGATAAACGATAATCTCTAATAACACACAGGAACCATCATCATGAAAAAAACACTGACACTGATCGCCGTAGCAACCCTGAGCGCCCTGAGCTTTGCCACCTGGGCTGATACCCTGACCGTGGGGGCATCCAACACGCCGCACGCCGAAATTCTGGAGCAGGCGAAGCCTATCCTGGCGAAGCAGGGTATCGATCTGGAGATCAAACCTTTCCAGGACTACATTCTGCCCAACACCGCGCTGGCGGGTCATGATATTGACGCTAACTATTTCCAGCATATTCCTTACCTGAACAGCGTGCTGAAAGATCACGCCGGTGATAAGGATTATGATTTTGTCAGCGCGGGCGCGATCCACATCGAGCCAATCGGGATCTACTCCAAAAAATACAAATCCCTGAAAGATCTGCCGCAGGGCGGCAAAATCATCATGCGTGATGCTGTATCTGAAGAGGGCCGCATTCTCTCTATCTTCGAAAAAGAGGGGGTGATCAAACTGAAGCCGGGCATCGACAAAGTGACCGCGCGTATCAGCGATATCGTGGAAAACCCGAAAAAACTGCAGTTCACACCTAACGTGGAAGCCTCTCTGCTGCCACAGATGTACAACAACGACGAAGGTGACGCGGTCGTGATTAACGCCAACTACGCGATTGATGCGGGCCTTGATCCTGTACATGACCCGATTGCGGTAGAGAGTGGTGAAAATAACCCGTATGCCAACATCATTACCGTGCATCGTGGTGACGAGAAGAAGAAAGATATCGTCGCGCTGGTGAACGTTCTGCACTCCAAAGCGATTCAGGACTGGATCCGCACCAAATACAAAGGCGCAGTGATCCCGGTAAACAACTAATTTATTGATTTTACGAATGAAGCCCGGCGGGACTCTCGCCGGGCTTCTTTTTTGTATCCGGGCGATGAATCATTTAAGCTGAGAGTTTAGGGCAATGGAGTGATGACGATGGGTAATGTGACCAAAGACGAAGCGCTGTATCAGGAGATGTGTCGGGTGGTCGGGAAGGTCGTTCTGGAGATGCGTGATTTGGGGCAGGAGCCGAAGCATATTGTCATTGCGGGGGTGCTGCGTACGGCGCTGGCGAACCAGCGCGTAAAACGTAGCGAGTTAACCACCCAGGCGATGGAAACCGTGGTCAAAGCGCTGGTCGGTTGAAGCGCCAGCGTTTCGCAAGCTGCTCAAGGGAGCAGCAGAGCAGGTAATAGACCACACCCGTAAAGATAAAAATGGCCGCCGGGTAAATTTGCACCCGGTTGTTCACCTGGCCGGCCACCGTGGTGAGCTCAGGGACATTCACAATAAACGCCAGCGACGTATCCTTCAGCAGGCTGATAAAAATCCCCACCAGTGACGGCAGAATATTGCGCAGCGCCTGCGGCAGCAGCACGCGCGACAGCGTTTGCCGGGTACTGAAACCCTGAGACAGGGCGGCCTCGTACTGCCCTGACGGTAAGGCGCTGAGTCCGGCCAGTACTGAATGCATAACCGAAGCCGTGGTAAACCAGGCCAGGGCCAGCGTGACGGTGAGCGCCCCCGGGAGATCGCCGTCGGTGATGAGCGGCAGCAGATACCACATCCAGAAAATCACAAAGATTAACGGGATCCCGCGAATTAACTCCGCCCATACAAAGAGCGCCTTGCGCACAAGCCCCGTAAAACGCCAGGCCAGGCACGCGAGAGCAATTCCACCGGGCAGGGCGAGAGCCGCCGCGCCCAGCGCCATCAGCAACGAGAGCAAGACCCCGCCAGGCTCACCGACTGCTGCACGTCCCCAGAGCAGGTAATCCAGGTTATCGGTAATGACATTAAGTCCGGCAAGCATGGTTTCCCCTCCCTGAGATTGGGCCGAGGCGCACCAGCACCGCCCCCATCAGCATACCGGTAAGCAGGTACAGGACGGTGCCGACGGTAAACGCCTCCAGCGCATGGGCGTTGTAGCTTTCAATCTGTCTCACCTGATAGGTCAGTTCGGCAAAGCCAATGCCGCTGGCGAGCGATGAGAGTTTCATCAGATTGAGATACTGCCCGACAACGGGTTGCCAGGCGTTGGCCAGCCCTTGCGGCAGAAGGATGTAACGAAACAAGCGCCACGCGGAAAATCCCTGTGCGAGCGCCGCTTCCCGTTGCCCGGCAGGGACTGAACGTAGTCCCGATGCCACTTCCTCAATCAAGAAAGCCGAGGTGAATACGCCTAACCCCCATGCAGAGCATAAAAACTCGGGGGTAAACCACCAGACGTCACCGGGCAAAACGGACCAGCGGTGATCCGCATTCACGGCATCCCGGAACGCCTGTGGTAACCCGTTCCAGGCGGCAAAATACCAGAACAGCAGCTGCACCAGCAGCGGCGTATTGCGAAACAGCGACACCCAGCTACTGACGACCGCGTTCCCGACACGTCCACCCGTCAGGCGAAGAAGCAGAAAAAGCAGCGCGAGCAGGGTTGCCAGCAGCATCCCCGCGAGCGTCACCCACAGGGTGGTGAGAAATCCGGATACGATCCACTGCAGGGGCTGTCCGGTCAGCACGCCCTGCCAGTCAAGTGCGGGCATTAGAGATGCTCCTGATGCAGCGGGTTCAGGACTTTTTGCAGGAATCGCTGAGCGCGTGGGTGCGACGGTTGCCTGAAAAATTGCTCCGGTGGCGCGGTTTCAAGAACGTGCCCGGCGTCGATAAACACAATCCGGTCGGCAATTTCCCGGGCAAATTGCATCTCATGCGTCACCACAATCATGGTGATCCCGCTGTGCGCAAGCGCCTTCATCACGAACAGCACTTCGCCAATCATCTCCGGGTCAAGCGCGGAGGTTGGCTCATCGAACAGAATGATTTGCGGTGAAGAGGCCAGCGCGCGGGCAATCGCCACGCGCTGTTGCTGACCGCCGGAAAGTTCGGCAGGGAAATGGTGTGCTTTTTCCAGCATCCCCACTTTTTCCAGCAGTGCCAGCGCCCGCGCCTGAGCTGGCTGGGCCTTCCAGCCGTGAACATGCTCCAGCGCCAGCGTGATGTTTTGACTGGCGGTGAGGTGGGCGTAAAGATTGAACTGCTGAAACACAAACCCGACGCGGCTGCGCAACTGACGCAGCGCGGTACCGGAGAGCCGTCCGGTGGGCTTGTTATCGATCAGGATCTCGCCACCGCTCAGGGTTTCAAGCTGATTGATAAGCCGGATCAGGGTGGATTTACCGGAACCCGAAGGCCCGAGAATGGCCACCACTTCACCTGGCGTGATGGTGAGGTTAATGCCCTTTAAGACCTGATGGTTACCGTAATGTTTCTGCACATCGCGAAACTCGACGCTGGCGTGTTCCAGATGTGAAAAATCCGCGGCACCGGCCGCGGAGTGTGAAAAAAGCGCTGAGAGCATATTACTGAGCTTCTATTTTAAAGGCACGAGGCTGTGGGGAGGGGGTATCCGGACCGAACCAGACGTCATAGATTTTTGCCGCCTGACCGTTCTTCTCAAGGTTAACAAGCTCGTCGTTGACGGCTTTCAGCAGTGCGGTTTCGCCTTTTTTTACCCCCACGCCAATCTCTTCTTTGCTGAGCAGATCGGGCAGGATTTTGAAGTTCGCCTTGTCCGGCGCCTGCGCCAGCAGACCGGCCAGAATCGTACTGTCCTGAGTGATAGCCTGCACGTTACCGTTGCGCAGGGCCGTCAGCGCCAGCGGAATATCGTCATAAGAGAGCACGCGGGCGCGCGGGAAACGCTGGTGCAGCGCCTGTTCACCCGTTGTGCCTTTTACCGCGCCAATGCGCGCCCGGCTATAGGCATCAAGCGTATCGGCAGCTTTTACCGGTACCAGGAACTGTTGGCCGGTCACGAAATAGGGAAGGGAGAAATCAACCACCTGCGCCCGTTCCGGGGTAATGGTGATATCTGCCACAATCAAATCTGCCTTACCGGACTGCAGGAGGGGAATGCGGTTAGCCGGGTTGGTGGCGACCAGTTCAAGCTTCACGCCAAGTGCACTGGCAAGCGCTCTGGCGAAATCGACGTCGTAGCCGATAATCTCATGGGTCTTTGCATCGATGGAGCCAAACGGCGGATTGGCATCAAAGGTGGCAACTTTGACCACGCCTGCGGCTTTAATATCCGCCAGTTTATCGGCCTGCACCTGCATCGAGAACAGACCGCCTGCCGCCAGTAAGCCCAGCACCAGTGTCCTTTTTTTAAACCCTTTCGTGTTTGCTGCCATAGTGATTGTTCATCCCGTTGTTTTTGTTTTACCCCGTTACGCTCCCATAAGCGAAAGCTCTCGCCAAATAAGAAATCGTTCTTTGCTATAAGCAAAAAAGCATTAGTGAACAAGGTGTTAATGGCGAGTAAAAGAATGGAGGGCTATTTGCAAATCCTGCACATCGACAGTGGATTTTGGTATTTCCCCTGTGCGGGTGTTGGGTGTTTAACTTAGGGCAAGTGAAGCGAAAGGGGGAAAGACGATGAAAAAGTGGATAAACACGTTACGGCGGTTTTTTGCGACCCGACCAGCGAATGCGGAGAACAGCGCGCAACGTGTTCTTGAGTCCGTACTGCCTGTCGCCAGCCTGTATGGCGTGGACG
The DNA here is from genome assembly GCF_009025585.1 of Enterobacter sp. 198. Lineage (NCBI taxonomy): Bacteria > Pseudomonadati > Pseudomonadota > Gammaproteobacteria > Enterobacterales > Enterobacteriaceae > Enterobacter > Enterobacter sp. 198. The sequence goes on along the minus strand of NZ_WCIM01000023.1, from coordinate 121,176 downwards.
TTGCCAACATTGATCCGGAGTGGTTCCATGATAAAACGTCACGCTGAACTGCGCCGCACGCGCGAAATGTACTGGAATGAGCTGTGCGAAATTTTGTTCTGACAACGGTTAACTGCTAATGTCGGCAGGATGAATCTCCTGACCCGTTAACGGAATGAATAACACTCTTTTCAGGCGCACGGTTATTGTCTGGCTGCTGGTGTGCCTCATCAGCGGCGTTTTGCTCTATGCCGAACAGATCCGCCGCCAGTTCTGGGAACGCGATCGTGAGTTTTCGACACGCTATTCCACCCTTAGCGCCGTGCTGACGCAAAATGAATCTGTTTTGCCGTTACTCAACGGTGAGGAAGACCTCGCGGCTCTGCGCAAAAAATTCCCGCACATCCTCGCCCTTGAGAAAACCTCAGGCCGTGCGCTGAACGCTGCCCGTGTGGAATCGACCCGCGATTGTCAGTACTGGCTGTATAATCCCTGGCGTCAGATCCGCGTACTTATCGATCTTGCGCCGCTGCTCAGCACCCAACATACCTTTGATGCACTTGCCATTCGCTTCAATGACGCAGATAACGCGCCCCCTGCCGGGGCTTTCTGGCACTGGCAGCGGACCTTCGCGCAACCCACACAACCCTTTACCCTTATGGCCACGGCAAAGCCGCACTGGCTGGCCGTCTCCTGGTGGGTATATCCGTTCCTGTTCTTCGGCTGGGCGGTGCTTATCGCCGCGGCCAGCCTGCTGCTCTGGCAACGGCGCCAGCGCCAGCACGCCGAACAGCGCGCACACTATTACCAGCATGCAAGGCTCAACACCCTGGGAGAGATCACCGCTGGGATCGTGCATGAGATTAACCAGCCGCTGACTGCCGTTCAGACCTGGATTCAGGGTGCTCAGCGTCAGCAACAGCAGGCGAATCCGCAGGCCGTATCGCAGGCGCTGGCTGCCGCGCTGGTACAAACCCAGCGTATCAGCGCGCTCTTAACCCGCTTTCGCGAACATGTGGTTCAGGAAAAAGTCACCTTGCGCGACATCGACCTGAAACCGTGCTGGCAGCAGGTGGTCGATCTCCTGGAACATGAACGCCGCTCTGAGCATATCGCGGTGAGCCATGCGTTCGCGGTAGGTGCCACGCGGGTTCTGGCAGACCGACTCTGGCTTGAACAGGTGCTGCATAATCTGCTCAGTAATGCCATTCAGGCCCAGCAAGAGTGCGCGCAAGGATGGGTGAAAATTACCAGCGAGAAACGGGAAAACTGGATTTATATCACCCTCACCGATGGCGGACCTGGCTTTAGCCCGGAGGCCTTGCAGAACGCCTTTATGCCGTTTTACAGCGGGCGGACGGAGGGAATAGGGCTGGGAATGACGTTAACGGAGTCGTTGATGACGCGCATGAACGGATCAATTACGCTGGGCAATGCGGCCCAGGGCGGGGCGCAGGTCCGGTTACAACTGGCGAGTGGAGAGGTAAATACGCGTGGATAACACAGTCTGGCTGATTGATGACGATGAATCCATCCGTGAGTCGCTGGCCTTCTTACTCTCGGGAATGGGCTGGCAGGTCAATGGGTTTGAAAGCGTAGACGCGTTTACGTCAGCGCACGGTGGGCGCGCGGCGCTCGTCGGCTGTCTGCTGCTGGATATGCGCATGCCGGGAAAAGGCGGGCTGACCTGGCTGGAGGAGGGCAAATGGCCCTGGCCGCTGCTGCCGGTTATCGTCATGACCGGACACGGCACCGTTGATGCCTGCCGCCGCGCCTTTCGCAATGGCGTCTTTGAATTTTTCACCAAGCCGCTGGATGCCGATAAGCTCATTGAAACGGTAGGGCTCGCCTTCGAAGAGAGCCAGAGACGACTGACCCGCTGGCAGGAAACGTCGCGGATTAAAGCGCGTTTCGAACAACTGACGGCGCGTGAGCACGAGGTGCTGGCGGTGCTGATGGAAGGACGCAGCAATAAAGAGGTGGCCCTGCAGTTGAACCTCTCGCCCAGAACGGTTGAAGCGCACCGGGCCGCGGCGTTCGCCAAGCTTGGCGTGACCAGCCTGGTGCAGGCAATCCGCGATTACGACAAATTACAATCCGTATAACTACCAGGATAATTGCGTAATCAACCGAATTACGCCTCATCGCACGTCTGAGTACGATTGAACGGTATTCAATCATTCGAGGACGTGCGATGAAAAAAGTAATGATGGCAGCCGCGCTTGTCGCCGGTAGCGTAAGCCTGACGGCACAGGCCGACGCGTTGAACCAGAAAAACCTCTCCCTGGCGCAGGCCAACGCGCTGGCGACCTCCGCCATTCAGGCCTGCATAGCGAAAAACTACCAGGTGACGGTCACCGTGGTGGACCGCGCCGGTGTGGTCAAAGCGGTGCAGCGTACAGACAATGCCGGGCCACACACGGTAAAAGCCAGCGAAATGAAAGCCTATACCGCGCTAAGTGCAAAAAATGCGTCAGGCAAGGTTATGGAAGCCGCGCAGAGCAATGCCGGCGCACAAAACATGCGTGATATTCCGGGCTTCCTGCTGCTGGCCGGTGGTCTGCCGGTGAAAGAGGGGGATGAGGTGATCGGCGCAATAGGGATCGGCGGTGCGCCGGGTGGTCATCTGGATGAAGCGTGCGCGCAGGCGGCGATTGACGGGCTGAAGAAATAATATAAAAAAGCACCGGGTTTTCCGGTGCTTTATCATCAGATCTTGCAGGCATCACCGCAGTCGTCATCGGCGATAATCGACTGCGCTTTTTTATCAGCGTCGTCGAGACGTTCCGCGTTACGCTCTTCAGCTTCATCCAGCCCGTTAAAGACCAAGTTTTCGAGATCAATTTCCATATGGCACCTGCTTTGTTCGGTTTTTGATACTGGCACAGTATAGGGCAAAAAGAGCCGGCAATGTACCGCGCAGCACATAACGATAATCCCTGCCATACTCAGTGCTTTATCGCTGAGGAGAGCTCATGATTATACTGTGTAAAACCTGCGGTACCTCTTATGACGCAACGCCGGCGCGATGCCCTGTGTGCGAGGATGAACGCCAGTATGTTCCGGCCAGCGGCCAGGCGTGGAGTGATTTTGCGACGGTGACGGCCACACACAGCAATAAATGGCAGCAGCTGGAGCCGCAGCTGCTCAGTATCAAAACGGTGCCCGCTTTTGCCATCAACCAGCGCGCGCTGCTTCTGCGTACCCCCCACGGCAATATCCTTTGGGATTGCATTGCGAATCTCGACCCGGCAACCAGAACCATCATCACGGCGCTCGGCGGCATCAGCGCGATCGCAATTTCACATCCTCACTACTACACCACGATGCAGGAGTGGGCCGGGGCTTTCGATGCGCCGGTTTACCTGCACGCGAACGATCGCGAGTGGGTTATGCGCGACAGCCCGATGCTCCACTTCTGGCAGGGCGATACGCTGGATATTTTCCCCGCGGTAACGTTATTACGCCTCGGAGGACATTTCGCTGGCGGAACGGTGCTGCACTGGCAGGAGGGTGATGGTGTCTTACTGTCAGGCGATATTCTACAGGTCACGCCGGGCAAAGATGCTGTCTCGTTTATGTGGAGCTATCCGAATATGCTGCCGTTGCCCGCCCGCAGCGTCGAAGACGTGACCGGGCGGCTGGTGGGGAAAAAATTCGCTCGCCTGTACGGCGCTTTTGAAGGGCAAAATATCCTGGCGAATGCAGATGAGATTGTGCAGCGGTCGGGCCAGAAATATATTGCTTGTCTGAAGTAAAGTCCGGTGGGTAAACTTTACTTGTGTGATCCCGATCATACCTAAACTAAAACAGATAAAAGAGAAATTGCTATGCAACATATCATTGAAGGTTTTCTCAGCTTTCAAAAAGAGATTTTCCCGCAACGTAAAGAGCTCTTCCGCAGTTTAGCGTCCAGCCAGAATCCCAAAGCGCTGTTCATCTCATGCTCTGACAGCCGTCTGGTCCCAGAACTGGTCACTCAGCAAGAGCCAGGACAACTCTTTGTCATTCGTAATGCTGGCAACATCGTGCCACCGTTCGGCCCTGAGCCAGGCGGTGTCTCCGCAACGATTGAATACGCGGTTGTTGCGCTGGGCGTGACCGATATTGTTATCTGCGGCCACTCCAACTGTGGGGCCATGAAAGCCATTGCCGACAATGCGGACCTCGAACCTATGCCGGCGGTTTCTCACTGGTTACGCTATTCCGATGCGGCAAAAGCGGTGGTTGAGAAGAAAACCTGGGATAAGCCAATCGATAAAGTGAATGCGATGGTGCAGGAAAACGTGTTTGCGCAGCTGAGCAACATTAAGACTCACCCGTCAGTGGCGGTGGGCCTGCGCAACAACGCCATCCGTCTTCACGGCTGGGTGTATGACATTGAAAGCGGCAAAATTCTTGCACTGGATAAAGAGACGAAAACCTTCGTCTCTTTATCCGATAACCCGCAGGTTTACTTCGAGTAATCCCGCATTGCAGGGCACGGATGCCCTGTCAGTCATCACTGTACGGTAATTTCCTTCTTGAACCCGATGCGGTTTTCTCTGCGGCTTTTGCCATCGCCTCTGCTATCTCTGCACATTCCGCCAGTCCCTGAACAAAAGGGTGATCGTGCATCAGCCACGGGATTGCGCCAAATGCAATGCGTCCGCGAAGCGTTTCCGGCGCTTTTAACGTGTAATCCTCGCCAATATCCGGGATCTCATCGCCCGTCGCCTGTAGCTGCTTGCGCAGCGTAGGGAAGGGCAGATCTTTTGTTTTAAGCGGCTTTTGCCCGCGGGCATCAATAAAGACGTCGAAACGGTAGGTCGTCTCTTTAGTGGCGATCACCGTCTGCGCGCTGCCAATATCCAGCGTGTAATCATCACCCAGCGCCACAACACTAATGATGCCGGCCTCACGAAGCGCGAGAAGCCTGCGAATCGACTGCGGGGGAATGGCGGCATAGTTGTCGATAAAGACGCGCGCCAGCCCGTTTTTAAAGCGTTCAGCGTCCTCCTCGGTAAGATGAGGAACCATCTCCTGAACCACTTCATGCAGCCGAAGCACGGTGTAGCGCCAGGCCACCGTGCGCCGGTCACGTTTGTTCCGCTCGACCTCATTCAGGTTCTCTTCAGCCCAGGTAAACGGACCGTGCTGTTTTCGATCCTCAAACCACGCTTCGCGAAGGCTGTCCGCCGTCTGCATGCGCAGCGATATTTTCTCACACCAGGCCGGGTCGGCGAGTTCAAGCTCTTTCACCATCAGGGCGAAAATGCGGTCAAGCAGACCGTCTGATCCTTTGGCGATTTCGGCTTCGAGTACCGATTCGGTTAATACCGACAGCGGTTCGTACGGAATAGGACAGTAAAAATCGGCCTCTGGCAGAATCCCGGTCCTGGACATGAGTACTATTTTTAACGCTTCACTTCCTTTATCGAGGAGGAACGTGCCGTCGCGAAACTCACCGTGCTGCATCACCACGGCCATCGCCGCGTCCAGCCCGCTTAAGGATGTTCCCATAATACCGACGCGGCAGGGGCGGATGCGGGCATCCATCAACCCTGACCACGGGCTTGGGAAATACGCGCGCGTGGCCTCCTCTTCTTCTGGCCAGACATGCCCGGTGGCGATCACGGCGAGATCGAATCGTTCCGGAAACGGCGTGTCATTGACCGAAAGCGTCACGCCGGAGGAGGACGGGGCAACATCGGTGACGGTGGCAGACGTGTGGATCTCAACCTGAAATCCCCGCCTCTTAGCTTCCTGGACAATCGTCTGGAAACTGTCGCGAAAATACTCGCCCAGCAGAATACGGGGCAAAAACTGTCTGTCATGCAAGGTGGCTTTATCAACCTTAAAGCGCGCCAGATGGGCTTCACTCTGGCGCTTAAGCCAGTCGAGGTAGGTCATAAAAAGGGGCGGGATTTCAATGCTGGCAATGTTGGCCAGCATCAGGCGAGAGTTATCGTCGTCGTTGTAGGGCATTCCCACGCCAGCTTCGTCTGCCTGTTCAAAAACGGAGACAGAGAGCGGCGACGCGTTCTTAAGAAGAGAATAAAAGGTGTAAATCCCTGTAGGGCCGGAGCCGATAATGGCGATTTTCTTCATCGACAGTCTTCCTGTTTTTTTTCCATAAGAAAAGCGTAGCAGGAGAATAATGATGAAATTGGGGTATTAAGAAAAATTAGGACTTAAGAAGAGGATTTGCACCATTTCAGGACTGAAATGGTGCGTCCGAGTGGACTCGAACCACCGACCCCCACCATGTCAAGGTGGTGCTCTAACCAACTGAGCTACGGACGCAGAATGGTGCGTTCAATTGGACTCGAACCAACGACCCCCACCATGTCAAGGTGGTGCTCTAACCAACTGAGCTATGAACGCAACGTGTTGTCGGTGACAACGGGGACGAATATTAGCGGCACAGCATCGTTGAGGCAAGAGGGAAAATGCATTTTTCTCTCTGATTTCACGCGATTGCTTTATTACCGCGCAAAGTGAAGAGAAAGTAGCCGCCAGCTGGCGGCTACTGCGTATTTAACGTGCAGCGCGTTGCAATATTACCGAGGATGACTGGCGTTGCAGGAAGCGCATGCGCAGCATCATCATAATTGCCGCAGAGGTTAAGCCGATGATAAAGCCCATCCAGAATCCTGCCGGCCCCATGCGGTCAACCACGAGGTCGGTAAGCGCCAGGATATAACCACACGGCAGACCCAGCACCCAGTAAGCGATGAAGGTGATAAAGAAGATCGAACGCGTATCTTTATACCCACGCAGTACGCCGCTGCCAATCACCTGTATGGAATCGGAGATCTGGTACACCGCGGCAAGCAGCATCAGATGGGATGCCAGCGCCACCACTTCCGGGTTGTCGTTGTAAAGCAGGGCAATTTGCTCACGCAGCGTGATGGTAAACAGTGCCGTACAGATGGCCATACAGACACCGACGCCAAGCCCCGTGCGAGCCGCCGTTTGCGCATCCAGCGTCGAACCTTGCCCCAGACGAAAGCCCACGCGAATGGTCACCGCTGCGGCCAGCGACATCGGCAATACGAACATCAGGGAACTGAAGTTCAGCGCAATCTGGTGACCGGCTACGTTCACAATGCCGAGCGGAGAAACCAGCAGGGCGACCACGGCAAACAGCGTCACTTCAAAGAACAGCGCCAGTGCAATCGGCAGGCCTAACTGCACCAGACGCGTCATGATGTTCCAGTCCGGCGTGCTGAACGAACGTTCATTGCGGATATCGCGCATTGAACGGGCACGTTTCACATAGGAGATCATACTGAAGAACATCACCCAATAGACGGCAGCCGTCGCCACGCCGCAGCCGACGCCGCCGAGCTCCGGCATACCGAAGTGACCATAGATGAAGATGTAGTTCACCGGAATATTCACCAGCAAGCCGATAAAGCCCATTACCATTCCGGGCTTGGTTTTCGCCAGACCTTCACACTGGTTACGCGCGACCTGGAAGAACAGATAGCCAGGCGCACCCCACAGCAGGGCCCGCAGGTAGCCGACGGCTTTGTCAGCCAGTGCCGGGTCAATATTATGCATGGCGCGGATGATATGACCGGCATTCCACAGCACAACCATTATCAGCACGGAGACAAATCCTGCCAGCCAGAACCCCTGTCGAACCTGATGGGCAATACGTTCACGTCGCCCTGAGCCATTTAGCTGAGCGATAACCGGGGTGAGGGCGAGCAGCAGGCCGTGGCCAAACAGGATAGCCGGAAGCCAGATCGAGGTGCCTATTGCCACGGCGGCCATATCGGTGGCGCTGTAGCCACCCGCCATTACCGTATCCACAAATCCCATTGCGGTCTGGGCCACTTGCGCGATGATCACTGGTATAGCCAGTGCCAATAACTGGCGCGCTTCATTCATGTACTTCTGCACGTGAACACCTTTATATTCTAGTTATTTGAGAGACTAAAAAGGCCGCCGTAACTGGCAGCAAGAAGAAAATGCAGGGGGGTGCCAGCTATTGTAGCGGGGTTTAGCTATTTATCTAGTGAAAAAATCGCCACAAAATGCGCTCCGCTGGCAACCTGTTTTTCCAACTGTTATTGTGGTGGGATTAAACGGTGTCACCACCGTCCGGAAAAAACAGGAGTTGTAAGCATGTTTACTGGTATTGTGCAGGGCACCGCCAAAGTGGTGTCCATTGATGAAAAACCTAATTTCCGAACTCATGTGGTTGAGCTTCCGGAATATATGCTTGATGGCATTGAAACTGGCGCCTCGATTGCACATAACGGCTGTTGCCTGACGGTAACCGAAATTAACGGTAACCAGATTAGCTTTGATTTAATGAAAGAGACGCTGCGCATCACCAACCTGGGCGAGCTGGTGGTGGGGGATACCGTAAACGTAGAGCGTGCGGCCAGGTTCAGCGATGAGATTGGCGGCCATCTGATGTCAGGCCATATTATGACCACCGCGGAAGTGGCGAAGATTGTCACCTCGGAAAATAACCGTCAAATCTGGTTTAAAGTGCAGGATCCTTCATTAATGAAATACATCCTGTATAAAGGATTTATTGGTATTGATGGGATTAGCCTGACGGTTGGGGAAGTGACGCCGACCCGTTTCTGCGTGCATTTAATTCCTGAAACCCTCCAGCGTACAACCCTGGGGGCGAAAAAACTGGGGCATCGGGTTAATATCGAAATCGATCCGCAGACTCAGGCGGTTGTGGATACCGTTGAGCGGCTGTTGGCGGCAAAAGAAGCCGCAATAATAAAGACCGCAGAAGAAGAATAAAATGAACCCCGGATATCCGGGGTTTTTTTTAGCGTGCGACCCGCAAACCGTGTTCTATCCCTCGGCTGAAAACAACCTGCCAAAGTTGAATATCACGCGCGCGAAAGGCGCCTGCGCAGGCATTGAGATAATAGCTGAACATCCGTTTAAACCGTTCAGAATAGTTGTCCGCAATTTCTGGCCAGGCTTCCTGGAAACGTGAATGCCATGCCATCAACGTGGTGTCATAATCCGCGCCAAAGTTATGCCAGTCTTCCATAATGAAATGAGGTTCACTGGCGTTAGCAATCTGGCGAACGGACGGCAAACAGCCATTCGGAAAGATGTATTTGTTGATCCACGGATCGACGTTATTGTCGGTGCGCTTAGAACCAATGGTGTGCAGCAGGAAGATGCCGTCAGGTTTCAAGTTACGGTCCACCACGCTGAAGTAGGTGTCATAGTTTTTCGGCCCCACGTGTTCGAACATGCCGACGGAGACTATGCGATCAAACTGCTCGTTCAGGTCGCGATAATCCTGAAGGCGAATATCCACATCAAGGCCCTGGCAGCGCTCCCGTGCCATTTTTTGCTGTTCAGCTGAAATGGTCACACCGACCACGCTGGCACCATAATGCTTCGCCATAAAATAGGCCAGACCACCCCATCCACAGCCGATATCCAGCACACGCATACCCGGCTGTAGCTGCAGTTTTTCACAAATCAGACGCAGCTTAGCCTGCTGGGCTTCTTCAAGGGTTGAGGCCTCTTTCCAGTAGGCGCAGGAATATTGCATGAAAGGATCGAGCATGCGGCTGAACAGGTCATTACCGAGGTCGTAATGCTCCTTGCCGACGATCCACGCCCGTTTTTTGCTTTGCAGATTAAACAGCCGGGCGGAGGCGACACGTAATGTATCTTTCAGATTGCGGGGGAGCTGGTTTTCCAGACCGGCGCGTAAAACGCTGGAGAAAAACATATCCAGCCGTTCACACTCCCACCAGCCGTCCATATAACTTTCCCCCAGGCCTAACGATCCCTCTCGCAATACGCGTTTAAAAAAGTCGGGATGCTTAACCTGTGGATCGGATGGCGAAGATCCATTAATAGTGATGCCTGCGCGACCTAACAGTTCACTGACGATCCGGGACCAGTTATCGTCCGGAACGCTGACTTCTTCTATACACGATGAACTCATAGCTTCTCCATCACCTTACTGTGATCAGAACCTTCAAACAGCGTAGACGCTTTTTATGGTTTGTGAGAAATCTCACGGTATTTCCCCGTGAGGCTAGTATCCGACGTAGAACAGAGGAAGGGAGATAACCCTTGCCGAAATGCCTTCCATGGTAAAACGGGAGCACTCCGGCTCCCGTTAACACTTAATATTTATCGTATTTAATCGAACCAAATTTAGTATAGGCCTCAAAATTTGGTGATTCAATAGAAAATTCTTAGCAACCTAATCACTGATATTTAACATAATTTCTGGCGCGATTATGCATGCGAGGTTTTCACCTCTGCGCGGTCATCCTGCTCACGTTGTGCCGCTGACTGCATACGGTATCCCAGAAGGGCCAGCGCAACCGTAACCAGCATGACGCTGGTGGTGGTCAGGAGCGGCGTGGCAATCAGCGCAGAGACCACCAGGCTTGCCAGGAAGCACAGACCCAGCTGCAGGGTATTCTGAAGCGCGGCCGCACGCCCTGTTGCCTGTGGGAACGGACGTAACGCCTGGGCTACGACGATAGGGTAAATCGCACCGTTCGCCACGGCCATCACGCAGAAGGGAATCAGAATTTCTGCCAGACCGGCGCCCGGGATAAAGCCCACAGCCCAAGTGGCGATCACGCTCAGCGCGTAGAGCACCAGCAGCCAGGGCAGCATCTGCTGACCTTCCCATTTTTGCAGCGCCGCGCGACAGCCATAGCCCCCGACCAGAAACGCGATGGTCTGCGGGACATAGCTCAGACCAATGGCGGCCGGGCTGTAACCCATATCGTGAAGAATGAACGGCGAACCGGTCAGCCACGCGAAGAAACTCGCCGAGCAGGCGGCATAAATCAGGACATTACCGCGGTACGCTTTGGTGCTCAGCAGAGAGGTAAAGGTCACCGGTGTTGTGTCAGCAGGCGTCTCTTTCTTATGTGCCGCTTTGAGTGTGAATGCCGGGATCATCAGGACCAGCGTGATGGCAAACAGCGTAGCGAAAATGGCCTGCCAGTCAAAATGTGCCAGGATCCAGCTCCCGAGCAGCGGGGCGAGGGCAGGCGAAAGCCCTACCAGCGGCATAATGGTGGCGAAAATGCGGTTTGTACGGTTGGCCGGATAGTAGTCGGTGACCAGCGCCTGCCAGGTCACCGCAGCAGCACAGACGCCAACGGCCTGCACGAAGCGCAGTACCAGCAGCCAGGTTGCATCGCGCACCCATAACATTCCCAGACAGCCGACGGCAAAGATAGCCAGCCCCAGCAACAGCACCGGTTTACGGCCAAAGCGGTCAGAGAGAGGCCCCCAGAGCAGCTGCGCGAAGGCAAAGCCCGCGAGGAATAAGCTCAGGCTGGCGCTGATGGCTGCCGCCGGGATCTGTAAATCTTCCTGCATTGCGGCGAAGGCGGGCAGGTACATATCAGTGGCTAAAAAGCCCAGCACGCTTAAACCACCGAGCCAGACTAAAAATCCTTTCCTGGGTTGCATTGTTTTTTCTCCTGAGGGAGGCAGGTCTATGTTTGCGCAGAGTGTAGGGAGTGCAAAGCAGCTTGTGAAACGCTAATATTTGGCGAGTGCATTCAAAATTTTTGCAGGCAGAAAATGTGGTCAGATTATTCTCTTGAAGTGGTCGATGCTGTTGCGCGCAACGGCAGCTTTAGCGGTGCCGCGCAGGAGTTGCACCGCGTCCCCTCAGCAATCAGCTATACGGTGCGTCAGCTTGAGGAATGGCTGGCCGTTCCGCTGTTTGAACGGCGTCACCGTGATGTGGAATTAACGCCCGCCGGGGCATGGTTTTTGAAAGAAGGGCGTTCTGTTATCAAAAAAATGCAGATCACCCGCGAACAGTGTCAGCAGATCGCTAACGGCTGGCGAGGACATCTTTCGATTGCCGTGGATAACATCGTAAAACCAGAACGTACCCGGCAGATGATTGTCGATTTCTATCGCCATTTCTCGGATGTCGAATTGCGGGTATCCCAGGAAGTGTTTAACGGCGTCTGGGATGCGCTGGCAGATGGCAGGGCAGAGATGGCGATCGGTGCCACGCAGGCGATCCCGGTTGGGGGACGCTTTGCCTTTCGCGACATGGGCATGCTCAACTGGAAATGTGTGGTGGCAAGCGATCATCCGCTGGCTGACCTGGACGGGCCGCTCAGCGACGAAACGCTCCGTAACTGGCCCTCGCTGGTGCTGGAAGATACCTCGCGTTCGTTGCCCAAACGCATTACCTGGCTGCTGGATAACCAGCGACGGGTGGTTGCGCCGGACTGGGAATCCTCAGCAACATGCCTCAGCGCAGGGCTGTGCGTTGCCATGGTTCCTGGCCATTTTGCACGGCCCCGAATCGACACCGGTGAATGGGTTGAACTGACGCTGGAAAATCCTTTTCCGGATGCGGCCTGTTGCCTCACCTGGCAACAAAATGATGTGTCGCCCGCAATGGCCTGGCTTCTGGATTACCTGGGAGACAGTGAGACGCTTAACCGGGAATGGCTACGGGAGCCAGTATAACTGGCCCCGTAAAAGATTAACGACGATAGTCGCGGAACGGACCATCCGCAACGGAACGGCGTTCGATAAGACGCGGGTGAACTTCAATAGACTGAGACTCTTCACGCTTGTTGACGATCCTGTCCATCAGCATATTGAAGGCCGTTTCACCCAGCGAGTCTTTTGGCTGGTGGATGGTGGTCAGCGCCGGGGTAAAGAAGCGCGCGTTGCGTACGTTGTCATACCCGATCACGGAAATGTCCTGCGGCACGCGCAAACCCAGTTCATCGGCGGCACAAAGAGCACCCATCGCCATAATGTCACCGCCACAGAAAACGGCTGTCGGGCGATGCGACTGGGAGACAATCTGCTGCATCGCGCGGTAACCGGATTCCGGTTCAAAGTCACCCTGCACGATCCAGTTTTCCGGCACGGTAATCAGCGCCTCTTCCATGGCTTTCATAAACCCGGCCAGACGCCCGGCACCGGTGTTGCGCTCCAGTGGACCCGGGATCACACCAATCTCGCGGTGACCACGTTCAATCAGATAACGGCCTGCCATATAGCCGCCTTCAAACGCGTTATCGATGACGGAGTCGGTGAAGTCTGCACGTGCTTCGCCCCAGTCCATGACCACCATAGGAATATGGCGGTACTCTTCCAGCATGGAAAGCACGGACTCCGGATACTCTGAACACATCACCAGCAGGCCATCCACACGCTTTTGCGCCATCATGGAGAGATAAGCGCGCTGTTTTTCAATGCTGTTCCACGCGTTGCCCAGAATCAGGGTATAGCCTTTCTGGAAGCAGTTTTTCTCGACTGCTTCAATGATCTCGGCAAAATAGGCCGCTTCACTGCTGGTTGCCAGCAAACCAATGGATTTGGTGTGATTAACTTTGAGGCTGCGCGCCACCGCACTCGGTGAATAGTGTAATTCTTTGATTGCCGCCCAGACGGCGTTGCGCGTCTCTTCCGCCACAAAGCGGGTTTTGTTAATTACATGTGATACGGTTGTAGTGGAAACGTTTGCGCGTTTTGCTACGTCTTTAATTGTTGCCATTAAATGTCACTCCAGACCATATCCTAAACTCCTGAAAAACTTGAAGGTAAACGTTTGCCTTCTCTCACCCTTATCACGCAATCTTGAATTGCGGCACGCCGGGAAAACGACACAGGACGTCAGGAGGGGGTCAATGGCCGGTACGCTAATAAATTTAGCGTGGAATTTTGTCCTATCTTGATGAAAAGGGGAAGAGCTAAAGTGGTTATCAGTTTAAATCCAGGAAGATTTTTGAACTAAACTGTGTAAAAATGAGCAGGCTCACTTTTCGTGGGGAGATTAAAAGGAGAAAAATTGATGAGCTACGATCTGAAGTTTTCGCTGGTGACCACCGTTATTGTACTGGCTCTGATTGTTGCGGCGGGTCTGACGGCTGCATTGCACTGATTTACACGGAGGGAGAGCTCTCTCCCTCTCAGTTTTCCTGATTGTTACGCCTGCGGCAAAAATCTTTTGCCAATTTGTTAACTTCTCATTTTTTGTGATTGATGTCATGCTTTCGGCTTCTTTGTTCTGTGTCACGACATGACACGGCATCCGGAGTTGACGCATGAAAATCAATTTTCCCCTGCTTGCCCTGGCGATTGGCGCTTTTGGGATTGGCACCACTGAATTCTCCCCGATGGGGTTACTGCCTGTTATCGCCCGGGGCGTGGATGTTTCTATCCCGGCGGCCGGGATGCTCATCAGCGCCTACGCCATTGGCGTGATGGTGGGGGCACCGCTCATGACGCTTCTGCTTTCACACCGCGCGCGCCGCAATGCGCTGATTTTCCTGATGGCGATATTTACGCTGGGCAACGTGCTCTCCGCCATTGCTCCGGATTACACCACCCTGATGTTGTCCCGCATTCTGACCAGTCTTAACCACGGCGCGTTCTTTGGGCTGGGATCGGTTGTGGCCGCAAGCGTGGTGCCAAAACACAAGCAGGCGAGTGCCGTGGCAACCATGTTTATGGGTCTGACGATTGCCAACATTGGCGGTGTACCTGCCGCAACCTGGCTGGGTGAGGCGATCGGCTGGCGCATGTCGTTCCTGGCGACGGCCGTGCTGGGTGTTATCGCCATGGTGGCGTTGTACTTCTCCTTGCCGAAAGGCAGCGCTGGTGAACGTCCTGACGTCCGCAAAGAGCTGTCGGTACTGATGCGTCCGCAGGTGCTCTCCGCACTGTTGACCACCGTACTGGGGGCGGGTGCCATGTTTACCCTGTACACCTATATTTCACCGGTGTTGCACGATATCACCCACGCGACGCCTCTCTTTGTGACCGCGATGCTGGTGCTGATTGGTGTCGGGTTCTCTATTGGCAACTATCTCGGCGGGAAATTCGCCGATCGTTCCGTGAGCGGGACGCTGAAAGGCTTTTTAACGCTGCTGATTGTCATCATGATCGCCATTCCGTGGCTGGCGCGTAATGAAGTCGGGGCGGCGATGGCGATGGTTGTCTGGGGGGCTGCGACCTTTGCCGTGGTTCCGCCGCTGCAGATGCGCGTGATGCGCGTTGCCCATGAGGCACCGGGTCTCTCGTCTTCGGTCAATATTGGCGCGTTTAACCTTGGCAATGCGCTCGGTGCCGCTGCCGGTGGTGCCGTCATTTCTGGTGGCCTGGGATACAGCTTTGTGCCGGTGATGGGGGCGATAATTGCCGCGCTCGGCCTGCTGTTAGTAATGATGTCTGGCCGTAAACAGCCGGAAGCAGCGTGCGCTGCTGAATAATGAAAAAACGCAGAAGGGCAAACCCTTCTGCGTGTCTCTTACGCGGCGAAGTTCTTCGCCACAAACGCCCAGTTAACCAGTGCCCAGAAGTGCTCCAGGTAGTTCGGGCGCGCGTTACGGTAATCAATGTAGTAAGCGTGTTCCCAGACGTCCACGGTCATCAGCGGCGTTGCGCTGGTGGTCAGTGGCGTACCCGCATTCGAGGTGGAAACGATAGCCAGTTTGCCATCCGCGTCTTTCACCAGCCACGTCCAGCCAGAACCGAAGTTCTTGACTGCAGCATCCGTAAACTTCGCTTTAAAATCAGCAAAGCTGCCAAATGCCGCGTTAATCGCGCCAGCCAGTTCACCCGTAGGTTCGCCGCCTGCATTCGGTGCCAGGCAGTGCCAGTAGAAGGTGTGGTTCCACACCTGAGCGGCATTGTTAAAGACACCGCCCTCTGAACTGCGGACGATCTCTTCCAGCGTTTTGCCTTCAAAATCGGTGCCCTTGATCAGGTTGTTCAGATTGGTGACGTACGTCTGGTGATGTTTGCCGTAGTGATACTCCAGGGTTTCCGCAGAAATGTGCGGGGCCAGGGCGTCTTTTGCATATGGTAGTGCAGGTAATTCGAACGACATTGCTTCTCTCCTTATTGTTTTTTATGTTGCCAATAACCACACAGACAACAGGGACAGGATAGCAAATTGAAAGGGTATGCAAAAGAGGAACTTACCCTGCCACGGCTGTGGCAGGGCAGGGGTTAGCGAATGGTTTTTGGCGTCATCACGCGGCGTGCGCCGACATAGTGACGTACCCAGTAGTCTTCACTGAGAGAGGTTATCTGGATGTCCTGGCCGCTACGTGGGGACTGGATAAATTTCCCGTTGCCTACATATACGCCAACGTGGTCAGCCGTGCCGCGCCCCTGAGTGCGGAAGAAGACGAGATCGCCATTCTCCAGTTCACCGCGGTTGACCGGTGACGCGTCGCGCAGGTGATACATCTCATTGGCGGTACGTGGAATTCGGAACTTCACCAGATCTTTATAGGCGTAATAGACGAGGCCGCTGCAGTCGAAACCGGTACGCGGTGAGCTGCCGCCCCAGCGATAGGGTTTGCCAATCTGCCCCATCAGTTTGTTCAACGCCGTTTTTTGCGCTTTCTGTACGCGAACCTTATGCACTTCCGCTATTTTCGTGACCTTCGTGCATTTCGCTTTATGACCTTTGCGGGGGATGCATTTTTCCGTCACGAGATTAGCTGCAGTTTGCGAGGCTTTGCTTTTGGTTGCGTGGGCAGTGCGGGAAGGTTTTGTTTTCGTCTTGCTGGAGGCGGTCTTTTTAGTCTGGGTGGTGGTCTTTTTCTTGTCGTTCTTGCTGGTGGTTTTTTTCTTACGGTCTGTGGTTTTGGCCAGATGCGTTTTTTGTACAGCAGAGTGCCGCGCCTGTTGAGAGGCGTTCGCCACTGGCGTGAAAGTGAGTGTTGTAAACAGTAAAGCACAGAGCGTGATCGAGATTTTATTTATCCGCGCCACTGGGCAGTCCCCTGATAAATGCAGGTCATCAATAATACCCGCGAATGATTTACAAAGCCCGTCGATTCTAATCTATAAAAACCCGATAAGTTAATAGCATTTTTCAATCTACAATCCTGTTTCGTTAGCAAGTGCAAAAAAATTCATCAATCTGTCGCACTATTGTTCACTCCCTAAACAAAACCCTGAGTGCCGCAGGGTTAAACACCATTTGCAATGCAACTTTTCATCACTCGCGGTAAAATAAGAAAGACGTGACAAAAATGTTATTTTCCGATGGCAGTCTGAACCGCTACAATGACAGACGAATGCCGTAACAGAAGTTAAAGGAAGCAAGACATGAGCACCACTATTGAAAAAATCCAGCGCCAGATCGCTGAAAACCCGATTCTGCTGTATATGAAAGGTTCTCCGAAGCTGCCAAGCTGTGGCTTCTCCGCGCAAGCGGTTCAGGCGCTGTCTGCCTGTGGTGAGCGTTTTGCTTACGTTGATATCCTGCAGAACCCGGACATCCGCGCTGAGCTGCCTAAATACGCTAACTGGCCGACGTTCCCACAGCTGTGGGTAGACGGTGAGCTGGTCGGCGGTTGCGATATCCTGATCGAAATGTATCAGCGCGGTGAACTGCAGCAGCTGATCAAAGAAACGGCTGCGAAGTACAAAACGGAAGAGCCAGACGCGGAGTAAGTTATCTGCGAAGACAAAAAAGCGACCTCATGAGGTCGCTTTTTTTTATTCTTCATTGTCACCCATCGGCAGCGGCCAGCCGCCCAGACGCTTCCAGCGGTTCACAATTTCACAAAACAGTTCCGCCGTCCGCTCGGTGTCATAAAGCGCGGAATGCGCCTGCGTACCGTCAAACTCAATGCCTGCCGTAATACATGCCTTTGATAATACCGTTTGTCCCAACGCCAGACCGCTCAGTGCCGCGGTATCGAAGGTCACAAACGGGTGGAAAGGGTTACGCTTGAGCGACGCGCGCTCAGCGGCGGCCATGGTAAAGGTGTGATCGAACGTGGCGTTATGCGCCACCATAATGGCGCGGCTGCAGTTGCTCTCTTTCATACCTTTACGCACCATTTTAAAAATGGCGTGCAGCGCGTCATATTCACTTACCGCACCACGCAGCGGGTTATGCGGATCGATGCCGTTAAAGGCCAGCGCTTCGGGCTGTAAGTTGGCCCCTTCAAACGGTTCAACGTGGAAATGCAGCGTGGTGTCCGGTGTAAGCCATCCCTGTTCATCCATCTTCAGCGTGATGGCGGCAATTTCAAGCAGCGCATCGGTTTTAGCGTTAAA
The DNA here is from genome assembly GCF_009025585.1 of Enterobacter sp. 198. NCBI lineage: Bacteria > Pseudomonadati > Pseudomonadota > Gammaproteobacteria > Enterobacterales > Enterobacteriaceae > Enterobacter > Enterobacter sp. 198. Next base: position 103,161 of record NZ_WCIM01000023.1, on the reverse strand, counting down.
TCCGGCTGTTTCAACATCGATCACAACAGGATAAAAACCACGAAAACGGTCGCACAGACCGCTAAATTGAGCGTTATCGGACATCAGGGTCTCTTACATGGGGAAAAAAGCAGTGCGCATTATGGCAAATTTTGGATGGGGATGCAGTAAAAGTACGGGCGCATGTTGCGCCCTGCGGGATCAGTTGCCCAGACCGCGACCAGCGTCTTTGGCTTCAATCAGTTCGATTTTGTAGCCGTCCGGATCTTCAACAAACGCGATCACGGTGGTGCCGCCTTTGACCGGGCCAGCTTCGCGCGTCACGTTACCGCCGTTGCTGCGAATACGTTCACAGGCTTCGGCTGCGTTGTCCACTTCCAGCGCGATATGACCATAAGCGGTGCCCAGCTCATAGCTGTCCACGCCCCAGTTGTAGGTCAGTTCGATGACCGCTTCGTCCGTTTCCGGGCCGTAACCCACAAACGCCAGCGAGTATTTATATTCCGGGTTTTCGCTGGTGCGCAGCAGTTTCATACCCAGTACGTTAGTGTAGAAATCGACAGAACGTTGCAGATCGCCAACGCGCAGCATGGTGTGAAGTAGGCGCATAATTTCCTCATTAACCAATGGAATAGAATATCTATTTGAACAGAAACGATGTTTTAGTATAGCGGCGAAAGGTCGCCGCTATCAATGAGCAATGAAGAGATTACAGGGTAGGGTAGTCGGTATAACCTTCAGCGCCGCCGCCGTAGAAGCTTTCCGGACGCTGAGGGTTCAGCGCGGCTTTCTGCTGCAGACGGGCGACCAGATCAGGGTTAGCGATAAAATCGCGACCAAATGCAACGGCGTCGATCAAACCTTTGCTAATCAGATCTTCAGCTTTCTCAGGGGTATATGCCCCTGCACCGATGATCACACCGTGGAAGCGTTCGCGTACTTTCTGACGGAAGGCTTCAGTGTAAGGCTGACCACCGGCCCAGTCTGGCTCGGACATATGCAGATACGCGATACCCCGTTTTGCCAGCTCTTCAATCAGATAAAGGGCATCCGCTTCTTCGTCCGGGCCGTTATCAACGTTCTGGAAAGAACCAATCGGGGACACGCGAATACCAATGCGGTCCGGGCTCCACTCCTGACATACGGCATCCACCACTTCCAGCACCAGGCGCGCACGGTTTTCAACGCTGCCGCCGTACTGGTCGGTACGATGGTTAGAGGACGGTGACAGGAACTGGTGCAGCAGATAGCCATGCGCGGAGTGCAGTTCAACCAGGTCGAAACCGGCTTCACGCGCATTCGCCACGGCCTGGCGGAAATCGTTAACAATCCCCGGGATCTCGTCCAGTTCAAGAGCGCGCGGCATAGACGTATCAACGCGGATCGCATTGCCGTTTTCATCACGCAGAGAGGTGCGGGTGTTCGCGCTCAGGGCAGAGGCGGAAACCGGTGCCTGACCGCCAGGCTGGATGCTGCTGTGAGAGATACGACCGGTATGCCACAGCTGGACGGCAATACGACCCTCTTCAGCGTGAACGCCAGCCGTGATTTTTTTCCACGCGGCAATCTGTTCCGGGCTGTGCAGACCTGGTGCGCCAGCGTAACCCTTAGCCTGAGCAGAAATCTGAGTGGCCTCGGTGATGATCAGGCCAGAGCTTGCGCGCTGACGGTAATATTCACCCATCAACGGGGTAGGGATATCACCCGGCTCAATGCTGCGCAGACGGGTAAGCGGGGCCATGAACACACGGTTTGGCGCGGTAACGGCACCCACTTTCAAGGGGGTAAATAATTTTTCAGCGGACATAAAGGCTCCTGAGTAGACCAGTCGTCTAGTAATTGCGTAAATAAAAACGCCTGCTATACGCGAGGCGTAGTAATGCTGCTTTTTACATGTGCCAGTGCGCTTTCAAGCGGCACCGCACTGCGTGAAATCTTGGCCTGCAGGTTAGCGCCTAACCAGAGGGCGTATAAAACCTGCGCCTGGGTTAAGGGTTCGCCGGGAAAAGTCAGCGTTTTTTCATCGCGGCCTTTCTCCAGCGCCTGTGCCATGAGGGCGATAACCCCGCGGGCCCCTTTATCCATTGCTGTGCGCATATCTTCTGAAAGATCGCACACTTCGGCAGAAAGTTTTACCGTCAGGCAACCGCTGATGATGCCCTGCTGACAGAACTGGTTCAGCGTTTCCTGATAGAAGTGCAGAACACGATCGCGATAATTACCTTCGCCCGTGGCAAAGTGCACTGCCAGGCGCTGATGGTAGCTGGCATAGTGCCGCTCCAGCATTGCGACGCCAAACGCCTCTTTGGACCGGAAGTAGTGATAAAACGACCCCTTCGGTACCTCAGCGGTTTTTAATAACTCGCTCAACCCCATACCGGTGAACCCGCGATGCATGCAAAGTCGCTCGCCGGTCGCCAGTAAATGTTCTCGGGTATCGTGTTCTGTATTTCTGCTCATGGCCGCACTCTAATAGACCGTTCGGTCTATTGCAAGCGTGTTCAGTGGCGACATGCGTTCAGAATATCCAGCTGCTGTTGATAAACCTTTGATTTAATGTCCATCATACCCAATACGGTAGAGAACAAATTGTCCTGCGAAACCGCATTTTTTGCTGCATAGTCACGTAAACACTGCGCGTTGACGCCGAAATTTTTCGCATAGTCTGGTGATAACCAGAACATAAACGGAATGTGCGTTTGTTGCTCTGGTGCCAGCAGATACGGCGTGCCGTGCAGATAAATCCCGCTTTCGCCCAGCGACTCCCCGTGATCCGAAAGATAAATCAGGGCGGTATTCATGCTCGCCTGACGCGCTTTCAGGGCATCGATGGTTTTGCTGACCATGCTGTCGGTATACAGGATGGTGTTGTCATAGGTATTCATCAGCGCCTGGTGATCGCAATCCTGAATTTCATTGGTATCGCAGGTTGGCGTAAATTTGCGGAAATTATCCGGATAACGGCGATAGTATGCCGGGCCGTGGCTGCCCATCAGGTGGATGACCAGTACGGAGTCCTGCTTCAGGCCATCCAGAACATTGTCCAGACGGGTGAAGTTCACATCGTCAATGCAGGAGTTGTCTTTGCAGAACTGATCGAGTTTCCACTGGGTCATGTCGGTATGGGGAACGCGATCGCAGGCGCCTTTACAACCGCCATCATTGTCACGCCACAGCATATTGATCCCCGCATGGGCGAGCACGTCCAGCAACCCTTCCTGGTGATGGGCCAGATCGGCATCGTATTTACTGCGCGTCATACCGGAGAACATGCAGGGCACGGAAACGGCCGTTTCGGTGCCGCAGGAGGAGGCCTGCGGGAAGTTAATCACATCCTGCTTTTTCAGCTCGGGGTTTGTTTCACGCCCGTAGCCATTCAACGAGTAGTTCGCGGCACGTGACGCTTCGCCGATGACCAGCACCAGAACGGTTTTCTTTTGTTGGCCTGCAATCAGCGGCCCTTTATGGGCATCTTCACCGATCCGGACCAGTGTTTGATCGCCTGCAAACCAGCGCATTTTGCTGTATTTGACCATCGCGCTGACATAGTTTGCGGGGGTCACCATTTTGACGATGCTTTTGTTATTGCGAAACAGCGACGCGTAGTCTTTATAAAACAGGGCGGCGATGAGGATGATAACCAGCAGGGCGCCGAGCATTGCGGCAAAACGGGTCAGCAGGGCGTACCACCATTTCCCGGTGCGAATGCGGATCATGGCCAGCACCACGGACGGAACAAGACCGGCAACGACAATCCACAGGATCATCTGCGGCGTCACCAGGGCGGTGGCTTCCTGAGAGTTGGTTTCGAACACGTTAACAATCATGTTCTGATCGATAACCGCGCCGTAGGTATACATAAAGTAGGTCGCGGCGGCGCATCCGACGGTCAAGACAATCAGCAGCGGCTTACGGATAAACGGGATATTAAGCAGACTAAAAACAATGACCCAGCCGCAAAACAGCACGAGTGGAACGGACGCGGCAAAGAGGACGTCATGGATATGCGCGGGCGCGATAATTGCCCAGCTACGCTGAATAAACAGCGCGTTTAATACGGTAAAGAAAAGTGCACAGCCCAGAGTAAATTTTATATCGTTACATTGTAACTTTTTGATTAGCCACATCGATCAGAAAACCTGCAATTTTAATGATGGGGCGAGTATAGAGAACGAAGATTAGTGAAACCTTAATGCCACAAAACTGTGGTAAAGCCCTTGCACGCGGGACGTTTAGCGTCTTCACTGTAGGTGATAGTCGTTATCGGGAGGTGAGTGTGGCAGAGCAACTGGAGTTTTTCCCCATCCAGAGCCCGTGCCGGGGTATTTGTCAGGTGGATGAACGCGGATATTGCCGTGGCTGCATGCGCACGCGCGATGAGCGTTTTAACTGGCAACACTTCAGCGACACGCAGAAACAGGAGGTGCTCCGTCTCTGTCGACAGCGACTTCTGCGCAAAATACGCGCAAACAAAGCCGGTGACACCGAAGAACCCCAGCAACCTTCACTGTTTTAACACGGTAATTGCGTATACTCATGACATCACGTCCTTGAGGAAAATGTTATGGTTCAGCGAATTACCCTTGCCCCCCAGGGGCCAGAATTCTCCCGCTTTGTGATGGGCTACTGGCGCCTTATGGACTGGAATATGTCCCCCCTCCAGCTGGCAAGCTTTATTGAAGAGCATCTCGACTTAGGGATCACCACGGTCGATCACGCTGATATTTACGGTGGCTATCAGTGTGAAGCCGCGTTCGGCGAGGCACTCAAACTGGTTCCTGCGTTACGCGAACGCATGGAGATCGTCACCAAATGCGGGATTGCCACGACGGCAAAACCGGAACATGCTCTCGGCCATTACATTACCGACAGCGCGCACATCATTAAGAGCGCCGAACAGTCGCTGGTTAACCTGGCGACCGATCATATCGATCTGCTACTGATCCACCGCCCCGATCCGTTGATGGATGCCGATGAGGTGGCCGAAGCGTTTCTGAATCTGCATCAAAGCGGCAAAGTGCGTCATTTCGGCGTATCAAACTTTACCCCTGCACAGTTTGCGCTGCTGCAGTCTCGTCTGCCGTTTACCCTGGCCACCAACCAGGTTGAAATTTCTCCGGTTCATCAGCCGCTGCTGCTGGATGGCACGCTCGATCAGCTTCAGCAATTGCGTATCCGACCGATGGCGTGGTCGTGTCTGGGCGGCGGACGTCTGTTTAATGATGATGAATTCCAGCCGCTGCGCACTGAGCTTGAGACCATTGCCCGCGAACTGAATGCCGGAAGCATCGAACAGGTGGTGTACGCGTGGATCCTGCGTCTGCCATCAAAACCACTGCCGATCATTGGCTCGGGCAAAATTGAACGCGTACGCGCCGCCATTGCCGCGGAAGAGTTGCAGATGACCCGTCAGCAGTGGTTCCGCATCCGCAAAGCGGCGCTGGGTTACGACGTCCCGTAACCGGTAAAACGTGACTTTCCGGTGAAATCTTTGCCCCTGGTATAAACTTAAGGGGCAAAAAACAACCCGTGGAGGTCATATGAAGCGTTTTACTCTGGCTCTCGTCACGCTGGTGGTCTGTGCAGGTGCGCAGGCGGCCAGTGATGAAGTGGAAATGAATCTCGTCACCTCTCAGGGTGTAGGTCAGTCCATCGGCACGGTGAAAATCACTGAAACCGACAAGGGACTGGAATTCGCGCCCAATCTCAAAGCCCTTCCTCCTGGCGAACATGGTTTCCATGTCCATGCTAACGGTAGCTGTCAGCCCGCATTAAAAGAGGGTAAAGCCTCGGCTGCGGAGGCGGCAGGCGGCCACCTCGACCCACAACATACCGGTAAGCATGAAGGTCCTGACGGCATGGGACATCTGGGCGATTTGCCGGTGCTGGTGGTGAATAACGACGGCAAAGCCACGGATCCCGTCGTCGCGCCGCGGCTGAAAAAGCTGGATGAAGTGAAAGGCAAGGCGCTGATGATCCATGTCGGCGGCGACAATATGTCCGATCAGCCAAAACCGCTTGGCGGTGGCGGGGCTCGCTATGCCTGCGGGGTGATGTGATCCCCAATTGTACCCGGAGCCGGTGCCTGTTCCAGCTGCGACAGTGAGCAGTGCAGGCGCCAGATTATCGAGGCTAAATCTCGTGCTGCAGGCGAGTGGTGGTGCGCAAGGGTATCGCAAATTCGCTGAAGTTCAGCAAGCGTGGTTTCCAGTGGACGCTGCTGGACACCGCGTTCGCTCATGACATCGCGTAGCAGGGTGATGCAGACATCACGAACCTGCGACAGCGGGTCGGACCGTGTTTCCCATGCCCTAAGTTGCCAGACCACGTGAGAGCAGTTCAACAGCACCACGCCCCAGCGCAACAGCCAGCGGCGCGAAAGAGAGTCCTGGCTGTTATTGAGCTGGCTGACATAGTGATAGACCAGCGATTCGTACTCACTTTCACGTAAATGCGGTTTTCGACTCAACTGGTCGACAAAACCTCTGCGTAACTCGCGGATATGCCGGCGACTCTTGCGCGCATCTGAACCCGGACGTAACACCGCAAATGCCAGCCACGCCAGCCCAACGCCAAGGATCTTCGCCAGATTGTCATTGAGAAAATCGGCGTAGTCATAAACCGGCGGGTTAGTGACGGAGATAAACGAGCCCATAAATACAATCAGCTGTCCCCACAGCCCCGCGAGTTTGGGCATTTGCAGCTTCAGCAGCTGCATGGTGGTTAACAGCGGGAACAGGAACAGAAGGAACTGCCACAGGTCGCTTATCTGCACCATCAACCCAAACTTCACGGCAAAACTAAACAGCGAAAGCAGCACCAGGGTGCGCAGCAGCAGCGTGAGGGAGTTGAACGGTGACGCGGCGACGGAGTACAGCACGCAGCTGATAGCAGCAAGCGTCAGGGCCGCAGGGCCTGACTCCCACTGGGTGGTGATACTCCACGCGCCGACCAGCGTGAGCGCGCAAAAGGTACGAAAACCGCTCCACAGTGCCTCCATCGAGTCTGTGTGTCGTGCCAGCGCCGGGCTACCGGGGACAGCGAACTCGGTGACCGGGGTGGCATTTTCCACGGCGTTAATCCAGCGGCTGCTGCGCAGATACAACCGGCAAAAATAGTTGAGACGCTGCCAGAAGGCGCGGTGACGGTAATCGTACTCATCTACTGGCGCGAGCGGGGCGATAATCTTCGCGACGGTGTAGATGTCGGCATCCGGGCGTGCAAGCGCCGCGAGCAGCGTTTCAATTACGGCGCGCGTATGTGCAGGGGGCGTGGGCCAGTTGAGCAGCATCCGGCGCAGGCTGGAGATTGAACTGGTCATACGCAGCTGCTGATGCAACAGATAGTTCAGCAGGGTGTTCTGACGACGAAAGCGATAGTGGCTCCAGAAGGCCTGAATGCGTAACAGATTCATGGTCAGGATCTGGCCGATCACCTTTTCGTGCGCAAGACGGATGTCGTCGTTGGTATCCGGCTGCCAGAGCAGGCTTGCGTGCTCCAGTAAACGAGTATGCATGGTCTTCAGGGCAGTAATAAGCGCGGTGCCATCGGAGGTGCTCGGCAGTATCATCATCATGAAACCGCCGCTCAGAATACCGACAATCACTTCACAGACGCGCGCCTGTGCGATGTCCCACAGCTCGGTGGTATCGAGCACATTCACCACCGGAAAGGCGATAATGGCGGCGGTATAGCCGGCCAGCTGGAAGGCATAGGCCACGTTATTCGTAAAATGTGCGCAGGCCCAGGTACAAAAGCCCAGCCATATCGCCATGCTCAACAAAAAAAGCCACGGATCGTTCAGCGTATGACCTGCAATGATTAACGCTGCGGTGGCACCCAACAGGCTGCCGGCAATACGTCCAAGACTTTTGCTGATCACCCCGCCGACGGTGGGGAAACTCACCACCGCGGCAGAGGTCATTGCCCAGTAGGGCTGATCAAGGTTGAGGTAATAGGCAACAGTCAGCGCCAGACACATCGCAATGCCATTACGCAGCGCATAGCGCCACTGCGGACGTGTCGCTTTCATCCACGGCGTATTTCGCCAGGAGAAGGCCTGCAGGTTCATCAACGGGTCCCGATGGCGACGGTGCAGGTTGTGCCGGAGACCAGCGTTATGGCCTGCGGTAAATGGTCAAACTCCACACGAACCGGTACGCGCTGGGCCAGACGCACCCACGGCACGTTCGGTTTAATGTCCGGTACCAGGCCTGAATCCATTTCAACACTCTGATCGTAAATGGCGCGGCCAATGCTGGAGACGTGACCCTGTAACCGCTGCGAGCCGCTGTAAAGCGTAATGGTAGCGGGAGACCCTTCGCGAATATGGCGAAGCTTGGTCTCTTCAAAATAACCCACCACATAGAACGAGTGGCTGTCGACAAGGGCGAAAACGGGTTGCCCGGCGGTGGCATAATTCCCCACGCGGGCTGACAGGTTAGTGATCCATCCATCGACAGGCGCGGTAATAACGGTTTGTGTCAGCTCCCACTGCGCCTGTTTGAGCGTAGCCTCCGCGACGTTCACGCTCGCCTGCATGGCCTTAACGTTGATATTGGCGGTATCTAAATCTTCTGCGGAAATGTAGTTGCGCGACAAATGCCGGCGGCGATTGGCTTCGTTATTGGCTTTTGCTAAATCAGACTGGGCCTTCGCCAGCTGTGCCTGGGCGTTAAGGATCGCAATATGATAGGGGGTGTCGTCGATACGGAATAACACGTCACCCTTTTTAACGTACTGGTTATCTTTCACAACAAGCGTCGTAATGCTGCCCGAAACCTGTGGGGTAATGCTGACCTGCTCAGCCCGCACTTTGCCGTCACGTGTCCAGGGTGACTGCATATAAAAATTCCAGAGCCACCACCCGGCAACCAGGGCCAGAGCAAGAACAATCAGCGTGGAAAAGTACTTCAGCGTTTTCAGGGGCATATTCACCACACAATCAAGACAGCTAGGCCCAGGCATACGGAAAGGGCAAACAGGGAGAGGTCCATTAACATGGGGTGCCAAATCTCGCCGGAGTACATCCAGTCGCGAAGCAGGCGATGGGCTATGAGCCAAATCATAAAGCCGACCAGGACGGCCTTAAACAAGGGCGGAAAGTAGACTGACGCACCGAAAATCAGGTCCTGAAGGGGGAGTCCCACGGAGCTTTGAAAAAACGTCACGGGCAGAGATCCTTTGCAGTGAACAAAATGCCGCGAGGGCGAGTCTTAATCTGATGGAACATCACAATTCAGTGTAAGTCATCCTTTTAAGTTCGATGAATGCAGTATTGCATTTGTTTTGCCAATACAAATGCTGCACACTATTCTAAAATCAGTATAATAACTTAGCAAGCTAATTATAAGGAGATGAAATTGGAATCGCCATTAGGTTCTGATCTGGCAAGGTTGGTACGCGTCTGGCGTGCTCTGATTGACCATCGCCTGAAACCTCTGGAATTGACACAGACGCACTGGGTCACGCTGCATAACATTCATCAGCTGCCACCCGACCAGTCACAAATTCAACTGGCAAAAGCGATCGGCATTGAGCAACCATCACTGGTACGTACGCTTGACCAACTGGAAGAGAAAGGACTCATCTCCCGGCAAACCTGCGCCAGCGATCGTCGCGCTAAGCGGATTAAGCTCACTGAGAAAGCGGCCCCTATCATTACTGAAATGGAAGCCGTTATCACCAAAACGCGCGGCGAAATCCTTTCCGGGGTTTCACCCGCAGAGCTTGAACTGCTCATCAGCCTCATTGGACGCCTTGAGCAGAACATCCATGAGCTGCAGTCACGCGACTGACACCATCACAAGGCCTTGCAGCAGCAAGGCCTTTTTTACCTCGACACAACGACGCGGTTACGCCCGGTCTCTTTTGCTTCATACATCGCCTTGTCAGCATTCTCCACGCACGCTTCAGCGGTCGTCGTCGGAGAGGTGGCGGTAAACACCCCCATGCTAATCGTGATGGATTCAGGTAACTGACCCCCGCTGCTGACCTTATCAAAACTGCTCAGCTTTAGCCGTATGCGTTCAGCCACCTGGTACGCTGCTTCCGACGAAGTATTGGTCAGCATCAGGACAAATTCTTCCCCGCCAATACGTGCCGCGATGTCCTGCGGGCGGACGGAATCCATCAGCAGGTTGGCGACAAACTGCAATACTTTGTCTCCCTGCAGATGGCCGTAGCAGTCGTTGATGCGCTTAAAACGGTCGAGATCGCTGACGATAACCGACACAGGGTGGTTGGCTTTGCTGATGCTGAGTGCCTGATTTAAGGCGTCGTAAAAATAACTGCGGTTGTAAAGGCGCGTCAGCGGGTCGCGGATCGAGTTCTGATAAGACTGCTGATACTTTATGTGCGAGTCGCGATACAGGTTAAAGACGTCGTACAGCAGGACAAAAATAATCATCAGCGTCGCCACGGTTTCGAATAAGCGAGCGTGATACCAGGACGTGTCCTCAGCATGCCCGCCGGCTAACAGTAATGAGAGCGTCAGGACATAACAGACACATAAGAAATTACCGCCAACCCAAAAAAGATTCCGCACCCGGGTAATCGTCATTAACGTTGCTAATGCCACAACCCAGAGAAGAATCAAAAAGATATTTATGACCTGGCTCCAGAGAACCATAAATTGCCGGGTTTCATTATCTACCAGATCCAGCGTTATCAGTGCCGAGTGGCTGGAGCAGAACCAGGCCAGGGCGACCATAGAAACCGTAAACAGCAGTGTACCGATAAACACGGCAATATGTGCGGGGCGAGAAAGGGGATAATCCCGAATGGAATAGAGCAAGGCTGAGACTATTATCAGCACCGCCATAAGAATATGACGGAACATAAAGAAGATCATGGCGTCGTTATAGTCGACAACATTGAACTGATAGAGATCCAGCCATGACGGGAAGCTGGACAGGGTACCGGCCATCAGCATCGTCGACCCGGCGAAGGCCGAGGCGAGGGCGATAAGGTACAACCGCCGTCTGTCACACCAGTATTTCATGACCATGAAGCAGGCAATAAACAGGTGGAATACCAGCAAAAATATGGTAAGTGTCGGGAATAGCAGCGGTGAGAATGAAGGGACTAATTCGACCAGTTTTACAAAGAGACCTTGTAATATTCCAACGACGACGATGCATCCAAAACAGAATGTAATATAAGGGTTTTTAAAATATCGTTGTAGTGCAAGCATAGGGATTTGACGGAATAATAAAATTAAAAAATGTAAAGTAAGAAAGAGAGTAACAGGCGTGGAGAGTAAATACTTTGCGCAGGAACAAGATATACCGCGCTTAATGATTCATGGCGGGAATGTTTTTTGTAAATATATTGCTGATAATTATATTATATGTAAATAGATTTGTTTACTGGCTTCGCTAAACGGATTTGTTAAATGGATTTGTTAAATGGATGTGGTCTGATGACCACATCCAGTTTGAATTAGCGTGGAGAAACGGTGACCTGGCTTCCGTTGCTCGCCAGAACAACGCGCTGGCCAGCAGAGAAACGGGTATTACCTTGTTTCTGTACTACCATGATGGTGCTGCCGTCATCTTTACGGATTTCCAGTTCTACGCCCTGGCTTTTGTTCATTGCACCCTGAACGCCCTGGCCTGCAACACCACCCGCAACGGCACCTGCTGCCGTGGCCAGCGAACGACCCGTGCCACCGCCTACGGTATTACCGAGGAAGCCACCCAGCACAGCACCGCCGATGGCACCCATCACGTTGCTGTCATCGCCACCCTGAATTTGTACAGGGCGTGCGTTAACAACGGTACCGTAAGTGACGCTCTGAACCTGTTTGGCTTCAGAAGCGCTGTACACGTCGCCAGAAAGTGAACTGTCATTCACACAGCCTGCAAGGGTTAAACCGATCAGCGAAACGCCCAGTACACGTAAAATCATTTGAATCTCCTGTTCACCAAAAACGCCCGATGGCGGGCATCCGTTATGGCTAAATTATATGGCATAAGGGGCCATAGTTCATATCTTTGCACTAACAATAAGAAAATTGTACTTGAATTTAACTTAACGAGACATAAACGGGCACCCGGCAGGTCACCTGTCTGAGATTGTTAAAAAATATTATCGCCGGATAGCAAAGCGGCGCTGTTTATGGTTGAGTGGAGAGCATTAGCCCACGCAACGTAAGGAAAGCGCATGAAATCGGGTCGCTACATTGGTGTGATGTCGGGTACCAGTCTGGATGGCGTAGACGTCGTTCTGGCCGCTATTGATGAAAACATGGTGGCACAGCAGGCGAGCCTGACCTGGCCTATCCCCCTGGCGCTGAAAGAGGACATTCTCAGTGTCTGTCAGGGGCAGCAACTGACGCTTTCTCAGCTTGGTCAACTTGATGTGCGGCTGGGAGCGCTGTTTGCCGATGCGGTACTGGCCCTGATGCATAAAGAAAAGCTTCGCCCGCAGGATGTCGTCGCCATCGGCTGTCACGGACAAACGGTCTGGCATGAGCCGGTCGGCGACGCACCGCATACCCTGCAAATCGGCGACAATAACCAGATTGTGGCGAAGACGGGCGTGACCGTAGTCGGTGATTTTCGGCGTCGCGATATTGCGCTTGGCGGGCAGGGCGCGCCGCTGGTGCCCGCTTTTCATCAGGCATTGTTGACCCATCCGACAGAGCGCCGGATGGTGCTGAACATTGGCGGTATCGCCAACCTGTCTCTGCTTATCCCGGATCAACCCGTACGCGGCTATGACACCGGCCCGGGTAACATGCTGATGGATGCCTGGATCTGGCGTCAGCGTGGTCAGGCGTATGATAAAGACGCGCAGTGGGCCAGCGAAGGCAAAGTGATCATCCCGCTGTTGCAGTCCATGCTAAGCGATCCGTATTTCGCCCTACCGGCGCCCAAAAGCACGGGGCGCGAATATTTCAACTATGGCTGGCTCGAACGTCAGCTGGCGCAGTTCCCGGCGCTTGCACCGCAGGATGTCCAGGCGACGCTCGCCGAGTTAACGGCGGTTTCGATATCGGAACAGGTTCTTCTCAGCGGTGGATGCGAACGCCTGCTGGTGTGCGGCGGTGGCAGCCGTAACCCGTTGGTGATGGCACGTCTTGCCGGGTTATTGCCGGGTACCGAGGTGACGACCACCGATGAAGCCGGCATCAGCGGCGATGATATGGAAGCGCTGGCCTTTGCCTGGCTTGCCTGGCGCACCATTGCCGGGCTTCCGGGCAATTTGCCGTCGGTGACTGGCGCACGTGAGGCCAGCGTCCTCGGGGCCATTTTCCCGGCGAATCCGCGTCATAATCAGAGTTAACTGAAATTCAGCGCGGCGTGTGGTCGTTAGAATGGAATGAAACAGGAGGGCAGCCATGCCCTCCAGGACCAGGAAAGTCTTCGGAATACGCCCATGAAAAAACTTCTTCTTATTGCCGCGCCTTTATTGCTGTCAGGATGCAGCGTCTACAACCAGTTCCTTGATCGCATGCAGACCGATACCCTGGAGTATCGCTGTGATGAAAAACCGCTGACCGTTAAGCTGAACAATCCGCGTCAGGAAGCCAGTTTTGTCTACGACAACAAATTGCTCACCCTCAAGCAGGGCATTTCTGCCTCCGGCGCACGCTACACGGACGGAATTTATGTCTTCTGGTCGAAAGGCGACAGCGCCACCGTCTACAAACGCGACCGTATTGTGCTGAACAATTGCCAGCTCGAAAATCCGAAGCGTTGAGATTTTTACAGGGGCGGCGCACAATAGCGCCACCCAATGTCAATGTCAGCTAACGCCATGTCAGATAACGACGAACTGCAGCAAATTGCGCATCTGCGCCGTGAATACACCAAAGGCGGCCTGCGTCGCCAGGATCTTCCCGCCGAACCCCTCGTGCTTTTTGAACGCTGGCTGAAACAGGCCTGCGAAGCGAAACTCGCCGACCCAACGGCAATGGTTGTTGCAACGGTAGATGAAAACGGTCAACCGTATCAGCGTATCGTCCTGCTCAAACATTATGACGAGAAAGGCCTGGTGTTTTACACCAACCTGGGCAGTCGTAAGGCACACCATTTAGAAAACAATCCTCGTATCAGCCTGCTGTTCCCGTGGCATATGCTGGAGCGTCAGGTGATGGTCACCGGCAAAGCAGAGCGTCTCTCCACGCTGGAAGTGGTGAAGTATTTCCACAGCCGTCCGCGTGACAGCCAGATTGGTGCCTGGGTCTCAAAACAGTCCAGCCGCATTTCGGCGCGTGGCGTGCTTGAAAGCAAATTCCTCGAACTGAAGCAGAAATTCCAGCAGGGCGAAGTTCCGTTGCCCAGTTTCTGGGGGGGCTTCCGCATTCCGATCGAGCAGATGGAATTCTGGCAGGGCGGCGAACACCGTCTGCATGACCGCTTTTTATACCAGCGAGAAAATGGCGGCTGGAAAATCGACAGGCTGGCACCGTAATCGCCGAAATTTGTTGATTTAAGCGCTAGCGCAGGCCGCGCTTGCGCTTTATTCTATGTACCTTTCGCATCAGGCGAAAAGTCGTGTACCGGCAAAGGTGCAGTCGTTTATACATGGAGAATTTGATGGCAAGCAGTAACTTGATTAAACAATTGCAAGAGCGGGGCCTTGTGGCTCAGGTGACGGACGAGGAAGCGTTAGCAGAGCGACTGGCGCAAGGCCCGATCGCGCTCTATTGCGGCTTCGATCCTACCGCTGACAGCTTGCATTTGGGGCATCTTGTTCCATTGTTATGCCTGAAACGCTTCCAGATGGCGGGCCACAAGCCTGTCGCACTGGTTGGCGGCGCGACCGGTCTGATTGGCGACCCAAGCTTTAAAGCTGCCGAGCGTAAACTGAACACCGAAGACACCGTGCAGGAGTGGGTGGATAAGATCCGCAAACAGGTTGCGCCTTTCCTCGACTTTAACTGCGGTGACAACTCTGCGATTGCGGCCAACAACTATGACTGGTTTGGCGGCATGAACGTGCTGACCTTCCTGCGCGACATTGGCAAACACTTCTCCGTTAACCAGATGATTAACAAAGAAGCGGTGAAGCAGCGTCTGAACCGTGACGACCAGGGCATCTCCTTTACCGAGTTCTCCTACAACCTGCTGCAGGGTTATGACTTTGCCTGCCTGAATAAACTGCACGGCGTCTGCCTGCAGATTGGCGGCTCTGACCAGTGGGGCAACATCACGTCGGGTATCGATCTGACGCGTCGTCTGCACCAGAACCAGGTCTTCGGTCTGACCGTTCCACTGATCACCAAAGCCGACGGCACCAAATTTGGCAAAACCGAAGGCGGCGCGGTATGGCTTGATCCGAAGAAAACCAGCCCGTACAAATTCTACCAGTTCTGGATTAACACGGCGGATGCCGATGTTTATCGCTTCCTGAAGTTCTTCACCTTTATGGACATTGAGGCGATCAATGCTCTGGAAGAAGAAGACAAAACCAGCGGTAAAGCGCCACGTGCTCAGTACGTACTGGCTGATGAAGTGACCAAACTGGTTCACGGTGAAGAAGGTCTGGCCGCGGCAAAACGTATTACTGCAAGCCTGTTCAACGGGACGCTGAGCGATCTGAGCGAAGCGGACTTCGAACAGCTGGCGCAGGATGGCGTGCCGATGGTTGAGATGGAAAAAGGTGCCGACCTGATGCAGGCGCTGGTGGACTCCGAGCTGCAGCCATCCCGCGGTCAGGCGCGTAAAACCATCGCCTCGAACGCGATCACCATTAACGGTGAAAAACAGGCCGACCCGGAATACACCTTCGCTGACAGCGATCGTCTGTATGGCCGCTACACGCTTCTGCGTCGCGGTAAGAAAAACTACTGTCTGGTCTGCTGGAAATAATTAAAAGTATCCAGGGGCGTGGGAAACCACGCCCCTTTTGTTTTTTCAGGGTTTGGTAAGTAAAAATGAAGAACATCCTCGCCATTCAGTCCCACGTTGTCTTTGGGCATGCTGGCAACAGCGCCGCGGAATTTCCGATGCGCCGCCTCGGTGCCAACGTCTGGCCCCTCAATACTGTGCAGTTCTCAAACCATACACAATACGGTCAATGGACCGGCTGCGTGATGCCGCCTTCGCACCTCACCGACATTGTGCAGGGCATTGCCAATATCGATCAGCTAAAACGCTGTGATGCGATACTGAGCGGATATCTCGGTTCGGCAGAGCAGGGAGAGCATATCCTGGGCATTGTCCGCCAGGTGAAAGCGGCAAACCCGGCGGCGAAATACTTTTGTGATCCTGTTATGGGGCATCCGGAGAAAGGCTGTATCGTGGCCCCCGGCGTGGCTGAATTCCATGTGCGTCACGCGCTGCCGGCCAGCGATATTATTGCGCCGAACCTGATTGAGCTGGAAATTCTCTGCGAGCATCCGGTGAATAGCGTAGAAGAGGCGGTAAGCGCCTCTCGCGAGCTAATAGCCCAGGGGCCGGAGATTGTCCTGGTGAAACATCTCGCGCGCGCAGGGCTGAGCAGGGACCGTTTTGAGATGCTGCTGGTGACGAAAGACGAAGCCTGGCATATCAGCCGTCCGCTGGTGGACTTCGGCATGCGTCAGCCGGTGGGTGTCGGTGATGTGACAAGCGGTTTGCTGCTGGTGAAATTACTTCAGGGAGCCACGCTGCGGGATGCGCTTGAGCATGTGACTGCTGCGGTGTACGAAATCATGAAGGCGACAAAAGAGATGCAGGAGTATGAACTGCAGGTGGTCGCGGCACAGGATCGTATCGCGAAACCGGAGCATTACTTCAGCGCGACCCGGTTATAACGGTTCACGTTCCTGTCAGCCGGGTAGCGACAGCGCCACCCGGCAATACAGTGCGCCGGTCAGTTCAACCCTTCTGCTTTAAGCGCTGCAGCCACCGCAGGACGCGCGGCTACGCGATCCATGTACGATGCAATGTGGTCCAGCCCGTCCATGTTGAGCTTAATGGCCCGCGCCCAGCGCAGCACGGTGAACAGATAGGCATCGGCAATCGTAAAACGCGCGCCCCCAATCCACTGATCGTCTTTCAGCGATGCGTTAACGTACTGCAGTTTTTTCTCCAGTTGAGCACGTACGGTCGGTTTGTACTCTTCCGGCGTCTCCGGACGGAACAGCGGCGTAAAGCCTTTGTGCAGCTCGGTCGCAATGTAGTTCATCCACTCCAGCGTTTTGTAGCGAGAAACCGTGCTTACCGGTGCCAGCAATTGCCTGTCGGGCACACTATCGGCGAGGAACTGCATAATCGCCACGCCTTCGGTCAGCAGGGTACCGTCATCCAGCAGCAGAGCCGGAACTTGTCCCTTCGGGTTAATAGCAAAAAAATCATCGCCGTTTTCCAGGCGTTTTTTCATCAGGTCAACGCCATCCAGCGTGAAATCTTTGCCGCTCTCGCGCAGGGTAATGTGGGAAGCAAGAGAGCACGCGCCCGGTTTGTAGAACAGTTTCATCGGTAACTCCTTTTTGCTGAGGTTTCAGCTATGTTAGTGCGCGAACGGGTAAAAAAAAAGCCGCTAATACATTAGCGGCTTCTGTTCAGTCGTTTCTCAGTGACATTATGCGGTAGCGGTTTCGGTCGCTTTCGCCGTCTTGTCGTCGTCCTGAGTCATGCGATTCAGCTTCGGCGCAGTCAGCATCATCAGAACCGCGATAACCGCAGTAGCAATACCAATCTGCATGAACACGGTACCGTAGACGTTCAGAGAGACCAGTGGGTCAGTCACGTTATCCGGCACGGCCATCAGGTTTGCAATTTTACCTGCGATGATAGCGGCACCCGCAGTGGTCAGGAACCAGCTACCCATGATGAAGCCCATCAGACGCTGAGGAACCAGTTGTGCAACCATCGCCAGGCCCAGACCGGAGATCATCAGTTCACCGATAGACTGCAGCGCGTAGCTCAGGATCAGCCAGTTAACGGAGACGATACCGGCGTCAGTCGCAAATTTCGTACCCAGCGGCAGTACCAGGAATGCGCCAGAACACAGCAGCATACCGATAGCAAATTTGTGCGGCATCGGCAGACGGTCGCCCATCTTGTTATAGATAGCAGCCAGAATCGGGCTACCAATCATGATCCAGAACGGGTTCAGGGCCTGATACTGTTCCGGCTCGAACGCGATACCCAGGATTGAGTGTTCAACGTTACGGATAGCGAAGAAGTTCAGAGACGTTGGCATCTGGCTGTACAGAACGAAGAAGATAATCGCTTCCAGCATCAGGATGAAGGCCACAATCATCTTACGACGAGCGGCACCCTGCATGGCGAAGGCTTCTTTCGCGAAGATGATCACGATACCCAGCGCAACCACACCCAGAACGGCACGCGCGATGCCCTGGTTATGCAGCAGCCAGGTTGCGATTGCCGCGAGGATCACCACGCCGACAATGGTCGCCAGCAGTTTGCCAATGTGAACCGGTTCGAAGTCTGGTTTGGAGCCGTAGTCTTTTACCCAGCGTTTGCAGAAGGCAAAGTTAACCACGGTGATCAGCATACCGACAACGGACAGGGAGAACGCAACGCTCCAGCCGAATTTAGCGGCCAGCCACGGGGTTGCCAGCATGGAGAAGAAGGAACCGATGTTCACGGACATGTAGTACATGGTGAATGCACCGTCCAGACGCGGGTCATCTTTGTTGTAACAGGTAGAGAGCAGGGAAGACGGGTTCGCTTTGAACAGACCGTTACCGACGGCGATAGTCGCCATACCCATATACACCACAGCGGCATCGTGACCAGACCATGCAACCAGCGCATAGCCAACGGCCAGGACAATCGCACCCAGCATAATGACACGTTTAGTCCCGAGGACTTTATCACCCAGCCAGCCGCCGATAGCGACCAGACCGTACACCAGGGCACTGAAAGAGGAGAACAGCGTAATGGAATCTGCTTCGGACATACCCAGCTGTTTTACCAGGTAAACCGCCATGATCCCTTGCAGGCCGTAATAACCAAAACGCTCCCATAACTCGATAGAGAAGATGAGATAGAACGCTTTAGGTTGTTTAAAAGCGTTAAGACTTACGCTTTCATCTGTTGGTTTATTGTTTGCAGTCGACACATATACCTCTTTTTTTACATCCCATATTAACGGGGGTGTTCATCGCGTGATGGCCGTAGTCCATCCGCCTTATAGTTATATTGGGAGGAGAAACGGCGGGTAATGTTCACTATCCTGCACCGTCTGGCAATACGTTTGTAATAATCTGTTACATATAACTGGGCCGCTATAATCGGCGGTTCATACAAATGTTATTCAGCGTTAAATTTCATACGATCTGTAAAGGGAGTTTTTTTGACTGGCATTCACCCATAATTTGCCCTCAATGGCGATATGTTCTGCTATTTGAGGTTTATTGCAGTGATATAGCCCATATTCTGAAAAATAGCTGGTCTTATGTGTTGCTCGTGATGAGTTTGATCTTGTCTGGCAAAGGGTTTACGCCGCTTTTAACAACAAAAATTCAACACGAAGTTATCAGGGTGATCTTGATCACATATGTATAGAAATTTTTGGCTATGAAAAAAGTATTAACCTGTTTGAGCGTTAAAGGCTCGAACAAGTGATAAGGGAAGCGGTAATGAAGGCGGATAAATTATGGTCAAAAGAAGGTCTACTGGTAGACCCTCTCTTGGTAAGGAATTGGCGTTGCGTCAGAAAACGAAAAGCGGAAGATATCAGGGATACACTTTCTCTTTGTACTCGCAGAGATCTTCGATAATACAGGAGCCACAGCGAGGCTTACGGGCAATACAGGTATAACGGCCATGGAGAATGAGCCAGTGATGGCAATCCACCTTAAATTCGGCGGGAACCACTTTTAGCAGTTTCTCTTCAACCTGCTCGACATTCTTGCCCGGTGCGAAGTTCGTGCGGTTAGAGACGCGGAAAATATGGGTATCAACGGCGATAGTCGGCCAGCCAAACGCGGTGTTAAGTACCACATTCGCAGTCTTGCGTCCCACGCCGGGTAATGCTTCC
The DNA here is from genome assembly GCF_009025585.1 of Enterobacter sp. 198. NCBI lineage: Bacteria > Pseudomonadati > Pseudomonadota > Gammaproteobacteria > Enterobacterales > Enterobacteriaceae > Enterobacter > Enterobacter sp. 198. Next base: position 83,235 of record NZ_WCIM01000023.1, on the reverse strand, counting down.
AGCGCGGCGCGATCTTCCGGCACTTCACCCCCGTGCTGTTCCAGCAGGATCCGGCAGGTTTTGATCACGTTCTCAGCCTTGCTGTTAAACAGACCGATGGTTTTGATATAGGACTTCACCCCGTCCACGCCCAGTTCCAGCATCGCCTTTGGCGTGTTGGCGACCGGATAAAGCAGGGCGGTCGCCTTATTAACGCTCACGTCGGTAGCCTGCGCAGAGAGCAGCACGGCGATCAACAGCTCGAACGGGGAGTTAAAATTCAGCTCCGTCGTCGGATGTGGGTTCTCATCCCGCAGACGGGTCAGGATCGCAATGCGCTTTTCTTTATTCATGAGGCCTTCTCGGGTATCCCTTCCTGTACGCTGCGCTCAGCCACGCGGCGCTTACGTTTTTCATCAATCAGGTATTTTATCGCCAGCATCATGCCGAGGCCAATAAACGCGCCTGGCGGCAGCATGGCCATCAGGAACGGCGTATCGGTGTGGAAGACTTCGATGCGCAGCGCTTTAGCCCAGCCGCCGAGCAGCGCATCTGCGCCATCAAACAGCGTTCCGTTACCCAGGATCTCACGCATTGAGCCGAGCACGAACATGGCACCGGTTGCCCCCATACCAATAGAGAAACCATCCAGAGCCGACATCGCCGGGCTGTTTTTTACGGCAAAAGCTTCCGCGCGCCCGACCACAATACAGTTGGTTACGATGAGGGGAATAAAGATCCCGAGCGACTGATACAGACCGAACGCATAAGCGTTAATCAGCATCTGGACGATACTCACCACCGACGCGATGATCATGACGTAAATCGGAATACGGATTTCCGATGGCGTCCAGCGGCGCAGGGCAGAGATGGACAGATTGGTCAGGGTGAGAACCAGCGTGGTTGCCAGCCCCAGACCCAGCGCGTTGGTGGCTGTGGATGTCACTGCCAGCAGCGGACACATCCCCAGCAGCTGTACCAGCGCGGAGTTGTTCTTCCACAATCCCTGGACGATAACCTCTTTAACCTGGCTCATGATTACTCCTCACAGGCCGGAAGATTGTTCATCTGCGCGGGCAGCGTTTCCGCATACAGCCCGGCTCGTTTTACGGCATTGACCACGGCCCGTGGGGTAATGGTTGCCCCCGTGAACTGGTCAAACTCGCCGCCATCCTTTTTCACAGCAAATGCAGGATCCGCTTCGCCGTGGATCACTTTTCCGGCAAAATGCAAAATCCAGTCGCTCAGACGGGTTTCAATTTTATCCCCCAGGCCTGGCGTCTCATGATGTTCCGTCACGCGCGTACCCAACACGGTACCGGAGAAATCGCTGCCGACCAGCAGTTGAATCGCCCCGGAGTAGCCATCGGGCGCCGTCGCTTCCATTACCGCGCCTACCGCGTTATCCCCCTTACGGGCAATAAAGACGCGGTGCGGGCCTTTGCCTAACTGAGGTGCCTGGACCACGAAGCAACTTTTCTGCAGGTCATTATCGTAGAAATCAGGGGGGATCACCTGATCGAACAGGGCTTTTTGCTGCTTCACCGCCTGTTCGTCGATGGTCGATTTGGTCAGGTTGTTCACCAGGGCCGTCAGTCCGGTGAGGACCGCGGCGAAAATGGCCAGCGTGACGCCATGTTTTTGCATTGTTTTCAGCATCGCGAAACCCTTAACGGTGGCCGTACACGCGCGGACGCGTGTAGTAGTCGATGAGCGGAACGGTGATGTTCGCAAGCAGAACCGCGAATGCCACACCGTCCGGGTAACCGCCAAAGCTGCGGATGAGCCACACCAGCAAGCCGGCCAGTGCACCGAAGATCAGGCGGCCACGGTTCGTGGTAGATGCCGTTACCGGATCGGTCAGGATAAAGAACGCACCCAGCATGGTTGCCCCCGAGAGCAGATGCATCTGTGGGCTGGCGAGCGATTCTGGCGAGAACACCCATCCCAGTGTGGCGCAGACCGCCAGCGTCACGAGGAAGCTGACCGGAATATGCCAGCGGATCGCTTTCTGCTGCAGCAGGAAGAGCCCGCCCAGCAAATAAGCAAGGTTCACCCACTGCCAGCCCGCGCCCGCCAGCATGCCGCTGAAGATGGCAGATTTCATAATCTGATCGACGGAGTGTCCGGCATGCAGGGAGGTTTTAAACGTATCGAGTGGTGTGGCCTGGCTGATGCCATCCACGCCCATACGCAGCGCGTTCATATCCGCACCGAGCGCGGTATGGCCGGTAAAGATAACGTGCAGGGCATCCATAAAGCCGGGTACTGTCGCGGCAATGTCATGCGGCGGCAACCAGCTGGTCATCTGAACCGGGAAGGAGATGAGCAGTACGACGTAGCCAATCATCGCCGGGTTGAACGGGTTATGGCCCAGCCCACCATAAAGTTGTTTGGCAATAATGACTGCAAACACCGTACCGAGCACCACCATCCACCACGGAGCAAACGGTGGAATACTGATTGCCAGCAACAGGCCAGTCAGCAGTGCTGAGTTATCGGCAAGGATGCGGGAAACCGCCAGCTTACGCAGTTTAAGCACCAGGGCTTCTGCCCCTAAGGCGCTGGCACAACCCAGCACTATCTGGAACAGCGTTCCCCAGCCGAAAAACCAGCACTGAACGGCAATGCCCGGCAGCGCCGCCAGGCACACCAGCATCATGATGCGTGATGTCTGGCGCTGATTATGGGTGTAAGGGGAACTTGCGATTCTGAAAACCATTTAATCCTCGTTAACTGCTTGCTGTGCGGCTTTCTTCGCCTGAACGCGCGCAATGGCGGCGGCGACTGCGGCTTTACGTGGGTCGTCGTTTGCGGCCGGCTGCTGTTCTTCCTGCTGTGCTGCTTTGCGGGCCTTGGCGCGGGCAATGGCGGCTTCAACAGCCGCCTTACGCGGGTCGACAGGTGCTTCAGGTTCAGCGGCTTCAGGCTGCGCCGCCGCTTTACGCGCTTTGGCACGGGCAATGGCGGCTTCGACAGCCGCTTTACGCGGGTCGACGGGGGCTTCAGGCGTAGCGGTTTCAGTCTGCGCCGCTGCTTTGCGCGCTTTAGCGCGCGCGATCGCCGCTTCAACAGCCGCTTTACGGGGATCTACGGCCTCCACTTCTTGCTCAACCACCACGTTTTGCTCGCCGGCCTTACGCGCTTTGGCGCGAGCGATCGCCGCTTCAACAGCCGCTTTACGGGGATCTATGGTCTCCGCGTCTTGTTCAACTACCACGTTTTGCTCGCCGGCCTTACGGGCTTTGGCGCGGGCAATGGCGGCTTCAACGGCGGCTTTACGCGGATCGATCTCAGCGTCAGAGGAGGCTGACTGTGCTTTTTCTGCCTGACGGGCGCGCGCAGCCGCTTTACGCGCTTCGCGGGCGGCAATCGCTTCGCTGTTATCCGGTTTTTCACCGGTCGGGATCACCACGGTCTGGGCTGCCGTCGCTTTTTTCTCCCGCACGCGTGCCAGTGCGGCATTAATCGCATCCTGGTCTTTTTCGCCGGGCTGAACTGCGGCCTGTTTGTGACGCGCCTGACGGGCCAGTTTTTCACGCTCCAGACGCGCCTGACGCGCTTCAAAACGCGCTTTCGCTTCGGCTGCGCGTTTCTCTTCCATGGAGATGGCATAAATCTCGGCCTTCTCCTGGCGGAAGTACTGCACCAGAGGAATGTTACTTGGGCAGACCCAGGCGCAGGCACCGCATTCGATGCAGTCGGCCAGGTTATGGGCCTGCGCTTTATCGTGCAGCTGACCTTTGCTGTACCAGTACAATTGTTGCGGAAGTAAATCCGCCGGACAGGCATCGGCACAGGCGCTGCAGCGGATACAGCCTTTCTCCTCCTGCTCTTCACCCATTTCGGTCGGGGAGGGGGCAAGCAGGCAGTTTGTGATTTTTACTACCGGGACATCGAGCCACGGCAGGGTAAAGCCCATCAGCGGGCCACCCATGATCACCATCTGGTCGCTGGCCGGGCAAAAATCAGCCTGTTCCAGTAGATGACGAACCGGCGTACCCAGACGCGCCCAGACGTTGCCCGGACGTGCGACAGATTCACCGGTCAGCGTAACCACGCGCTCGGTCAGCGGTTCACCGTCCACCACCGCACGTTTCACGGCGTAGGCTGTCCCGACGTTTTGCATCAGCACCCCGATGTCCGAAGAGCGTCCGCCATGCGGAACCTGCTTTCCGGTCAGAATTTGCGTCAGCTGTTTGGCGCCGCCAGAGGGGTACTTGGTTGGGATAACGCGCAGGCCGATATCGTGGCTGCCGTTGAGGACGGCGCGCAGCATCGAAATAGCCTGTGGCTTGTTATCTTCAATGCCAATCAGCACTTCGCGCGGCTGCAGAATATGGGCAAGAATGCGGATCCCTTCCACGACCTGCGCGGCGCAGTCCTGCATCAGACGATCGTCGGCGGTGATGTAGGGTTCACATTCTGCTGCATTGATGATCAGAGTCTGAATTTTATCGCCGCCGCCGTGCAGTTTGACGCCAGTAGGGAACCCCGCGCCGCCCAGGCCGGCAACGCCGAATTGATGAATACGCTCGATAAGCGCTTCGCGGCTCCGGTTGCGGTAGTCGCTCCAGCCGTCACGGTCTATCCAGCGGTCTTCTCCGTCGGCTTCAATAATGACGCTCAGTTCGGAGAGCGCAGAGGGGTGTGCTACGGTATGGGGGGCGATCGCCACCACTGTACCGGACGTCGGAGCGTGGACCGGCAGCATACGTCCGCGACCGAACGTTAACGGCTGGCCGCGAAGGACGGTATCGCCTTCTTTCACGCACAGTTCACCCTCAGCACCGATATGCTGTTTCAGCGGCATGACGTAACGGGACGCCAGCGGAATTTGGCGCAGCGGCGTGCCGTTGGACTGGGTTTTCATTTCAGGTGGATGGATACCACCGTCAAAGTCCCAAATCTTCTCTTTTCTGAAAGCAGAAAATAACTTAAGCATGTTGTTCCACAGGAATGATGCGAACCGGAATGGTTTGAAGATCCCACTTCCAGCTTTCGGTAGTCGGTTCAACCGGGCGCAACGCGATACATTGCGTCGGGCAGGGTGCCACGCAGAGGTTACAGCCGGTGCACAGATCCGCCACGACGGTGTGCATGGCGCGCGTTGCGCCAACGATGGCGTCGACAGGGCATGCCTGGATGCATTTTGTGCAGCCGATACAGTTCGCTTCGTCAATCACGGCGAGGGCGCGAACCGGCTCCTGCACATCTTCATCGCCGTCAACAGGTTGCGGGTCAACGTTAAGCAGGGCGGCTATTTTCAGCATTACCGCTTCACCGCCGGGTGCGCAGCGGTTAATTTTTTCACCCTGCACGCCTACCGCTTCGGCATAGGGGCGGCAGCCAGGATAGCCACACTGACCGCACTGGCTTTGCGGCAGAAGCTCATCGATTTTTTCTACAACAGGGTCGTCCTCTACCGCGAAACGGCGGGAGGCGTAACCCAGAATAAGGCCAAACACCAACCCCAGCACGCTGATAGAGGCGATGGCTATCCAGACAGTACTCATTACAACTTCACCAGACCACTAAAGCCCATAAAGGCCAGAGACATTAAACCTGCTGTCACCAGGGCGATCGCGTTACCGCGGAATGGCGCAGGGATATCCGCTGCTGCCAGGCGCTCGCGAATCGAGGCGAACAGCACCATCACCAGAGAGAAACCGACGGCGGCAGAAAAACCGTACAGCGCCGATTGCATGAAGTTATGCCCAAGGTTGATGTTCAGCAGCGCCACGCCAAGTACTGCACAGTTGGTGGTAATCAGCGGCAGGAAGATACCCAGCAGGCGATAGAGAGCCGGGCTGGTTTTACGCACCACCATTTCTGTGAATTGCACTACCACCGCGATGACCAGAATAAAGGACAGCGTACGCAGATAGATTAAATCCAGCGGGATGAGGATCCAGTTATCAATCAACCACGCGCAGATAGACGCCATCGTCATCACGAAGGTAGTGGCCAGCCCCATGCCCATCGCAGTTTCCAGCTTTTTGGAAACCCCCATAAATGGACACAGGCCAAGGAACTTCACCAGGACGAAGTTGTTAACCAGCACAGTGCCGACAAAGAGCAGTAAGTAATCGGTCATTATTTAGCCTGAAATAAAAAAGCCGCCTATTATCGGACAAACCACCGCAGGCGACAACAGGTTATCTGTAAGGTTATTACGGGTTCACAAAGGTGTTCTTCACCCGCGTCGAACGCTTGAAATAGGGCACCAGCAGCGCGGCGGCCAGTAACGGGAAAAGCAACTGGCGAACGGCCAGGGCATCAGAAACTGGCGAAAAAGCAAAGGCTTTCACCGCCAGCAGGACCGAAATCAGCAGCCAGATAATGTAGTGTTTAGGGACACCCTTACGGCGCTTAAAGAAGGCAATGGTCAGCCATAGCGTGTAGTACCACATCCCGATTGCAAAAACGAACGACACAAACCACATCGTAATATTAAGCACACTTTGCGACATCAGGGTCTGGATTGCATGAGGTGTAATCAGTGCGGTGGTATAAAGCAGCAGCGCAAGTGATGCGCTTAATAAGGCAACCAGCAGCCATGCCAGTGGGGCGATTAACCAGCCTCCAATTCGTTCTCCAGGCGTTGCGGTCATGAACTCTCCCATAATCTGCGCGAAATGTTGTACAGCCAGTTTGCAGGGCGGAGAGTATATAACATTTCGCGCGGATGGCTACTTTCTTATAAAACGTAGCGCCATACAGACTTAGGCACTTCACCGACGTTGAACAAACGGCCACCGGAGACCAGCTCCGCACGGCGGTGGTCAGCGGCGCGATACATATTGATGATTTCCTGATTATCCGACAGCGTGTAGTTCAGATGGTCAAACAGTTTTTCCAGGCTCTCAAGCGAATTGATCTTGCGAAATTTTAATAAATAGTCCTGAACTGTCATATTAATAAGTTTCCATATAAAAGTGAGTAATACCAGTTAAGGTAATTCGTCCGAATAATAAACGGATTAATAAAGACGTAAACAGCCCACTCAGATAACGCGACTAAATTAGGAGTTTTCTTTGCTGAAAGTACAGGCATCAGACGATGCCTGGAAGAGAAGGTTAACCGTGTTCACCAGGGCTGGCAATAAGTAACTGACATATTATGTCACTCTTTATTGCGGTAACCGGTTACTTAGGTTGGGCGACGGTGACAGGCTCCGGCGGCTGGTAGTTATCGATATGGCTGGCAACGCCAAGCAAAATGACCGATACCCCAAGGACAATCCATCCCGCTAATTCAATGATTCGATTAATAATTGACGTCATGACTGGTACGTGTAATTTATCCATAAATACAGGTTGCAAATGTTACAGCGCCGTTTCCCCCGCGGCAAGTGCTTTGGGAACGGTTCCCCTAAACAAAATCAGAACGTTAAATCTATGTAACAAAAACAACCGGCATAGCCTGCTATTTTACGTCATATGGCACATGATTAATCTGTAAGAACGTCAGAGTAGCCAGTGTGAAATAAGATAGTCATAAAAGAGGGCAACATTATGAGTGATAGCATCCGCGTCGGGCTTATTGGTTACGGGTACGCGAGCAAGACTTTTCATGCGCCTCTGATTGCCGGGACGCCGGGCATGGCGCTGGCGGCAGTTTCCAGTAGCGATGCCACGAAAGTGCATGCAGACTGGCCCTCCGTGCCGGTTGTTTCTGAACCTAAGCATCTTTTTAACGACCCTAATATTGATCTGATCGTCATTCCCACCCCCAATGACACGCATTTTCCGCTGGCAAAGGCTGCACTGGAGGCCGGTAAGCACGTTATTGTCGATAAACCCTTCACGGTGACGTTGTCACAGGCACGCGAACTGGATGCGCTGGCAAAAAGTTTTGGCAGAGTGCTTTCGGTATTTCATAACCGCCGCTGGGACAGTGATTTCCTGACGGTAAAAGCGCTCCTTAATGAAGGTACGCTGGGCGAAATCCTCTTTTTTGAATCGCACTTTGACCGGTTCCGCCCTCAGGTCCGAAACCGCTGGCGTGAGCAAGCCGGGCCGGGCAGCGGCATCTGGTACGATTTAGCGCCGCATCTTCTCGATCAGGCCGTAAATTTGTTTGGCCTGCCGGTCAGCATGACGGTCGATCTGGCCCAGCTCAGACCCGGAGCGCAAACCACCGACTACTTTCATGCCATCTTGAGTTACCCGCAGCGGCGTATTGTACTGCACGGGACAATGGTGGCAGCCGCCGAATCAGCGCGTTATATCCTTCACGGTACGCGCGGGAGCTATGTGAAGTTTGGTCTCGATCCTCAGGAAGAACGCCTGAAAAACGGCGAGCGTTTGCCGCAGGAAGACTGGGGCTATGACATGCGGGACGGGGTTGTGACGCGGGTGGAAGGCGAGGAGAGGGTTGAAGAAACGTTACTGACGATCCCGGGTAACTATCCGGCGTATTATGCCGCTGTCCGTGATGCGCTAAACGGGACGGGGGATAACCCGGTTCCGGTCAGCCAGGCGATTCAGATTATGGAATTGATTGAACTGGGGATTGAATCAGCCAAACACCGCGCAACGCTCTGTCTGGCGTGATTCTGGCAAAGCCGGGTAAGGGGACGACCCCACCCGGCAACGGGCTTAGCCGCGGGCGACCTTATCCCGCAGCGCCTGTTTCTCTGCTGGCGTCAGGAAGGCGATGTCCAGGCCGTTAATCTGCGCCTGGCGGATCTGATCCTGACTCAGGCCAGCCTGCGGTGCGGCGACGGTGTACTCATGAATAATATCCACGCCCTGTACTGCCGGATCGTCCGTGTTCAGTGAGGCCAGAACACCGTGCTCCAGGAAGGTTTTCAGCGGGTGATGCGCCAGTGATGCCACTGTGCTGGTCTGAATATTGGACGTCAGACACGATTCAATACCAATACGCTGCTCGGCAAGGAAATCCATCAGGGCGCGATCTTCAACGGCTTTGACACCATGACCGATACGCTCTGCACCCAGCTCACGGATGGCCTGCCAGATGCTTTCAGGGCCTGCCGCTTCACCGGCATGCACGGTAATGTGCCAGCCGGCGTCACGCGCGCGGTTGAAATGAGAAAGGAACAAACTGCCCGGGAAGCCGAGTTCATCCCCCGCTAGGTCAACGGCAGCGATCGCATCACGATGTGCCAGTAACCCTTCCAGCTCCTGCAGGCAGGCCGCTTCACCGAAGGTACGGCTCATAATGCCAATCAGGCGAGCCTGAACGTCGAAGGTTTTACACCCTTCGCGCACGCCGTCAATTACCGCTTCAACCACGCCTGCAACGGGCAGGTTGTGGGTCATCGCCATATAGCCTGGCGAAAAGCGCAGTTCAACGTAGTGCAGGCCATTACGGGCGGCATCTTCAATATTTTCGAAAGCAACACGGCGGCAGGCATCCAGCGAGGCCAGCATCTTCACGCCCCAGTCGAGTTTGCTCAGGAAACTGACCAGATCCGGTTCATTTGAGGTGACCTGAACGTGGGGGATTAGGGTCTCAATCGTTTGTGCAGGGAGCGTGAGATTGTACTGGCGGCCAAGATCGAGGATGGTTTGGGCACGAATGTTACCGTCAAGATGGCGGTGAATATCAGTTAGTGGCAGGCGTGTATCAATCATGGTCGCACTCTTTTCTGGTTAAAGTGCGTCATATTATAAAAACAAAACGAGGTAAAAAGCTATTTGCGCAAGGGAATATTCCGTTGCGCAATCTGATTACAGGAGCGTCGTTATGCCAGCGATCAGCCGCTGAACCCCTTGCTCAAGCTTGCTACGCGGGCATCCCGCGTTCAAACGGACAAAACCGTTACCCTCTTCGCCGTAGGTGTATCCCGGCATGATGGCGACCTTTTGCTGCTCAATAAGGACTTTTTGTAGCATTTTATCGTCAAGGTTGAGTGGGCGTAAATCGATCCAGGCCAGATACGTGGCTTCGGGTGGCTGCCAGTCGAGCGTCGGAAACGCGCGGTGTAATTCGCGTGCAATGTACGCCAGATTTTCTTCCAGATACGCCCGCAACGCATCCAGCCATGGCTCTCCCTGCTGATAGGCAGCAATGTGGGCCGTCAGCGCCAGTACGGAAGGGGAAGAGAGCCCGTCACGACCTTTTAATGCGCTGAGGTAACCGTTACGGCTCTGTTCATCGCCAATCAGCCCCCAGGCACCGGTGAGCGCCGGTATGTTAAAACTTTTTGAACCAGAGCTCAGAAGTGCCCATTTGCCGCGTGCCACTTCATTCCACGGCGTATGGCGACGGCCTCCCCACACCATGTCCATATGAATTTCATCGCTGATCACCGCCACGTCATAACGGGCGCACAGTTCTGCCATGTGACTCAGCTCTTCACGGGTCCAGACTTTACCCGTGGGATTTTGCGGGCTGCACAGCAGCAAAATTTTGTTTTCCGGTTTTGCCAGCGCCGCCTCAAGCGCGGCCCTATTTCCCTGCCAGCCCGTGGCATGTTTTTCCATCGCCACGCCGACCACCTGGCGGGCATTCCCCTCGATGGCCTTATAGAACGCATCGTAAGCGGGGGTATGGACCACCACGCCGTCGCCGGGAGTTGACCAGAGGCGAATCAGTTCGGATACCATATAAATAACGGAAGGCCCGTACACGAGCGAGTCGGTATCAATGTGGCTGTTAAAGCGTTGCCGGAACCAGTGTGCCACAGCGGCGAGAAACTCTTCATTTTTCCATCGGCTGTAGCCAAACACCCCGTGATGAATACGCTGATGCAGCGCTTCGGTGATGCAGGGCGCGGTCGCGAAATCCATATCGGAGATGGTGAAGGGCAGCAGATCGGCCGCGCCAAAGCGGTCGGCGACATAGTCCCACTGCGTGCACCAGGTGCCGTGTCGATCCACGACGGTTGAAAAATCGAACATGACTCAAGTCCTTAAAGAAAAACCCCCTCAGCGCGAGGGGGTGAGGCATCAGGCTTCCACTGTACGCATCAGGGTTGCCAGCTCATCTTTCACTGACTGAACCTGCGGGCCGATAACCACCTGCAAATTATGTTGATTTAACTGTACCACGCCGATGGCCCGGTTGGCTTTCAGGGCGTTGGTGTCCACTTTCGACATATCCGCCACCGACAGGCGCAGTCGGGTGATGCAGTTATCCAGAGAGGTAATGTTATCCGCACCACCCAGCGCCGCCAGAATAGCAGGGGTGTTATAGCCGGACTTACCCACGGTACCTGCAACTGCCTGCTCAACGCTGCTGGCGGTATCGGTATCCCGCCCAGGCGTTTTGAGGTTAAAGCGGGTGATGGCGAAGCGGAAAATGCCGTAGTACACCGCGAACCAGATAGCGGCGACCACCGGTACCAGGTACCACTTGGTCGACAACCCGTGCAGGATCCCGAACACCACAAAGTCGATGACGTTGCCGTCGGTATTCCCGATGGTGACGCCCAGCACCGCCATCACGGTGAAGCCCAGACCGGTCAGTACCGCGTGGATGAGATACAGCACTGGCGCGACAAACAGGAACAGGAATTCGATTGGCTCCGTTGTACCGCCCACGACGCAGGCGATGACCCCGGAAATCAGCAGCCCTTTAATTTTATGGCGGTTTTCCGGACGAGCACAGTGATACATGGCCAGCGCCGCACCCGGCAAGCCGCCGAGGAAGGCCGGCATTTTACCCTGTGACAGGAAGCGGGTCGCACTTTCAGAGAAGCCGTGCGTGGTCGGGCAGCTCAGCTGTGCCTGGAAGATGGTCAGCGCACCGCTCACATCGTGTCCGCACACCTCCATTGTGCCGCCCGCTTCGGTAAAGCGGATCAGCGCCACCAGAATATGTTGCAAACCAAACGGCAGCAGCAGACGTTCGCCGGTTCCGAAGATCATCGGGCCAAAATCGCCCGCACCGTTGATGATGCGACCAATCCCGTTAATCCCCAGCGCAAAGACTGGCCAGATCAGCGGAATAATAAGGCCAAACAGACCCATGACCACAAGGGTTACAATGGGTACAAAGCGGGTGCCCCCGAAGAACGCCAGCGCATCAGGCAGGCGGATATTGTGGAAGCGCTCATGCAGCATCCAGATAATCACCCCGGCGATCACCGCGCCGAGGATCCCGGTATCAATGGACTGAATCCCGATAACGCTCTGAATGTTGTTCGCTTTAAGCACGGCGGCATCGGTGGTGGGCAGAATGCCTTTAGCCGTCAGCCAGAAGTTCACCGCAAGGTTCATTACCGCATAACCGACAAACCCGGCAAAGGCGGCCACGCCTTTGTTCTCGCGTGCCAGACCCAGCGGGATAGCAATACAGAACATCACCGGCAGGAAGCTGAAGGCGAAGGAGCCGACTTTACTCATCCAGATAAAGATCGCCTGCAGCACAGGTGTCCCGAGGAACGGGATCAGCGTGATGACGTCCTTACTGCTCAATGAACTGCCGATCCCGAGCATGATCCCGCAGAACGAGAGGAGTGCCACGGGCAGCATAAAGGTTTTACCCAGTTGCTGGAAAAATTCCCACAGCGATATTTTTTGTGCTGCTTTCGCCGTCATAAAACGACTCCTTTATTGTTAAAATCAGTTTATCTGCTTCAATGCTGCGAGAAGATAAAACGTTTTATCAAAGTTTAGTGCGCTCTGAATCACATTCTCAGGCTTTGACTGGTAGTATAAAGATTACATATTGATAAAACGTTTTACCGATCTCATTTCAGGGAGTCACGCCGACACATGGCTGTAGCGAAAAAAATCACCATCAACGATGTCGCGCTGGCGGCGGGGGTTTCCGTCAGCACCGTTTCACTGGTGCTCAGCGGGAAAGGACGCATTTCTCCCGCGACCGGGCAACGGGTTAACGAGGCGGTTGAGCAACTGGGCTTTGTACGTAACCGCCAGGCATCAGCGCTGCGCGGCGGCCAAAGCGGTGTGATCGGTTTGATTGTGCGTGACCTGACCTCTCCCTTTTATGCCGAACTGACCGCGGGCCTGACCGAAGCGCTTGAAGCGCAGGGACGGATGGTCTTTTTGCTTCACGGCGGTCGCGAGGCCGATCAGCTCCTTTCCCGTCTGGATATGCTGCTTACGCAGGGCGTCGACGGGGTGATCGTCGCCGGCGCGTCGGGGGTGAGTAATGCCTTGTGCGAGCGCGCCGCCGAAAAAGGCGTGCCGCTGGTGTTTGCCTCGCGCGCCAGTTATCTGGACGAAGCCGATACCCTGCGACCGGACAACATGCAGGCCGCACAAATGTTGACGGAGCATCTCATTCATCGGGGGCATCAGCGCATTGCCTGGCTTGGCGGAAAAAGCTCGTCCCTGACGCGAGCCGAGCGGGTAGGCGGCTACTGCGCGACGCTGATTAAATACGGCCTCCCGTTCCACAGCGAATGGGTGGTGGAATGCGAATCCAGCCAGAAGAAAGCCGCGGAAGCGATAAACGCGTTATTACGGAGTAGCCCGACGATAAGCGCCGTGATTTGCTATAACGAGGTGATTGCGATGGGGGCCTGGTTTGGCCTGATCCGCGCCGGGCGTCAGAGCGGCGAGGGTGGCGTTGAAACCTTCTTCGGCCACCAGGTGGCGTTAGGGGCATTTGCCGATGTTGGTGAAAACGCGCTGGACGATCTGCCCATTGTCTGGGCCACCACACCTGCCCGGGAGATGGGTTACACGCTGGCGGACAGGATCATGCAGCGCATCGAAAAAGCAGACGTGCAGGCCGGGCACCAGATTGTGTCGGCACGGTTAGTGACGGTGAAATAGTATTTCGTGGCACCAGTCTGAGTACCTGCAACCGGTAATAAAAAACCCCTCAGAGAGGGGTTTTGATGATTACTGCTGTGGTGCAGCGGGTGCAGCGGGTGCAGCGGGTGCAGCAGGTGCTTCAGGCACGGCCGGCGCTGCCGGTTCAGCCGGTTCCGGCATCCCCAGAGCAGGCATACCAAACATCCCGACAAAATCTTCCAGCGGCATTTTATCGCCGTTCAGCGTGACCTGACCGTTGGCATACTGCAGGCTGGTGGAAATGGTGTTGTCTTCCATCTTCGTGATGCGGAACATCTGACCCATTGCCGCCAGGCCTTTCACCTGCTGGCTCGCCAGCTTGCCGGCATCTTCATCGCCATACCCTTCAAGCTTCGCAATCTGGGTCATAAACTCGGTCGCCATATCCATAGGGATGGTCAGCTTGCTGTCGAGTGACTTCACGCTGCGATCCACTTCCTGCGCCAGCGTCTGAGGTTCACCCGTTGCGGTTGCCGGGTCTTTCAGGAACAGGGACAGGTTAAAGTTGGTTTCGCCTTTGCTGTTTTTCCAGCTCAGCGGGGCCACGGTGATAACTGGCTCGCCTTTCAGCAGGATTGGCAGGTTGTTCATCAGCACCGCCAAGGCCTGCTGCTGGTAAACTTCCGGATTCTGCTGCAGCGCGGCATTGCTCAGCAGTGCCTGGCTCTCTTTGCTGTATTTCTGGCTAAATTCATGCCACGCCTGACCGTCGATATTGCCAATCTTCAGCGACAGTTTGCCGGTCCCGAGATCCTGGTTCTGCACTTTCAGGCTCTTCAGGGCGTAATCCAGTTGGGTATTGATGCTCTTACCGTCTTTAGACACGTCGGATTTGCCGTCCACCTCCATGCCTTCCAGCACGGCCATCTCTTTACCTTCAACCGCGATAGCAATCTTGTCGAAAGAGAGTTTCTGATTACCGATACGCTCTTTAAAATCGGTCATCTTGCTGTCGCCGTCGGCTTTCAGGTTATTGAACGTCAGCTGAACCTTTTGACCGTATTCATTGACGGCATTGATCAGGCCGCTCTCTGCTTCACCGGTCAGGGAGAAGACATTTCCATCGCGGTCAGCATCAACCTTGAAATTCCCCCCGCTAAAGGTCACTTTCTCGTTATCTTTCTCGTAGTTCAGTGCTTTCAGATCGATACTGGAACGTGTGTCGCCGGCGTAGCTGATGCGGGTGTTAACCTCGAAAGGTGACTCGTTCTTTGCCAGATCAAACAGAGGTTTGGTTAAGTCGTTATTCACCAGTACAGTATGAACGGACGCCATCGACGGGATCAGGTTAAAAGACGTTAACTGTGCCAGCGGGAACGGACCGTGGCTGACCACTTCATCCAGCACCACGCTTTGGCCCGGTTTCAGCCAGCCATTTTCATTACCGGCAACAGGCTTGACAACCACCTGCATATGGCTGGTAAAGACACCACGCTGATAATTCTGGTAGGCAAGCTCCACGCCTGCTTCCGGCGCGCCACGCTTAAGCTCTCCGTTAGCCTGTGCCACCATCTCAGCCAGACGGCTTTCCAGCTGTTTCCCGGTAAACCAGGAGGCACCTGTCCAGACCACGCCTAACGCTACAATCACTCCTACCGCTACGACCGATTTTTTCATTGCGACTATCCCTAAAATGAAACCAGGCGGTAGAAACCGCCCGGTGATGTAAAGTCTTCAACTAGCTTAGCAAGAGTTGTTAAAAAATTCAGTAAGTGCTTATAGCTTATTAAAAACACGCGCCAGACGACCGGTACCGCTCACGCTCACCGGCGACTCGTTTGCCGCTACAAATGCCGATTCGCCTGGCTTGAGCACCAGACGCTCGCCACCTTTATGCAGCGTTGCTTCACCCTCAACGCAGAACAGGATTGCTGCGCTCTCCTGCGCGATGGCGGTTTCTGCCGGGCTCAGGTCATGCAGTGAGAAGGCAAAATCATCCACCGGGATCGGGAAGTTCAGCTCCGCACCCTGTTTAACAGGCTGAGTCAGCAGGTGATCCGCTGGCTTCGCCTCAAACTTCACGTTGGCAACCAGCTCAGGGATATCAATGTATTTCGGCGTCAGGCCTGCACGCAGTACGTTGTCTGAGTTGGCCATCACCTCCAGCGCCACGCCCTGCAGGTAGGCGTGCGGGGTTTCAGCAAACAGGAACATCGCCTCGCCCGGGTTCAGCTTCACCACGTTCAGCAGCAGAGGGGAGAACAGGCCGCTGTCGTCCGGGTAGAATTCAGAAATCAGGCGGATGGTATCCCACGGCTCACCGTGCTGGCTGTCCAGCGCTGCTTTTAGCACCGCCAGGGCGTGAGATTTCTCTTCACCCTGCATGTTCAGCAGGCTGGCGAAAAGCTGGCTCAGGCCTGCTGCATTCGGGTTTTCCAGGAAGTGAGCGATAGCGTTGTTAGCACCCGCCACCGGCTGCAGCAGGGAGATAATTTCTGAGAACTCGCGAAACGCGTTCATCGCCAGGAAGGGGGTCAGCGCAAAGACCAGTTCCGGCTTGTGGTTAGGATCTTTGTAGTTACGCTCGGCGGCATCTAACGGAATACCGGCCGCGTTCTCTTTCGCAAAGCCCATCTCAGAGGCTTTTTTATTCGGGTGCACCTGGATCGAGAGCGGCTGGTCGGCGCACAGCACTTTAAACAGGAACGGCAGCTCACCAAAACGGCTGGCAACCTTGTCACCCAGCAGGGTGGCTTTGTCGGCATCAATCACGTCGCGCAGAGAGCGAACCTGGCCGCTTGCGTCTTCAATTTTTGAGCTGCTCTTCGGGTGCGCACCCATCCACAGTTCTGCCATTGGCAGGTTGTTTGGGTTCGCGATACCGTAGAGATCCGTTAACGCAGTTTTACTTCCCCAGGCGTAGTTTTGCACTGAGTTAATGAGTTTTTGCATTATCAAGCCCTGATTCAATGGTGGAATTAACTCCGGGTATTAAAGCAATAAACCACATGGAAGTAACCTGTGGATGTAAAAAGTCGTACTAGTCTCAGTTTTTGTTAAAAAATTGTGTAGGATAAGCTGACTCGCTTTTAAGCGGGCAGCGGAACATCTGCCCAAATAATCAGACTGAAGCAGTAAGTGAGAGAACAATGTCGAACAAACCCTTTCATTATCAGGATCCTTTCCCCCTCAGTAAGGATCAAACCGAATATTACCTGTTAACCCGCGATCACGTCTCCGTCTCTGAATTCGAAGGGCAGGAGATCCTCAAGGTCGATCCGCAGGCGCTGACGTTACTGGCGCAGCAGGCTTTCCACGACGCCTCGTTTATGCTCCGCCCTGCGCACCAGCAGCAGGTTGCCGATATCCTGAGCGACCCGCAGGCCAGCGAAAACGACAAATACGTCGCCCTGCAGTTCCTGCGTAACTCGGATATCGCGGCGAAAGGTATTTTACCTACCTGCCAGGACACCGGCACGGCCATCATTGTGGGTAAAAAAGGCCAGCGCGTCTGGACCGGCGGCGGCGACGAAGCGGCGCTGGCGCACGGCGTGTACAACACCTACACCGAAGACAACCTGCGCTACTCGCAAAACGCGGCGCTGGATATGTACAAAGAGGTCAACACGGGCACAAACCTGCCTGCGCAGATTGACCTGTATAGCGTGGACGGTGATGAATACAAATTCCTCTGCATCGCCAAAGGTGGCGGTTCAGCGAACAAAACCTATCTCTACCAGGAAACCAAAGCGCTGCTCACACCGGGCAAGCTGAAGAATTACCTGGTTGAGAAAATGCGCACGCTCGGCACCGCTGCCTGCCCGCCGTACCATATTGCCTTTGTGATTGGCGGTACGTCAGCAGAGAGCACCCTGAAAACGGTGAAGCTGGCGTCGACCAAATACTACGACGGCCTGCCTACCGAAGGTAACGAGCACGGCCAGGCGTTCCGCGATGTTCAGCTCGAACAGGAACTGCTGGAAGAAGCGCGTAACCTTGGCCTGGGGGCGCAGTTCGGCGGCAAATATTTTGCCCATGATGTGCGTGTGATCCGTCTGCCGCGCCACGGTGCCTCCTGCCCGGTTGGGATGGGGGTCTCCTGTTCTGCGGATCGTAACATCAAGGCGAAGATCAACCGCGAAGGCGTCTGGATCGAAAAACTGGAGAATAACCCAGGGAAGTACATTCCTGAAGCGTTGCGCAAAGCGGGCGAGGGTGAAGCCGTTCACGTTGACCTGAACCGTCCGATGAAAGAGATTCTGGCGCAGCTGTCTCAGTATCCGGTGTCGACCCGTCTCTCTCTTAACGGAACCATCATCGTTGGTCGTGACATCGCTCACGCGAAACTGAAAGAGCGTCTGGACAACGGTGAAGGGCTGCCGCAGTACATCAAAGATCACCCGATTTACTACGCAGGCCCGGCCAAAACGCCAGAAGGCTACGCCTCTGGCTCGTTAGGCCCGACCACCGCAGGCCGTATGGACTCGTATGTTGACCAGCTGCAGGCCAACGGCGGCAGCATGATCATGCTGGCAAAAGGAAACCGTAGCCAGCAGGTGACGGATGCCTGCCATAAACACGGTGGCTTCTACCTGGGCAGCATCGGCGGTCCGGCTGCCGTACTCGCGCAGGGCAGCATCAAGAGCCTTGAGTGCATTGAATACCCGGAACTGGGTATGGAAGCTATCTGGAAAATTGAAGTGGAAGATTTCCCGGCGTTTATCCTTGTGGATGACAAAGGTAACGACTTCTTCAGGCAGATCCAGTCCTCTCAATGTTCGGCGTGTGTGAAGTAATCTACTATAGCCGGGTGGCGTTCACGTCACCCGGCACATCAAAGAGCGCACAAAGCGCCATATCTTTTCTGTAAAGCACTCAATACTTATCTCTGAAGCATGTGAGCAATCCCGACAGTGTTATCAAGGAGAAAGTAATGACTACGGTACGCCGTGAGAAAGACTCTATGGGCGCGATCGATGTCCCGGCTGACAAGCTATGGGGCGCGCAAACCCAGCGTTCGTTGGAACATTTCCGTATTTCGACCGAGAAAATGCCCGTCTCGCTGATTCAGGCGCTGGCGCTCACTAAACGTGCGGCCGCCAAAGTGAATCAGGATTTAGGCCTGCTGGCGGCAGATAAGGCCACCGCGATTATCACTGCTGCCGATGAAGTGCTGGCCGGCAAGCATCCCGATGAATTCCCCCTCGCCATCTGGCAGACCGGTTCTGGCACCCAGAGCAACATGAATATGAACGAAGTGCTGGCGAACCGGGCAAGCGAACTGCTGGGCGGCGTGCGCGGTATGGAGCGTAAGGTTCACCCGAACGATGACGTAAACAAAAGCCAAAGTTCGAACGACGTCTTCCCGACGGCGATGCACGTGGCGGCGGTGATTGCGCTTCGTGAACAGCTGATCCCGCAGCTCAACGTGCTTAAAACCACCCTTGGCGAGAAGGCGCAGGCTTTCAGCGATATCGTCAAAATAGGACGTACTCATCTGCAGGATGCCACGCCGCTGACGCTCGGCCAGGAGATTTCCGGCTGGGTGGCAATGCTAGAACATAACCTCAAGCACATCGAGTACAGCCTGCCGCATCTTGCAGAGCTGGCGCTGGGCGGAACGGCGGTCGGTACGGGGTTAAATACCCATCCGGAATATGCGGTGCGCGTTGCCGACGAGCTGGCGGCCATCACCGGGCAGCCGTTTATCACGGCGCCGAATAAGTTTGAAGCGCTGGCCACCTGTGATGCGCTGGTTCATACCCACGGTGCCCTCAAGGGGCTGGCAGCGTCGTTGATGAAAATCGCCAATGATGTGCGCTGGCTGGCCTCGGGTCCCCGTTGCGGTATCGGTGAAATTAGCATTCCGGAGAACGAGCCGGGTAGCTCAATCATGCCGGGCAAAGTAAACCCGACCCAATGTGAAGCCATGACCATGCTCTGCTGTCAGGTAATGGGTAACGACGTTGCCGTTAACATGGGCGGCGCGTCCGGTAACTTTGAGCTGAACGTCTATCGCCCGATGGTGATTCACAACGTGCTTCAGTCCATACGCCTGCTGGCGGACGGTATGGAGAGTTTCAACGAGCACTGTGCGTCAGGCATTGAGCCAAACCGCGAGCGCATCAGCCAGTTGCTCAATGAGTCGTTGATGCTGGTGACCGCGCTGAATACCCATATCGGCTACGACAAAGCCGCTGAGATTGCGAAAAAAGCGCATAAAGAGGGGCTGACGCTGAAAGCCTCCGCTCTGGCATTGGGTTACCTGACGGAGGCTGAGTTTGATGCATGGGTACGCCCGGAATCGATGGTCGGCAGCCTGAAATAATCACTGCGCCACATACAGGTGCAGCCGCGGAATGATCAGCTGCAGCGGTTGCGCCTGAGGTCTGTAACGATGCTGGACATTTTCAGCATCGTAATTCAGCAGTTCGCCAATATCCGGCACAATGGCCCCCTGATCGGCATCATAAAGTGCGATCAGCGGCGTCGGGCAGGCATACTGTACCTGCTTTTGCTGGCCGGAATACCAGACGCGCGCGATAGGCTGCACCTTCACCGGACGCTTAATCTTAAGCCGGGTATCTGCCGGCAGTGAGGCGATGCTGTGGTACTCCTGCTCAAGCCGTTCAATCCACTGCTCGCGTGACCACGGTGCGACAGTCCGCGGTGCCTTCAGACTCTTTTCCAGCTGCGCCAGAATGTCATCCCGGGTGAAGTTTTTAATGATGTGCTTGTTGGCCCAGCCGAAGCGAAGCGTAGCGGGATGACGCAGTACCGTGAGCGTACGGTAGGCATTCAGGGTGATTAATCCCGGTAGCTGTCGGTGTACCCATTCAAAACGGGCGGCAGGGGCCAGACCCGACTCTTCAGTGATGATCTTTTCAAACGTCGCCTTAAGCGTGTTGATATGCGCAATCTGGTTTTCCAGCGCTTCTCGCGTTGTTGCATCAGTTTGCAGGCAGATTACGCCCGGCAGACGAACGGCCGCCTTACTGCTGCGGTTTTCTGACTGCTGCTGGATAAACAGGCGACGGTAGTGCCGCAGCGTCAGTTCCAGCGCCGCTTTGCCGATATGCTGCTGTACCTCTATGGTTTCCAGCGGGTCGTGTTCAGCGCCTTTCACCACATCCGGCAGGGTAAAGACCCGCGCGGCTAACAGACGGCAGGTCTGCAAACGTTCGGTCAGGGTCAGTAACTCGTGTTCAATGTCGCGGAACGTGCTGTTCAGCCTTTCGATGAGATCGTACGTCGCCATGATAACTCTTCATTAGTTACAACATACTTATCATATAGCACAGCACGCCGGGTCAGGCCAGCGTGCGATAAAGGTCAGGCAGGGACGGGAAGGGTGATGTTGTGATATACCGGCCAGCTAAAGCAGAAGCGCGCGCCGCCGAGTGCGCTCTCTTCACAATGCACCGTGCCGCCCATCGCCTGCGCAATGGAGTAAACAATTGCCAGCCCGAGGCCACATCCCCCCGTGGCACGATCGCGGCTGGGGTCGAGGCGTACAAACGGCTCAAACACCGTTTCACGCGCTTCCGGGGCGATGCCCGGTCCGTCATCCTCAACCGTCAGACAGGCCTGACTACCCTGTAAATCTAAGCCAATCTGCAGCGTGCTCTCGCTATAGCGCATGGCGTTGTTCATCAGATTATCCAGCACGCGTTCCATCAGACGCATATCCAGTGCGCCATAATCGCCGGGCGTGACGTGTGTCAGCAGGGTACGTTGCGGGTTTACGCTCTGGACATCATCGATATGGGTTTGTAACCAGTCGGGCAGGTCCGGCGTACTGAGGTTCAGTTCGTTTTGCGGGCGATCGAGGCGCGCGTAGGTCAGGAGCTCCTCAATGAGGCCCTCAAGCTGACCAATGTCGCGGTTCAGCGCCTGAGACTCGGCCTCCGTCAGGTTTTCGCTCATCTCCAGCCGATAGCGCAGGCGTACCAGTGGCGTACGCAGCTCGTGAGCAATTCCGTCAATGAGCTGTTTTTTACTGATAATCAGCGCATTGATGTTATCGGCCATCTGGTTAAACGCCACGCCAAGACGCTCGAAGCTGGAACCGCTGTCGAAGTGAATGCGCTCGGTAAAATGCCCGTCACCAAAACGTTGCGCAGCTGATTCCAGTTTCAGCATGTCCTGCCAGTGTGGCCTCATCCAGATAAAGACCGGGAACGCGAGCGAAATGGCAATGAAAGCCAGCAGGGCAAGGTCCAGCAGGCGCATCTGGTGCAGATAATAGAGATAAGGTACCGGCCCCACGGCCAGAACGTAATGGCTCCGTGGAATGCGCTGGATAAAGGTATATTTCTCATCCAGCGCCACAATGTCCCCGTCACGCAGTCGCTGCATGGCGGGTGGCTCTAAATCGAAATCCTTCATCGGCTCGATGCGCAGATCAAACGACAGGTTCAGATCCAGCTCTTTTAAGGTCTTGGCCCAGTCGTGTGGCGGGATCTCTCGCAGCTCGCTGCGCATCAGGTAGAGCGAGCTTTTCATTAAATCATCCAGTGACTGCCTGCCCGCACGTTCGGCGGTGAATTTATAGACCAGCCCAACCAGCATGGTCATCACCAGGAAGCAGACAAACAACAGGAGATAAAACTGTACGAACAGCTTTTTCATTCAATCTCACCGAAAATCAATACGTTAACAACCTGCGTCGAAGACAAACACGCAAACCCAAACTAGTTACACATACCGCTCGGTTTTTTACGGGGTCCGCATTGTGAGTAATCCCACAGAACGTACCCTTTTGATTTCATACAGTCTTCTATTTTTTTGATCCTGGAATCTTGCTGTTCTATCGTTTCGCCCGGCAGCAGGCGGTTGCGACTGAAGCTTTCGTCCCATGAATTGAGCGAATACTTTCGATCAACGCCGCAGGCGTACAAATCCTCACGGCGTTGTTGCACATTGGTATGGCCCGGGGTCCTGGGATTCTGGATAGTCTGAATATACGGAACATAGTCATAATGACTTGAATCCATATCTGCGACAACGCACCCGGTTAACCCAAAACAGCAGATCAGGCTGAGTGTTCTTATTTTATGCAACTGTCAGACCTCGTCTGCGTAATGTTTTAAACAGTGTCGTTCGGGGAACCGGCATCAGGTTTCCCAAGCGTGAGGCGCGAACAGATAGCCCTTGTTACGCACGGTTTTAATGCGGTACGGCTCAGTGGCATTATCCTGCAGTTTTTTACGCAGGCGCGAAATAGCCACGTCAACGCTACGATCCATTCCGTCGTAGCTGACGCCGCGCAGGTTTTTCAGTAATGCATCGCGGTCCATGATCTGCCCAGCGTGGGTTGCCAGTTCCCAGAGCAGGTCAAAATCTGCGGTGGAAAGGGCGATAAGCTCGCCAGAAAGCAGAACCTGACGGTTAATCGGATCAATAGACAAGGTACCAAAACGCATCGCTTTGTGCGGGGTCAGCGACTGAGCAGGCGCTTCTCGTTCAACGCTGGCACGCTGGCGTAAATGAAGGCGCAGACGAGCAAGGAGGACGGCAGGGGGCGTGGTTTTCAGAATGTAGTCATTGGCACCCATTTCGAGTGACAAAATATGGTTCATGTCGCTGTCCAGCGAGGTCAGCAGCACGATAGGGCCCTCCCACCGGGCGCGCAGATCGCGGCAGACCGTCATGCCATCTTTGCCGGGCAGCATAATGTCCAGCAGCACCAGGTCCGGGTTTTCACGTAAGACCACCTCTTCGGCACGATCGCCACGAGGCTCAACAATGACGTCCATATCATGTTTACCCAGATAGGCGGCGATCAATTGCCCAACTTCGGGCTCGTCTTCAACATAAACAATCTTATTCATACAACGTCTGTTATCGTGAAAAAAGCCAACATACACCGCACAACCTTAACGTTCCATTAATCTTTCATAATTAACGCCAGTTCCGTTATTCTGGCTCATAGTGTTATTTGATTGTTATAGGGAAAAAGATGGGGCTGGTGATAAAAGCCGCGTTGGGTGCGCTGGTGGTGTTACTGATTGGTATTCTGGCTAAAACCAGGAATTATTATATTGCCGGGCTGATCCCACTCTTCCCGACCTTTGCGTTAATAGCGCACTATATTGTCGCCTCAGAACGAGGCACGGAAGCATTGCGTACGACCATCGTGTTCGGGATGTGGTCGATCATCCCTTATTTTCTCTATCTGCTTTCGCTGTGGTACTTCACCGGTTTTATGCGACTTCCCCTGGCGCTGAGCGGGGCCGTTGTCTGCTGGGGGCTCAGCGCCTGGGTGCTTATCTTCTTCTGGAGCCGCTTTCACTAGCGCAACGGTCGACCGCCGTCCACGGCAAAGGTTCTGCCAGTGACGTAGCAACTGGTGAGCAGATAATCGATCAGATCGATAACCTCTTTTTCACCTGGCGCAATTTTCATCAGCGATTTATTTAGCGCCTGCTGGCGATACTCCGCATCATCGTCTTCGTTGAATAAAATCATCGCCGGGGCGATGGCGTTCACCTTAACTTCAGGGGCAAGTTTACGGGCGAACGAGCGCGTCATGTTATCGAGTGCAGCTTTACTGGCCGCATAGGCGATGTGCTTGTCGCTGCCGCGCTCCACGACGTAATCGGTGAAATGAATAATATCACCCGCCGCATGTCCGTGACCGCGCAACAGGTCGAGCAGGGCATGGTTCAGCAGATAGGGCGCATTGACGTGGATCTGCAGCATGCAGGAGAGCGTTTCGCTGAGTGGCGTACCGGATTTTTCGGGAAGCCAGGCGCTGGCATTATGGATAATGGCGCGCAGCCCGGGGGTGGTAGATTTCACTTTATCAGCGAAGGCCAGAATACCGTCATCGGTTGAGAAATCGGCCTGAATGCAGATCGCACCGGCTTTGCGTAGCCCCTCAATCGAGGGATATTCGCTGCGGTAACTGATGATGACCGGATGGCGAAGATTGAGAAAGTGATGGGCAAGGGCGAGGCCGATACGACGGCCTCCACCAGTAATCAGTATTGGGCGTTGCTGCGCGTTTCCCATCGTGTTCTCCTTTTCAGTTCAACAATGGGAAAGGCGATTCTATCCCATTAACATCCAGGTTGCCGGTACGGCAGCAACCAGTAACAGCCCGATTAAGGCCATCTCACGGCGTCTAAGCGCGTTCTCTAACTGATGCGTGCGGCGGGCGTAGATAAACACCAGCAGACCCGGTGCATACAACACCACCGACAGCAGCAGATGCATAGGCCCGGAAGCATACAACAACCACAGGCCGTAAATACAGGCTCCGACACCCACCACATAGTGCGCCGGACGTGTGGCGATTTTTAACAGATACGCACCTACTAAGAAATAGGGTACCAGAATCATCTCCGAGGCGATGGTCAGCAGAGTGTTATAGTCTGAACCTGTGAGCCAGATCAGCACCAGACAGACCTGAACGCTGATGTTGGTCAGCCAGAGTGAGGCCGACGGCGCGCTGTTTTTGTTTTGACGAGCAAACAGGCGTGGAAATGCTTTGTGCGTTGCGGCCAGGAACGGCACTTCTGCCGCCATAATGGTCCAGCTCAGGTACGCGCCACACACGGAGATAATCAGCCCCGCGGCAATCACCACGTCACCCCACGGCCCGAACATTTTCACCATCAGGCCCGCCATCGACGGGTTACGCATTTCGGCCAGTTCAGGACGCGCGACCACCCCCAGTGACAGCAGTGTCACCATCAGATACACGCCCAGCGCCGCCAGTACCGCCAGCAGCGTGGCGCGACCCACATCGCGCTTATTCCGCGCCCGGGCAGAGACCACGACGGCCCCTTCAACACCGATGAAGACCCACAGGGTGATCAGCATGGTGTTTTTGACCTGCTCCCAGACCGG
This sequence comes from Enterobacter sp. 198, assembly GCF_009025585.1. NCBI lineage: Bacteria > Pseudomonadati > Pseudomonadota > Gammaproteobacteria > Enterobacterales > Enterobacteriaceae > Enterobacter > Enterobacter sp. 198. The sequence goes on along the minus strand of NZ_WCIM01000023.1, from coordinate 57,718 downwards.
TACGCCCAGCGCGACACCGCTGAAATCGAGACTGAACACATCGAGACGGAACGCCATAAAGGCCAGCACGATAAACAGGCCGAGCGGAACCAGTTTGGCCAGGGTTGCCACCAGGTTAATGCTGGCCGCCGTCTGTACGCCACGTAGAATCAACCAGTGAACAACCCACAGCAGTACCGAGGCGCCCACAATGGACTGCCAGGTATTGCCGTCGCCAAAGAACCGCAGTTCAGGGGTATCGGTAAAGAAACTGAGCGCCGAAAAGACGATCACCAGGTAGGAGACGTTTGCGATGACCGCACACAGCCAGTAGCCCCATGCGGAACAGAAGCCAATCAGTTCGCCGAAACCTTCACGGGCGTAAGTGAAAATCCCCCCATCCAGATCCGGGCGGATGCGGGTCAGCAGCAGCATTGCGAACGCCAGCAGCAAAATCCCGGCACCCGTGATGCCCCACCCTATAAGCAGTGCGGCAGGGCTTGCGACCGCCGCCATATTCTGCGGTAAGCTGAACACGCCCGCACCCAGCATTGAGCTCAAAACGAGTGCAGTCAAAGCACTCAGGCCTAGTTTCTTTTCCATTGGCTTCCTGTTATGAAAGGTCCAAATCCAGAATAATTATTTCGCACAGGCGCATAAAAATGGTGGATCACACTAAGGCGCGGGATTTTACGGAGTGTCACGAAAGCATGCAATGACGTGGGGCCGAATTTCAAAAAAAAGTAACAAAAAAGGCGGCATTGCGCCGCCTCGGGTCAACCGTTCTGTTACTTGTACAGGTCGGCGCTGATGGTTACGTTGTTACCACGTTCCTGCCACTGGCGGGTGATGTGGTAATACTTCGCCCCTTTCTTCGCCGCACGTTTCGCGACCTGATAAGAGACTTCCGTCATGTTGCCGTAGTTGCCGGTAAATTTAATGCTGTCGAACGGCACCATCTGCGCTGCAGTGGCTTTGTTCAGCTCTTCAATTTTGGTTCCGTCTGGCAGGGTAACGGAGTAACGGCCACCTTTGGTGGATTGCGTTTCGAAGAAACGGCCCACTTCAGCGCTTGGTGCGGCAGAGGTGGCTACGCCTGGAATTTCCACTTTCTTCGCTTCTTCACCGCCTTTCGCTATCGCCGCACGACCCGCTTCGGAATCTGCAGGGATGGCGTCCGGGCTTTGCAGAACGCGTTTCTTCGCATCTTCTTTATAGATGAACGCGGTAATGCGCTGGTTGCCACCCTGGTTAGCATCGACCTGACGCACGATAAAGAAAGAGTACGCGCCTTTTTCTTTTGCGGCTTTGGTGATGGCATCGTTCACTTCAGGCTGGCTGCGATAGAAGCCCTGCACGGTGACGGTGTCATAAGGTTCCAGCTCAATCGCCTGATCTTTCGGTAATTCAACGACGCCGTTAATCACGCGGTTTTTCGGCGCGTCAGCTTTCGGCGCATTGTCTTTATACAGCGCAATGGTCACGCGCTGGTTACCGCTGTTGCCGGAGTCAGACTGATCAACAACGTAAAACGAGGCCGCACCGTTTTTATCGGCGGCTTTTGATGCGGCGGCGACGGCATCGCCAATAGAATTATAACGACCCACAATGACCGTATGGTCAAAAGGTTTTAACGCTGCCGCTTGCTCCGGCGTTAACTCTGTCGCGGCATTCGCAGACAGGGCGGTCGCGGAGAGAAGTGCGGACGCCAGGAGTGTGTTCTTAAGCTTCATAAAAATAATCCTTCGCCTTGCGCAAACCATGTACTGGTATTGTTGTTAATTTGAGACGGTCCCGATTATGGCATTTAAAACCCGTCGCTGTCTGCGCCATTTTTCACAGCCTGTGCTCACTGAATCATCTGATTTGATAACATTTAGTGATATGTTGAAAAAACAGGCGTCTGACAAGCAAAACTGATAAAGCTTATGACTTTTACAAGTTAATTTAATGTTAATAAGTTGTTCTCTAATGGCGCTATATCATGTTTTTACCGCTTCGCTTGCGCTATTTATCGGTCTCAGCGATGAATTTAAGGTAAATATCACTGTCAGCGACGCAGATCACTTATTTTTCACAGATAAAGTAAGAAATAGTGTTTTCTGGCGGTAGATCACGGGCGTTATTTTCAGTAGGTTATAGAAAGTTTGTTACTGTTTTATTTTCTGGGGTTAATCATATGTCGTCGCTGTCCTGCTGGCGAAAGTTGATACAAACCGCGGGCATTTATCGACAAACCATCATCAAAAACCGATGGAAGGGAAAACTATGCGTATTGGGGTACCAAAAGAACGGTTAGCCAATGAAACCCGCGTAGCGGCAACACCGAAAACGGTGGAGCAACTGCTTAAACTGGGTTTTACCGTCGCAGTTGAACGCGGCGCGGGCAAACTGGCGAGTTTCGATGACGAGGCCTTTATTCAGGCTGGCGCGGAAGTGGTGGACGGTGCTGAAGTCTGGCAGTCGCCCGTTATTCTCAAGGTTAATGCGCCGGAAGAGAGCGAGATTGAACTGCTGAATCCTGGCACGACGCTGGTGAGCTTCATCTGGCCTGCACAGAATCCTGAGTTGATGGAGAAGCTGGCAGCACGTGGCGTGACCGTGATGGCCATGGACTCCGTGCCGCGTATTTCGCGCGCGCAGTCGCTGGATGCCTTAAGTTCCATGGCGAATATCGCCGGTTACCGCGCGATTGTTGAGGCGGCGCATGAGTTTGGTCGCTTCTTTACCGGTCAGATCACCGCGGCAGGGAAAGTGCCTCCGGCGAAAGTGATGGTGATTGGCGCGGGCGTGGCGGGTCTTGCGGCTATCGGCGCGGCAAACAGCCTGGGCGCTATCGTACGCGCTTTTGACACCCGTCCTGAAGTAAAAGAACAAGTCCAAAGTATGGGGGCCGAATTCCTTGAGCTGGACTTCAAGGAAGAAGCGGGCAGCGGTGACGGTTACGCGAAGGTCATGTCCGAAGCCTTTATCAAAGCGGAAATGGAACTCTTCGCCGCGCAGGCCAAAGATGTCGACATCATTGTCACTACCGCGCTTATCCCCGGTAAACCCGCGCCGAAGCTGATTACCCGTGAGATGGTTGACTCCATGAAGTCGGGCAGTGTGATCGTCGACCTGGCGTCGCAGAACGGTGGCAACTGTGAGTACACCGTGCCAAATCAGGTGACCACAACTGCTAACGGCGTGAAGGTGATCGGGTATACCGATTTGCCGGGCCGTCTGCCAACGCAGTCTTCTCAGCTGTACGGTACCAACCTTGTTAACCTGCTGAAACTGCTCTGCAAAGAGAAAGACGGCAACATCACCGTTGATTTTGACGATGTTGTTGTGCGTGGCGTAACGGTGGTGCGTGAAGGCGAAATCACCTGGCCTGCGCCACCGATTCAGGTGTCCGCGCAGCCTCAGGCGGCACCGAAAGCGGCGCCTGAGCCTAAAGAGCCAGCTAAACCGGCTTCTCCGTGGCGCAAGTACGCGATCATGGCGCTGGTCATTATTCTGTTTGGCTGGCTGGCAGACGTCGCGCCGAAAGAATTCCTCGGCCACTTTACCGTCTTCGCGCTCTCGTGTGTGGTGGGGTACTACGTCGTATGGAATGTCTCCCATGCGCTGCATACGCCACTGATGTCGGTCACTAACGCCATCTCCGGGATTATCGTGGTCGGGGCGCTGCTGCAGATTGGCCACGGCGGCTGGGTAAGTTTCCTGAGCTTTATCGCGGTGCTGATCGCCAGTATCAATATTTTCGGTGGGTTCACCGTGACTCAGCGCATGCTGAAAATGTTTCGTAAAGGCTAAGGGGTAGCATATGTCTGGAGGATTAGTCACAGCCGCATACATTGTTGCTGCAATCCTGTTTATTTTCAGTCTGGCGGGACTTTCCAAACACGAAACGTCTCAGCAGGGAAATAACTTTGGTATCGCCGGGATGGCGATTGCGCTGATTGCCACCATCTTCGGGCCGGACACCGGCAACGTTGCATGGATCCTGGTGGCGATGATCATCGGTGGCGCGATTGGTATTCGCCTGGCGAAACGCGTTGAAATGACCGAGATGCCGGAGCTGGTGGCCATTCTGCATAGCTTCGTGGGGCTGGCGGCGGTGCTGGTGGGCTTCAACAGCTATCTGTACCACACACCCGGTCTGGAACCGATTCTGGTCAACATCCATCTGACGGAAGTGTTCCTCGGCATCTTCATTGGTGCGGTGACCTTCACCGGCTCAATTGTCGCGTTCGGCAAACTGCGCGGTAAGATCTCTTCTAAACCGCTGATGCTGCCAAACCGTCACAAGCTGAACCTGGCGGCGCTGGTCGTGTCCTTTGTGCTGCTGGTGGTCTTCGTGCGCACTGAAAGCGTGGGCCTGCAGGTGCTGGCGTTACTGGTGATGACCCTGATTGCCCTGGCCTTTGGCTGGCACCTGGTGGCCTCCATTGGTGGTGCCGATATGCCAGTGGTTGTCTCCATGCTGAACTCCTACTCCGGTTGGGCCGCGGCAGCAGCTGGCTTCATGCTGAGCAACGATCTGTTGATCGTCACCGGTGCGCTGGTCGGTTCTTCTGGTGCGATCCTGTCTTACATCATGTGTAAGGCGATGAACCGTTCGTTTATCAGCGTTATCGCGGGTGGCTTTGGTTCTGACGGCTCCTCAACCGGTTCTGACGAAGAAGTGGGTGAGCACCGTGAGATCACCGCGGAAGATACCGCAGAGATGCTGAAAAACTCACACTCGGTCATCATTACCCCAGGCTACGGCATGGCGGTGGCGCAGGCTCAGTATCCGGTTGCGGAGATCACCGAGAAGCTGCGTGCGCGTGGTATCAAGGTTCGCTTTGGCATTCACCCGGTAGCGGGGCGTCTGCCAGGCCACATGAACGTGCTGCTGGCGGAAGCGAAAGTGCCTTACGACATCGTGCTGGAGATGGATGAGATCAACGATGATTTCACCGATACCGACACCGTCCTGGTTATTGGTGCCAACGACACCGTTAACCCGGCGGCGCAGGACGATCCGCGTAGCCCAATCGCCGGTATGCCGGTTCTGGAAGTGTGGAAGGCGCAGAACGTGATTGTCTTCAAACGTTCCATGAATACCGGTTATGCAGGGGTTCAGAACCCGCTGTTCTTCAAAGAGAACACGCACATGCTGTTTGGCGATGCAAAAGCTAGTGTCGATGCGATTCTGAAATCGCTGTAAATCAGCGACAAAAAAACCGCCGGAAACGGCGGTTTTTTTATGTCTGAACTTAGTCGTCTTCCGGGTCGTCCAGTTCAACCGGTGTCTGATACTCATCCGGCTTGATGACCAGCAGGTCACAGCGCAGATGGTCGATCACCTGTTCGGCGGTATTGCCCAGGAACGCGGCAGAAATACCGGTCCGGCCAATGGTACCCAGTACCACAATCCCCGCCTGCAGATGTTCTGCTAAATCCGGGATCACCTCTTCAGGCAACCCTTTTTCCACATGTGTCATTTTCTCATCGATGCTGAATTTCTGGCGTAACGCCTTCATGGCCAGCAGGTGCTGCCCCCGGATCGCATCGTTATACACGCTCGGGTCAAATTCAGGCAGCTCGATAGCAATATTAATCGGTGTTACCGGGTAAGCGCCCACCAGATGGACTTCAGTGTGGTTAACCTGCTCGGCAAGCTGGATCGTCTCCTTGACCAGCTTTTCATTGAGCGAATTGTGGTAATCCTCCTCGCTCGCCAGGTTGACAGCCACGACGGCCTTGCCGCCTTCTGGCCACGGCTGGTCTTTTACCATCCACACCGGGCAAGGGCATTTACGCAGCAGGTGCCAGTCGGTAGGGGTAAAGATCACGGATTCCAGCTTGTCGTGCTGGTGCGCCATTTTCAGCAACAGGTCGTGCCCACCGGCGACCACTTCCTGGATAATGGCTTCGAAAGGTCGGTTATGCCAGACCACTTTAATATCGATAGGAACACCCGCTTCCAGGTAATATTTGGCCTGTTCACGGATCCACGCGGTACGCTGGCTGATCACTCCCTGACGCATTGCGGTGCGTTCGTCAGGCGACAGAAGGGTGGTCATCTCATATGAGAAGTCATAGATCGGCAAAAACGCTTTGATTTTGCCACCAATCCGTTGATGTAGATACACAGCACGTCGTAATGCCGGCTGATCGTCCTGGTTAGGATCGATAGCCACCAGCATGTTTTGATACTTTGCCATACAGGTCTCCTTACTACTGTCACCACAGTCTGTAATTAAAAGAGTAACCTATATATCTTGAATGAAACAGGGGGGAAGTTTTTGTCAGATCAATAAATCATGAAAATCTGTCACAGAAAAAGAACCGTTGTCGTTACCGCGATAAAGGCAATCAACAGCAGTACCATCACCGCAATCGCAAACGTCGTTGAATCCTGTACGTAGGTTTTTTCTTCACCCTTCATTGGCCCGACAAGCATGATCCAGATGAATATGAAGGTCACTGAGGCGATAACGACTGAAACGAAAAATAAACTTTCTCTCAATTCATAACCTCAACAAGAACCTTTCAGGGACTGAGTGGGGTGGTGCCAGGGAAACGTGGTGAAACGGAAGTGGTGACGTACCAGACCAATAAATCATAAAAATTTATCGGCCTGGCATCAATCATGCGGAGGCGTTATGCCACGTTGCGGGAGTGACCGGCAAGAACGGCCAGAGCTTCACCGTTTTCGATGGTAATGTATTTACCCTTAACGGCCAGCATTCCGCTTTTCTGGAAACGACCCAGCAGGCGGCTAATGGTTTCCACGGTCAGGCCCAGGTAGTTACCGATATCGCCACGCGTCATGGTCAGACGGAATTCACGCGGGGAGAAACCGCGCTCCGCGAAGCGGCGTGAGAGGTTATAGATAAACGCGGCCAGGCGTTCTTCTGCATTCTTTTTGGAAAGTAGCAGAATCATGTCCTGATCGCCTTTGATCTCACCGCTCATCAGACGCATCATCTGCTGACGCAGATTGGGCATTTTGCCTGAGAGATCGTCCAGCGTTTCAAACGGGATTTCGCAAACCATTGAGGTTTCCAGCGCCTGAGCAAAGCTCGGGTGATGGCCAGTACCGATGGCATCAAAGCCAACCAGGTCACCCGCCAGATGGAAGCCGGTGATCTGCTCATCACCCTGTTCCGTGATGGTGTAGCTTTTGATGGTGCCAGAACGGATAGCATAGAGCGATTTCAGTTCGTCTCCCGCTTTAAACAGCGTCTGCCCTTTCTGAATAGGCTTTTTGCGCTCGATGATATTATCAAGCTGATCGAGTTCATGCTCATTCAGGGTAAACGGGATACAGAGCTGGCTGATGCTGCAATCCTGGCAATGGATAGCACAACCGCCAGACTGAATGCGTCGTATAATTCGCTTTTCCGGGATCATAGGTTTGCTCAAGCCTTAATTGATATTGGTCAATTTTAACATCTTTTTGGTAAGTACGTAAGCCTGCCAAACCATCAATAAGGACAAGAGACGGCAACCTGTTGCCATCTTCTTGAAATTCCACAGCTTGATTATGGATTTTTAGCCTAACCGGAAGAAAATTAAGCACTAAAAGCCTGGAAACTAGAGCAGGAGATACCCCTCGTGACGCAGTAACCACTCCTTGCGCTGCACGCCACCGGCATAGCCGGTCAGGGTGCCGTTGCGGCCAATCACGCGGTGGCAGGGGACCACAATACTGACGGGGTTAGCGCCATTTGCCGCGCCGACCGCGCGGGCCGCGCCGGCACGGCCGAGTTGCCCGGCGAGCTGGCCGTAATGCATGACCTGTCCGCACGGAATACTGCGCAGCGCCTGCCAGACTTCGCGCTGGAAAGGTGTGCCTGCCGTGGCGGTCGGCAGGGTGTCAATGATGCTGAGATCGCCCTCGAAGTACGCCGTCAGTTTGTCGCTCAGGCCGCCGGGGTTGGTGGCGCTGATACGTTCATAACCCTGCGCGCGATAGTGCACGTTGAGCAACGTGTCCATCCTGTCGCTGTGTTCTTCCCACTCAACGGCGCGCAGACAAAACTGCTCGTCTGCAATCACCCACAGTGGACCAAGCGGCGTGGCAATTTTATCTTCGAGTAATCTCAGCATCGTTAATCCTTTAGTGCAGCCTTGGGTAAATCCCCGGCCCAATCGGCAGACCGACAAGATACCATGCCACCAGCATCACCAGCCATACCCCTAAAAAGATAAGCGGATAGGGTAAAACCAGCGAATAGTAGGTACCCAGTTTTGCCTCTGGTTTATAGCGCTGCAGGAAGCCTAAAAACAGCGGAACAAACGGTGAGACCGGTGCCAGCGGGATGACGGAAGAGTCTGCGATACGGAACAGGATCTGGGCAAACGCCGGGTGGAACCCCAGCATCATAAACATCGGCACAAAGATGGGAGCCAGAATCGACCAGATTGCCGAGCCGCTGGCGATAAACATGCACAGCAGTGACGACAACAGCGCAAGGCCGACAAATGCCGGGACGCCGCTTAACCCCGCCGCTTCCAGCGCATCGGTCAGCCCCACGGCCATAAATTTGCCCATGTTGCTCCAGTTAAACATCGCCACGAACTGCGCCAGCGGGAACACCATCACAATAAAGCCCGCCATCTCTTTCATGGGTTCGATCATCAGCTGCGGCAGATCGCCCTGACGGCGAATTTTGCCGGTGGCGATCCCATAGGCGAGCGAAACGACAAAGAAAAACAGAATAATCAGCGGCACAATGCCCTGAATAAACGGCGAGGGGAGAACGGTATGTTTAACCGGATCGCGCAGGATGCCGTTTTCCGGTACCACCATCAGCGCGACCGCGGCAATAAACGCCAGCGAGACCACGCCTGCCACGCGCAGGCCAACGCGTTGCTCTTTACTCAGCGTCTCCAGCTTCTCATCGCTTCGGCCTTCCCATTTCCCTAAACGCGGCTCAATGAGCTTATCGGTAATCAGTCCACCCACCAGGGTCAGCAGGACCACCGAGCTGGCCATAAAGTACCAGTTGTCGATGACGCTGACGTGCACCGCGGTGTCGATGGTTTTGGCCGCCTCCGTGCTGATGCCTGAGAGCAGGACATCGGTGGTCACGATCAGCAGGTTGGCGGTAAAGCCGCAGCCTACGCCCGCAATCGCCGACAGCAGACCCGCCACGGGATGGCGTCCGACGGCGAGGAAAATCAGAGCGCCCATGGGCGGCATGATCACCAGCGCGGCATCAGAGGAGATGTGGCTAAAGAAGGCGATAAACAGCACCATGTAGCTGGCGTAACGTGCGCTGACGTGGGAGGCCATTTTCACCATCAGCGCCGGTAACAGACCGACACGCTCGGCAAGTCCGGCGCCCAGTACCAGCGCCAGAATGGCCCCCAGCGGGGCGAAGCCGCTGAAGTTTTTAACCACATTCGGTAAAAACCAGTGCAACCCTTCGACACTCAACAGGTTCTTGACCGCCACCAGACTGCCATCGGCCGGACTGCGCACGCTGACATCAAAGGCGGACAGCACCGCTGTCGCCACCATCAAAACCACGATCAACCAGATAAAAAGCAGGAAAGGGTGCGGCACTTTATTGCCGATCCTTTCAACCCAGCCATAGAGCTTACCGGATGGGGAATGCGAAGGTATGGAAGACATACTCATGGGCGTTCCTCGGGACTGTTGTTGTGTTGTTGTGTTGTGTTTTATTATTTTAAGGGTGACGGTGTCACGCCTGTCGGAATCGGACACACGTACGGTTTTTCGGTGATTTGTTGTTCGAACTCTTCCCGGCATTGGTGCAGCAGCGTTGCATCCTGGAGCAGATTTAGCGCGGTTGCGCCCATCACTTTTCCGGCCAGCAGCATGCCTTTATGAGCAATGGAGGTTCGCCCCTGAGCCACGAGTTGCCAGGTATGCAAAGGCGTTCCGATGGTAAAGCAGGGGCTGAAACACTGTGCCACCGGCATTTTCCAGCTGACATCGCCCACATCGGTTGACCCGGCCAGTACGTTATCGGTAATGGCGTAAGGTGCGACCTCATCTGTCAGTAACATCTCCTGCTGACGGCGCGCAAAAGCGTTACCGGCTTCTCCCCCCGTCGCGGCAATGTTCTTCAGGCTGTTTTGCAGGTCATTTGGCGTTAGCGTGGCACGAATATCCTGCGCAAACTGGCGCTCCTCTTCCGTCCACTCCGGCGTGCCGTAATGCTGCAGGGCGCGATACATCGCCGCTTCGAGCGTGCGGTTGGGCAGGTAGCTGGAGCAGGCTTTATCAAAGCGACACGCAACGGTGGTTTCGGTCATCATTGCCGCGCCCTGAGCGATTTTCTCGATACGTTCGTAGATCTGCTGCGCATCGGCCATTTCCGGCGCGCGGATCAGATACAGCACTTCAGCCTGCGCCTGCACCACGTTGGGTGAGATTCCACCGGTATCGGTGATAGCGTAATGAACGCGCGCTTTCTCAATGATGTGTTCGTTGAGGAAATTGGTGCCGGTGGTCATCAGCGTTACGGCATCCAGCGCGCTACGCCCCAGATGTGGCGAGTTAGCAGCATGTGCCGCTACGCCGTGAAACCGCCAGGCGGCCTGAATATTGGCCAGCGTGCTGACGTTAAACATGCCGGCAAATGCTTCAGGGTGCCAGGTGACGGCGGCATCAACGTCATCAAACAAACCTTCGCGCACCATAAAGGTTTTCCCTGAACCACCTTCTTCACCAGGACAGCCGTAGAAACGCACGGTGCCGCTCCCCCCGTGCTGCTCCAGCCAGCTTTTCACCGCAATGGCACCCGCCAGCGCTGCCGTTCCCAGCAAATTGTGGCCACAGCCGTGGCCGTTGGCACCCGGCGTGGCGGACTGTGCCGTCGCGCAATGTGCCTGCTGGCTCAATCCGGCCAGAGCATCATATTCCCCCAGCAGGGCGATAACGGGTTTACCGCTGCCGAAGCAGGCGATAAAGGCATTCGGAATCCCGCCGGCTTCACGGGTCAGGGTGAAACCTTCCGCTTCCAGCGCGCCGGCAATCCGTTCCGCGGACCAGAACTCTTCAAAACGCGTTTCAGGGTGATCCCAGATGTCGTCGGCAATGTCGGTTAACAGCTGACATCGTGTGTCGATGGCATCGGCAATAAAAGCGTAGTTCTCCTGCATTACACACCTCGCGTCCACGGGAAATTAAGCGCAGTGCGCGCCAGCGTTTCGATAGCGAGGTTCATGACCTGCTCATCAAAATCAAATTTTTCATTGTGATGACCTGCGCTTAACTCGGTACCGAACACCATATACGACGCCATTCCGCCATTCTGCTGCACGCGGGCCATCATCAGCGTCGCGTCTTCGGAACCTGCGGGGGCGTTGACTCTGTCAATGGCCTGCACCACGCCGGTCACCTGGCTTGCCTGCTGGCGCAGATAATCTACCCAGGCCGGTGTAGGGGCACTGGCGGTGGCGGCGCCCATCAGACGCATCTCGACGCTCACGCCGTAGAGTGCCGCCGCACCGGTAATCACGGCCTGCGCGCGTTCAAAGACGTACTGGTTAATGGCTTCGCTTACGCCGCGGGTTTCAACCTTGAGCAGGGCGTTAGCTGGCACGACGTTGCGTCCGCTGCCGGCCTGCATCACGCCGACATTCACCCGCGATGCACCTTCGCTGTGTGGGGCAATGCTGTGAAGCGCGATAGCGGCCTGAGCTGCGGCGAGCAGGGCATTCCGGCCGTCCTCCGGTTTACCGCCGGCGTGTGCGGCAACCCCGGTAAAATGCACATCGAACTTGGTGGTGGCCATAAAATTATCGCTGCCGCAGATCACCACCCCGGCGGGCACACCGGTGCCAATGTGAATCGCGGTGAAGTAGTCCACATCGTCGAGCGCCCCGGCAGCCACCATGGCGCGAGCGCCTCGGGTGCCTTCCTCGGCAGGCTGGAAGATCAGTTTGATGGTGCCATTGAGTTGCGATTCATTCTGCTTAAGCACGTGTGCCAGCCCCAGACCAATGGTGGTGTGACCATCGTGGGCGCAGGCGTGCATCATCCCCGGGTTGCAGGAGGCAAACCCGTCGCGGAACGGGCGATGGCTGTCATCGAGTGCTTCGCTTAAATCCAGCGCGTCCATATCCACGCGAAACGCCAGCGTCGGGCCTGCGCGGCCGGTATTCAGGGTCGCCACAATGCCGGTAAATCCCCCTTCAAACGGGGTCAACCATTTCTCTGGTGCGCCTTGCGCCCGGGCGCGGGCAAACTCTCGCGCCAGCGTGGCGTCATCGGGTAATCCCATACGGCTTTCGGCGTCCACCACGTCGCGGCCCACCGCCAGCGAATAACCCAGCTGGTCTAAGATTTCCGCGACTTTCGCCGCCGTGCGAAATTCGAGCCATCCGGACTCCGCGAAATGGTGAAAATCGCGACGCCATGCGCACAGTTGTGGGGCTAATGTCTGGATGTACTGCGCCAGTGATTTCATATCTGTTCCTGTCATCATTAAAATATGTGAACTGCTTCACGCTGTGATAGTTTTTACTTATCACTAACCGTTTTTTCACAGTTTTAACCGTTCAGGAATTACCCTCGCACATCCATTTCCATTAAAGTAGATGACAGTTTCTTTACTCTGATAAACAACGGTTATCGGTCGGGCTATGTCATTTCAGATTAAATTTCATCAAATCCGGGCGTTTGTTGAAGTCGCGCGTCAGGGCAGTATCCGCGGTGCCAGCAGGACGCTTAATCTTTCGCAACCGGCGCTGACTAAATCGATCAAAGAGCTGGAAGAGGGGATGGCGGCGCAGCTTTTTGTGCGCAGGAGTAAAGGCGTCGCATTGACCGAGTGTGGGGAAGGGTTTTACTCGCGCGCCAGGCTGATTCTGGAAGAGTTACGCGCGGCGCAGGATGATATCCGCCAGCGCCAGGGGGAACTGGCCGGGCAGATTAATATTGGAATGGGAGCCAGTATTTCGCGAAGCCTTATGCCCGCGGTGATCACCCGCTTTCATGCACAACATCCGCAGGTAAAAGTCCGGATTATGGAAGGGCAACTGGTGTCGATGATCAATGAATTACGCCAGGGCGAGCTGGATTTCACCATCAATACCTATTATCAGGGGCCGTACGATCATGAGTTTACGTTTGAAAAATTGTTCGAAAAGCCTTTCGCCGTATTTTGTCGGGAAGGGCATCCGGCGACGGGCGCGACATCCATTACCGAATTGCTGAATTATAACTGGACAATGCCGACGCCACGCGGGAGTTATTATAAGCAATTGGAAGATGTTTTTACTCATCGCTCGCAAATACCACGCATTGACGTTGTCTGCGAAACGTTTTCTTCCTGCATTAGTCTTGTTGCACAAAGTGATTTTTTAAGTATCCTGCCAAAGGAACTGGGCTGTGACCCGCTGCTGGCGCACCGTCTGGTTATGCTGCCCGTTGTCGAATCGCTACCTAAAGCGGCCTATTATTTAATTCAGCGCCGTGATTCTCGTCAGACACCCCTGACCGAATCGTTAATTACGCAATTCAGAAGAGAGGCGCGGAAAATAGTATCGGAGTGAAGCGGGGAGTAAAATAAAAAAACAGAGCCTGTCCGACATCAGACAGACCCTACAACACACAGCAGTGCTTCCCTTCGCAGATCCTGAATGTTATATCCGTGAAGCAGGTTTATTTAATTATAACAGCCCACCCTCAAAAAGATATGTTTTAGCATCATTGATTCCACATTTTTTTAACCTAAACTTTCTGTTTTATGTGTGCTGAAATTTAAGTTAAGTCGCGTTTAACTTTTGCGAAGAAATAATTTTTATATTCATCAGGTTAATATTTATGCCCTCATCCTGGGGTAGCGGTTATTGAGGCCCATGCCTGGCGCAGGTATAGTACAGGCTCAGATGTAGCGGGAGGATGTCCATGAACCCTGACGACAAATCACTTTTTCTTGACGCCATGGAGGGTATCCAGCCCCTGAAGCGCTGCACGGATATTCACTGGCAGCCGAGCCGCAACACGCGAACGCGTCAGGAGATTGATACCGAGCAACTGGATAACTTCCTGACCCTGGGCTTCCTGGAACTTCTGCCCCTGGAGGAGCCGCTGGCGTTCAGACGGGAAGGGGTGCAACAGGGCGTTATTGATAAGCTCCGCTCGGGTAAATATTCCCGCCAGGCCAGCTTAAATCTGTTACGCCAGCCCGCCGAGCGTTGCCGGCAGATGCTGTTTTCCTTTATCCGCCAGGCTGGGCGCGATGGATTACGTAACCTGGTGATCATTCATGGAAAAGGGCGGGAGCAGAACGCCCACCCCAACGTGGTACGCAGCTATCTGGCGCGCTGGTTAACCGAGTTCGAGGAAGTGCAGGCCTTTTGCGTGGCGCTGCCGCATCACGGCGGCAGCGGAGCATGCTATGTTTCGTTACGAAAGTCTGACGAAGCGAAACAGGAGAACTGGGAACGGCACGCTAAGCGCAGCCGTTAAGCGCTTCTGGCGGGCGAGACGTTCGCCCGCCTGTCACTCAGAAGGTTTCCCAGTTGCTGTCGGTGGCGGTGTTGGCCGTTGCCGGGCGTAACAGTTGTGGGGTTTTCACCGTGGCCGGGCGGGGTGCGGTGGCTTTTTCCTTTCCGTTCAGGCGAAACGCTGCCACAGCCTGGCGCAGTTGTTCCGACTGATCTTCCAGGGCCGCCGCCGCCGTGGCGGATTGCTGTACCAGCGCGGCGTTTTGCTGTGTGACGCTGTCCATCTGCGAAACGGCCAGGCTCACCTGTTCGATGCCGCGGCTCTGTTCATCGGACGCCGACGAAATCTCGCCCATGATATCGGTCACACGGGTCACGGCAGCGACAATCTCCTTCATGGTTGCGCCCGCTTCGCTGACCTGCTCTGAACCGGTATTCACCCGGCTGACGGAGTTCTCAATCAGCCCTTTGATCTCTTTCGCCGCCTGCGCACTGCGGCTGGCCAGCGTGCGGACTTCACCTGCGACGACCGCAAAGCCACGACCTTGCTCCCCGGCACGTGCGGCTTCCACCGCCGCGTTAAGCGCCAGAATGTTTGTCTGGAAGGCAATGCTGTCAATCACGCCGGTAATGTGCGCAATTTGCTGCGAGCTGTCGGCGATTTCGGTCATGGTACGGACAACGTTATCCACCACGTGACCGCCACGGGCCGCCGTTTCTGAAGCGTTCTTCGCCAGTAGCGTAGCCTGACGGGCGTTGTCGGAGTTCTGTTTAACCGTTGCGGTCAGCTCTTCCATGCTGGCAGCCGTCTCCTCCAGCGAAGCCGCCTGTTGCTCGGTGCGGGCAGACAGATCGTTGCTTCCGGCGGCAATTTCACCTGCGCCTGTGTAAATGGAGTCGGTGCTACCACGCACGGCGCTGACGGTGGTCACCAGCGACTGCTGCATCTCATGCAGACCCGCCGCCAGTTGGCCCATCTCATTGCGGCCAGACAGGGCGATATCCTGCGTCAGATCGCCGCCCGCAATGGCGCGAATATGGTTCATAATCATGTGGAGCGGTTTTAACAGCAGGTGTTGTAAACCCTGCCAGATCACCACCAGCACCGCGATAACGGCCAGGAAGATCGCTGCCAGCGTCCATTGCATCTGGGTAAAGCTGCTCTGGTTCTCTTCGGTTGCGGCTTTCAGCAGGGTGTTGTTTTCGGCGCGCCAGCGGTTATAAACCCCTTCCATATCGTCCTGGGCCTGTTGGGCATCCAGATCGCCATAGGCCTGGTAGTTGTCGGCACGCAGATACGCAATGGAGAGACGCATTACTTCATGCATCTGGCTCCATGATTTCTGCATTTCGTCGGTTAATGCCGCGTTCTGGCCGTTAACCTGCGGCATTTTCTGCCACTCTTTGTTATAGGCTTCCGCTTTAGCCAGAGAATCAGCCGCGGTGCCAAGCAGTTTGTTGATCGCCGCAAGGGACGCCGGGTCACGCTGGTTTTTCAGGTAGCGGATCGCCACGCGGGTGACGGTGACGCGCGTTTTGATCAGCGTGTTCACGCTGTCGCTCAGGCTCTCCTGCTGGGCATTGAGCACCCCGGAGTTCTGGAAGTTATGGCGGTCGTTGCTGACGGCAGAGTAGAACAACCCTCCCGTGACAACTTGCAACAGACAGAATATGGTGAGAGCAAAGATAATACCGGTAATCACGTGCAGATTTTTCAGCATAGCGGTCGTCCGTTAGAGAAGATGCAGGGTTACACAAATACTATCGTCGTAGAGAAATTAAACTTTAATTTAACTCGCGCTTAACTACGGGGTCTGTTAAGGAACTCGTTGTAAATCCGGATCATTTTTATGAGGAAGGTCGACATGAGCAGCATTGATAAAAGCGGGACGTACGCACTTGGGTCGCGGACGGTTAAACGGCTTGGCTATGGCGCGATGCAGCTTGCCGGGCCAGGCGTGTTTGGTCCTCCAAAGGACAAAAATGCCGCGCTGGATGTGCTCCGCGAAGCGGTGGCTGCTGGGGTGAATCACATTGATACCAGCGATTTTTACGGGCCTCATATCACCAACCAGCTGATCCGCGAGGCGCTTCATCCGTACCGCGACGATCTGACGCTCGTCACCAAGATCGGTGCCCGTCGCGGCAGTGATGCCTCCTGGCTGCCGGCCTTCTCCGCGCAGGAACTGACGCAGGCGGTACATGACAATCTGCGTAATCTGCAGCTGGATGTGCTGGATGTGGTTAATCTGCGCATCATGTTCAGCGCACACGGGCCAGCAGAAGGCTCAATTGCTGAACCTCTCGCCACGCTGGCCGAGTTACAACAGCAAGGTTTGGTGCGCCATATTGGCCTGAGCAACGTCACGGCCACCCAGGTTGCGGAAGTGCAGAAGATGGTGCAGGTGGTGTGTGTGCAGAACATGTACAACATCGTGAACCGTGGCGATGATGTGCTGGTGGATTCGCTGGCGCAGCAGGGGATTGCGTATGTGCCGTTCTTCCCGCTGGGCGGTTTTACACCCCTGCAATCATCCGGGCTGCAGGCGGTCGCTGATTCGCTGGGCGTAACGGCAATGCAGGTCGCGCTGGCGTGGTTGCTGCAACGTTCGCCGAACATCCTGCTGATCCCCGGCACCTCCTCCGTGGCGCATCTGCGACAAAATCTTGCGGCGGCGGAGCTGGTGCTCCCGGCTGACGCGCTGGAAACGCTCGATTCGCTGGCGGATTAAGCCAGACAGGCATAAGCCCAAAGCAGTGCTTTGGGCTTTTTTGTCCCTCTTGAAACCTGAATGTCGCTGCCGCAGGCGTTATCTGGCTATTCTTTCGCCGATGCGCAGGATACGGCTTAATTAAATCCGCTCACACTTCAATGCGTTTGGGGTAACCCCCGTAAAGGACCTTGATCCTTGTCCATAATCCGTAATACTGTATTTATATACAGTATCTGGCGAGAAAGGCATTTATGGACACTCTCTTTTCTTATTATCCAAAGCAACCCCTTGAGTTACCTTTATTTGTAGAACGCGTAGCGTGTGGTTTTCCAAGCCCGGCGCAGGATTATGTGGAGGATCGTCTCGATCTTAACCGCCTGGCCGTCAGGCATCCCAGCGCGACCTACTTTGTGAAGGTGAGCGGAGACTCGATGATCGGCGTTGGGATCGGCGATGGCGATCTGCTGGTCGTCGATCGTTCGTTAAACGCCGTGCACGGGGATATTGTGGTGGCATCCGTCGCGGGTGAGTTTACGGTCAAAGAGCTGCAGACCCGCCCGATCCTGAGGTTAGTGCCGCATAACGTTCGCTATCAGCCGATCACGTTTCAGTCCGAAGAGGAACTGCAGATCTTCGGTGTTGTCACCCACACACTCAAAACGCATAAACATGTTCGCGCTGGTTGATGTGAACAGCTTTTATGCCTCCTGCGAGACGGTGTTTCGGCCCGATCTGCGGGGCAAACCCGTGGTGGTGGTCTCCAATAACGACGGCTGCATTATTTCGCTGTCGCGGGAGGCAAAGCAGTTCGATATAAAAATGGGCGAGCCGTATTTCAAATTCAAAGAGAAGCGCTTTCCCGCGCGGGTTTACGTCTTTAGCTCGAACTATGCGCTTTACGCCGATCTCAGCAGCCGGGTGATGCAGACGCTGACCGACTTCGCCCCGGCCATAGAGATTTACTCCATTGATGAGGCGTTTGTGAACGTTGCTGGCGTCAGCAACTGCATGGCGCTGGAGGCGTTTGGTCATCATATGCGCACGCAGGTGTTTAAAAATACGGGATTAACCGTTGGCGTAGGCATTGCCCCCACGAAAACGCTGGCGAAGCTGGCCAACTATGCGGCAAAGCGGTGGAACAACACGGGAGGCGTAGTGGATTTATCGGATCGCGAGCGGCAGCGTAAACTGCTGGCGCGCGTACCGGTAGAGGAGGTGTGGGGCGTCGGGCGGCGCATTACCAAAAAACTTAATGCGATGGGTGTCACCACGGCGCTGGATCTGGCACAAGCTTCCTCGTGGGTCATCCGCAAACATTTTAACGTTGTCCTGGAGCGCACGGCGCGCGAGCTGCGCGGCGAGCCCTGTCTTGATCTGGAAGAGTTTACGCCCACGAAGCAGCAGATTATCTGTAGCCGCTCGTTTGGACACCGTATTACGCAATACGAGGAGATGCACCAGGCCATTTGCGCCTACGCTGAACGGGCTGCGGAAAAGCTGCGCAGCGAGCATCAATATTGTCGCTTTATCAGCGTGTTTTTGCGTACCAGCCCGCATGCGGACAACGAGGTTTATTACGGCAATCAGGCGTCTGTCACCCTGATGACGCCCACCAATGACTCGCGCGATATCATCCGTGCCGCCACCGATGCGCTGGGGCGCATATGGCTTGACGGCTATCGCTACATGAAAGCGGGGGTGATGCTGGCGGACTTTTTCAGTAGCGGCGTCGCCCAGCTGAATTTATTTGACGATAACCGTTTGCGCGCCAACAGCGCGGCGCTGATGGCGCTGATCGACAGCGTGAATCATTCCGGGAAAGGGAAGATATGGTTTGCCGGGCAGGGGATTGAGAAATCCTGGGCGATGAAGCGCGAGATGTTGTCACCGGCTTATACGACGCGGTACGCGGATTTGCCGGTAGCGAAGTAGACGCCGGTTATTTGGCAAGCGTCGGCAGGATTTGTTCGATCACCTGTATCACGCTTCTGACGCGTTGTGGGATAAAGCGGGCGTCGGGGTAGACGGCATAGAGATACCGGTCAGGTAACCGCCAGGCTGGTAATACCGGCACCAGCGTGCCGGCTTGCAACGCCTTTGCCGCAAGCGGCAGCTGCATGCCGCCAATCCCGATGCCTGACTCCAGCGCCTGTAACAGGGCGTCACTGGTGTTGGCACGAAAAACGGTATGCACTTTCACGTCAATTGTTTCCTCACCGGCGATCAACCGTAGAGGCGCATCCCGCGGGATGCCGCTAAATCGCACATGGGGATGTGCCGCCAGTTCGCTGACGGAGTGTACCGCCTGAAAGCCGGGAGCAGCGAACAGCGCGGTTTCAATCCGCATCAGCAGACGTGCCGCATGCGATTGCGGAGGCTCAGCGCTAAGGCGTAGCGCGACATCCACCCCTTCGCTCACCAGGTCGGCGATGCGGTCATCCAGGGACAGCGTCAGGTGCAATGCCGGATGCAGGCGCTGAAGCGCCAGCAGAGGGGGCAAAACGATCTGCCCCAGACCGCTTGGCAACTGAACATGGACGCTGCCCTGAAACTGATGATCGGCAGGGTTCAACCGTCTCTCCGCTTCCTGCATGGCATCCAGCAAAAGCTGCATATCACGGCGATAACGTTCACCCTGCTCGGTGAGCTTCATCATTCGCGTTGTCCGATGCAGTAATACCACCCCGAGCTCCTGTTCCAGGGCGGCAATCTGCTGGCTGACGGCAGACTGCTTCATTCCGCTCTGGCGAGCGGCTGCCGAAAAGGAACCCGCTTCTGCGACGCGCAGAAAGGTGGAAATGGCGTTGAGCTTATTGTTCATTTAATGTTTTTTCTTATAAGTGCCATCGAATTCAGGGGATATGTAGGGAAAAAATAATATATCACACTGTGTCTGTCACCCTAACTGGAGAAACACCGTGAATAAGATGCAGCCACAAAACGTCGCGCTGGTCGCTGGCGCCAGCGGGATCGTAGGCAGACAGCTCGTCAAAACGCTCCTGGACAATAAATGGCAGGTGATTGGCCTGAGCCGCCATGCCTTATCCCATCCTGATGCTATTTCGCTGATCAACGTTGATTTACTGGATGCAGAGGATAGCGCCAGGGCTTTGCAAGCCGCTGGCGAGATCACTCATATTTTTTACAGCGCCTGGATGAATGCCGGGAGCTGGACGGAAATGGTTGAACCGAACGTCACGATGTTGCGTAACCTGGTCAGCAATATTGAAAAAACGGCACCTTTGCAGACGGTAAGCCTGATGCAGGGATACAAAGTGTATGGCGCGCACCTGGGACCGTTCAAAACCCCGGCACGCGAAAGCGATCCGGGCGTACCCGGGGCAGAATTTAACGCCGCTCAGCTCGCGTGGCTCCGTGATTTTCAGCGGGGAAAACGCTGGCACTGGAATGCCATCAGGCCAGGCGTGGTGGGCAGTTCGGTGCCAGGCAATACCATGAACCTTGCGCTGAGCATCGCACTGTATGCGTCCCTGTGTAAGGCTCTGGGTTTACCTCTGCGTTTTCCCGGTTCGGAACAGACCTGGCACAGCATTGTTGATCATACTGACGCCGGATTGCTGGCGGAGGCAACGCTGTGGGCAGCCACATCACGTAGGGCTAACAACCAGGCTTTCAACGTGAATAATGGGGACATCTGGCGCTGGAGCGAGCTGTGGCCGCGCATCGCACGCTGGTTTGAACTGGACTCTGCGCCGCCGGTCAGATTGTCATTCCATCAGTTGTTTAAGGATTATCGTGCGTTATGGCGCGACATTGCCGGGGAGCGGTTGGTGGAGGCGGATATTTTGCAGCTGAACGACGGGCATTTTGCCGATTTTGTCTTTAGCTGGAATTACGACATGTTTGGCGACGGCAGTAAGCTCCGCCGGTCAGGGTTCACGCGAATGCAGGCAACCGATGAGATGTTTTTCAGCCTGTTCTCGCAGCTAAGAGCGGCACGTATTATTCCGTGAAAAAAAGAGTGCGTTTCTGACGGCAGTAAAAAACGCGAACCCGGATGCAGGGAGTAAAGAACGCTCAATGTTCACTTTCTGGAATAAGGCCAGAGGAACCGGCCAGTTCATGACAAAGCGCGCCAATCCGATCCACCGCATTCAGCAGGAGGGGCGTGGGTTCGTTGGCACAATTTAATCGCAGGTAATTCGTTAAGTGTGCGCGGGGGGAAAACAGCGGCCCGGGGCTAACGCCAATGTTCAGTGCCAGCGCGCGGCGGTGCACCTCCAGTGCATTCACCTGGTGTGGAAGTTCAACCCACAACAGGAAACCGGCAGCCGGCACGTTAACGCGTGTGCCGGGAGGGAAGCTTGCCTTGACGCGCGCAATGACGGCACCAATCCCTTCTGCGATGCGCCGCTTTAGCCGCCGCAGATGACGATCGTAGTCGCCACTGGCCAGGATTTCGCTCGTTGCGGCTTCAAACAGCGGCGCGCCTGCCCAGTCTCCGGCCATACGCGCCTGCAGGACCTGGGCGTGGTAACGTCCGGCCGCAATCCAGCCGATGCGCCATCCGGGCGCAAGCGTTTTAGACAATGAACTGCAGTAAATGACATTCCCGCTCTGGTCGAACGCTTTACAGGCCGGAGGACGTTGCCCTTCGCCGACCAGATCGCCATAAACATCGTCCTCAATTAACGGGATGCCTGCATCTTCCAGCAGGGCAACAAGTTCCTGCTTGCGGGGGACGGACATACTGGCACCCAGCGGATTTTGCACGGTGGGCGAGGCCAGAACGGCCGCTGGATGATGGCACCGAATAGCATCGGCGAGCGGCGCCAGCAACAACCCTTCTTGAGGATCGGTTGGGATCTCCAGCGCCTTCAGGCCCAAATCTTCCAGCAGCAACAGCGTACCGAAATAGGCGGGTTGTTCTATCGCTACCACGTCGCCAGGCTGGCACACAGCCCGCAACGCCAGACGCAGCGCCTGTGTCGCGCCAGCGGTGATGATGAGATCCTCTGCACCAAAACGGCCACCCCATTGCGCGGCCCGGGCGGCAATCTTACTGCGCAAATCAACCCGTCCCGGAGGCAGGCTATAGCTTTGCCCACGCGCTTCCAGACGTCGACCTGCAGACTGCAGCGCACGTTGCAGGGTATCGCCTGGTAGCCACGCGGGGTCGGGCAAGGCAGCCCCCAGCGGTACCAGTCGGGCTTCTGCACTACTGAATAACGATCGCGCGACGGCTGACATTGTCACAGGCACGGGGCCGGACAGGGAACGCGTGGGCTGCACGCATCGGGACTGGCGGGTCTGACGGACGTAGTAGCCCGAACGCGGACGCGCAACGATCAGGCCTTCGGCCTCAAGGCAGCGGAGTGCTTCCAGTGCCGTCGGGAGACTGACCTGTTCGCGCTCGGCCAGTTTACGTGCAGAGATCATCCGGTCGCCGATTTGCAACGCGCCTGAAGCCAGCGTAAGACGCAGCATCTCAGCAATCCGACGGTAATGGGGGGACGGGGCGGCCATGGGGATCTGTGCAGTCAAATTTTCGATAAAACTGACTATACAGCCAATGAAGTGCCCCATCTATAGTGTCCGGCATGTTCCAGACAAGGAGGCACTATGCACAGCGACAATTTCGATATTTCTGCCTATTTCAGGCGCATAAACTATACCGGCCCTGCGGCTGCCGATACTGCTACCCTGCATGCGCTTATGCGCCATCAGCTCTTTTCGATACCCTTTGAAAATGGGGATGTACAGGCGGGTAAAGTTGTCTCGCTGGTACCCGAAGACATTGCCGATAAGCTGTTGAGGCAGAAGCGCGGCGGTTACTGCTATGAGGTGAATGGGCTATTTGCGATGGCGCTGGAGGCATTGGGCATTCGCTGGCGTTTTGTCGCGGCGCGCCCGATGTTCTACCCGGTGCGTCGGCCTAAAACCCATATGGCACTCATTGCTGAGATTGACGGTCGTCAGTGGCTTTGTGACCTCGGGTTCGGTAGCTACGGCATCCGTGCTCCGATGGCGTTAGACATGCTTGATACGGATATCCGGCAGGATTTCGACACGTTCCGGCTGACCCGTAACGCTGAGGGTGAGTATCTGCTTCAGGCATGGGTGGAGGGTAAATGGGCCAGTCAGTACGGCTTTGACCTCTCTCCTCAGGAGTGGATTGATTTCGTGCCTGCCAACTACCTTAACTCCACGCACCCGGACGCCATTTTTGTGCAGAAGCTGCTCGTCGTACAGCATCGCCCGGAAGGACGCCAGATTTTGCTGGGTAACGTGCTGAAAACGATCACCGCGCAGGGCGTGGAAACGCAACAGCTGGCAGAAGATGATATTGCCTCTGTACTGAAAAATTGTTTCGCGCTGACGGTTGAGTGATCCGCAGGGGGACGCTGGACTGTATCGAGTCTGCGCATGCGTCCCCGGCTTATCATCGACAATGCGAACTGTTAAAGACAGAGGCTACCTGAGACGTCTTCAGGGCAGAAACCGTATCCGCTACGTAAAAAGCGTCGTAATAATCAACCCTATAATATACAGGGAAAGGATGCCCTGGATGCTACTTAAAGCCCACCGCAAGTAGCGCCACTGGTAGCGTTCTCTGGCATTGGCCTCGGCAATGGGGCCGGTAGCGTCAGGGGCTTCTTTTCTGAAGCGCTGCAGGGTTTGATGACACCACCACACCAGCAGTAATACCAGCACGGTTTTCGTGAGCAGTGAGCCATAAGCATTGAAAAAAACGTCCCAGTAGCAACGGAGTGTATCCATATCCTTTTACCTGTAACTGTGAGGCCCATATGACGAAGAGGGGCAATATTAGGGAATTATTTTTTCTTATTCATCATCGCTTTTAGATCGGCAAACGGGTTGAAAGTGGCCACGCCCATGTCTTTTTGCGCGTCTTCACCCGCCACAACGGTAGTACCGTACTGATCTGCTTCGGTGTATTTCGAGTGTTCATGGTCGTGGCAAAACAGGCACAACAGCTCCCAGTTGCTGCCATCTTCCGGGTTATTAGTATGATCGTGATCGATATGGTGAACCGTGAGCTCGCGCAGGTTTGAATAGACGAACTCGCGTGAGCAGCGTCCACAGACCCAGGGATAGATTTTTAATGCCTTTTCACGGTAGCCACTTTCCAGTCGCGCGTAGTTTTTAGGGATCAGAGCCATTGCCGGTTTTACCTGCCAGGGAAAAAGAAAGACGCACTATATCTCATTATGGGGCGTCATTGCGATCCGCTCAATTCAGTCAATTTATTTGAATTATTCCGTTAAATAAAGGGCATTTATTCTCCCCGGGTAATGCGTAAAGTAGAGATAACGCAAAGCATCATCAGGATATCTCGTTATGAAAAAGATCGGCTTTTTGTCATTTGGTCACTGGACACCGTCACCTCAGTCCGGCACGCGTTCCGCGGCGGACACCCTGTTGCAATCCATCGACCTGGCCGTCGCCGCTGAAGAGCTGGGCGCAGACGGTGCCTATTTCCGTGTGCATCATTTTGCCCGTCAACTCAGCTCTCCGTTCCCCTTACTGGCGGCGAACGGTGCCAAAACGAAAAGCATCGAAATCGGTACTGGCGTGATCGATATGCGCTATGAAAATCCGATGTACATGGCGGAAGATGCGGGCGCGGCGGATTTAATCTCCGGCGGACGTTTGCAGCTGGGGATCAGCCGGGGCTCTCCGGAGCAGGTCATTGATGGCTGGCGTCATTTTGGTTATGTCCCGCAGGAAGGGGAAAATGAATCAGATATGGCACGCCGACACACCGAGGTACTGCTTGAGGTGCTGCACGGAGAAGGGTTTGCAAAACCGAACCCACAACCAATGTTCCCAAATCCACCGGGGCTGCTGCGCCTGGAGCCACATTCCGAAGGTTTACGTGAGCGCATCTGGTGGGGCGCAGGGTCGAACGCGACAGCGGTATGGGCTGCAAAACTGGGGATGAACCTGCAAAGCTCAACCCTGAAAGATGATGAAACCGGTGAGCCATTCCATATTCAGCAGGCAAAACAGCTCCGCGCTTACCGACAGGCCTGGGCGGAAGCCGGGCATACTCGTCAGCCGCGCGTCTCGGTCAGCCGCAGTATTTTTGCGCTGATGGACGATCGTGACCGCATGTACTTCGGCGCAAGCCGGAACGACAGCGATAGCGTGGGTTACCTTGATGAGAAAACGCGCGCAATTTTCGGACGCAGCTATGCCGCTGAGCCTGAAAAGCTGATTGAGCAGTTGAAACAGGACGAAGCGATTGCCGAAGCGGACACCTTATTGCTCACCGTGCCGAACCAGCTCGGAGTGGATTACAACGCGCATGTTATCGAATCCATTCTGAAGCATGTTGCACCGGCAATGGGATGGCGCGAATAGCCATTTTGTTGTGCGCCGGGCGCCGCGCGCGAAGGCCGTAACACCTGCCTGTCTCGTCACCCCCGGTAAGGGGGACGAGGCAGGCATCTGCGGAGGTTATTCGACTGGCTTATGGCTCATATCGCTCAGCAGCACGGCGATACTTTGCCCGCCCGCCGTCTGTTCGAGGCCAATCTTCACAATGATGGTCAGCGGAACGGAGAGCAACATGCCGACCGGGCCGAGCAGCCATCCCCAAAATATAAGGGACAGAAATACCACCAGCGTGGACAATCCCAGACCGCGCCCCATCATGCGTGGCTCAAGAATGTTCCCGAACACCAGGTTAATCACCAGATACCCGGCCAGCAGAATCAGCGCATCATAGAATCCACTGAACACCAGCACCTGCAGAATAGGGGGGATAGCGGCCAGCACCGAACCGATGTTGGGGATATAGTTGAGCGCAAAGGCCAGTAATCCCCAGACGAACGCAAACCGGACATCCAGCGCCATCAGCATTCCCCAGACCACGGCCCCGGTGACCAGGCTAATGGCGGTTTTCAGGACCAGATAGCGGGAGACGCTATCCAGCGCGCGTTGAATCGCTCCCATGCCTTCAACCGGACGGACCATTATTTGCTGCAGTTTTGCGGGCAGTTGCGGCACTTCCAGCAGCATAAACACCACCGTTAAAAACAGCAGGAAAATCGAGGTCATGGCGTTAGAGAGCTGCGCCAGCAGGCCGGTGACGAGGGTCATGGCGGCATTCGGATCAATGTACTTCAGCAACTCCTCAACGGACACTTCGATTCCCGCACGCTGCAGCCAGGGTTCAAGCTGCAACAGCGGTATCGCCAGCGACAAGCGGTATTTCGGTAACGTTCGCGTCAGTTCATTCAGGGAGGTGCCGAGATAAGCGACCAGCAGCACCATGGCAATAATAATGATGCTGATAAGCATCGTGATTGCCAGCACGCGCGGGATGCGGAACCGCGTCATGCGCTGTATGAGCGGGTTAAGGATCACCGCAATAAACAGGGCCAGAATAAACGGCACGATGATGTCGGCGGCAAAACGAACGCCCGTCAGTATGATCACCAGCATGCCCAGCATGATGACAATTTTTAGCCCGTTCAGGGTAATGATGGGTTTAGCCATGGGGGTTCCTGAATAATATTTTTATTTATAATAAAGGCGAAAGCCGTTTCAATAAACTAACCAAAATCAAACGGGATGGGTAAAGAATTGAAAAGACTTTGAGTAAAAGCCTTACTTATGGTACAAATTTGGCGTGTTCAACTACCGAGGACAATTTTCATCCGCAAAGACGAGAAGCAACAACGCGGATAATTGTAATTTTATGGACAATTTGTTCAGGACGTATTCTTCAAACAACACCGCTGTATTTTTCACTTCCTTCTGCCTTCTTTCTGGTGAGCAACACTGGCGCAACGCGCTATAGTCACATCTTCTGCCTGAGCTGGCGCTACGCGCTTAGCTGTCTGATTTAATTTCATATTTTTGGGTTTGCTGCACGCAGCAGGCCACGATGGATTATATTCTCAAGCAGGAGAAAAACATGTTTTACTGGATTTTATTAGCCCTTGCTATTGTCGCTGAAATTACCGGCACGCTGTCTATGAAATGGGCAAGCGTCAGCGATGGCAATACCGGCTTTATTTTAATGCTGGTGATGATTTCACTTTCCTATATTTTCCTGTCGTTTGCAGTGAAGAAAATTGCGCTGGGTGTGGCCTATGCGCTGTGGGAAGGGATCGGTATTTTGTTGATCACCCTGTTCAGCGTCTTATTATTTGACGAAACATTATCAACAATGAAGATTGCCGGGTTAACGACGCTGGTAGCAGGTATCGTGCTGATTAAATCGGGTACACGCAAACCGACTAAGCAGCCGAAGGAGCAGACCCATGCAGCAGTTTGAATGGATCCACGCGGCCTGGTTGGGGTTTGCCATCGTGCTGGAGATTTTAGCGAACGTCCTGCTAAAATTCTCTGACGGTTTTCGTCGTAAAATTTACGGACTGTTGTCGATTGCCGCCGTACTGGGGGCGTTCAGCGCCCTGTCACAGGCGGTGAAGGGTATCGATCTGTCCGTGGCCTATGCGCTGTGGGGCGGGTTTGGTATTGCCGCCACCCTGGCAGCCGGCTGGGTGCTGTTCGGTCAGCGTTTAAATAACAAAGGTTGGATTGGACTGATATTGCTGCTTGCCGGCATGATCATGATAAAACTCGCCTGATACACGTTAAGCCATTATTTACAGGCAGCGAAATTCGCTGCCTGTATTACTCTTAAAAAAAGCAAAACATTGAAGAGGATGGCTAATGTATCGCACATTAAGCTGGCGCAATATTCCCACCGCGAGAACATTGTTTGCCATGATCTTCATGGCGGGGATCGGCTTAATCATCTCCATTGTCGCGCTGCTCTATTTATCTCTGCACCTGATCAGCACCAAAACCAATGAAATTGACGAGCACCGCACCACGCTTTCCGTGCAGGGTGCGATACAAACGTCGGTTAACCGTGTCTCGACCCTGGTGATTGATAATGCCGTCTGGGACGATGCGGTACGCGAGGTCTACCGCCCAAAGCTCGATACCGAATGGTTATACAACACCTGGGGAGCGGGCTTTAAAGTCAATAACCTCTATGACGGCACTTTCGTGCTGGATGAGCATTTCAACGTCATCTGGGGATCGTTTCAAAGCCAGCCTTTTGCGGAGACGAATCTCGACTTTTTTGGCAAAGGCCTGCAAGCGCTTATTCAGCAGCACGGACGTGAATTACCCAGCCAGAAGAATATTTATGCCGGGATCACCCGAACGCGTCACGGCGTCGCGTTTGTCGGAATAGGGCTGATCCGACCGATGATCGGGCGATTGCAGGTTAACGACGGTACGCGCCGCTATCTGGTGATTACCCGCCATTTGAATAGCGGCATATTATCCGATCTGGGGCAGACCTTTCAGATTGATAACCTCAACTTTACCCCGGATAAAATCAACAGTCTGAGTATGCCGCTGCGCAGTTCTGCTGGGGAGTTACTGGGTTACCTCAACTGGCAGGCACGCCTTCCTGGCGCGCAGGCGGCCCGGGCCGCATCATCTGATATCACGCAGATAGTGGTGCTGGCATCGGTGCTGATCCTGCTGTTTATTATGGTGAGCTGTGTGGGCCTGTACAAACTGGCCCGCGGAGAAAGCCAGGCGCGTCTGGTCGCCAGAACGGACTGGCTAAGCCATCTGCCGAACCGCCGCGCACTCATTGAAGCGCTGGACCGCGTGAGTTTGCGTGGCGATATTGACGTCAAAAGCGTGGTGTTTATCGATCTGGATGGCTTCAAGGACGTCAACGATATCTACGGCCACAGCGTCGGTGACGATCTCATTGTGACCATCGCCAAAACGCTGAATGAATGCGTTCCACCGGGCGGGATGCTGGCGCGCATGGGAGGCGATGAGTTTGCCATGACCATCGGCGGTGAAGGGGCAGAAGCGCTGGCGACCACCTTTGCCGAATCCGTACTGGATTTTCTCAATACCCCCATTCGTCTGGGGGAGCGCACCATTCATATCGGTGCCAGCATCGGGATTGCCAGCGGAACCCTGATTGAATGCACCAGTTCCGAGCTGTTTCGCCGCGCCGATATCGCCATGTACCATTCCAAAATTAGCGGGAAAGGGCGTGTCACCCACTATGACGCGGCGCTGAATAACGCCCGGGAACGCAAGCTTGCGATTGAAAACCAGATCCGTAACGGACTGGAGCGAGACGAGTTTGAAGTCTGGTACCAGCCGATTATTGACGCCCGCAGTCAGAAAATGAGCAGCGTGGAAGCGCTGGTTCGCTGGCCGCGTCATCCGGAAGGTGAACTCGGTCCAGATACCTTCATTTCCATTGCGGAAACGAGTGGGCTGATTTACAAACTGGGCCAGTTTGTTTTGCAGCGTGCCTGCCAGGATCTGGAGCCGTACAGCGAATTAAAGCTCTCCGTTAATATCTCCCCGGCGCAGTTTCGCGACCCTGAATTCGAAGAAAAAGTGGCCTGGGTTCTGGAAAGCACCCGTTTCCCGGCCAGGCGACTCCAGCTCGAAGTCACGGAGACCTATGTGCTGGAAAACCCCGAGCGTGCCCGCACGGCGATTGCCAACCTTAAAGCACTGGGCACCGCGGTGGCGCTGGATGATTTTGGCACGGGCTATTCGAGTATTGGCTATTTGCGGCGTTTTAATTTCGACACCATTAAGATCGATAAATCACTGGCCGGGCTGGTGGACAACGATGAGCAGGCGGCGGCGCTGGTGAGCGGCACGGTGAGGATCGCCAATGCCCTGGGCATGGCGGTGGTCGCTGAAGGGGTGGAAAACGAAAAGCAGATGAAATTGTTACGGCTGGCTGGCTGCGATCAGCTGCAGGGATTCTGGTTCAGCCAGCCGATGCCGATTGAATCAATCAGGGCGTTACGTCAGGTCAGACAGTGCTGAGTTACTGCTGCGCCAGTGCTTCCAGCTTGTCACGAAAACCGGTCACGGCTAAGGCCCGGTTATCTGCTCGCCATCTGTCTTTTGCCGCTGGCGCAGAGCTTTGAACACCAATCAGCTGCCAGCCGTTATCCGTTTTTAACATCAGCGGCGAGCCGCTGTCACCGGGTAACGTATCGCACTGATGCGAGAGCACGCTGTTTTGCGCCCATCCTGTGACAATACAGTCCGTGTGGGTGTAAAGCGCGTCCAGATGATCGACAGGGTAGCCTGATTGCGTCACCTTACGGTCGGCGGCTTTCAGTGCGGCAGTGAGCGCGGCTTTGTCTCCGTCAAATAACGGAAGCGGGGTAATGCCAGAGGGCGGGTAGCGCAAAATGATCAGGCCAAAATCCCAGGATGCCGCTGACGGAGGCACTATCCAGCCGTCACCGTCGGGCTTCAGACGTTTGCCGAGAGAAGCATCAACCCGTCCCTCAATACCGTGAATTTCATAACGCCACATCCCTTTTTGCGACACAAATCGCAGGGCAACGGCTTTGTCTGGCTTGCCGTCTGGCGGTGTCAGCAGGCAGTGGCCTGCCGTCAGGGCAAGTTGTGGGGTAATCAGCGTAGCGGTACATAAATTACCGCTGGCGGTTTCCAGTTGCCCGATAGCGTCCCAGGGTGCCTGGGTAGGATCGGCGACGCGCGTACGATCGTCATGACCGAAAAACAGCGTTTTAAGCTCTTTCGCGCTAATGGTTTCATCACCGCCATCATCCGCATGTGAGAATCCAGAAAAAAGACCAAACGTTCCCAGTAACAACACAACAGATTTACGCATATCACACTCTGGTGGGGGCAATTATGATTATTAAAAGTGAACCCTATGAAAATACTATAGACGGGACAGCGCTAAAGTGGGAGTAAAATCAGCGTGCTACGATCAGGAAAGATAAAAATGGCTTGCGATGAGCGCGCATAAAATAAGCAGGATAAGAATCAGCTCAAACCGATAGCGCCGCAGCATACGCCCTCCGGATAAAAAAAACGGCGCTGGACCTTTCCGGTTCAGCGCCGGTTTACCAACGTGCCCCGAAAGGCACGGTTAAGCTTGTACTCTTACGCAGCTGGCTGTGCAGCTGGTTTAGCAGCTTCGTGTTTTACTGCTTTTTTGTGATGCTTTTTAGCGGCCTGGGCTTTCTGTTCTACAGCAGGTTTGGTCGCTTTTTTGTGGTGCTTTTTAGCGGCCTGCGCTTTCTGCTCTACAGCCGGTTTAGCGGCATCTTGTTTAACGGCTTTTTTGTGGTGTTTTTTAGCAGCCTGGGCTTTTTGCTCTGCAGCAGGTTTAGCGGCTTTATGGTGTTTCTTGTGGTGTACGGTTTTTGCCGGAGCAGCAGTCGTTGTTGCAGCTGGAGCAGCAGCAGCCGGTGCAGCAGTGGTTTCAGCAGCAAACGCAGCAGAAGACAGACCCATAGCAGCGGCAACAACCAGAGCTAATACTTTTTTCATGTTCATACCCTCGAATTTGGTTTTTCATTTAACCCCACTGCGGGGCCGTTGAAAGAACTATATCCCTGTAAATTCGGGGTTTCCGTGAGTGATTGGTATCGGCGTGTAACGGAATGTACAAAGGGCGGTAAAGGGTGCGCAAAAGGAAAACGGCCGGAGCGTACTCCGGCCGCTGGATTACAGATAACGGGACGTCAAATGCTCGCGGAAGTAACGGATATTCAGGTCTTCACCCGTCGCCTGGGTAATCAGTTGCGAAGTGGTGAAGCGGCTACCGTGCTGCCAGATGTTCTGACGCAGCCAGTCAAACAGGGCGGAGAAATCGCCCTCAGCGATGGAGGACTGCAGATCCGGCAGCGCCGTTTTGGCCGCATGGAACAATTGCGCGGCGTACATCGCGCCGAGCGTGTAGGACGGGAAGTAGCCAAAACCGCCGTCGGTCCAGTGAATGTCCTGCATACAGCCGTTGCGGTAGTTATCTTTGGTTGATAACCCGAGCCAGGCCTGCATTTTCTCATCCCACAGCGCCGGAATGTCATCCACCTCGATATCGCCATTGATCAGCGCACGTTCAATTTCATAGCGCAGCACCACATGCGCCGGGTAGCTGACTTCGTCGGCATCGACGCGGATATAGCCCGGTTTCACGCGCTGGTTCCAGGCAATAAAGTTCTCTTCACTGAACGCCGCCTGACTGCCAAAACGGGCGTGAACCGCAGGGAGGAGATGTTTAAGAAAAGCGTCGCTGCGCCCCAGCTGCATCTCAAAGAACAGGCTCTGGGATTCGTGGATCGCCGTTGAACGGGCGAGAGAGACAGGTTGACCGGCCCACGTTCGCGGCAGGTTTTGCTCGTAGCGCGCGTGTCCGGTTTCGTGGATCACGCCAAACAGCGCGCTGAGCAGTTCGTCCTCATCATAACGCGTGGTGATGCGCACATCTTCCGGCACGCCACCGCAGAACGGGTGTGCACTGACGTCCAGGCGACCACCGTTAAAATCAAAGCCGAGCATCTTCATGGCTTCAAGCCCAAGTTCACGCTGCGTTGCCGTCGGGAAGGGGCCCTGCGGCGGAACGAACGACTGCTGAGCCTGTTTTTCCACAACGTTTGCCAGCAGGTCCGGCAGCCAGGATTTCATATCCGCGAACAGTACGTCCAGACGCGCACTGGTCATGTCCGGCTCGAAAATATCCAGCAGCGCGTCGTAAGGGCTGCAGCCTTTGGCTTCAGCACGCAGACGAGCCTCCTCGCGGCTCAGTTTGACGACCTCTTTCAGGTTGGCGGCAAACCCCTGCCAGTCATTGGCCGGGCGCTGGGTACGCCAGGCGTGCTCACATTTGCTGCCTGCCAGCGATTTGGCTTCCACCAGCGCTTCCGGCAACAGCGACGCCTGCTGGTAATGACGCGTCATTTCACGCAGGTTGGCTTGTTCAATATCATTCAGGTCCTCACCGGCCGCGGCGGACAGCCATTCACCCACCTTTTTATCGGTCAGGATCTGGTGTTGCAGAACGCTCATTTCGGCCAGCGCTTCACCGCGCGCGGCACTGCCTCCCGGCGGCATCATGGTAAACATATCCCAGCTGGCGATGGAGGAGAGGTGGGAGAAACGGGAGAGGCGCTGGAAGGTGCGGGTGAGTTGTTGGTAATGGCTGTTTTCGCTCATTTCGTTTTCTCTTTGCAAGGCGATGTTTCAGGCATGAAGAGTGAGTAGTATCAAAATTCCCGCCTGAATCCAAGCCATTACCCCTTAGAGTTTGGTGCTATTTCGTTCAGTAACGCTGTGCTATAACCCTAAAAAAAACGACTACCGGATGGAAAATGAACAAGGTTGTGAGTGTAGGGATTGCAGTGTTGCTGACGGGGTGCCAGACACATCATCATGACGTGATCCCGTTCAACACCGAAGAAGACTCCGCGCACGCATGGGCGTTTGCGTATGTGGAAACAGTGAAACAAAGGATGACGACCACAGAGCAGTATGAAGGGAAGCTCTGCTCGTTGAAGATTCACCAGCCCAAAGGCGCGACCTATGTGACCCACATTCAGGTGGTAAAAGGCAGCGATCCTGAGCTGTGTAAGGCCGCCATTGCGGCCTTACAGTCTGCCAGTGACGATCATGTGCTCCCAGTGGTACCTGATGCGCGTATCGGGGAAAACTACACGCTCGATTTCAAACCCTGAATCAGTGCAGCCGCTGGTGTAAACGGGTCCCTACCAACAGCGCCCCGCAGAGCATCAGCGCAATAAAACCGCCCACGCCGTTCCAGCCATAGTTATGCCAGAACACCCCACCCAGCGTCCCCGCAAAGCTGGAACCGAGGTAATAGCTGAACAGATACAAAGACGACGCCTGGCCTTTGGCCCGGCGAGCGCGTGGCCCAATCCAGCTGCTGGCCACCGAGTGAGCGGCGAAGAAACCGGCAGAGAAAAGCAGCATCCCGGCGAAGATAAGCCACAGGGAGGCGAAAAGGGTCATCAACAGGCCGAGCAGCATGACGGCGGTAGAGACCAGCATAACCGGACCGCGTCCAAAGCGGGCCGTCATCGCTCCGGCTTTAGGTGAACTCCACGTGCCGGTGAGATACGCCACAGAGAGCAGACCCACCACCGCCTGACTCAGGTGCCACGGGGAGAGCATCAGGCGATAGCCGATATAGTTAAACAACGTAACGAATGAGCCCATCAGCAGAAAGCCGGTCAGGAACAGCAGCGGCAACCCTTTGTCACGCCAGTGCAGACGGAAGTTGATGAACAGCGTTTTCGGGCGCAGGGAGGTGGAACGAAAATGACGTGATTCCGGAAGGATTCTCCAGAACATCAGCGCAGACGCAAGGGCAAAGCAGCCGATCACCGCCAGCGCAATACGCCAGTTAAAGAAGTCCGTAAACACCCCGCTCAGCAGACGTCCACTCATTCCGCCAATCGAGTTCCCGCTGATATACAGCCCCATAGAGAAGGCGACAAAGCTCGGGTGGATCTCTTCGCTGAGATAGGTCATCCCGACCGCCGCCACGCCGCTCAGGGATAACCCAATTAACGCACGCATCACCAGGATACCGTGCCAGCTGGTCATCATCGTGGAGAGTAACGTACAAATCGAAGCCAGCATCAGGGCGGTAACCATCACCTGTTTACGGCCAATGGCGTCGGAAAGTGGCCCGGTGAAAAGCAGACCAATCGCCAGCATGCCGGTAGAGATGGAGAGCGAAATACTGCTGCTGGCAGGCGATACGCCAAATTCATGGGAAAGAACGGGCAGGATCGGCTGAACGCAATAGAGCAGGGCGAAGGTTGCCAGACCCGCTGAGAAAAGCGCCAGCGTGACGCGCATAAACTGGGGGGTACCACGTTTAATGAACTGAACCGGCTGCGATGCTGCGGGTAAATCATCAATATCTCTGGCCGGATCGATATCAATGGTAGATGTACGACTCACACAATGTCCTTGCTTAAACATCCCCGTGGTTTCGGGTGACGGGTATGACCACACGATCAGAGTAGGAAAATGTAAATATTCTGTCTAATATATTAATAATCTCAAATGATACTTTAAAAATATGAATATCGAACTGCGTCATCTGCGCTACTTTGTCGCCGTCGCTGAAGAGCTTCATTTTGGCCGCGCGGCGGCAAGACTGAATATCTCACAACCCCCGCTAAGCCAGCAGATCCAGATCCTTGAGCAACAGGTCGGGGCGCGCCTTCTGGCACGGACCAACCGCAGCGTGAGCCTGACGGCGGCCGGGAAGCAATTTCTGGCCGACAGCCGACAAATTCTCAGTATGGTGGATGAGGCGGCAGCCCGGGCAGAGCGGCTTTATCTCGGGGAAACCGGAGAGTTGCGGATTGGGTTTACCTCGTCTGCACCGTTTATCAGCGCTGTTTCGCAGACCCTGTCGTCGTTTCGCCGGCATTTTCCGGATGTGCATATTCAGACGCGCGAAATTAATACCCGCGAGCAAATCGCTCCGCTGAATGAAGGTTCTCTTGATTTAGGTCTGATGCGTAACACCCAACTCCCGGATACGCTGGCGTGGCAGGTTATTCTGCGCGAACCGTTGATGGCAATGATCCCGCACGATCATCCGCTCGCCTCGCGTTCGGCGGTCACGCTGGCAGAGCTGGCAAAAGAGCC
This sequence comes from Enterobacter sp. 198, assembly GCF_009025585.1. Taxonomy (NCBI): domain Bacteria; kingdom Pseudomonadati; phylum Pseudomonadota; class Gammaproteobacteria; order Enterobacterales; family Enterobacteriaceae; genus Enterobacter; species Enterobacter sp. 198. The sequence continues at coordinate 22,151 of NZ_WCIM01000023.1, read as the reverse complement.
GTTTGTTTTTTTCGACCCGCAGGTAGGTACCGGTCTGTACGACGATATTCTGGGCCTGTTACGACGCTACGATCTTGCCCCGATCATTACGCAGGAAGTCGGGGAAGCAATGACCATTATTGGACTGGTCGCGGCGGGGCTGGGTGTCTCTATTCTTCCGGCCTCGTTTAAACGGGTACAATTGCGTGAAATGCGCTGGGTTGCTATCGCCGAAGACGATGCTGTTTCGGAAATGTGGCTGGTATGGTCGAAACATCATGAGCAGAGCCATGCAGCGCAGCGGTTTAAAGCACAGCTGTTAAGCGCCTCTGCAGGACAATATTTAGAGGGAAAAGTGGGTAAAAATGTGCAGTAAATCACATGGCTAAGTAAATATTTGACGACGGCCATTGAAGTGCTTCACCATAGCCCACAGTTTATTTCGATGCTCGAAAATAAGGGAGTACGAGGTGGTTGCTGATAGTCAGCCAGGGCACATTGATCAGATTAAGCAGACCAACGCTGGCGCGGTTTATCGCCTGATTGATCAGCTTGGCCCGGTTTCGCGTATCGATCTTTCGCGCCTGGCACAACTGGCACCTGCCAGTATTACCAAGATTGTTCGTGAAATGCTGGAAGCCCACCTGGTCCAGGAGACGGAAATTCAGGAGCCGGGCAGCCGCGGCCGTCCGGCGGTCGGCCTGGTGGTGGAGACTGAGGCGTGGCACTACCTGTCACTGCGCATTAGCCGGGGAGAGATCTTCCTTGCCCTGCGCGATCTAAGCAGCAAGCTGGTGGTAGAAGACCGGCTGGAGCTGCCGCTCAAGGCTGAACAATCGCTCCTCGATGCCATTGTCACCCATATCGATCACTTCTTTATTCGCCATCAGCAACGCCTTGAACGCTTAACGGCCATTGCGATCACCATGCCGGGTATTATTGATACCGAAAATGGAATCGTGCACCGCATGCCGTTCTACGACGATGTTAAAGAGATGCCGCTGGGCGAGGTGCTGAAAAATCACACCGGCGTGCCGGTCTATATTCAGCATGACATCAGCGCCTGGACGATGGCGGAGGCGCTGTTTGGCGCATCCCGCGGCGCAAGGGACGTGATTCAGGTGGTGATTGACCATAACGTCGGGGCGGGCGTCATCACCGACGGACGCCTTCTGCATGCCGGAAGCAGTAGCCTGGTCGAAATTGGCCACACGCAGGTCGATCCCTACGGCAAGCGCTGTTACTGCGGCAACCATGGCTGTCTGGAAACCATCGCCAGCGTGGAAAGCGTGCTGGAGCTGGCGCAGGTCAGGCTCAGCCAGTCCATGAGCTCTTCGCTGCACGGACAACCGTTGACCGTCGATTCACTCTGCGCCGCAGCGCGTCAGGGGGATCTGCTGGCAAAGGATATTATTACCGGAGTGGGGAATAACGTTGGCCGCATTCTGGCCATTATGGTGAATCTCTTCAACCCGCAAAAAATCCTGATTGGCTCACCGCTGAGTCAGGCGGCGGAAATTCTCTTCCCGGCTATCTCGGCCTGTATTCATCAACAGGCGCTCCCGGCCTACAGCAAAAATATTGCCGTGGAAAGCACCCAGTTTTCCAATCAGGGCACCATGGCTGGTGCAGCCCTGGTCAAGGACGCCATGTATAACGGCTCGCTGCTGATCCGCCTGTTACAGGGTTAACTCTTTTCCGCAGATGTACGAAAAATTGCGCTATCTCAAGCTGGGTAGCGCACGCATCCCGTAGACTTCCCCCACTGAATTATTTCTCTGGTTTATATTTTCGAAGCATACCCAAGAGGTGGAATGAGTCATGCTTAAGCGTTTCTTTGTTACGGGTACAGATACCTCTGTCGGCAAGACCGTTGTATCCCGCGCGTTGCTACAGGCTCTGGCAGCAAGCGGTAAACGCGTTGCAGGGTACAAACCGGTCGCAAAAGGCAGTAAAGAGACGCCCGAAGGATTGCGGAATAAAGACGCCCTGGTGTTACAAAGCGTCTCGTCACTGGAACTGCCATATCACGCGATCAATCCCATTGCCTTAAGCGAAGATGAAAGCAGCGTGGCGCACAGCGGTCTGATTAATTACACCCTGTTGTCCGACGGTCTGGCGAACCTGAGCGAGATGGCCGACCATGTCGTGGTGGAAGGTACCGGCGGATGGCGCAGCCTGATGAACGATCTGCGCCCGCTTTCTGAGTGGGTGGTGCAGGAGCAACTGCCGGTGATCATGGTGGTCGGTATTCAGGAAGGGTGCATCAACCATGCGCTTCTGACGGCGCAGGCGATTGCCAATGACGGATTGCCGTTGATTGGCTGGGTCGCAAACCGTATCAACCCGGGCCTGGCGCACTACGCGGAAATCATCGACGTGCTCAGCAAAAAACTGCCGGGACCGTTGGTGGGTGAGCTGCCTTATCTGCCACGTGCCGAACAGCGTGAATTAGCGCAGTACATCGATCTCTCTTCCCTCGGTCGCATGTTGTCCGTAGATCGAGTCGTGGCGTAACGTCCGCGAGAAGACGGACGCGATCACGCAGGCAATCAGCAAACCGGGCAGCAAAAAATACTGCCCGGTCATTTCACAGACCATCAACGCAGACATAATGGGCGCATGGGTCGTCGCGGCGAGTAACGTCGCCATGCCTGCCAGCCCCAGCAAAATCACCGTTTCAGATCCCGGAAACCACAGCCCGAAGAGTTGTGCAAACAGCATTCCTGTGGCCAAGCCGACAAACAACGTCGGTGTGAAAACCCCGCCCGGCGCGCCAGAACCACTGCTTGCCAGTACCGCCAGTAATTTACAGATAAATACACCTGCTATCACGGACAGCAGCGGTGGGGCGAACAGAAAAGCCTGAACCACGCTGTAGCCATTCCCCCACACGTCAGGCGTCAGGAGCGACAGCAGCCCGACGATCGCTCCGCCGAGCGCCAGTTGCCAGGGCGGCGAAAGCCTGAGACGCAGAAATAACGAATGGCTGAACGCCATTAGCCACATCAGCAGCGGTCCGCACAGGCCCGCCAGCAGGCCTGTCGCGACAAGCAGGCCATAATCTGCCGCACTGAGTAGGCCACTCAGATGGACGTCATAGAGCGTACCGGCACCGGGCGCTAAGAGTCGCGTGGTAAGCAGGGCTACCACCGCCGCAATCACCACCGGCCCGAGCGAGGCCAGCATCAGCGTGCCAAACAGAATTTCGGCAATAAACAGGCTGCCGGCCAGGGGCGCGTGATAGGCGCTGGCCATCCCGGCCGCGGCTCCGCAGGCAATCCATAATTTCCATTCGGATTTCGGCGTAAAGCGTTGGGCGAAAAAGGAGGCGGCCAGTGCCGCAAGCAGGATCATGGCACCTTCGCGGCCGATGGCGCTCCCGCTGGAGACAACCAGCAGTGACGCAAGGGATTTTACGAGGCTCGAGCCATAATCAAACTGGCCGTCACCCGTCTCCAGCGCTTCCATATAATCTGTCGACGCATGAGGACGTTGCGCCGTAAGCCGCTGCCATCCCCACAACAATAACCCCGCCGCCAGCCCTCCTAGCGCGGGCGTTAGCGCGCGACGCCACGGGGATAACGCCGCCGCGGCATTCACCAGACTGCCGCTGTTGTTACTGAGAAACAGCCACTCCAGCAGATACATGCTGTGGCGGAACACCGCGACGGCCAGCGCGGCCAGTATGCCGGTAAGGGTGGCAATCAGCAGTCTGCGAAACATCGCGCGGATGTCGGGATAAGCGTGAAGACGTTGCATGGGCCGCAATTAAACGTGGGAGATACAATATTGTGAGGGGAAATCGCGGGGTTAGCAAAAGGTATGCGTGCGATGAACCGTGTCGGCCTGAGCAAATGCGCTGTGGGGGAGCGTGTCGCCGGGCAGGTCAGCGCCATACGTCTGGCCCGCCCGGCGGAGTGTTTTCGCTTAACTCTCGCTGTGAATATTCAGCGCCCGGCGCGTACGGCCGGAGCTGAGATACTCGGCAATATAATCCTGTGAGATCTCGCCGTTATAGCGACCCTCTTCGTCGACAATCGGCATCCAGCTGGTGTTGCTCTCATACAGCCGGGAGAGCACCACGCGCAGGTTATCCTCCGCTTTGCCGGTCATACGGAACGGATGCAGGATATCGGCACAGGTGCCGCTGGCATTACGCGCTTCCCGACGCTTCACAAAGCCCAGCGGTTTACCCCGATCGTCCACGACGGTAATGGCGCGAATATCGTTGTCATCCATGATCGCAAAGGCGTCAGAAAGCAGGGTAGAGCCCCGCACGGTGAGGGTCGGTTGCTGGTCGGTGACATCGCCTGCCGATACCAGCAGCAGACGCTTGAGCGTACGGTCCTGGCCGACAAACGAGCCGACGAACTCGTTCGCCGGTTTTGCCAGCAGTTCGTCCGGGCTGGCGCACTGGACAATACGCCCCTGGCGGAAGACGGCGATACGATCCCCAAGCTTCAGGGCCTCGTCGATGTCATGGCTGACCAGCATCACGGTCTTTTTCAGTTTGCGCTGCATCTCCAGGAACTGGTTCTGGATCACCTCGCGGTTTATCGGGTCCACCGCACCGAACGGTTCATCCATCAGCAGTACCGGAGGATCCGCCGCCAGGGCGCGGATCACGCCGATACGCTGCTGCTGACCGCCGGACATTTCACGCGGATAGCGGTTGAGAAATTTATGCGGGTCCATGGCCACCATATCCATCAGCTCTTCAGCGCGGGTTTTGCACCGGGCTTTATCCCAGCCCAGCATGCGCGGCACCACGGTGATGTTTTCCTCAATGGTCATGTTCGGGAACAGACCAATCTGCTGAATAACGTAGCCAATATTGCGGCGCAGGGTCACGGTATCCATCCCGCTGGTGTCTTCGCCGTTAATCAGGATCGTGCCGCTGCTTGGCGCGATCAGACGGTTAATCATCTTCAGGGTGGTGGTTTTCCCACAGCCTGACGGGCCGAGCAGGACGCACATTTCCCCTTCAGGCACGTTGAGGTTGACGTTGTCGACGGCCTTAACGCTCTGGCCGTGTTTCTGTGAAAATTGTTTGGTGAGGTTTTCCAGTTTTATCATTATCGTATCCCCTTTGGAGTCAGAACGACCTGCAGACGATGCAGCAGCCAGTCGAGCACAATCGCTAAAAGACAGATCATCAGCGCACCCGCAATTAACATACGAATATCGCTGCCGCCGATGCCGTTAAGCAGCAGCAGGCCAAGGCCGCCAGCGCCAATCACTGCGGCAATGGCCATCACGCCGATGTTCATCACGACGGCGGTGCGGATACCGCCAAAAATCACCGGCAGTGCCATCGGGATTTCAACCCAGCGCAAACGCTGCCAGAAGGTCATCCCGATACCGCGTCCGGCTTCACGCAGGCCCGGCGGCAGGCTGTCCAGCGCGGTATGGGTGTTACGCACAATTGGCAGCAACGAGTAGAGAAACACCGCCGTGATAGCGGGCAGGGCGCCAATGCCCTGACCGATCAACGAAAAGAGCGGGATCATCAGGCCAAACAGCGCAATGGACGGTATCGTCAGCACGATGGTGGCAATCCCCAGCACCGGCGTCGCCAGCCATTTGTGGCGGACAATCAAAATCCCCAGAGGGACGCCGATGAGTATGGCTAGCCCAACCGCCAGCGCCACCAGCCACAGGTGTTGCAGCGTCAGGGTTAGCAGATAGTCCCAGTTATCCAGAATGTAGTGAATCGTCTCCATAGCGCCTCCTACAGCAACTGTTTGCTACGCAGGAAATCACGGGCGACCTGCTGCGGTGACTGATGGTCGATATCCACCTTCTTATTCAGTTCGGTGATAACGTCGTTATTGAGCTGGGCGGAGAGAGTATTCAGCGCCTCTTTCAGACCCGGATTGGCGTCAAGGGTGTCTTTACGCACCACGGGAGTGACCGCATAGCTCGGGAAGAAGCCTTTATCATCTTCCAGCACCTTCAGGTCGAAGCCTTTTACCCGCCCGTCGGTGGTATAGATAAGCCCGGCATCGACGAAACCGTCCCGCACCGCGTTATAGACCAGGCCCGGGTCCATCTGGCGGATCTGCGGGCGATCCAGTTCCATGTTGTATGCCGCCTGCAGCGGTTTCATCCCGTCGCTGCGCCCGGCAAATTCGAGGTCCAGACCCAGCAGCCAGTTTTTATCCGGATCGGTTTTACGGATCTGCTCAATCTTTGCGACCATTTCAGACATGGTGTTGATGTGTTCCGCTTCGGCGCGTTTACGCTGCATGGCGAAGGCGTAGGTATTGTTCATATCGGCGGGGTTGAGCCATACCAGACCGTGCTTCGCGTCCAGGCGTTTCACCGTCTCGTAAGACTCCTGTGGCGACATGCGCTTGTTGATGTGGTTAAAAATGATTAACGACGTGCCGGTGTACTCCCAGGTCATATCAATCTGTTTGTTGATCATCGCGTTGCGGGAAATGACCGTAGCAATATTGGTCTGTGGCTGGACCTGAAACCCCTTCTTTTGCAGATACTGGACGGTCATGGCCGAGAGAATGTGCTGCTCGGTAAAGCTCTTGGTCGCCAGGATCAGCGGGGCCGCTATCGCCTGGCTGGTGAACAGTGCCGCGGCACACAGCGCCGTCAGGCTGGATATCAGTCTCATAAAAGCTCCTTGTTATTGTTATCGAGCGAGATGTGGACTCATCACGCGACCCAGCGCAGCCAGCAGGGTGTCGAGGATCAGAGCAAACAGGGCGGTGGCCGCCGCGCCGAGGATCAGCGTCGGGAAGTCGTTGAGGTAGATACCGGGAAAAATCAGTTCGCCGTAGCTGCTGGCACCAATCAGGAAGGCCAGCGGGGCGGTACCCACGTTGATGGCGGTGGCAATGCGGATCCCGGAGAGCATTACCGGCCAGGCGTTGGGAAGTTCGACCTGGCGCAGACGCTGCCATTTCGTCATCCCAATGCCATTAGCCGCTTCCAGTAACGACGCCGGAACCGAGCACAGTCCGGCATAGGTGTTTCGCACTATCGGCAGCAGCGAGGCGAGGAACAGGGCGATAATCGCAGGCGTATCACCGATACCAATCACCACCATTGCCAGCGCCAGAACGGCCAGCGGCGGCAGGGTATTACCGACGTTAAAGATCTGCATCACGTATTCAGCGACACCGCGTGCTGACGGGCGGCTCAACAAAATGCCGCTGGGAATACCCATCAGCAGGGCAAAGAACATGGATGAGAATACCAGGATTAAATGCTGTTGCCCGAGGTAAATCAGGTCAACCTGACGCGCCTTAATTGTATCCAGCCCAATTCCCCAGGTGAGGAGGGCAACGACCACAATAATGGTGCCGACAAAAAGCAGCGAACGTTTGAGTAATGGGTGCATTGCGATGTGTCTCCCTGTGCGCATGCGTTATAGCAACCACGGGTTGCCTGTTGTTATGCCATGTTTCGGCAGGGGTAGTTGACCTATAGCAAGCGTTTGGGATGGGTTCCAGCGAAGGGGGAAAATCAGTAACCCTATGAAATTAGTGACAACCTTAGGTTAAGCCTTATGGAGCAAGGGCTGGCTGTGGGGCAGACAGAATTGTCCTAAAGCGTAATTTAAAATGTGACAGTGTCACATGGCGTGAGCGTCTCCTCACGCCTGCGACCCTCATTATCGGCTGAAGGCGGCGCGCACTCGGCGAACGCGCACTGAGGTGCTGATGATGGAAAAGGCGGCGACAACGACGAGCATTACCCCAAGCGCCAGCATGGCGTTAAACCCAATCCACCTGAACAGGAGCAGCCCGGCGATACCGCCGGTAATAAACGAGAAAATGGTGGTTAAGTGGGTTTTAAGCTGACTTTTTTGCGCTGCCGTATCTTTGGAATAATCCCGGCGGAGCATCGCCACCAGGACCGAGGCCAGGGATATTCCCGCGTCCGTCAGCGTGCCGGTAATATGGGTTGATCTTACCCGGCCGCCAGAAAGCTGGGTCGATGTTGAATTATGAATCCCCATCAGACCACAAAGAAAGATAATAATTTCACGGTTAGTCGTGAGGGCATGGAAATACATCTCGTAACAGGAAACGCCGGTCAGTAATAATCCCTCGACCAACAGTATCTGGCAAAAAACCAGCCTGATATTATGGATAATCCCCCATAACACGATGATACGGGCCATGATTGCGCCGGCAACAAAAGACAGAATAATGGTGCCAAAGAACAAAATATCATTCAGATCGGTAGAGGAAACTTCGCTGGATAATTGGGAGGTATTGCCGGTCATATGGGAGGGAAAAAAGCCAAATGCCCCGAGGGCGATGGCGTTGAGCAAGCCTGCAGAGGTCGCCAGCCAGAGTGCGAGCAGGCGATCCTCCTGATGCGTTCGTTCTTTTTTGAGTTTAATCAGCAAGAATACCTCCGGGTTGAGCTTTGCCTGACTATTCAGGCTAGCAAAGCGGTGCAAGGGGCTGTCCAGGATATTGCTTAATTATTATTCCTGATAACGGCATTCAGGGTTTTGTAATTAAATAAAATATCCTTGCTGAATGTGTGTGGGCTGAAAACTTACACCATACCGTTATTCCCGTGACGTAAAAATGCCGGTCGCTGATTAAGTCGTTCGAACCAGGCGTTAATTGCCGGCACATCAGGCTTATCAAATGGCGTCATTTTCCAGCGGTTCACCGAAAGACCAAGTACCACGTCTGCAAGGGTAAACACCTCGCCCGCCGTATAGGCTGCAGTGCGTTGCAACTGCTCCTCCAGAATAGCGATGCAGTAGTTCCACGCTTTAATTCCGGCGGCAATACGCTCCGGGTCGTTATAGTCCGGGTTATTGCGTCCCAGTGCCGGAAAGACATACCGCCAGGCATTGTTGAATTCGCTTGCCTGCCAGTCCATCCAGCGTTCGACGTTGGCGCAGGCCTGCGGTTCCGTTGGCAGGAGATCCTCACGGCCGGCTTTACGTGCCAGATAACGGCAGATTGCGTTAGATTCCCAGAGGACGAACTCGTCATCGAGCAGCACGGGAACCATGGCGTTGGGATTCAGAGCGCGGAAGGCAGCGGTTTGCGTGGAGGCAAAACCGCTGCCGTAGTCTTCCTGGTGATACTCGATACCCGCTTCTTCGCAGGTCCAGAGCACTTTACGTACGTTGATCGAGGTTGTCTTGCCCAGGATGCTTAACATGATGCCGGTGTCCTTTTAGAGATGCAGTGTTTAAAAACTCTACACCGGTTCTGGCGAACGGGTGGAGAAATCTGGAAACGATACCGCAGGCAAGGAAACGAAACGCTTAGTCAGTGGTGACAACGAACATTTTTGCCTGCTGTGCCAGCTGGCGTTCAGCTTTAATCGGGGCATATTTTTCCGAATGGTAAAACGCCAGCGCCTGCTGCAGTGAAGGGAACTCAAAAATGCCAGCAAAGGGTAGCGGTTCTTCATCGCCTTCAAGGACTTCAACAACAGGACCAAAATGCAGAATTTTGCCGCCGGCCTCTTCAAGTGCCAGTCTGAAGCGAGGGGCAAGATTGGCCTGCCGTGCAGGGTCGATAACACGTAAATTGATATGGATAAATGCGGGCATCATGATACCTTGAATAGCATTAATAGTGTATATACACTATTTTATCTCACCGTATCTGTCGAGCGTAAATTATGAACACTGTTGATCTGGCGTTACTAAAAACCATCCCCGAAACCTGTCCGGCGTATCAGGCACGTGCAACCGCACGGGCTATTACGCGTTATTACAACGCCTGCTTCAGACCTTATGAATTGACGGCAGAACAGTTCAGCCTGCTGGTGGGGATCGGCGGTGGCGTAAATGAAACGGTGGCAGGGCTTGCATCAAAGGCCGGGGTGGATGCAACCACACTGAGCCGAAACATACGGATTATGGAGTCCCGTGGGGTTATTGAATCAACGGGGGGGCGCGGGCGCCGTGGAAAACAACTTAGCCTGACCTCGCAGGGGTGGGCGCTTCTGACATCCGTGATCCCCGTATGGCAGTCCGCGAGAGAGGAATTGTCACGTAAAATGGGAAGCGAGCAGCTCAGCCTGACGACGACGATGATGAAAGACCTGGCAAAAACCAGCACATCATTTTGAGCCTTTCCTGCTGTCGCAGACACGTTCTGTGGGCAACGCCGTCAGCACCACGCGTCATCCCAAAGAGCACCAGCACGGTGCACTCAACTCGCCTTGTCTCACCAAAACGGTGAAACAGAATGCACAGGCAGACTTAACAGATTAATAATTAACATAAAAAATTCTGGCATATCCCTTGCAACGCTTAACACTGAAGGGCAGCACACCACAATTTGAAAAATAGCTGGCTAGGGTTCCGGTTCACTGCGGTGAATGGCTGGTCCAAGAGCTGGCGACCTCTGAGAGGTTACACGGCGGGACAAAAGCCCGGGAGACAGCAGCACCTGAAGGTGTCGCGCTGCCCCCTAATTTTGTGCCACTCAGAGGTCAAGCATGAAGAAAACGCCATTATTCCGCACCCTGGTACTCTCCCTGGCGATGCTGGTCAGTCTCCCCACCTTTGCTGCGGTGAAGAAAGAGTTCAACGTCTGCTGGACCATCTACGCCGGCTGGATGCCCTGGGGCACCCTCAGCAGTAGCAAAATCATCGATAAATGGGCCGATAAATACGGCATCAAAATCAACGTTGTTCAGCTCAACGACTATATCGAATCCATCAACCAGTACACTGCGGGCCAGTTTGACGGCTGCACCATGACCAATATGGATGCGCTGACCATACCGGCCGCGGGCGGCGTTGATACCACGGCGCTGATCCTTGGCAGCTATTCAGAAGGCAACGACGGCGTGGTGATGAAGGGCGAGGGCAAAACGCTCAACGACCTGAAAGGGATGAAAGTCTACCTGCCTGAGCTCTCTGTTTCCCACTATCTGCTGGTGCGCGGCCTGGAAAAAGCCGGCCTGGCCGAAAAAGACGTCACCGTGGTAAACACGTCTGACGCGGACATCGTCTCTGCCTTTGGCACGGCAAATGTGCAGGCGGCGGTAGCCTGGAACCCGCAGCTGTCGGTCATCAAAGGCACACCAAAAACGACTGAAGTGTTCAGCTCCTCTCAGGTACCGGGTGAGCTTATCGACATGATGGTGGTCAACAGCGAAACCCTGAAAGACAACCCGGCGCTTGGCAAAGCATTGACCGGCGCATGGTACGAGATGATGGGGCTGATGAAAGCGCAGGATGCCACCGTGCTCAACGCAATGGCCGCCGCCTCCGGTACCGATCTGGCCGGTTATCAGGCGCAGCTGAAAACAACCCACCTGTTCTATACCCCGCAGGACAATATTGCCTTTTTAACGTCGCCGGAACTGGCGAAAACCATGCAGCGCGTGGCCACGTTTTCGTTCGATAAAGGGCTGCTGGGCGATGGGGCGCAAAGCGCGGATTTCATCGGCATGCGCTTCCCGGGCAATGTCATCCAGGGCGATGCCAGCAACGTGAAGCTGCGCTTTGACGACAGCTTCGTGAAAATGGCCGCTGCCGGCACGCTGTGATAACGGACGGAACTTCCATGCGACAAATTAATCGCCATCCCACGCCCGGCATGCGGCTGATGCTCGTGATGCTGCCTTTCGTCCTGCTGCTGGCCGCATACTTTTTCGGTTCCGCGGTCAGGCTGGAGGCTAACCCGCAGGACAAGCTGCTGCCTGGCCTGCAGCAGATGCTGGACGCGCTATCACGCATGGCGTTTACCCCGGATAAACGCAGCGGTGACTATCTGTTCTGGGTGGACACGCTGGTGAGCCTTGCCCGTCTGCTGACGGGGCTGGTCATCGCCTCGATCATCGGCCTCTGTGTTGGCGTCACCGCCGGTGTTTTCCCGCTGTGGCGCGCGTCGCTCTCGCCGCTGATGACGGTGCTGTCGATGATCCCGCCGCTGGCGATCCTGCCGGTGCTATTTATCGTTTTCGGGCTGGATGAACTGTCGAAAGTGATGCTGATTGTCATCGGCATCACGCCGATGCTGGCGCGCGATCTGGAGCATCGCGCGTGCGAAATCCCCCCGGAGATTCTGATCAAAGCCCAGACGCTGGGTGCCAACAGCTGGACGCTGGTGTTGCGCGTGGTACTTCCGCAGCTGCTATCGCGGCTGCTGACCTCGCTGCGTCTGCTGCTGGGGTCGGCATGGTTATTTCTCATTTCGGCAGAGGCCATCTCCTCAACCGCCGGGCTGGGCTATCGCATTTTCCTCGTGCGCCGCTATATGGCGATGGATGTGATCATTCCGTACGTCCTGTGGATCACGCTGCTGGCCTGGCTGATGGATCTGGCCCTGCGCCAGTTACATAAAACCTGGTTTCCCTGGGCGGAAGGAGGGAAGGCATGAGCTTTATCACCATCAACAATATCTGGCAGGAGTACGGCGACCACGTGGTGCTGGAACGCCTCAATCTGCAGGTGAAAGAGGGCGAGTTCTGCTCAATGGTGGGGGCCTCTGGCTGCGGAAAATCCACGTTTTTGCGCCTGCTGCTCGGTCAGGAAGCGCCCAGCCGAGGGTCCATTACGCTCGACGGTAAACCGCTGCGCGCCGAGCCGGACAGCAGCCGGGGCGTGGTGTTTCAGCGCTACTCCGTTTTCCCGCATCTCAGCGTGCTGGATAACGTCACCATAGGTCTGGAACTGCCGCAAGCGACGCTGTTCGGGCGACTGTTTGGGGCAAAGAAACGCGCGGCGCGTGAGCGAGCCACCGGGATGCTGGAAAAAGTCGGTCTCGGGCATGCGATGCACAAATACCCGGCCCAGCTTTCTGGCGGTATGCAGCAACGTTTAGCCATTGCGCAGGCCTTCATCATGCAGCCGCGCGTGTTGCTGCTGGATGAGCCGTTTGGCGCCCTGGACCCGGGTATTCGTAAAGATATGCACGCCTTGTTGCTTCAACTGTGGGGGGAGACCCGCATGACCGTCTTTATGGTCACCCACGATCTTTCGGAAGGCTTTAACCTCGGCACCCGCTTACTGGTGTTCGACAAAGTGCGCCTCGACCCGCAGGCGCCCAACGCCTTTGGCGCCCGTATTACCTACGACATTCCGCTCAACGAGACGCGGCTCTCCGCGCTGAGTGGAACGGCTCCCGATAACGTTTATGCATTAAGGGGTTAACACCGTGAATACCATGACTATGTTACGCGAAGAGATCCTGCCCGGCGGCGGTCACCTCTCGTTTGTGCTTAAGCGCGGGCAGATCCTGCGTATGACCGACATTGAAGGTGGAGCAAACGTCAGCCTGCTGATGCTGAATCCGCACGAGAAAAGTGAACGTCTTAACCTGCCCGACACCCTGAAAGGCCAGCACACCGCGCGTCTGACCGCCGGACACTGCTTTTACTCCGACATGGGACGCGTGCTGGCAGGCATCACCGCAGATACCTGCGGCTGGCATGACCCGTTTGGCGGCGTACTGAACGCCGCCGAGGCGACAGAAAAATATGGCCAGGGGCGCTATCAGGAACTGCGCAACGGGTTTTACCGAAACGGAACGGACAACCTGCTGGTGGAGATGGGGAAGTGGGATCTCAACCTCGAAGATCTGCTGATGGTGGTCAACTTCTTCAGCAAAGTCACCGTCGATGACTGCGGTCAGTTCACCTTCCACGGTGGCTATTCGCAGCCGGGCAGTTACGTGGATCTGTACGCGCCCATGGACACGCTTGTGGTGATGACCGCGCTGCAGCATCCGATGGATCCGTCCCGGGAATATGCCCCACGACCGGTCGCGCTGAGCTGGCGACAAGCTGAGGATGAAGAGGGGGCCGTTAACGCGCTTCTGACGCGCCCGGAAAACGAACGCGCCATGACCAATACCCGGCTTTTCGCCCTGTAAGGAGCAGTAAAATGACCATGATCTCTGAAAAGCATGTGCAAGACGCGGTATTTCGCCACGTGATCCCGGCAGGTGAACCGTACCTGTTCGAGGTGAAACAAGGGCAGACGTTGCGCCTGCTCGACCTGGAAGGTAACCAGGCGGTCGACACGCTGTTCTACAATGCCGATAACCCGCGTGAACGTTACGATGCGCAGCGCACATTGCGCCGTCAGAACAACGCCTATCTCACGCGTGGCAGCGTCCTGTACTCCAGCCTCGGTAACCCCCTGCTGACCATTATCGACGATACCTGCGGGCGTCACGATACCCTCGGCGGGGCCTGCGCCCAGGAGAGCAACACCGTGCGATACGCCCTCGATAAACGCCATATGCACAGCTGTCGCGATAACTTCCTCTGCGCCTGTCTGCACGATGGCCGTCTGCAAAAACGCGACATCACGGCCAACATCAATTTCTTTATGAACGTGCCGGTGACGCCAGAGGGTGGGCTGACGTTTGAAGATGGCATCTCCGCGCCGGGGAAATACGTCGACCTGCGCGCCGAGTGCAACGTCATTGTCTTGATCTCCAACTGTCCACAGCTGAATAACCCCTGCAACGGCTGGAACCCAACGCCTGCTGAGGTGCTGGTATGGAACTGACGCCCACCCGCTGGCAGCGACTGCGCCAGGCGCTGTACCGCCTGTTTGAAGTTCGTGCCGGACGCATTCTGCCGTAACCGCTTTTTCCCCATGGACGACCATGGGTGAGCCGATTTTCGGCGGGACGACCCGCCACGATTGAGTCTGACCTATGTTGACGACACTCCTGATTGCGAACCGCGGGGCGATAGCCTGCCGCATTTTACGCACCCTGCGCACCATGAAAATCCGTGGCGTGGCAGTCTATTCCGAGGCGGATATCAGCAGCCTGCATATTCGCGAGGCCAATGAAGCGCTGAGTCTGGGCGATGGCCCGGCGGCGAATACCTATCTGGATAGCACGAAGATCATCGCCGCCGCGAAAGCCAGCGGCGCACAGGCCATTCATCCGGGGTACGGTTTTCTCTCGGAAAACGCCGCGTTCGCCGAAGCGTGTGACGCCGCGGGGATTGCCTTTGTGGGCCCCACGCCGGAACAGCTGCGTCTGTTTGGGCTAAAGCATACCGCTCGCGCGCTGGCGAAAACGCACGGGGTTCCGATGCTGGAGGGCACCGACCTGCTGGCCGATGTTAACCAGGCCGTCAACGCTGCCGCCGAAGTGGGATATCCGGTGATGCTGAAAAGCACGGCGGGAGGCGGCGGTATCGGTATGCGCGTCTGCTATGACGCAGAAGCGCTGCGTGACGCGTTCGATGCGGTAGTGCGTCTGGGGAAAAATAACTTCAGCGACGCGGGTGTGTTTATCGAAAAGTACATCGAGCGGGCGCGTCATCTGGAAGTACAGCTGTTTGGCGACGGCAAGGGTGAGGTGATTGCCCTCGGCGTGCGCGACTGCTCTGTGCAGCGGCGTAACCAGAAAGTGCTGGAGGAGACGCCCGCGCCAAACCTGCCGGCGGGCATGGCGCAGGCACTGTGCGAGGCGGCGATAACGCTCGGTAAAGCGGTCAACTACCGCAGCGCGGGCACCGTTGAATTCGTCTATGACAGCGACGCCGCCCGCTTTTACTTCCTTGAGGTGAATACCCGTTTGCAGGTGGAGCACGGCGTGACCGAACAGGTGTGGGGCGTGGATCTGGTACGCTGGATGATCGAACTTGCCGCCGGAACGTTGCCGCCATTGACGACACTGCGTGACACCCTGAAACCGAAGGGGCATGCCATTCAGGCCAGGATCTATGCCGAGAATCCGGGCCGTCAGTTCCAGCCTTCACCGGGACTGCTCACCGACGTGGCTTTCCCGCCCGATGACCGCGTTACGCTGCGCATCGACAGCTGGGTTGAGGCCGGATGCGAAGTCCCGCCGTTTTTTGACCCCATGTTAGCCAAAATGATCGCCTGGCAGCCGACACGCGAAGCCGCCATCCGCGTGCTGCATTCCGCGCTGGGGGAGACCCGTCTTTATGGCGTTGAAACCAACCGCAGCTATCTGCAGCAGATCATGACCTTCGCACCGTTTGCCGCAGGTGAGCCCTGGACCCGCTGTCTTGAGCACCTGATGTACCAGGCGTCCACGCTGGAGGTGCTCAGCGCCGGTACGCAGACCACGGTACAGGATTACCCGGGACGCACAGGCTACTGGGCGGTTGGCGTTCCGCCATCCGGGCCAATGGACAGCCTGGCGCTGCGTCTGGGTAACCGTCTGCTGGGCAATAAAGACGATGCCGCCGCGCTTGAGATCACCCTCAGCGGCCCGACGCTGAAATTCAACGGCGATGCGCAGCTGGTGGTGACGGGCGCTGAAATTGCGCTCACGCTGGACGGTGAACCGCTGGCCAATAATCACGTTTTTCGCGTCCGTGCGGGCATGACGCTGCGTATGGGAGAGATCCGCGGTGCGGGCGTGCGCAGCTATCTTTGCCTGCGCGGCGGGTTTAACGTGCCGGAATATCTGGGCAGTAAAAGCACCTTCACGCTGGGGCAGTTCGGGGGGCACGCCGGACGGGCGCTCCGCACAGGTGACATTTTGCACCTGGCGCCGTTAACCGAGCCGGTTGCGGACGCGCCGCTACCGCAGGCGCTGCACACGAGGCTGGACGCGGTGCGCGAACTGCGGGTGATTTACGGCCCGCACGGTGCGCCGGAGTATTTCACGCCGGATTACATTGCGACGTTTTTCGCCACCGAATGGGAAGTGCATTTCAACTCCAGCCGGACGGGGGTACGCCTGATTGGCCCGAAACCGGAATGGGTTCGCGACAGCGGCGGCGAGGCGGGCCTGCATCCGTCGAACATTCATGACAATCCGTATGCCATCGGCGCGGTGGATTTTACCGGCGATATGCCGGTGATCCTCGGCCCGGATGGCCCAAGCCTGGGCGGGTTTGTCTGTCCGGTCACCATCATCGAGGCCGATCTGCACGCGGTAGGACAACTGAAGGCGGGAGATTACGTTCGCTTTGTGCCGGTGGATATTGCCACCGCGCGACGGCTGGCGCAGGCGCAGGAGCGCCAAATCGCCAGCCTGACCCCGCAACCTGTCACGTGGCAACCTGCCGGGCTGGACTCACCGATTGTGCTGACGCAGGGGACGGCCGATAAACGTCTGGTGGCGAGAGTGTCGGGTGATACCCATCTGCTGCTAGAGATTGGCGAGCCTGAGCTGGATCTGGTGCTGCGTTTTCGCGGCCACGCGCTGATGCAGGCGCTGGAGGACCGGGCGCTGAAAGGCGTTATCGATCTCACGCCGGGGATCCGCTCCCTGCAAATTCATTATCAGCCGGAAACGCTGCGCCTGGATAGCCTGCTGGAGGTGATCGCCGGGCTGTGGCAGGGCGTTTGTGACCAGGACTCGCTGGACGTGCCGTCGCGCATCGTCTGGCTGCCGCTCTCCTGGGACGATCCGGCATGTCAGAAAGCCATCGACAAATACATGACCACCGTGCGCCGCGATGCGCCGTGGTGCCCGAGTAACCTGGAGTTTATCCGTCGCATAAACGATCTGGCTAACATTGATGAAGTGTATAAAACGGTGTTCGACGCCCGTTATCTGGTGATGGGGCTGGGGGATGTCTACCTCGGCGCGCCGGTGGCCACGCCGCTCGACCCGCGACACCGTCTGGTGACCACCAAATACAATCCGGCGCGCACCTGGACGGCGGAGAACTCGGTGGGCATTGGCGGGGCATACCTCTGCATCTACGGTATGGAAGGGCCGGGCGGGTATCAGTTTGTGGGGCGAACCCTGCAGATGTGGAATCGCTATCGCACGGTAGAGGATTTCGGCGGCAAGCCCTGGCTGCTGCGTTTCTTCGATCAAATTCGCTTTTATCCGGTCTCAGCCGGGGAGTTGCAAACCATCCGCCGGGATTTCCCGCTGGGGCGTTATCCGCTGCGTATTGAACACACCACGCTGAAACTGGCGGAGTATCAGCAGTTTCTGGCTGACGAAGCACCTGAGATTGAGGCATTCCGTGCGCATCAGCAGGCGGCGTTTAACGCCGAGCGTGAGCGCTGGATAGCGGGTGGGCAGGCGCATTTTGACAGCAGCGACGAAACGACGGATGACGGTGACGACGTGCCGTTACGGTCGGGAGAATCCGGTGTTGAAAGCCCGGTTGCCGGCAACCTGTGGCAGGTGAACGTTGAGGTCGGCAACACCGTGCGCGAAGGCGATGTGCTGGTGGTGCTGGAGTCGATGAAAATGGAAATCCCGTTAGTTGCCACTCAGGACGGCGTGGTCAGTCAGGTCCGTGTCCAGCCGGGGTCGTCGGTGCGGGCGGGCCAGTGCGTGGTCGTTCTGGAGAAAACAGCATGAAACCTCTTTATGATTTACGTCTCTCTGTGCTGGCAGAGGCATACCGTGAAGGCCAGATCGCCCCGCGTGAGGTGATAACGGCATTACGCGAGCGCGCGCTGGCGCTGAACCCGTCATTTAACGCTTTTATTTATCTGCTCACCCCTGAAGAGCTGGAGCCGTACCTTGCCGCGCTGGAGGGCGTAGCGCCGGACACGCTGCCGCTGTTCGGCGTGCCCTTTGCCATCAAAGACAATATCGATCTGGCGGGTATCGACACCACCGCCGCCTGTCCGGCATTTGCGTATCGGGCAGAGCAGGATGCAACGATAGTTTCGCAGTTGATTGCGCTGGGGGCGATTCCTCTGGGGAAAACTAACCTCGATCAGTTCGCAACCGGCTTAAACGGTACGCGCTCGCCGTATGGCCCATGTCGTAACAGCGTTCATCCGGATTACCCGTCCGGTGGCTCCAGCGCGGGGTCGTCGCTGGCGGTCGCCCTGGGGCTGGCGAGCTTCGCGCTGGGAACGGACACGGCCGGTAGCGGGCGCGTACCGGCCTCGCTGAATAATCTGGTCGGCCTCAAGGCAACCAAAGGTCTCATCTCCACGGCAGGGGTTGTGCCTGCCTGCCGCACGCTGGACTGCGTCACGTTTTTCACCGCGACGGCAGCAGAGGCCAGCCAGCTGCTGGCACTCACGGCGCGACAGGATCCGCGTGACGAATACAGCCGGTCCAACCCGACGTGGAACGGCCCGCAGGCTTTTGGTGTCCCTGCTGCGGGCTTTCGCTTTGGCGTGCCGGAGACGCTGGAGTTTCTCGGCTGTGCAGAAAGCGAGGCGCTGTATCACCGCGCAAAGACGAGGCTTATCGCGCTGGGGGGCGTGCCCGTGACTCTCGACTTTGCACCGTTTCTGGCGGCCGCGAAACTGCTCTATGACGGCCCGTGGGTCGCCGAGCGTTATCACCTCGCGGGTGCGCTGATTGAACGCCAGCCCGACGCGGTGTTGCCGGTTATCCGTGATGTCCTGCAAAACGCGCCTGCAGCCACTGCGGTGGCGGCGTTTGACGCGCAGTACAAACTCCAGCGGTATAAAGCCGAGTGCGATGCCATGATGGCCGACCTGGAGTGCGTATTAATCCCGACGTATCCCCGCCCGGTGAGTCTGGCTGAGCTGGCCGATGAACCGGTTAAAAGCAACTCGGCGCTGGGCATCTATACCAACTTTATGAACCTGCTCGACTATGCCGCCGTAGCGGTCCCGGTCGGTGAAATGAACAATGGGCTGCCATCCGGCGTCACGCTGTTTGGCCGCGCGTTTACCGATCAGTATCTGCTCAGTCTGGCTGATGCGTTACAACGTCACACAAAATTAGCGTTACCGGGCAACCGCGCCATGCTGGACGACGCGCCGACCTGCACCGCAACCCATGACCGCCTGCGGATAGTGGTCTGCGGTGCGCATATGGACGGTCTGGCGCTCAATGTTCAGTTACGTGAGCGCGGAGCACGCCTTGTAGACGCGACCACCAGCGCACCTTATTACCGTCTGTATGCGCTGGCGGACGGTAAACGTCCCGGAATGGTTCGGGTGGCAGACCAGGGGGCCGGGATTGCGGTCGAAGTCTGGGAACTACCGCACAGCGAAGTGGGGTCGTTTCTCGCCGGGATCCCCGCACCTCTGGGGCTGGGAAAAATCGAGCTGCAGGATGGACGGTGGTTGACCGGGTTTATCTGCGAGGCGTATGGCCTGGCGGGGGCACGGGATATCACGGAATTTGGTGGCTGGAGAGCCTGGCTTGCCCGGAAACAGTGAGCAAGCCAGGTGCTGGCGTTAGCGGTACAGCGTTTTTTCCGCGACCGGAATAATTAACGTCTCCTGCCAGTCCGCGAGCGTCAGCTGTGCGAGTTTGCCCAGTGCGGTGTAGAACGGGTGCCCGGCGTTTTCAACAAACACGGACAGGAAGCGGGTACTCCACGGCAGCAGGTGCCACGCCAGAAGCTGGTCGCGTTCAGCGTCGCGGCCATTTTCTGCCAGCCACGCGGCCAGTAACAGCAGGGTACCGATGTGATCTTCCGGTTCGTTCTGCTTCATCTCGAAGGCAATGTTGTTTTCACGCATCCACTGGCGCAGCGCGAGGGTGGAGTCGCCGAAGAGCACGGATTCCCGATCCAGCCAGACGGAACCCCATGGCGGTGACGGCAGTGCGTAAGGGCCAATAAACAGACGTTGCCAGGCATCTTTTAACGCTTCATCGGATGGCGTTTTGAACGCATCTGCAACGGGCTGCAGCGTTTCCGGCGCCAGCGGCCAGTCCTGAATCCAGTCGCCTGCGGTGAGCGCCTGCACCAGCGGCGCAGTCTCCTCGCTATCCGGAGCAAAATAAAACAGCGCGCCCAGTACCCGGGCGCTGAACGCGAACGAATCACGCTGTGAGACTTCTTTCATGACTACCTTCCTTGCTCGCGCGGAGTAGCCCGCGCGACTGTGTTAACCCGCAATCGCCATACCTGCGGTCATGTGCAGACCATAGAAAAGACCACGGCCAATCAGTTCACCCACGACGACCAGTATCACGCCTGCAAAAAGAGCGAGGGCTTTAGGCTCCTGCCGACGCATCAGCGGGCACAACCAGCAGCCGAGTCCGGCGGCAAGCAGTACGATACGCCAGATTTGCAGTGCGCCATAGTCAGGCAGCAGGGCACTCGCCTGTTGAACGGAACTGTGGATTGTCGCCAGGTCATTGCTCTGCAGCACGATGACCGCCACACAGGCCAGGAGTGCCAGTACGCTGACTGAGGCCGCGAATGTGCTTTTATATGTCGTGTTTGCCACGCGCAGCAACAGGGCTGCAAACAGCGGCCCTCCCAATACCAGCGTCAGGAAAAAGGCCAGCGTGGTGTAACCCGTGTACCAGGTCGGTACGGTATCAATTTGATAAACCCGGGTCATCGCCCAGACAAAGACAACGCCCAGGATCTGGCTAACGACCAGCCAGATTTTACCCAGTGCCGGGGGCATTTTACCGATAACGGATACCAGCCACCAGAAACCGCCAACGGCAAAGAAAACGGATCCCGCGGCAATTTCGTTACTGAGCGCCGAAGCACCCACGCGGTTGAGCGAGTTAAAGGCCCGGAGCGGGGAGCCAAGGTGCAGCACGGACGCCAAAAATCCGATGCCCATTACCAGCCACAGAAAGAACATACTGCGGACAAGGCGTGTTTTCACCGCGTCGTCTTTTTCAGTAAGCCAGACGAGCCCCATAACGATCAATGCCCCGGCGACGCACTGTCCGAAGACGGTGAAGATCACCAGCGGCCATTCATGCCATCCACTTCCCATCTCACACCTCTTTCGGGTTTGCCAGGTAGCCGGTGGTGTCCCCTGTCGGGCGGCTGTTGGCGTTAGGTTTAATCACGATGCTCGGCTTCGTGAAGTGCGCGGACGGCAGCGGCGCGACGGCCGCCAGCTGACCATGTTTTTTACGCAGCTCGTCGATAGGACCGAAGTCCAGCGCACGCAGCGGACAGGACTCCACGCAGATCGGCTTTTTGCCGTCTGCCACACGAGTGTGGCAGCCGTCGCACTTGGTCATATGCCCTTTGGCGGCGTTGTACTGCGGGGCACCGTACGGACAGGCCATGTGGCAGTAGCGACAGCCGATGCAGACATCTTCATCCACCACCACAAACCCGTCGTCACGCTTGTGCATCGCCCCGCTCGGGCAGACCTTGGTGCAGGCCGGGTCTTCGCAGTGGTTGCAGGCAATCGACAGGTAGTAGGCAAACACGTTCTGATGCCAGACACCGTTGTCTTCCTGCCAGTCACCGCCTGCGTATTCGTAAATACGGCGGAAGCTGACGTCCGGGGTTAAATCTTTGTAATCCTTGCAGGCGAGCTCGCAGGTTTTGCACCCGGTGCAGCGGCTGGAATCAATAAAAAATCCATACTG